>DAOTWD010000126.1:0-7285 GCA_034435975.1 Chloroflexaceae bacterium | reverse complement strand
CTCAATGAATTGAATAAATTGCGCTTCAGTTAATGATACAGGAATAGTGGTCATGGTACTCCTCATGATAGTTGTACTGACGTACATACAATATCTGAAGTATAACACACCTGGCCTCAAAAGTCTAACTGAGTTCATTCAAATAGCAGTCGGCTTATCCGGGTACACGGTACACCGATAGAGGAGTGCCGACGGCCGAGAATAGCGCTATTGTAAGCTTAATCAGGCATATTGGGAAACCTCATCCGCTACGTATTTTAAAGAGCAACCGTTATAGTTGGTCTTCACAACGGTTGTGTATGAAGATACTGGTTTCTTGCAATATTTACTTCAAACTCTTCCGTGCCTCCTCCAGCGCCGCGAACGCATCCTGCTCTTCACGTTCACCCTGTGACTCTGGTGCTTTGATACGTACCAGAACCGGAAAATTGATCATCTGGCCTGACAGAAGCGCTTCACCGACATCAAGATCGGGCAGCATCCGCGCATCGTCTTCACCCAGACTCTCAATGACCTTCCGCACAAAGTTCTGGTCAGCCGGGTTGACCAGGCGCATAATGATGTAAGAGTTACACTGTGAGAGCGTGGTTTCGTCCAGGCGTGAGGGTCGCTGGCTGATCATCACCAACCCAACGCCGAACTTGCGTCCTTCCTGCGCAATCTGCTTCGTGGTAGTGATAGCGCGCTGTTCCGCAGTCGTGGTGGCTTTGCCTGGTGCAAAGTTGTGGGCTTCTTCTAGAAGGAGCAACACTGGGAGTTCAAGAGTATCCGCGACACGAGCACTAAATATGCTCTCGGCAATTAAACTGTAGATTGTAGCCTGAAAATCACCAGTATAACCAGATAAGGACACAATACTGATTTCTTTGTATTTGACGAGTTGCGTATAGTCTGTTGGCAGGGGTTGTGTTGTCTTTGCCGCTTTTTTACTGATTTCTTCCATCTGTTTCAGTTTTTTCGCGGCAACACGAAGATTGTTCGGAAAACTTTCTAGCCAACCGGCAACCTGCTTTTTAACATTTAATTGTTCGCGACCGCTCCACTCAATAATCTGACTCAATGATTCGTGATCCTCTGACTTGCCCGCCCGTACTACTGCTTGCACAAAGTCGGCAAGAAAAAAGAGATCAGGCTTTAATCCATAACGAACAATACTTTTATTTCCCAAAAAATCACCAAGCCACTCAGCCCGATCCTTTAGTTCAGCCGACGATGCTGAAATAAAATGCTGTGCTCCTTTAAACAATTCATCAAACATGCTGCGATGTGTGTTAGCTAGACTCCATCCCAGAGCTTCAACAACAGTTATAACTGTTTCCGGGGACTGTTCAAACACCGGAAATTGGGCATAATACCGCCGCACCCGTCCTTTCAATGCTGGTATATCTGCTAGCCCGGTATAGTCGCCGTGAGGATCAAAGATCACGATGGGATAGTTTTTCTGGGCCAACTCCTCAATGATGCGGCGTGCCGTCCAGCTTTTTCCGGCACCAGTCATCGCCAGGATCGCCAGATGTCGCGTGACAATCGCATGCCCATCAACTTTGACTGCAACTTCGGGACGATTAGAAAGCGTGGCAATATCCAGCGCCCGGTTCTGTTTCTGGGTCAGTTCACCCAGCACGACGCGTGCAATATCGCTGGAGTCTGGTCGGTAGGCACTGGTAGCGGGCTGAGCGGGATACCGCAGGTGATCGAGTTTGCCGCCTTTGCTGCCTTGCCGTGGTTCGGCCCCTAGTACCTGGCAGACTGCGGTGACCATCTCACGACTCATAGACAGTACCGTGTCGAACGGATTGGTACGCGTGGCTGCAAGTTCGTGTCCCGCCTCAAGCGGAAAAAGGGGGTTGATGCGTTCGATCCGCTGAACTTTGGCCCACACCCGGATTTGCTCTGGATCATCTCCAGCGTTCGTTCCCGTCTTGCGCAATTCCGCATCGACAGCAATAATATCCTGCTCGCGAATGGCCTCGTGCGCTATTGCCAGTCGAAATTCACGACTGGTGCTTTCACCGACCAGCGTGCCGACATAGCGATCAACTGGTGGCGGAGACTGAACGGGCTGCGATTGAGGTTGTCGGCGTACATTACGGGTAGATGTCATAGAGCCTCCTCTATTTAGCTATCAGGCCGGAACAACCAGTCACGATGGGTCATATAGATGGCCTGCACGAGAATACGGCGCATTTCGGCATCGCTGATCTCACCGCGTTGCAAACTGATCCCCAGGTGATGCTGGATCAGCTTACTGTAGGCATCAGTCATCCAGGCCGGGACATGAGCATACTTGTCCACAATATCTAGCCCAACCGGGAAGCCATACCCCGGAAGTAGCCGAGAGTAGAGATACACCCGGCGCACGGCCTCCGTTACCTGATCTGCGCCAAGTTCACGAAACACTTCAACCCGCACCGGCTCGGTCGTTTCGGAAACATGGACGTAGCAACCCTGAACGGGCGGGAACCCGATCCTATCCGACCGCAACGGGATAAAGTTGACGTCACTTTGCCAGGACTCTCCTGGCAACGACAGTTTGCCCTGGTTTAATCCGTGATACTTGCTGATTTCCCATGGTTCCGAAAACTCACCGGGTTGAAGCAGCATGGCCAGCAGTAGACTGTCGGTATAGCCTAATCGGTCGAGCAATGATCGGGGCGATGTGAGGTCAGTGCGGCCATACATCTTGTTAAAATAGTCACTATTGTTCTTGGAGCGCAGTCCACGAAAGACCCGGTCGAGCAAAATCTTCTCGCTAAACTCGCGCAGGTTGCCACGCTCAACCACACCGACAATCAAGGGTACCGGATTTCGTTGCCGGGCCTTGCGGATCAACCGTCGGTAGAGGTAGGCAATCCAGGCCAGTGGCTCAAACAGACGTTGTTCTACCCACTCATCTGAGCGCTCGGTCATCTGTGGATAGATGTCGAGGTTGGCTTCATGGAGGAAGGCCGCTTTCAATTCGTGGGCAGTGGTAGGATCTGAAGCATACTGTTTTAAGAACAGGTCAATATCCTGCTCAGTAAAAGGCGTATGTCCGGCATACGCCCCCATCATATACACCAGCGGCCCGTGAAACATCAGCACACGTACATCGGGGATGCGTTCCAGCGCAGACAGGCCACCAAGCAATTCGGCAGTGATACGCACAATGTCAACAAAATCTTTGCGCTCTTTGCTGCCGCCCTCCAGGTCACCGAGTATCACAGGATAATAGCCAAACTTCTCGCGTTCGGCCAACTGCCGCTCGCCAGTGCGCACACAGTACGAGCCGACGCGCAAGAGAATGGGTACCTGGCTGGATAACTGCACCTGACCGACCCCACCATCAATAAAGGTTACAACCTCATTTTGCACGCTAGACCAGGCGGCATCGACAACGGTATGGGCGGTCAACACAGGTTCGGAGCGTGTGCTTGATGCACGCATGGCTTTGCGGAGGGCTGTAACAAATTGGGCCGTGTTTCTGAAATAGTTATCGCGTAGGCTCTCCGCGACAGTGAGCGCATTTTCGGCCAGGCGTAGGAAGAGGTGTGGCTGGCGTTGAAAATCCTCCTGGACACCTTGCTCAGTACTCCAACGGTCTTGCCCATTCATGTGATTCATAGGCGGTGTACCTCAATCCCCAGTTGAGCCAGTACACGGCGCGCATCACTCGTGGTAAAGGTACTCACGGGTAAGGCAAATATCTGGCTTACCAGCCATTTTGGTGAGACCCGCTGTCCATTCAGTTGAACATACCAGGCAACGTAGTGGTCAGGATGATCACGTCCCTCGTCCAATGCCTGCTGGGCGGTCATGAACACCTGTTCCGCAGTCAGCGTGGTAGCAATGCCGCGTAGTTGCACGCTGCCATGGTATGGTCTACTCCCCAGTGTATTAGCGACATGCAATGCTGTACCCTGGTACAACCAGTCATACAAAGTCGCAATCATTTTTCCTATAGTACCCGCAGCAATAGTTACCGATGTAGTGTTACCGATGGAACGATCATATCCCTGTAAGGCCATGCTATAGGTATGACCCATACAGACACAGAGAGCGGTATAATTCCTGGTGGTTAAGAGCGTCGATACAGCGGTGGATACCTCCGGTTGCAATTCGTGCGCACGATACCGGGTCATCTGGTGGTCATAGGCGGGGATCGGTTGATTGCCGGGAATCAAGCCAAATCTGGCTGACAAAACAAAGCTATCTAGTGCATCTGCGGGTGCTTGCCGCAAAAAGCGCCGTAACACACGGAATGCTGGCCCATCGTAGCGTTCGATGGCAGGAAGCAGGCCTGTGTCAGCCCGTTTGCGCCGGGAACAGGATAGAATTAATATGCGTTTCATAGCTGGCAACGATTAGGAACGTCCTTGATGAATAGTGTCTTTTGTTGCACCTCAGTATAGCATAGTCCGGTATCAAATAGGAGTGACACTGGTATTATTCGTCAGCCTTTTTTCCGGATTTTACGCTCAACCCTTCACGGAGTGTACGCTTAAGCGCAGCGAAGAGTTCGAGCGGAAACGCCGCCACAGGAGCAGCGTGGTACACTGGTGACGCACCCATGGCGAGCTGCTGAGGGAGTACCACAAGCTCCTACCCAAACTGCTTGAAGAGCGTGAGTAATCCTTCTGCTTTATTTGGGTTAAAAAGGCTACGGGCATAAGGTTCATAGGGTTGATATTGCTGTTTGAAATAGGCCACGATATTGGGAAGGGTCGTCGGAACATTACGCATGGCAATCGCATGGCTCAAAGCTCGATACGGTGCCCACTCCTTCAGAATATCCGCAAACAACGCATCGTTCAGGCCACTTGCCGTGTAAGCGTGACCAAGCGGCGATAAGGTATACCGCGCTTTACGCTGATCGATTCTCTTACGAGCCATACCCAACTGTACGAGAAAGTTCAATGAATCGCGTACTCCCGCATCACCTGTTGTCCAGCCTATGTTATGTAATGCATCTTTCACGTCTTTAATCAGTCCCTCTTTCACCAGCGCAAGAGCCTCGGCTGTGGCCCGTACAGCTTTATAGACGCGACTGGCATAACCAGCCAGTGTGTCCTGAAGGTGCCATGCTTCTTGCAAGCTGAGATCGCTGGCACGATGAGCAATCAATGTCACCTTCCCGGTTGATGTCGCGTACCAGAACTTACCATTCGATATCTGAGTCATCTGTACAGGGAGCAATGGCGTACGCCGTAACCATTGCTCCATAGTGTCAGGGACAGTCACAAATTCAGGAAATTGAGAAGAGAGCGGCAGAGGGATCAGGCTATCGAAATGAACCGTTCCTCCGGTGCATAGAGCAGTAGCTTGAGTAGATGTGAGATCAAACGGGTCGAGCAAAGCTGAAGCATAGGTTGGAACACTGGACAATACTTCTGTACGCAGATCTGCCCAGGTGATAAAGTGGATATCGAGCGTGTCACTATGCGGCCATGCCAGCATGTTGGGCGTAAAGCCATGAAGCGAGACATACACTATTCCGGTACACGCTAGATCCTGGGCCGCAGCCTGTCGTCGGGCCGGATCAATGTCACGGACATCGGCGGGACGATCACGGAAGAATTTGGCTTCCACCAGATACCGGGCCTGGTCATCTTCCAGGATGCCATCACATTGCCACCAGGTACCGGAGGCACCGTGCAGATAAGTTGACCATTCGCGCACGGTGTATTGCTGTGTCCGGTGATAATGGCTCAGGATCAAATCTTCAAAGGCATGCCCCTGATTGCTTGCTGATGTGGGAAAGACAATGTGTGTCATACTATCAGAGGCTTTCTCAACTATATCCCACCTCCCTATCTGGCACGATGTGACATTCCACAACCGTACCAATGTCGCCAGCCACCAGACCGACATCCGGTATGTCAATGCGGAGAATAGCGTCTTCATAGAGCGGAAAAGCTGTATCCATATCTGTTCCCTTCGCACGAATCAGGAATAAGCGTGATGAGGCGTGGATAGTCTGTACCCGTATCTATTTGCTAGATGCTACGCACCATGCGTGGACGTCCGTATTTGGAGTTCGGCATCCTCTTCCGCGCTCACTGGTTGTCGCGTGGCATAGACGATCTGCAGACACGCTTCAAAATCATCACCCGACCAGGTGCCTGTAACATCAAGGAGGGACGCCGCCGGCGCACCCATCCTGGTCAGAGGCAGTCCTGTCGATTCACCGGTATCTGGCGTGGCGGCATCCAGGGCCTGCTCCACTTCGGGGCTCAACCGCGCAATAAGTCGGATTTTATCCCGCACCGAGAGGTGGCGTGCGGCTGCCAAAATGTGCTCAACCGTCATCAGTGGTGCCATCATTGCACCTCCTTTCCTCGACCATAGTATAGAAGTATTGTAGCATGGCTGCACCTCGCTCACCCGCCGTTCGCCCAGCAGAGTTCGCTCTTGCCACTCCCCGCCTCGCCGACGACAAGGAAGAGCCGGTTATCCGCATCTAGCGGCCCGGCCTGGATGATGGTGCGTACCGCTTCTTCCGTCACAAACGTCTGACCCGCATGTCGCGCTTTACAAACATCCACGCGAATATGCCGAAACGGGCGATGGGTCTGGAGCAACCGATCGCACGCCTTCTGGCGGCTCTCGGTCGTGAACACCGTGCGGACACGCTCCGGAGTCCAGCAGATGGGATACCAGTGTGGTGGGGACGATGGGTCTGGTGGTTGCCCCATGAGCTTATGGTTCCACGAGCGAGTTGACCTGGCGGACAAACGGACGATCGGCCACCGTCGGACGTCGCAGGGCGCTGGCGGGGAGGGTCACCACCGCAACCGTATTGCCCAGCATATCAAAAAACTCGACGCTATAGCCCATCTCCATGCCTGGCACGGCGTGGCATTCCACGACCGTTCCAACATCGCCGGCTACCAGGCCGATATCCGGTAGGTCAATGCGGAGCATAATGTCTTCATAGAGCGGAACTGCTGGATCCATATCTGTTCCCTTCGCACTAATCAGGAAAAAGCGTGATGAGGCGTGGATAGTCTGTACCGATATCTCTTTGCCAGATGCTCCGCACCATGAGCGGACGGCCAACGGGTGTTTGGAGTTCGGCGCGGATGTCAAATCGCGCTCCATAGGCTGTCTGCCGAATGGAAAGGACATCAACCGGCAAATGATAGGTGCGGAGATCAGCGGCAAGTCGGTGCCATGTATCGGCTGAATACCCAAATGCCTGAAGCACGATCGCCTGGCTCCCACCCCGTTTATGCTCGGTATTGAGGAGATAGTGGATGCGTTTGTCGGCGGCAATGACCGCATTTTCAGCATTCGGTAGTTTCAT
>DAOTWD010000125.1:0-4006 GCA_034435975.1 Chloroflexaceae bacterium | reverse complement strand
ACATCTGCGTCATCTGCGTCATCTGCGGACATTGTCCCTCGCTCCCCCGCTCCCCCGCTCCAAGCGCTCCCCTGCTCCAACGCTTGAACGCTTGAACGCTCCCTCGCTTCATCACAGCCTACCTCAAACATCTGCGTAATCTGCGTCATCTGCGGACATTGTCTCAAGCCCCCCGCTCCCTCGCTCCACCACTCTTTGCGCTACCGCAACGACAGCCGCGCCACCGGCACGTATGCTAGATAACAGAACCAGGAAAGAAGTCTATACCAGGAGGAATAGATCCATGAGTATGTTCTGTGATCAGTGCCAGGAAACAAAGCACAATATTGGCTGTGAAATTCGCGGCATCTGCGGCAAAGATCCCGTCATTGCCGGCCTGCAAGACTATCTGCTGTATGCCCTGAAGGGCCTCGCGTTCTATGGCGTGCGTGCCCGCGCCCTCGGAATCGTCGATGCAAGCACCGACCTCTTTGTGGCCCAGGCGCTGTTTGCCACGCTCACCAACGTCAACTTCGACCAAGAACGCCTGGCGCAACTCATCCGTGAAACGTTCGTCCGCCGCGACCAGCTACGCGCCCGCATTCCGCCCCAGCCGGACGCGCCAGCTATGGCAACGTGTGCGATCCCTGCTCACAGCATTGAAGCTTACGTTGCCCGGAGTACCGCCGTTGCCCCCCGTGCCACGCACCATCCCGACCCGGATATCCAGTCCTTGCGTGAATTGCTCACCTACGGCCTGAAAGGGCTGGCGGCCTATTGCGACCACGCCTATGTGCTTGATCGCAGCGACGCCAGCTTGATGGCATTCCTCCAGGAGGGCTTGCTGGCAACAACCAATGATGACGCAACGGTTGAGGAACTGATTGACCTGGCGCTGCACTGTGGGCGGCAGGGGGTGACAGCGATGACGCTGCTGGACGAGGCCAATACCAGCCGCTTTGGGCACCCGCAACCAACCAGCGTTAGCCTGGGCGTTGATCCCGGTGCACCCGGCATTCTGATCAGTGGCCATGATCTGCTCGACCTGTACGACCTGCTCGAACAGACCGCTGGCACGGGCATCAACGTTTATACCCATGGCGAGATGCTGCCCGCCCACGCCTACCCGGTCTTCAAGCAGTATCCACATCTGGTGGGCAACTACGGCGGTGCGTGGTGGGAACAGCAGCGCCAATTTGAGTCCTTCAACGGCCCGATCCTGATGACCACCAACTGCCTGCAGAAACCACGTGGAAGTTATCGTGATCGTATTTTTACTACCGGCATGGTCGGCTGGGAAGGCATTCCGCATATTGCCGATCGCCAGCCAGGGCAGCCGAAAGACTTCGGCCCGCTGATCGAGCGGGCGCGCACCTGTGTACCGCCGGTTGAACTGGAAAGTGGACAGATCACTGTCGGGTTTGCGCATGCGACTGTGCTAGGTGCAGCCGATCAGGTGCTGGCAGCGTTGCAGAGCGGCGCATTACGGCGCTTTGTGGTGATGGCGGGCTGTGATGGGCCGCAAAAAGAGCGTAGCTACTACACCAACGTTGCACAGGCCCTCCCGAATGACACGATCATTCTGACCGCCGGCTGTGCGAAATATCGCTACAACAAGCTCAACCTGGGCACACTCGGTGCGCTACCGCGTGTGTTGGATGCCGGACAGTGCAACGACTGCTATTCGCTGGTGAAGGTGGCCCTAGCGTTGACCGAAGCCGTCGGTGCCGAGAGCGTCAACGACCTGCCGATCTCCTATGATATTGCCTGGTATGAGCAGAAGGCGGTGCTGGTGTTGCTGTCCCTGCTGTCACTGGGTGTCAAGGGTATCCGCCTGGGGCCAACGCTGCCTGCGTTCCTGTCGCCCAACGTGGCCGACTTCCTGGTCAACACGTTCGACATCAAGCCGATCGATACCGTCGCCAACGACATCGCCGCGATGTTGAGCGGGGTATAGTCGCAAAGGTTGCGAGTGCGGTAGCATGGCTATCGCACTCAGGGGCAACGTAGGCGGTAGCCATGCTGCTACCGCATGCTATCCTCCAGTCGTAGCCCTCTCAGACAGGCCCGGATCCGCTGGCATCAAACGTGCATTCCTTCAATGATAGCAATCCTCAAGGAGTCATAAAAGACGGGAATCCTGGCTTCCGTCTGGGCCTTGCTCATAAAAGACAGGAGTCCAGGCTTTCGCCTGGACTCCCGTTGCCAATAGGGATAGGATTAATATACCTACCACAATACACCATAGCGTGCAAGCTCAACACGGCTTCAACAGCAGAAATATGCGGAACTGGTGGACTACCCTGATTGATCAAGATTGCGCTATTCCGGGTTGCGTTGGCACGTGCGAACGTGCTGGCGCCAGGATGCCCGTCCTTCCCCTCCTGGTTGCACCAATACGCAGAAGCTGTTAGGATACCCCTATGACACTCTGCTCGTACTCTATCCTGACTATTATTTATTACAACGAGACTTCACCGCGCATGATACCACGGTGGCTTCGGCGGGATGCAGCCGCACCCCACCTTCCTACCTAGGGGATGTCTCATCGTAGTCCTATAACGAGGAACTTCATGTCCATGATTGCTCATTCAACCAGGCTGCACTATGGGCCGGTCTCTCTTTTGTGTGGCGTGCTGCTGTGGCTGACGGGTTGTGGCCGTGGCCCACTCTTAAGCGATGTGCAGGCCAGCAGTACCATCTTTCAGCCGACTGCGGCTGAACAATCGCTTGATATCCACTATCGCATCGGGCGCAATGCGCTGCTCACGATCTATCTTGAGGATGCCGAGGGACAACGCTATACCCTCCGCCGTGACGAGCCACGGAACGCAGCGTCTGATCCCTATACCCTACGCTTTGACGGAACAGTGCCGGTTGATGATCCGGTGGTGCAGCGCCGCTTACTGCCCAGCGGCACCTATACACTGGTGGTGCAGGCACGGCCTATGAGCCGCAGCGGCAATGGCGTGGCTCAGGCACAGGAACCTGACCCTACCGGCACCATGCGTGAGGAACGCCTCACGCTGACGATCAGCGAGAGCGACGTACCTATGCCAGACATCACAAACCTGGTGGTGTCACCGACGACCATCTCACCCAACGCCGACGCGATCGACGATATTGCTGAGTTGACCTATCGCCTGCCGGTGACGGCCACCATTGACATTACCATTACCACACCTGACGAGCAGACCTTTGCGATTGTCAGTCGCAACGAAGAGGCACCGATTGAGCAGCGCCATGTCTGGGATGGCCGCCGCCCCGATGGTGCTCTGCTGCCCGGCGGGGTCTATACCTATACTATTCGGGCCGAAGACCAGTTTGGCAACATTGTGCAGCGCCGGGGTCAAATTACCCTGGAGGATGTCGGCCAACCGGAAGCCACGATCACCGAGGCCCGCATTGCGCCGCGGCGACTCATGCTCGGTGAGACCCTCACCGTCACGTTGCGTGTCAAGAACACGGGCGACGTGCCGATCCGTACCTATGGCCCGCCGAGTGGCTTTACCTATACCACGGACGAGGTTTTTTCCTCCGTGGAAGATGGGCGCTATACCGCGCAAGCTGGTGGCTTCTGGCGTGTCGGCTTGGATTGGGATGCCAATAGCGGCGGTGGCCCGCGGCGCTACCCCTTCCGCTGGGCACTCTCGGATCGGCCACCCTCTGAGTGGGCGGTGCCGGGTGAGGAGGACTGGCTCATGCCGGGCGAAGAGGTCGAAATTATTGGCAACGTGGTTGTCCTGCAACGCGAGACACGTATGGGCTTTTATGTCGGACTCATTCAAGACGGGGTCGGCTTTCGCCAGGATCGTACTGCCCGTACTATCGTTGAAGTTGGTTTTTAGCAACGCGGGAACGACGCTACCGAACGTCCGCAGATGACGCAGATGAGACGACGAGACGCGATGGGGCTTCCCCTCCTCGCCTCGTCGCATCCGCACATCTTCCGAAGAACGTGCGTCACCCGCGCGTGAGACGACGAGACGCGATGGGGCTTCCCCTCCTCGCCTCGTCGCATCCGCAC
>DAOTWD010000124.1:0-48560 GCA_034435975.1 Chloroflexaceae bacterium | reverse complement strand
CTGGGCGCGCGTCCCTCCGGGGCGCGGGCGGCGCGGGGCGCGGAGCCTGGGCGCGCGTCCCTCCGGGGCGCGGGCGGCGCGGGGCGCGGAGCCTGGGCGCGCGTCCCTCCGGGGCGCGGGCGGCGCGGGGTGCGGAGCCTGGGGTACGTCCCTCCGGGGCGCGGGCGGCGCGGCGCGCGCCGCGGTAGCGCTGGGGTGGTCACTTACTGATGGTGTCTGACAATACTTTTAGCAAAAGACAAGAGTACATCATTGTCAGTAACTTTATGACCACAACCCGGCGATAAACGGGTCTGGTTTTATTAGCCTGAAAACTGACCGGGGAGCGAGAGAGCGAAGGCTGAACGATAAACTTGCCTTTGAACTGTTGAAACAGTTGTCTGTCGAGGCGGTCTATCTATATCGCTGAGCGCTATGTCTCGTTTGCTCACCAAAGTATCAAAGGTGTCGACCAGATTCAGCATGACCTTGCACTCTCAAGTTTACATTTGTTGAGGCAAGTATATTGCACCATTGGCAACGTGTCTAACTGCTCATGCAATTTTCCCAGATACCTGTTTTTAGTAGGCCGCCCAACTTCTTGTTGATTACTTGCTTCATTCTTCATTCTCTATATCTTTCCTACGCTTACACCGAAAAGTGCTCAACAAAAGAGCGAGCTTTGCGTTGGATCAACTGGCTCTCCATGAATAAGCTGGCATAGTGCTGGCTCTAGTTCCACCAGCGTCAACCCACCTTCATACTTCGCCTGGATAATACCATCTGCATCGACTAGAAACGTCCATGGCTCGGTGCGCAAATGCCATTCACGCATCGCTGGCACCGTGCGCTGCATTTGAAATGATTCGCTGAATGGGTAAGGGTAGACCTCCACGTGAATAAAATTCATTTCGTCCCGTAGCTGATCTTTGAGTTGCTTGATCACGTGCAGATTCGGCGCACACACTGCCGTCTGACAGAAGCCAGGTGTTGAAAAAGTGACCAGGAAAGGCTTGTTGGCCGCTATAGCCTCGGCAATCGTCAACTGGTACAGATCAGGATCCGGTACACTATCAGAGGTAAGCTGTGTCAGGTCGGGCAAATCGCGTACGGTCAGGTTGCGAGTTGCCGGTGCCGGGCTGCCGACCGATGGGATCGGCGACTCGGCCAGCACATCAACGCGGATGCGGCTTGTTTGCGGTGGGCCATCAGCCTGTGGGATTTCGATCTCCACCGCCCACGCGCCAGCTTGATCTAGTTGTGGATATGCAATGTAGATACCAACTGGCAAACCCTGCCCGCGATACACCGCATCCGCCTCACTCCGCACCGTCGTTGGGTCATCACCATCAAGATAATAGAAGCGTACGTGCAGCTTGAGATCGGGATCATTAACGGGCGAGCCATTCTTGATAATCCCCAACGGCAGCCGATTTTGACCGACTTCCAGCTCTGATACGGCCAGCACCGGGACAAATGTATGCTCCGCTGCATCCGGTGGAGAGGAGAAGCCAGCCGTGGGTGGCGACTGCCCACATGCTCCCAGCAGCATAGCACACACCATCATGATCATACAGGCCAGAACATACTGGCGCATAATCGGTGGGAACGATCGTTGCATACCTCTACCTCTCCTTGCTCTCTATTCTGCAAATACATACGCTCGAACCGGTTGTTGAGCGTACTATTCAGCTACTTTACTTCAGTGACGAACACCGCCGCATGTTCCTGATCTGCAACTCGGGCAACCACCCTGACCGTCCATGGCCCTGCCATGGTATAGACCGTTTGCGCCCGATACGTGCCATTACCAACTGGCTCGGCCATCGGGCGATTGATAGCGCACAACGCCTGGCAGCGCAGATCAAGATAAACATCATTGCTTTCCAGTGCCCGGCCTTGTTGATCTCGAAGCGTCACGAGGAACGTTTGGAGCTGATGCACCTGCGGATTTTGCTCCGTCTCCAGCCCGATCGTGATCCCGCCTGCTTCCTGGATCTGCCGTGATACCGTTGAGCCGCAAGCGATGAGCAGGCTCATCCCCAATAACCCGACGCAGACCAGGGCACGATAATTCGTAACCATGGTATCCTCCAGCTATTTTCAAACCCAGAGACGTGTGGTTAGCTCCATCACAAACATCCTGGAATGGTAAACCAGGAGTCGAGACTTTCACCTGCTAGCGCATCGTCTAGACTCTATTCTCGTCTGAATCCCGGTTGACCATTGGTATAGGATTGCTATAGTGTAGCATAGGAGGAGAGATGAAGGAATGTACAGCAAGATGTATGTTTCAATGGCATGAAAGCTTCCAGAACGGCAGGAGTGATCACGAGGCCTCTCGCTGGAGATAGCGCTTAAGACTAAGAGAGACAGTGCATACACCGTCTCTCCTGGTTGCTACCAATAATTCTGCACGTATGGAAGGGGGAGATCCGGGTCTACACATACTTCCCCAAAATATGCCGTTGCTGCGGATCGTAGCAATACCCTTCAATCATAGTGATAAAGGCTTCGGCCCTACCACCGAGGAGCGCTTCGGGTATTACCACGTCATAGCCGGTACGGGCGCGGGTACGTCGCAGATGATCGATCTTTGGCAGTCCATCATCGAGCTGACGCAGTGGTCGGAAGGCCTCATACAGCGTCTGCAATAAGAACGCCAGCGGCCCTGAAGCCGAAGGTAACCGCTGTTCGTAACTCTGGATATAGGCTGCTGGATCGTACAGGCGGATCCCTAATTGATAGCGACTACCCAGTGCGAGCAGGCTATCGCGGCGGCGACATAAACCGACCTCGGCAACGTTGTCCCAGGCAACGAAAGAGGCCGAGTGTCCAAGGTTGAGCATCAGGCCTTTGCGATCCAGCACAATTCCGGCGCGCTTATCCAGGCTCAACTCCCAGAAAGCAATGCCAACCGCCAAAAATATAGCTCCGGACACGAGAATAGCAAGAGGCAGGAACGGAGTTGGATACCAGGCATCAAACAAGACGATCTGCATAAGCCACCAGCTACCGACTATCCAGCACAGAAGAGCGATCAGGCGTAGGCGTGGATGATTGGGGGTTATACGCATGAGAGTCTCCTTGAGTACTATCTAAGATCGTAGTTTTTTCAGTCATAGCCCACTACCCTCATATGAAGATGATTTCTATCTTAACGAGCTGACAGGACTGATGCAATAGAGCAAAAGTCCTGCTGTATACTGTACTTTAGTACGTGTGGCATACCAGACTATTGGATTATGGTTAAACGAGGCACATATGTTTGTTTCACAGCTTGTAGGACGCACGTGGCGTGAGGCACCAGGTGAAGCCACCCACCCGGCACACCAGCTGGTGCTACGTGCAGGTCTGGCACGACCGTTGTCGACAGGTGGGTATATCTTGCTCCCGCTGGGCATGCGTGTGTTACGCCGGATTGAAGACTTGATCCACAGCGAGTTGACCCGTATCGGTGCCCAGGAATTACGCTTGCCGCTCTTCCAGACGCCACCCGCTGCTCCTGCGGATGCGCCATCTATAGCCGCCCCTCGCCCCATAAAAACCATCGACGCTCTGGCCGATCTGCTGCGCCGTGAAATAACTTCATACCGCCAGCTTCCAATTGCAGTCTATCAGATTCAAACCGGCTATAATGACCAGGTGCGGCCTCGCGGGGGATTGTTGCATTTGCGTGAAACGACGTTGGTGCAGGGTCTGGTCTGTGCAAGCGATACTGAAGCGCACCATCGTGTCCAGGCGCAGATGGCCGCAGCTATCGAGCGCATCATAACCCGCTGTGGCCTGCAATCCATTCGCGTCGATGCTGCCTGTCGCACGGCCAGCGCAGCAGTGGCGGCCCAGGCATGGATGGTACGTATGACGACCGGTGATACCACGCTGGTGGTCTGCCCGACCGGCGATTATGCTGCGACACTGGACGTAGCCACCCACGCCACCTTGCCATTGGTTGAACCGTTTGATCCATCCCTGGTTCCGCCGATAGAGCCAGTTGCTACCCCTGATTGTACTACCATTGCAAATCTGGCACGATATCTAAATATTCCAGAGACAGCTACAGCCAGGGCAGTCTTCTTTGACTCACCGGAACGCGGATTGCTCCTGGTGATTATTCGTGGCGATCGAGAAGTCAATGAAGCCCGGTTGCGTATGATAGCCGGGCTATCGACACTTACTCCAGCCAGTGTTGCACAAATTGCGGCGACGGGTGCGGTGGCTGGCTATGCATCACCTATTGGTCTACGCGATGTCACGGTCATTGCTGATACCTCAGTTGTCCACGCCGGACCGCTGGTAGTGGGTGCGAATCGCCCGGGTTATCATATCCGCAATGTATTGTATGGGCGCGACTGGCAAGCGGCGCTAGTGGCAGACATTGCGCTGGTGCATGCGGGCGATCCATGCCCGCGCTGCCAGACACCATTGCGTTACGAGCAAGGCATTGAACTTGGATCGAGTGAGCATAGACTGGAGTGGCCTGCTCCTCCACCAACCTGCCTTGACCAGCAAGGAAGCGCACGGCCAATTCTGGCAAGTTATTATCAACTACACCTTGAACGCCTATTAGCGGTAATAGTAGCGCAACATCATGATCAGATGGGCATTATCTGGCCCGCCACCGTTGCGCCTGCGGATGTCTATCTGATCAGCCTGGGCAAAAAAGAGTCTGTACGGGCAGCCAGTACCCTGCTCTACACCGAGTTGCAAGCCGATGGATTGCGAGTACTCTATGACGACCGTGATGAGTCGGCGGGAGTCAAGTTTGCCGATGCTGATCTGTCTGGTTTGCCAGTACGTGTACTGCTAAGTGAACGATTGCTGGCGGCAGGAATGGTGGAGATCAAGGCGCGGATCGGGACACCAATACAGGTGGAACGCAGTGGCGTGATAGAGGCCGTGCGTCAATGTCTGATATCTGATAGTGGATGCTGAGGCTCATCTGCAGGTAGTATGCAACCGCGTTCCACCATCATCCACTCTCCATGAAACCCCTGATGGTATCTGCTCTTTCGTGGTCATAGGTCATAGCGCCATTTGCACTGGCGCGGGTTGCGTACTATTATTATTTATCTATTATAGACTTGCAATAGTGCCCTGGGAGCGTGCCCCTCCGGGGCACGGTGCGGCAGTGGGCGCGAGCACGCCGGAGCCGTGCCCTACACGTTGCCCCTTTGTTGCTTTGCGCCACGTCGGGCAAGCCCGAGGAGAGAAAGAATGACTCACAACAACAGGAGTAAAATTGTTACACAAGGCGTTCAACGCTCGCCCAATCGTGCTATGCTGCGGGCGGTCGGGTTTGGTGACGAAGATTTTAGTAAGCCCATTGTCGGTATTGCCAACGGCTATAGCACGATTACGCCATGTAATGTTGGCCTCAATGACCTGGCCTTACGGGCCGAGCAGGCGATCCGCTCGGCCCACGCGATGCCCCAGCTGTTTGGCACCATTACCGTCAGTGATGGTATCTCGATGGGCACTGAGGGCATGAAGTATTCGCTGGTATCCCGCGAAGTGATTGCAGACGCAATCGAGACGGTCTGTAATGGGCAGAGCATGGATGGCGTTCTGGCGGTGGGTGGCTGTGACAAAAATATGCCCGGCGCTATGATTGCCTTCGCACGCATGAACATTCCCGCCATCTTTGTTTATGGCGGTACGATCAAGCCCGGTCACTATGAGGGGCGCGACCTGACCATCGTGAGCGCATTTGAGGCGGTGGGGCAGTATAGCGCGGGTAAAATTCAAGAAACGGAGCTGCTGGAGATTGAGCGGCGGGCCTGTCCGGGCGCTGGCTCATGTGGTGGCATGTATACTGCGAATACGATGTCATCGGCAATTGAGGCACTGGGTATGAGCTTGATGTATTCCTCAACGATGGCCGCCGAAGATCCAGAGAAAGCCGATAGCGCGGCACGTTCCGGTGAAGTGCTGGTCGATGCGATCCGTCAGCAGCGATTGCCGCGCCAGATAATGACCCGCAAGGCCTTTGAAAATGCGATTACGGTGGTGATGGCACTTGGTGGTTCAACCAATGCTGTCCTCCATCTGCTGGCGATCGCCCATGCGGCGCAGGTACCGCTGACGATTGATGATTTTGAGACGATTCGCCAGCGCACACCAGTGTTGTGTGACCTGAAGCCTTCTGGTCAATATGTGGCAACCGATCTGCATCTCGTGGGTGGTGTGCCACAGGTGATGAAGATGCTCCTGGTTCACGACCTCCTCCACGGTGATGCACTGACGATTACCGGGCAGACAATTGCTGACGTGCTGGCTGATGTCCCGGATGAGCCCCTTCCGGATCAGGATGTCATTCGGCCCTGGAACAACCCGATGTATCCGCAGGGCCATCTGGCGATTCTGCGCGGTAATCTGTCGCCAGAGGGATGTGTTGCCAAAATTACAGGCATTACATCGACACAGATCACCGGCCCGGCGCGTGTCTTTGAGTCGGAAGAGAAGTGCCTGGAGGCAATTCTGGCCGGGCATATCCAGGCGGGCGATGTGATTGTGATCCGCTATGAGGGACCAAAGGGTGGGCCAGGGATGCGCGAAATGCTGGCTCCAACCTCAGCGATTATTGGGGCCGGGCTAGGTGGCTCGGTGGGGTTGATCACCGATGGGCGCTTTTCCGGTGGGACATATGGCCTGGTAGTGGGCCATGTGGCACCCGAGGCGGCGGTCGGTGGCCCGCTAGCGCTGGTTCAGGAGGGCGACTCGATTACGATTGATGCCCAGGCCCGCCTGCTGCAGCTGAATGTATCCGAAGCAGAACTGGCGCTACGACGTGCAGCCTGGCAACCACCTGCGCCACGCTATACGCGGGGCGTGCTGGCAAAATATGCGCGGCTCGTCTCCAGCAGCAGCCTCGGTGCTGTGACAGATCTGCATATGCATGATTGACCAGAGGGACGCGGTGGCTGGCCACGGTGATGGTGCAAGGAGGGGTGCAACAGCGGGATGTTGATGTTACAGTTCAAACAGATCCGGCAGCCAGCGATTTCGTACATTATACGGGAAAACTGGGTCAGGCAAGGAGTGAGGTGTGAAGCATGCGGCACGCCCTACACGTTGCCCCTTTGTTGCTTTGCGCCTTTGCTGCTTTGCGCCTTTGCGCTGCGATCCCCTCCTGGTTGATGTTGATTATGTCGTAGCGATTGAGGGGCGCAGCAGCGGGGTGCCACAGGATGTCCACTAATCTCCGTCTGCTGCTGCTGCGCCCCTCCTTCTGCCGTTATTCCGGGTTGCTTCACACGATTCGTTCCCATGTGTCCTGATCTGGTATATGACGCGGAACGGCTGGTGATTCTTCGGGTGGAACATCGTCGGTTGTCTGCGCCATTTCGGTCAGTTGTGCTTCCAGTTGCTCATGTGGTACGGTTGATGGTTGACGTTCAAACAAGCGCCTCAGAAAACGATCGGTAAATGTTGGGGTCTTTGGATCAAAATGTCGGACAATTTGGGTGCGATACGGCTCGCTGACCCGCTTTAAATAGGCAATCAACCCTTCATTGGCTATCATCTGCAACGCACTGCGGTAATACTCAAAGAGATGCGTATGTCCGATCTCAATACCTGTGCGCACAGCACCAAGAGCAACGATAGCCGAGATCTCAAGCAGTGAACGCTGCTCGTGCTGAGCAGCTCGCTGCAATTCGCTGAAGATCGACGCCAATTGACCAGGGTCTGGCAAGCGATTGATATTTTGCTGCAAATTCTCCCAGGCGATGCGCATATCCTTCATATTTAGCGGCAAGACCACAATGGTTTCTGCCAGAGTACCCGAGGTTCCCTCTAGTGCATTCAGTAATTCCTCGAACGAGGAAATATTGACATGCTCTGGTAACACGTTGGCCCGCTGCAAATCCTCGATGAGCGCGGCCAGGTAGGCTTTCGTGCCACCGAGAAGATCAGACGCAGCAGCCAGTAACCAGACGGGCGACCAGCCCATCGCCAGAAAACCAGAAAGTTCCACCACGTTACCGGCTGACTTGCGCACAAACAACTCACCGACAGGCATTTGTTCATGAGGATAAATCCCCTTCACATCACCGACCATTTCGATTATAATGCGTAGCAACTGCGCCACCGTGACCTGGTATAGCCGGGTACGCCGAATACGCAACGGGAGCAACACCTCAGTGGTCTCACGCGCTACCCCTCCCACCAGCACGGCACCGGCACGTAATGTTCGCTCCACCAATGAAGCAAGATACAAAGCTGATTCTTTCATGCCTTATTCAGAAGGGTGACTCCCCCTCTGCCTCCCTGATTGCCCGGTATAAACCGTATTTAACAAGAATTGTCTTATGTAAGAGACGTTCGTGTTCGGACTTTTGTTGCTGCCGGCCCTCGTTGTGGCATATGGTATACTATAGCCCCTGTTTTCTATTCATTGCCACCAGAAGAAGTTGGTTACCGCAGCAGAAACCAGAGTACGTTTATGAGTAACGATTCTGACCACTCCAACGCCCAGGATGCCGAAATAGTCCTGCTGCGGCAGCGTGTCGCAGCCCTGGAACAGCAGGTCGAAACACTGCGCAATGACAATCGTCTCCTGACCGATCTCCTCTCCTATGCTCCTGTTGGTATTTTTGTTAAAGATTGTCAAGGACGCTATATATCTGCCTCGCAGAGTATTGCCCAGATGTTGAATCGCGATGTAGGGCATATTATCGGCAAGACGGCGGCGGATCTGTTCCCCGTCGACATCGCTGCTCAGTTCTGGCAAACCGAGCAAGCAATTCTGGCAACTGGCGAGTCATCGAAGATCGAACTGGTGATGTCCTCAGCCGACACAGACCGCACACTGCTGGTGATCCAGTTTCCCCTCTATAGCGCTGAAGTCAGCCTTTATGCTATCGGCGGTGTTGCCGTCGATATTACCGATCGTAAGCACAGCGAAGAGCAACTCCAACGGACATTGCAGGAGAATCAGGTGTTCCTCCGCGAGGTCTATCACCGCGTGAAGAATAATCTGCAGATTATCTCCAGTCTGCTCGATCTGCAGTCTGCAACGGTGCGAGACCCTGCTATGCTCGATATATTCCAGGATGCGCGGAGCCGTCTGCGCTCAATGGCCCTAATCCATGAATCCCTGTCCAGAAACCATGATCTGGTGCATGTGGACATGGCGACCTATCTCAAAAATCTCCTGACTCCGCTCCAGGAGTCCTATATGACACGCTCAGATGTAAGCTTACACCTGAATAGCGAAGCCATCCGTGTTGCCTCTAATATAGCCATATCCTGTGGTCTGATCGTCAACGAACTGGTGACGAACGCGTTGAAGCATGCCTTTCCGGGGAACCAGGGTGGCATGATCACCGTTACGTTCCATACCAACAAGGATAACCAGGCGATACTGCAAGTACGCGATACCGGCGTCGGGTTGGCCGACAGCGTCGATTTTGAACATCCGTCGAGTATCGGACTCCAGTTAGTTCACGTTCTGGCCCGTCAACTCCGGGCAACCATCGTTTTGGATCGGCAAGGTGGAACGTGTATTACGCTTATGTTTCCTATTAGCTTCCATTGACATATGATGGGTCTATTGCTACAATCTCTAAAACCTCATCTTTTAACTTCCAGAACACGACACGTGCGCGAAAGGCCGGGTATCGTGTCGTAGCGCGTCCCTCCGGGGCACGGATCGTCGATCGGTAACGGGAGCGTACCACAGGTCTCGCGGAGCGCGTCCCTCTGGCGCGCGGATGGTGACCGTTCGTTTGGAGAGGGAGCCTTGCGGTAGTGACAGACCGATAATCGTTCGGTGTGTTTTGTCCTACCGCTGAAGATAAAGGAGTGCAGTATGAACCGACAGATACTCATGCTCTGGGTAGGAATGCTCGTGCTGATACTGATCGCATGCGGGTCGCAACCGACCGCGCCGGCCGACGAGCCAACCGCGCCGGTTGCGGAAGCGACGGTGGAGACCACAGAGCCTACCGTGGATGAGCAAGTCCCCACTGACGAACCAGCACCAACAGCAGCACCGACTGAAACCGCAGATCCAGCGGGCGGCACGACAGCTCAGGCTGGCAGTCTGCTGCAGCGCGTACTCAATCGCGGCAATCTGATCTGCGGTGTGAACGGTGGGTTACCGGGATTCAGTAATCTCGAACCAGATGGCACCTTTCGTGGTTTTGATGCTGACTTTTGCCGTGCTGTCGCTGCCGCCATTTTTGGCGATCCGGAACAGGTTGAATTTCGCCCTCTCAGCACGCAGGAGCGCTTTACGGCGCTACAAACCGGTGAAGTGGACGTGCTGTTCCGTAACACGACCTGGACACTGAGCCGTGATACGTCCGCAATGGACTTTGGCCCCACCACCTTCTATGACGGTCAGGGCATAATGGTGCGCGCCGATCTGGGCGCAACCTCCCTGTCAGACCTGGAAGGGGCTGACATCTGTGTGCAAAGTGGTACCACCACCGAATTGAACCTGACCGACAACTTCCGCGCCCAGGGCATTAGCTTTAACCCGGTGGTGTTTGAGGAGATTGATCCGACCTACAATGCCTATAGCGAAGGTCGTTGTGATGCCGTTACCAGTGATATTTCGCAACTCGTCTCCCGGCGCACAACATTTGAAGATCCCGGTGCCCATGAAATTCTCGATATTGTGCTCTCCAAAGAACCGCTGGCACCAGTGGTAGCCCAGGGTGATAGTCAGTGGCGTGATGTGGTCAGCTGGGTCGTCTATACGACGATTCAGGCTGAGGAATTTGGGATCAACTCCACGAACATCAATGACTTCCTTGATACCGAAAACCCTGACATTCGGCGCTTCCTGGGCATTGACGGCGAGTTAGGGTCTGGTCTGGGTTTGCCAAACGACTTCACTGTGACGGTGATCCAGAGCGTTGGGAACTATGCCGAGATCTTTGATCGCAACCTGGGGCCAGATACCCCTTTTAATCTTGATCGTGGGCAGAACGCTACCTGGCAGAATGGTGGATTGCTGTATTCACCACCATTCCGTTAGACTTTCAGCCTATCAGCACGCCTGATTGGTCGTGGCTTGAGGAGTGTCCATCCTACTGCATGGGCACTTCCTCCCAGACGGTCTAGCCCTGGTATCGTCACAGGAACACTATTGATTGTGTATGCACACGTTATGCAGTGGAGGGGTATGGTCAGAAGGCTTTTTCGCCTGCAGCAGTGTGGAAGAAATGCGTACAAAGAAGCATCGCCCTGCCCCATTCGGTTCTGCTCAAAGGAAACATCGGCGAAAAAAGGAGGAACACCGAGCGATCGCGTCACTCGGGTATCATGTTCCATCAGACAGATGCAACATACTCCATAAGATTCTGAAGTCGCAGGTTCGTAAGGCCACGAAGGTGGCCTTTGCAACGGTAGCCGGGGCGTTTGCGCCCTCGGTTATGTTGCGCAGAATGGCAACAGTATGAGCGAACAAGCCATGACACCCGTTTCCAGTCGCCCACCGTTCTGGCGTAATGTCCGCATTCTCGCTATTCTTGGCCAGGTAGCGTTTGTGCTAGTCGTTGCGGTGGTAGCAGGTATACTCTATGCCAATGTTACCAGTGGTATGCGACGTCTGGGAATTGTCGGTGGATTTGACTTTATGAACCAGACGGCTGGATTTGATATTGGCGTACGCCCCATCCCCTACCGTCCATCCGATACCTACTGGCGCGCCTTTCAAGTCGGTGTGGTCAATACGCTGCTCGTTTCTATCCTGGGAATCGTGCTGGCAACGCTCCTGGGCTTACTCATAGGCATTGCCCAGTTGTCCAGCAACTGGCTGGTCGCCCGGTTGGCTCAGAGCTATGTGGTGATTGTTCGCCATGTACCCGTGCTGGTACAGCTCTTTTTCTGGTATCAGGCCGTGTTCCTCCGCTTACCACGGGTTCAAAATGCAATTGCGTTGCCTGGCCCGATTTATCTCAGTAATAAAGGTCTGACGATGGTAGGTTTCACCACGACACCGTCAACGACCTGGTGGATCGGGTTCATTTTTGTTGGTATTCTTGGGGCCGTGCTTGTCTGGCACTGGCTCAAGCGTCACCAGGAATGTACCGGACAGCAGGCACCGCGCTTTCTGATCAGTCTGCTCATTGTTGCTGCCAGTGCGATTATCGGCTGGCTGGTACTCGCCACCAGTCCGCTGGAGTTGACCATTCCTGAGCGGCGCGGTCTGAACTATCGTGGTGGCTTTGAACTGACACCCGAATATGCGGCACTCCTGGTCGGCCTGGTGATCTACACGGCCTCCTTTATTGCTGAAATCGTGCGCGCTGGTATTCAGGGCGTGTCTAAAGGCCAGAAAGAGGCAGCACGGGCGCTAGGGTTACGTGGCAGCCAGAGTTTGCGTCTGGTTATTTTGCCCCAGGCGTTGCGCATTATTATCCCGCCCACTACCAGCCAGTATCTTAATCTCGCCAAAAATTCCAGTCTGGCGATAGCGATTGGCTATCCTGATCTGTTTAGCGTTTCGCGGACGATAATGAATCAGACAGCTCAGACTGTCCCAATGGTTGGTCTGATCATGATGAGCTATCTGATCATCAGCTTGATCACATCGGTGTTTATGAACTTCTACAATCGTAGCGTGCGCCTGGTTGAAAGGTAAGCCATGGCTTCTGTTTCCGAGATAGTAACCCGTCCCCAGGAACGTGTGCACGTAGCAAAGTGGCTCAAAAAAAACCTGTTTAGTAGCTGGTTTAATACACTACTCACGGTTTTGAGCCTGGCTTTGATGTATACGGTCTTGAGCCAGTTGTTAACCTGGATCGTCACTGTCGCGAACTGGCGAGTCATAACCGTGAACTTGCGACTGTTTATGGTTGGCACCTATCCCCTGGATCAGACCTGGCGGCTCTGGTTCTGCGTAGCGATTGGTATGACCTTGCTCGGCTTGAGCTGGGGCATCTGGCCACGCGTGGTCAGCCGGGTAGCAATCGTCTATGGCGCAGCCCTGCTGCTGCTCGCCCTGGCTCCTTTTGGCGTGGTCACACGGATCTGGCTGGCCGGGTGTGGAGGACTGGTTTTTGTGGGTATGTTCGTCGGGCGGCGCATGCCCTATGTAGGGAGATGGGTTGCTCTGGCCTGGTTCGGTTTCTTGCCGCTTATGCTGATCCTGATGCGTGGCTTCGGTGCATTCTTACCGGTTGTGCCAACACGACAGTGGGGGGGATTACAACTGACGCTGGTGCTGGCTATTACCGGCATTGCCTTTTCGTTTCCTCTAGGGGTTTTGCTGGCGATTGGTCGGCGTAGTCCCCTACCGGCTATCAGCCTCTGCTGTACACTGTATATTGAGCTGATCCGGGCTGTACCGTTGATTACCGTGCTGTTTATGTTTCAGATCATGCTGCCGCTCTTTATCCCTGGTGGCGAGTCCTTTGACCGTATTATACGAGCCATTGTCGCTTTTACGCTATTTACGGCAGCCTATATTGCCGAGAATGTCCGCGGTGGCCTCCAGGCGATTCCACGTGGGCAGTTTGAGGCCGCACGGGCGCTTGGTCTAAACCCGTTTTTAACGATGAGCTTTATTATCCTACCCCAGGCATTACGCATTGTTATTCCGGCCAATGTGGGGCAATTTATCAGTCTGTTCAAAGATACTTCGCTTGTGGTGATTGCCGCCTTGCTGGATCTGCTCGGCATCGGGCGCAGTGTGCTGGCGCAGTCGGAATTCCTGGGCTTGCAAACCGAGGTGTTGCTGTTTGTAGCGGCTGTCTATTGGATATGTACGTTTTCCATGTCATACATCAGTAAGCGCCTCGAACAGACGCTTGGCGGTGGGAATCGCTAAGTATCCATCCGAAAGAACGTTTGCCAGAGGGGATTGCGAGCCACAGGCCCCCAGAACCCCCACTTTTCGGCTGGTTGTAGCCGCTTTCCTCCTACAACTGGCACAAAAGGAAACGTCGGGTGAGGGACGGCCCTGCCAGACTCCTCCACCCGAATACGTACAATCGCAAAACCAGAACGAGGATAACGGGGACGATGATTGGACGCAAAGATCTGAGCAGAGCTGAGGATATTATTATCTGTCGTGGAGTACATAAGTGGTTTGATGATTTTCATGTCTTAAAAGACATCAATACAACAGTAAAAAGAGGTGAAGTCGTCGTCGTTTTTGGGCCTTCTGGCTCCGGTAAATCTACGTTTATTCGCTGCATTAACCGCCTGGAAGAACACCAGCAGGGTCAGATTATTGTCGATGGTATTGAGCTAACAAACGACATTCGTAATATTGAGGCCATTCGTAGCGAAGTCGGTATGGTGTTTCAGCAGTTTAACTTGTTTCCCCACATGACGGTACTGGACAACGTGACCCTGGCTCCGATCTGGGTACGCAAGTGGTCCAAAGCAAAAGCGCGTGAGGTGGCAATGGAACTGCTGAATCGGGTCGGTATTGCCAATCAGTCCCATAAATATCCAGGGCAACTCTCCGGTGGACAGCAGCAGCGCGTCGCTATTGCGCGCGCACTGGCGATGCAACCCAAGATTATGCTCTTTGATGAACCAACGTCTGCGCTTGACCCGGAGATGATCAAAGAAGTGCTGGATGTGATGATCGAACTGGCCGAGAGCGGGATGACAATGCTCGTGGTGACACACGAGATGGGCTTTGCTCGTGAAGTTGCTGACCGTATGCTCTTCTTTGACCATGGGCAGATTATAGAGGATGGCCGCCCGGAGCAAATTTTTGAAGACCCCCGTGAGGATCGTACCCGGTTGTTTCTTTCACAGATTTTGTAAAGTGCATGCGGATCTGTTTGACGTTCAGCCTTGCGGGTTATATGACGGACATGACCGGTCGCTCGTACAAACCACACACCAGGCCTTCGTGCGTTGGCCAGATGGGTATCTTCCATCATGTTTGACAGAGCCGTATGGCTCGGCTATACTCCTGAACGCACAGGCGACTTCCTGTCTCTCTATTTTGAAGGGTATAAACAATGAAGGTGCCACTAAGCTGGCTCAAGGAATTTGTTGATATGACGCTGTCACCAGAAGACCTGGCGCAACGGCTCACCCTGGCCGGCCTGGAGGTGGCGTCCATTACCTATATTGGCGTCACCGGGGCCGCGTTGGCCTGGGATCGCGAGAAAATCCTGGTTGCCAATATCCTCGAAGTTAAACCACATCCCAACGCCGATCGCCTGGTGCTGGTCGATGTCGATTACGGCAGTGCCTGCCCCCACACAGTCGTGACGGGTGCGCCTAATCTCTTCCCCTACAAAGGCCAGGGACGCCTGATGCATCCGCTCAAGGCAGTACTTGCGCGTGAAGGCGCACGCCTCTACGATGGACATCAGGCCGAGCCGGTGATTACGACGCTCAAAGGCCGGGCCGTGCGCGGTGTGATGAGCGATGCGATGCTCTGCAGTGAGAAGGAACTGGGCATCAGTGACGACCACGAGGGTATTATGGTGCTTGAAGACGATGCGCCCGTGGGGATGCCTTTGTGCGATTTCATGGGCGAGGTCGTGCTGGACATTGACCTGACGCCCAATCTGGCGCGTTGTCTGTCGATAGTCGGGATCGCCCGCGAAGTTGCAGCCATCACCGGCGCAGCGCTGCATATTCCCGACCCGCAGGTCGTGATGGAAGGGCCGCCCATCAGTGAGAGGGTGCGCGTCACGGTTGAAGATTCCCACCTGTGCCCCCGTTTTACCGCCGGGTTGATCGAGCATATTACGATCGGCCCTGCGCCACCGTGGATGCAGCGTCGGCTACGTGCGGCAGGCATGCGCCCGATCAATAATATCGTGGATATCTCTAATTATGTCATGTTGGAGTGGGGCCAGCCGACCCACGCTTTCGACGCTGACCGGGTGGAGGATCTGCACTTGATCGTGCGCCTGGCACGACCGGGTGAACACTTGACAACGCTCGACGGCAAAGACCACGACCTGTTTCCCGCCACAGGGGGCCGCCCCCCGCTGCTCGTCTGTGATCCTTCCGGGCCATCGGCGATCGCAGGAGTGATGGGCGGTGAAGACAGTGAGGTACGTGCAACCACCACCCGCGTGCTCCTGGAGGGCGCGATCTGGGAACCAACCCAGATACGCCGCACCGCCCAGGCGCTCAAGCTGCCGAGCGAGGCCTCACGGCGCTTTGAGCGCGGAGTTGACCACGAACTGCCACCCATCGCCCAGCGCCGGGCACTGGAGTTGATGCGCACTCTGGGTGGAGGTGTGGTCGCGCAAGGACTGATCGACATCTATCCCCATCCCTGGCAACCGTTACACCTGGAATTATCATCGGCAGAAGTGGCCCGCATTGTTGGCATTGACCTGCCACCGGTGGAGATTGCCGATCTTCTCCGTTCAGTCGGTTTTCGCTGTGACGTCGATGCTGCACGCATGCTGGTCAACGTTGTGGTGCCCTCCTGGCGCCAGGATGTGACGATGCTGGCAGATCTGTGCGAGGAGGTGGCACGGCTCTATGGCTATGACCGGATTCCGATCACGCGCCTGGCCGATGAACTGCCCGCGCCGGAGTTGCACCCCGAACTGGAAGTGGAGCAGCGTACCCGTGATGTGCTGGTTGGCTGTGGATTGACTGAAGTGATTACCTATTCGCTGACCAGTATGGCTGCCGTAGCGCACGTGCATCCTCTTGATGCCAATCCCGAGCGTTATCTACGTATCAGCAACCCTATTTCACCAGAACGCGAATATCTGCGACGTAGCCTGCTCCCTACCCTCCTGGAGGCCCTGGCGGCAAATCTGCGCGAGCGCGAGCGGGTGCAACTCTTTGAAATAGGCCGTGTTTTCCTCCCGCTGGCACAACCAGGTGCGCATGGGAACTGGCTCCCTGACGAACCTCGTTCCCTAGGCATCGCACTCGCCGGCCCACGTGACAGCCTGTCCTGGCATGCGACATTGCCAGGGTATCTGGACTTCTTCGATCTGAAAGGTGTTATTGAGACGCTGCTGGCGCATCTAAAGCTGACCAGGTATGCCGCGTTTGTACCGCTGACCGATGACGAGCGCTTTCATCCAGGACGAGCGGCAGCACTGCTACTCGCCCGTCCTATCGGCGCTGGCGCGCCGGTCAGCCTGAACGCGAAACACAACCCGGAGCATGGAGAGGCGAACAGCTTCCGTGAGCGCGTCGGGGTGCTCGGCGAACTGCACCCGGATGTGTGCGAGCGTCTGGGGATGACCGGGACAGTCAGCCAGCCGGTTTCGCGGGTGGCTGCGGCAGAAATCGATCTCGATGCACTGATAACCCTCACGACGCCCCCGATCTATCAGCCGATCTCGCGTTATCCCGCCACACTCCAGGATCTGGCCGTGGTCGTTGCCAGCGATGTGCCCGCCGCACATGTAGCCGACGTGATCCGCCGTGGTGCGGGTGCGTTGCTCGAAACGTTGACCCTCTTTGATGTCTATAGTGGGCCACAGGTGGGTGAAGGGAAACGCAGCCTGGCCTATCGTCTCGCCTTTCGCGCCCCTGATCGCACGCTCAGCGATGAGGCGCTGGCAAAGGTGCGAGCGCAAATTATGAAGCTGCTCGAGTGCGAGATCAACGCCAGTATCCGCAGTTAAAGGGGAACAGAATCAGCGTAAAGCGGTCTGCAATGGTGTTTTGCGCTGCGATCGCTTTGCGCTCAGACCGCTTTGTCTTTCGGGGCCTTCTACAACGCTTTCTGATCCTCACGCGTTACGGTCAATTGCCCGAGATGACTGGCATCACTCAAGTTAACCAGGTAGGGCAAATCCGGGCCATACTCGATGACGGTGATACTGGCGTTCGTCAGCCAGATACAATTAATGCGATCCATATTCATACCCAGTGCATCGGCTACCAGAATTTTAATAACCACATCGTGGGTGCTTACCAGCACCGACTGATTTGCATGTTCCAGGAGCAACCGCTCCTTAAAATCAAGTGTGCGCTTGAGAACGTTGCTAAAACTCTCACCACCCGGCATCTGGGAACGCATCGGATGCTGACGCCATTCCTGCAGGCCATCAGCATACTTCGCCATGATTTCATCCACAAACTTTCCTTGCCACTCACCATGATGAATCTCCAACAGGGCGTTATCCGTCCGCAACGGCACGTCTGCATGCCAGCGCGCAATCGCTTTCGTGGTGTGGGCAGCACGCTGGAGCGGACTGGTATACATGCAGTCGATAGGTTCGTCGCGCAAGCGTTGTGCCAGCGCTTCAGCCTGGCGCAACCCCAGATCGGATAGTGGCGCATCAAGCTGCCCTTGATAGCGATGAATGCGATTCCACTCACTCTCGCCGTGACGAACAATGATCATGCGCATAAATCAACTTTCTCCTTCTATAATATGCTAGAGCAAAACCGGTATTACCAGGTGCTCAAGGAACATGGCATAGAGAACCGGTATCCCTGCCGCCTGTAACCTCTGCATTATAGCCGAAGTAGAGAGGCAGGGTTACCCCACCCCAACTCACGCAGGTGGCCTATCAGTGTATAATCAATGCTGTGTGATACGTGATACGTGATGAGATTACAGCGCACATGCGACTGATGCAGCAACCACCTGATTGGACACCACCTGAAGAGCAGCGGACGCCCGATGCTATGGCACCCCTGCCGCTACCCTGTCGTCCTATTGATCGACGCACGCGTGCCTTGCTGCTCTCATTTGGCTATGCGTTTGCCGGCATATGGTATATGCTACGTACCCAACGCAATGCGCAAATTCATTGTCTGATCGGTGCCTGTGCACTGGTACTGGGAGTTGGATTGGGGCTGGAACGCTGGGAATGGCTGGTGCTGGTGATCACCATCGCCCTCGTACTGGCCGCAGAAGCCGTTAACACGGCGATTGAAGCGGCGGTGGATATTGCCACCAGTACCTACCATCCGCTGGCACGGATTGCAAAGGATGTGAGCGCCGGAGCAGTCATGCTCTGTGCCATGCTGTCCGTCATTGTCGGATGCCTGATTTTTATCCCGCATCTATGGCCTTTCTTGATACAACTCTGGAGCTGGTTTTAGTATTATGACAGAGGCGTGAGCCGACGCCGGAAACAAAGCCCTGGCAGGCCCAATACCTCTTCATGATGACAACCTGTTACATGTATGTGGCCTCTCGTTCGTCAGGCCCGTTATCTGGGCCGCTATCAACAAATTGCGCACGTCTTCGGGCGACATGGCTTTGGATTTTTGCTGGAACAGATGGGATTAACCACTCTGCTCTCGCTGCCCCGCCGTATTATCCTGCGTGTACCACCACCACGCCCCATCAGTATCCCCGAACGGCTCTGTCAGGCGATGATCGAACTCGGGCCAACTTTTATCAAACTGGGGCAACTGTTGAGTACTCGACCCGATCTTTTGCCACCTGAATTTGTAGCTGAACTTGATAAACTACAAGATACCGTCCCTCCTTTTCCGGCGGAGATTGCGATTGCAACGATCGAGACTGAGTTGGGACGCCCTATCGATATGCTCTTCCAGGAATTCTATACCACACCCCTGGCTGCCGCCTCTCTAGGTCAGGTTCATGCGGCACGCATGCCCACCGGTGAGCAAGTAGTCGTCAAAGTACAGCGACCAGATATTCAACACATTATCGCGACGGATCTGGCTATTCTGGCTGACCTGGCCGCGCTGGCACAGGAGCGTACCGAGCTGGGTAAGCAGTATGATCTCGTTGAACTGGCATGGGAGTTTAGTGCCATGTTACGGAGCGAACTGGACTATCGCCAGGAAGCCTATAACGCTGATCGCTTTCGCCAGAATTTTGCACATACAAAAATGGTACGTATTCCAATTATTTATTGGGAGTATACCAGTACCCGTGTGCTGACCAGCGAGCGTCTGTTCGGAGTCAAGATCAATGATATACACGGGTTAGCTGCGGCGGGCATTGATCGCAAACGACTGGCGCAGAATAGCACCCGCTTGATCCTGGACGAGGTGTTTAGCTATGGCTTCTTTCAGGCCGATCCCCATCCAGGTAACTTTTTTGTGCTGCCGGGTGAGGTGGTAGGAGCCATTGACTTCGGCCAGATGATCACCCTCGATCGCGATCTGGCACGACAATTACTGGTTCTCATCCTCTCGCTGGCGAATCGGAACAATGACGATGCTCTCCGTGCTATGGAACGTCTGGGGATGTTAAGCCGCCGCAACATCACGCCGGCCCTCCGGCGCGATCTGCAGCGCTTCACCGACCGCCTGGTGGATCGCCCGCTGTCCGACATCTCGGCGCGTGAGACCGGCGAGGAATTGCTGGCGATTGTACGCCGACACCGCTTGCGCATGCCAGGCCAGCTAGCGATGCTGCTCAAGGCGGTGATTATGATGGAAGGGATCGGGCTGCAACTTGACCCCGATCTGGATGTGTTTGGGATTACGCGCCCCTATGCCCAGCGTGTCCTGGTTGAGCAGATTGATCCCACGCTTTTGTATGAGTGGGTGACCCGGGAAGCCCGCAACCTGGGTGAGACAGCACTGGCACTGCCCCAGCAACTGGGAGACGTGCTGCAACGGCTCAATGATGGCGAGTTGCGCGTGCAAACCCGCGAACAGGAGTTGCAACGCCTGGCCGGAGCCTTGATTGGTGCCGCCAATCGCCTGGCGCTGGCCATCGTTTTGTCAGCGTTGATCCTGGGACTGGGACTGGTGGCAGTAGCGGTGGGCATTGGCGGCTGGAGTGGCACGCTGCCGATGGTACTGGGAATTGGAGGGACACTGGCGGTTGTGTTTATCGGCCTGTGGCTGACACTGACGTTGCTACGCGGGCGTGAGGGGTAGAGTTCATGCGATACCTTTGTAGGGCACGGCTCCAACGTGCCTGCGACCGGGCTATGTTTGCTCCACCCCTCGCGGATGGCCGCCGCCCGCGCCCCGGTGTGACGTACGCCCGCACGCCTTGCGCCAGGTGAGGCATGGGGCGTTGTGTCACCTTCAGGCAGTGCCGGTGCCCTGTAGCTTTGCTACAAACGCCGTATGTTCGTCCGAGGCAATACCCTGCTGCCCCACTGCCAGCAACCCCGCCAGATCACCCGACCATAACGCCGCTGGTTGCAACCACAGGCCCGGAAAGACGTGACTGCGTACCACCCCCTGCGCATCGGCATCGAGCGGAACATAGGCACCCATCTGGAGCGTAAACCAGTCTACCCGTCGCTCATACATCTGGATGACCAGGTACTCCGGCACGCCATGCTGCGCATACATTTGGCGCTTATCGTGCAGATCATAGGCCGCGCTACTCGCCGCGATCTCGATCACCAGTTCCGGTGGGCCGTACAGATAATCATCGTCTGTCACCCGCGATACCCCGCCGCATGCTGGTGCCAGACGTAATAGCGCATCGGGTTGCACCTCATTGTCATTATCCAGTCGTACCGTAGCATTGTCTGCGCCAACTGTACCGGGAGTGGCAGCCTGATAGATCGCAAGCCAGGCAATAACCATATAGTGGGGGCGGGCATGCTGTTCAAAGCGCACGGGTGAAGCCACGTAGACCACTCCTTCCACCAGTTCCGCCTTCTTGAACTCTGGATGCGCCTGGTAGCGCCGCTCGAACTCGGCCCGTGACAGGCGATCACCAGATTCGAGCGGTGGCACTGCACCTATTGGGTACCTACAAGCGGCATCCTTAGCACCGGAACTGACCACCTGTGCCTTCTCTCTATTCATCTGTGTCCTGCTTATCTTCCAGCCGACCGTCGCGCCAGATCACGCACGACCTCGACGATCATACGACGCTCCTCAACTTTAATTCGCTCATGCAAACGCTCTGGACTGTCATCGGGGAAGATGGGAACCTCAACCCGCGCCAGCACTGGCCCATTGTCCACCAGCGGTGTGGCATAGTGGATCGTGCAACCTGTGGCAGGCAGGCCAAGGCGCAGGGCGTCAGTCACCACGTGGGCCCCACGCAAGGCGGGGATTGCGTGACCATTCCTGGTATAGACGATATCCCCGCCATCATCGGGCAGCAAAGCCGGATGCTGATTGATCACCTGTCCAGAAAAGCGCGTCAAGAAAGCTGCAGAGAGGACTCGCATAAAGCCGGAGAGAACCACCAGATCAGGGTCAAACGCGCTAATCACATCGGCCAGGCGCTGCTCCCAGAGAGTGCGCGTCGCTATATGGCGCGGACGTTGCAGCGGTACAAAAGCAGCGGCGATGTTGTGCTGCAACGCCCGCTGCAAGCCATAGGCATCGGCACGGTCGGCTACCACCAGGACGACCTCGGCCCTCCCCAGTTCCCCGGACATCTGGGCCGTCAGCAAAGCCTGCAAATTACTCCCGGTGCCGCTGATCAGCACCACCACCCGATAACTCATGTCAGCGCCCGATGTCCCGACGATACTGCTTGCCCGCAAACTCAATCCGCTCGACAGCGGCATAGGCTCGGTCAAGAGCAGCAGGCAACGTGGCTCCCAACCCGGTCACACCCAAGACGCGCCCGCCAGCAGTCACCAGCCCCATCTCACTCATGGCAGTACCAGCCTGAAACACCAGCAGGTCAGTTCCTTCAACGGTTTCAATGCCAGTGATGACATCGCCCCGCCGTGGAGTGCCCGGATAATTCGCCGCCGCCAGCACCACGCATGCCGCATAGCCCGCACGTGGGCGGAGCATCGCCGGATCAAGCCGTCCTTCAGCGCACGCCAGCAGCGCTGCGAGGAAATCACCCTCAATCAGGGGCAGCACCACCTGGGCTTCCGGGTCGCCAAAGCGAACGTTGAACTCCAGCACCTTCGGCCCATCTTCGGTGAGGATTATCCCGGCGTAGAGTGCCCCACGAAAAGGTGCCCCTCGGGCTGCCAGGGTGTCCACCACCGGTTGCATACAACGGGTCACCACCATTGCCAGTACATCGGCATCAACGTCGTCAACAGGAGCCACGGCACCCATACCACCCGTATTCGGCCCAGCATCACCATCCAGCAAGCGCTTGTGATCGCGAGCTGGTGTCAATGGCAGCAACACCCGCCCATCGCACAATGCCAGCACTGATAACTCCCGGCCATACAGCCGTTCTTCCAGCAGCACCTGCTGCCCAGCTGGTGTCGCACTCAGGCGGGTAATTGCGGCCAGCGTCTCTTCCACATCCTCGGCCACCACCACACCCTTGCCCTGCGCCAGACCGTCAGCCTTGACCACCCAGGGTTGGCCAGTGGTACGCACAAAGGCTATCGCCGCCTCAGCCGAGGCAAAGGTATACGCCACTGCCGTGGGCACGCCAGCAGTATGCAACAGCGCCTTGGCAAAGGCTTTACTCGCTTCCAACCGCGCCGCGGTTGCCGTCGGGCCAAAGGTCGGAATACCAGCTGCCAGGAAACGATCCACCACTCCTCGTGCCAGAGGATCTTCCGGGCCGACTACGACGAACTCGGCCTGAACGCGCCGTGCCAGGTCAACCAGTCCATCAAAATCATCTACTGCGACCGACACATTCCGCCCCAACCGCGCCGTGCCGGGATTACCGGGCGCAATAAAGAGGTGCGTGAGCAGGGGTGACTGTGCCAGCCGCCATGCCAGCGCATGTTCCCGTCCACCTGTGCCAATAATCAGAACATTCATAGGGCTATTATAGCATGCAAACAACGGTTGACGACAATGCACTCACGATTTTGACAGTTTCATACTCACCACTAGACAGCATGCACCTTCTTTTCTATAATGTTCAAGTGTCGTTTCAAAGGAACCGTTCAGGTGGTACCTGTGTCGGCATGAGCGCGGGGATCGCAGGCCCCTACAAAACCGAAGAGACTCGATCAGGGCCAACGCCCCGCATGATCACCCCACCTGAACGGTTACGTTTCAAAAAAAGAATAGCGTGACCGCATAATGAGGATAGCGCAATCCTCCGTCACTTGTCATCTACCCAACCGTAAACGGTTGGGCTTGTCCCTGGCGCTCCCAACCTGAAGGCCGGTATCCGAGACTATCGGCTGAATGACCGCAGCCCTGAAACGAGCACGGTTCGCTTCGATGGATGCACGACCCTTGAACCTTTTCCCTGGCAGAGGACTGCCTGCCGGAAGCACCGACGGCTCCGTTGTTGACGTGCGAGCCGGTACTCTACGGCGTCCGGTAGCGTGCCTTTGCACATGTGTTTTTCGTATACCAAAACTGGCGGTCTGGTACAACCCCATGGGTGAAAGCCGCTCAAGCGCGGGCGTTCCTCCCGGCACGAAAGCTGCCAGGCTTCCCGCCCGAAAGGGGAAACAGCTGTGAAGGAACATATGGCTTCCTTAAAAGGCAATTACCTGCTCATTCTATACCTTGAGCAGGATCTTCAGCACCTGCGGGTTGGCCGCCTGGGTCATTTTGATTTTGCGTCTGGCTACTATCTCTATGTCGGGAGTGCTTTTGGCAGCGGTGGCCTGGCCGCCCGCATTGGCTATCACCAGCAGCCCCACAAACCTCGCCCGCACTGGCACATTGATTATTTACGGCCCCATACCCGACTGATCGAAGCCTGGACGGTGGCAAGCCCTATGCACCTGGAGAGCCTCTGGTGTGCCAGACTGACAGCCATCGCGGACATCCAGACTCCGGTGCGTGGCTTTGGTGCCAGCGATACCGGTTGTTTTACTCACCTGTTTTATCTGCCGTGCCGTCCTCGCCCCTTTCTACTGACCCATATACTCCTGCATCATCTGCCCCTGACGACAACCGAACTCCCCGAATTTACGATGGAAATCCATGTTTTTGAAGATTCATAAACCGGCACGTACTTGACAATGCTGGTGGACAAGCGTATAGTGCCTACAATGTTAAATGAGTACATAGTAAGCAGGCGCACCAGATGACCGCACCTGTCTTGATAGAGAGCTTGTGGTAGCAGCTGGCCTTGCTGCCAGTTTGGAGTACTGATTATATGCCTGACAAACTTGTCATTGTGGAGTCACCGGCCAAAGCCAGAACAATCCAGAAATATCTTGGCCCTGGCTTTCGAGTCACATCCAGTATGGGACATGTGCGCGATCTCCCCAAAAAAGACCTGGCGATCGACCTAGCCCACGACTTCATGCCGGTCTACGAAATCACAAAACAGAAGGTGGTAAGCGAACTGCGTCAGGCCGTTAAGAAGGCAGAGGCAGTGTACCTGGCAACCGACCCGGATCGTGAGGGCGAAGCCATTGCCTGGCATATTACCCAGGCGGTAGGTATCCCCAGGGATATACCGGTGTATCGTGTGGTCTTTCAGGAAATTACCCGCAATGCAGTACAGACCGCAGTTGCTAATCCACGCCAGATCAACACCAACCTGGTTGATGCCCAGCAAGCGCGCCGGGTGCTCGATCGACTGGTCGGTTACCAGTTAAGCCCGCTGTTATGGGACAAGGTCAAGCGCGGATTGTCAGCCGGGCGCGTGCAGTCGGTCGCTGTACGCTTGATTGTGACCCGCGAGCAGGAAATCGAGGCCTTCAAGCCGGTCGAGTACTGGACGATTGAAGCCGATCTGCTCAAACAGCACGCCGAGGATCTGACGCACGATCAACCGCAACCATCATCTGAGGCCCGGCACAAGAAAGACACGTTTCGCGCCGTGCTGATTGAACGCGGTGGCAAAAAGCTTGATAAGTTTGCGATTGAAAGTCAGGAACAGGCCTATGGCATTGTGGCCGAACTGGAACATGCCCGCTACCAGGTACAGAAGGTCACCCGCAAAGACAAGCGCCGCAATCCCGCCCCGCCCTTTACCACCAGCACGCTGCAACAGGAAGCCAGCCGCAAGCTTGGCTTCAGCGCCAGAAAGACTATGTCGCTGGCGCAACAACTGTATGAAGGCGTCGATATAGGTGGTGTAGATGGCAGCATTGGCTTAATTACCTACATGCGTACCGACAGCACCAGCGTAGCCCAGGAGGCGCAGCAGGAGGCACAGCAAGTTATTGAACGACGCTATGGCAAAGAATACCTACCGGAGAAGCCACCGCACTACAAACAGCATGCAAAAGGTGCCCAGGAAGCTCACGAAGCTATTCGCCCGACCAGTATCCAGCGCGACCCGGAAAGCCTGATCGCTGTGTTAGACCGGGATATGTACCGCCTGTACGAGCTGATCTGGAAGCGATTCCTGGCGAGCCAGATGGCAGCGGCTATTTTTGATAGCACCACCGTCGATATTGCAGCCTGGATCAATGGGCAGCAATCTCCACCGCCCTATCTCTTCCGGGCAACGGGCAGTATCCTCAAGTTCCCTGGCTTTCTGGCGGTCTACAATGTCAGTCTGGATGAAGGCGAGGAGGAAGAGGATCGTGAGAAACGCCTGCCTCCACTCACCGAAAGCGAACTCCTTGATCTCGTGGCGCTGCTGCCGCTGCAACATTTTACGGAACCGCCTCCGCGCTATACTGAGGCCAGCCTGGTCAAGGAGTTGGAACGCCTGGGCATTGGCCGCCCATCCACCTATGCTCAGATTATCTCGACCATCCAGGATCGGGAGTATGTCAGCCTGACCGAGAAAAAGTTGATTCCAACCACGCTGGGGCGGATTGTCACCGACCTGCTGGTTACTCATTTTCCCACAATTGTGGACTATGACTTTACCTCGGCACTCGAACAGGAGCTAGATGACATTGCCGTAGGCGAAAAGCAATGGGTACCCGTGCTGCGTGCCTTCTATGGGCCATTCGCACATACGCTGGAAGAGGCCCGCCAGAGTATGCGCAATGTGAAGCACGAAGAAATCAGCACCGGCCTGAGGTGCCCCAAATGTCAGGTAGGGCACCTGGTGATCAAATTTGGTCGGCATGGCGAATTTCTGGCCTGTTCGCGCTATAGCAAAGAGGGTGGGAAGGAATCGTGTGATTTCACTAGTGATTTCCATCGTGATAATGAAGGACATATCGTGTTGGAATCCGCCAGTTCGGCCGAGACCAGCGATGTGATGTGCAATCTGTGCGGGCGGCCCATGGTGCTGAAGAAAAGCCGTTTTGGGCTGTTCTACGGCTGCTCAGGCTACCCGGAGTGTAAGAATACGCGGCGGGTTGGTAAAGATGGGAAACCGGTACCACTGCCCATCCCTACCGGCATCACATGCCCCAAATGTCACCAGGGGGAGATACTGCAACGGCGGGGCAAATTTGGGCGGCCATTTTTTGGCTGCAGCCGCTATCCCGACTGTGACTATACCACCAGTGACCTGGCGCTGGTTGATTCCTATACACCGGAGACGAGCACCACAGATACATCAACAACCAATGGCGTTGCCCCCACATCAGCGGCAAGCAAGGGGAGTGCAACAGCCACAACCAGGGAAAAGCAGTCGCCAGCGAAAACAGGGCGCAAAGCAAAATCAGCCCATGTTCAGACCGATGCAGATACGAGTACAACCACCCCCGTCAGTAGCAATGGCAAAACACAGGGTAGTTCACAGAATCCTAATCGAAAGAAGATCACAACATACTCAACAGCAAATTCCAGCCATCGAGGATCTAAGAAACCGGTGAAAGTAACCGAATGAGGATAGGGTCTCAAAGCCAATGAAAACAATCGCGCTGGTTGCGCATGATGGGAAGAAAGAAGAAATGATTGCTTTTGTGGAGGCCAACTACCGCTTTCTGAAAAGGTTTCACCTGGTTGGCACTGGTACCACCAGCAAACGTATTACCGAAGCCACCGGCCTGGTGGTGGAGGCCATGCTTTCTGGCCCTCTGGGTGGCGATGCGCAAATTGCCGCCCGCGTGGCCGAAGGCCGCGTTCACTGTGTTATCTTCCTCGTTGATCCGCTCTATGCCCATCCTCACGAGCCGGATATTCAAGGGCTGATGCGGGTATGCAATGTCCACAATATTCCCATAGCAACCAATGTCATGACCGCTACAATACTCCTGAATGGCCTGGATGCGAACGACATATACCCTCGGACAGAGTAACCAGAAGCCAGGTGTGTACCGCGGGACTATGAAGCATCGACGATCTGATTCTGCTCGGAGTGCCCGCTACTATCATAGCCCATTTTGATCCACCCGCGCTTGATGGCATAAATGACTGCCATGGTACGATCATTGACCTGCAGCTTCGACAAAATCGAGGTAATATGGTTCTTAACGGTCTGGCCACTGATACTCAATTCACTGGCGATTTCTTTGTTCGAAAGGCCCCGCGCAATACAATCCAGAATTTCAATTTCACGACTGGTCAAGGGGGCAAACAGCGCCGTTGTCTGCTCGTCTTCAGATGCTGCCAGTTCTCGAAACTGATGCAGCACACGTGTTGCTACATGCGGCTTGGCCAGGACACTGTCGTTAATTAAGTATTTCCCGTGCGCCACCTCGCGAATATAGTGCAACAGATCCTCGGGATTGACATCTTTGGATGAATACGCGGCGGCTCCCACCTTGATGGCCTGAAAAAGCTGCTCGTCATCCTCGTAGACACTGAGGACAATAATTCCTATCCGCGGCTCGCGGCGTTTGATCACCCGCGCCACTTCCAGCCCATTCAGGCCGGGTAGATTAATATCGACCAGCACCACATCTGGTGCGAGACGCTCGGTTAACTTGATCGCTTCCTGACCATTTTCTGCCTCACCTACGACCTCTATGTCACCCGCGTCTTCCAGACACCAGCGAATGCCCTGACGAAACAGGGGATGATCATCAATTATGAGCACCCTTACCTTAGCGGACATGGATATGTTCTTCCTCTAGTATAAGTGCATAGATACCATACGCAGGACGTACACGGTTGTTTGAACACCAGGTCTTTTGTGCCTGCGACAGCTCGGTGCCCAAACCACCGTACGTATATGTCCTGATATATTTATGGCCTGACATCATTGGCAGTCAGCGGGAGCGTAACCGTAACTTCGGTTCCCTGACCAGGACGGGCGATCACCACAAAGCGGGCCCCAATTAACTCGGCCCGTTCACGCATACTGGTCAATCCCCAGCTTTCACGACCAGCACGCCGTAGCACCGCATGCGGATCAAACCCTGGCCCATCATCGCGTATCGTCAACAGCAAGCGCCCCTGGCGGATATGCAGTGAAACCCATACCGACGCACCCCGCGCATGCTTATGCACGTTCTGCAGCGCCTCCTGCACAATACGATACAGCACAATCTCTGTTTCCAACCCCAGGCGGGGCAGGGTATCATGTTCGAAAAAGACACGGGCATTGTAGGCCTGGCTGTAGCGCCGAATATGCTCCTGGATCGCCACGATTAAACCTTGCTCTTCCAGCCGACCGGGGCGCAGATCGGCAATAAAGTGCCGCACCTCGTGTAAGCCTTCTTGCGTTGCGTCGCGGAGACGCTCCAGCATCACACCCAGGTGTTCCAGATCCTGGCGCTGCAGAAGTGTATGACAACGCTCCAGGCCCATCAGTATGTTTGCCAGCACCTGCGCGGGACTATCGTGAACTTCACGTGCCAGCCGCACACGCTCTTCCTCACGGCCCTTGATCACCTGAGAACGTAATGCCAGCACCCACGGATCGGCCGTCCCACTCTCACCTTCCAGCGCCGTACTGCTCATATCAATTTGCCGTACGAGTTGATCTAACTCTTTCAAGGCCCGTTGTAGCTGCTGGCTAGCATGCAGCGTCGTCTCTTGCTGGCGGCGCAATTCCTGCTCGCGTGCTGCAAGGGTGGCCGCAGCCGGCAACTTGCGCTCGGCGGCAAAGCGTTGTTGCATCATGGTTTCGTCTAGCAATCGCTCAATCCGCCGTAGTTCGGCCGTCTGTTGTTCTCGTTGCTGCTCACCCTGCCGTACCAGGTCACGCAGGCGCGTCAATTGCTCCACAACAATCTGATGCGCTGCCTCCAGCAAACCTGGTGCATCGTTACTCATAACAGACTCCGGCAACGACTATATAATCGGTATCACGGTTGTATCACAGGAGACGCTCTTGACGACCATTAGTATAGCATACGTAACAACAGACCAGCAACAAGTGAATGTTCGTACCTATGAGGTACAACGTACAGCATGTACACTATTCCCACATTGACCAACCTGGATCACGGTGTGGCCTGAGTCCTGGTATAATAGTCCCGACATAGTCCAGTCTGTGCTCATGCTTCAGCCAGCAAAGTTGACGTATAATGATCCGCTCGCCAGACACCACTGAACGCACAACCGATGATGCAACGTAGCTATTTCCACTTCTGATGATCAGGTATATACGCGATCAAACTCAGGAGCAACGCTGATGCGCCTGCAAGACAAAGTAGCGTTCATCACTGGTGCCGGTCGTGGGATTGGTCGAGCCATAGCCGAAGGGTTTGCCCGTGAAGGCGCTCACCTGGTTTTGCTCAGTCGAACTGCCAGCGAACTTGAGGCAGTAGCCACCACGATCCAGGCATATGAACGGCAAGTACTGATCTACCCGGCTGATGTCCGTGACGCGACGGCGGTACAGGCAGCCGTCGTTGCTGCCCAGACGGCCTTTGGGCGCATTGATATTCTGCTCAATGTGGCTGGTGTCCCCATGGTTGCCCCTACCCTGGAACTCTCCTATGCCGAATGGGATACAACAATAGGGATTAACCTGACGGGAAGTTTTCTGTGCTGCCAGGCCGTGGGGCGGGTGATGCTGGCTCAACAGCAAGGCAGTATTATCAATATTGGTTCGCTCACCTCCTGCGTTGGCTTCCCTATGCGTGCCGCGTATGCTGCTGCCAAAACCGGTATTATTGGGCTAACCCGTGCCCTCGCCGTCGAGTGGGCCTCGCATGGCGTGCGCGTCAACGTCCTGATCCCCGGCTGGATCCACACGGAACTCCAGGACACACTAGTGGCGCAAGGCAAGCTGTATCGTGAACCGATCGTGAATCGCACACCTCTCCAGCGTATCGGTCAGGTGCATGATCTGCTCGGCCCGGCTCTTTTTCTGGCGAGCGATGAATCGGCCTTCGTCACGGGTGAGACACTGACGGTTGATGGTGGATGGCTGGCTAATGGCTATTTTTAGAGCCTGTCTGAAAAGGCGTATGGCGTGCGGCTGCTATGCCGTCACCATGTTGACACGGAATCATCTGCCAGGCACTCAACCAGCTCGCACCGTGTGACAATCAGAGAACACTCTTCCAGGAACCCGGTTGCTGTCCATTGCGGACACACCATGTGGGCAGAGCATCGCGCATGCGCCCCATTTGCAGACAGCGCCTCAGGACATAGCCCACATGTGGCAGAAAGCTGGTAAGATGACTGTGTCATACACGTAAAGACAGGAGGTATGCGGTCGTCCGCCCAAAACGTCTTTTTCGCCTTCGGTAGCGTATGAGCCGGCACAAGGCACTGCCCCTTCATAGACAAGAAAGCGGCGGCAGGCAAAAGCGACCGCGTAGATCCTGTGAGAACGCAAAGGAGCAATAATATGCCCGAAATAATTCCATTACACCCGATCGGGGTAACAGACACGCATACGCCCGAAGCATTCCAGGCGGGTACGTGTAAACTGCATCCGCAGTCCATGTGCCCTGCCTTTGGTGCCCTGCGTGTACTCTCACGCATTGAGGGCGCACAGCCGACGATGATTACGGATGCGGGTTGTCTGTACGGATTAACGTTTGTCACCCATTTCTATGCTGCCCGCAAGAGTATTGTTGCCCCGGAATTAGGCACCGCCGAACTGTCGAGCGGCAAACTCCAGGAAGCGGCCAATGCCGCTATCGCTGAGGCCGCTCGCGAACCGGACGTCAGTATGATTCCGGTTATTTCATTGTGTGTGGCCGAAACAGCGGGATTGGCCGAAGAGTTGTTGCCAACAGAGGTCAATGGCAAGCCGGTGATCCTCGTGCGTGTGCCAGCCTATGCGATTCATTCGCATCCCGAGGCCAAAGATGTCGCCCTGGCCGCGGTGATGCAGCGCTTTATTCATACTGAGGCAGACATGACGACCGAAGAAAAGTCGGTGGTGCTGCTGGGCGAGGTTTTTCCGGCTGATCCGCTGATTATCGACAGGGTGTTACGCAAGATGGGTGCCCGCGTGCTGGTGACACTACCGGGCCGGCATGTGGACGAACTGCGCCTGGCTGGACGTGGCGCAGCCGTGGCAGCCCTCCACCCTTTCTACCGCGAGAGCCTGGCCTGTATGCGGGCACATGGGGCTGCCGTCATTGGTGGCGCACCAATCGGGGCCGACGGCAGCGCTGCCTGGCTGCGTGCTGTCGGGGCTGCCCTAGAACTGGACGATGACCTGGTTGAACAGGTGGCCGCCGAGGAAGAGCAGCAAGCCCGTGATTTCCTCGCCACCGAACCACTCAAGGGTGCCACCGTGCTGGTGTCGGGCTATGAGGGCAGTGAAATGCTGTATGCACGCTTGCTGGTTGAGGCTGGTGCGTATGTGCCCTATGTCAGCACCAGCATCGGTGCCAGCATGCTCACCGCCAGCGATGAGGCCTGGCTCAAAGCACGTGGGACGGAAGCCGTGATCTACCGCAAGGCACTGGAAGATGATCTGCAAGCGATGGATCACTGGCAGTTTGATCTGGTCATTGGTACCACCACCGTGGCCGCGCACGCCAAAGAACGCGGGCTACCGGCAATCTATTACACCAACATGCTCAGTGCTCGTCCATTTTTTATGTCAAGTGGCATGATTGGCAGCATCGGTATTGTCCAGGAGATGCTCAATCGCACGTCGATATATGCCCAGATGCTCGATTTCTTTAAGGAATAACGGGGCGACGCCCCACAGCTATACGCAGAACCTGCTATGCTTGAAAGGTGCGGTATGTCTATAAATCTCATCCGCGATATTTCGGATACAAGTTCTTTCTGGGGGGCTACCTGGGTTTTTGGCTGCTTCCCCGATGTACATATTATCTGTGATGCGCCCATCGGGTGCTACAATCTCCTGGGGGTGGCCGTCACCGACTATACTGATGCGGTGCCCCACTTGGCAAATCTGACGCCGACCAGCATCCGCGAGGAGGATGTGATCAACGGCACGGCGGGTGCGCTCACACGCACCATTAATGACCTGCATAGCCGCGGCTATTTGCAGAACAAACAGCTTATTGTGGTTAGCACCGCCGAGAGCGAAATGATCAGCGCTGACCACAGCAAGTTTCTGGTGAGCCTGGAACCAACTGCCCGGTTTTTCTGGAGCCAGGCGCTTGAGCAGGATGAATGGACGGGACGCAACCGGGCACTGCTGTTCGCCTGGGAAGAGTATGGCAAGCCACATGCGAGTACCACCACACCGATTGCCAACCGGGTCAACCTGATTGGCCCGTCATTGGGATGCTTCAATGCGCCAGCTGACCTGCATGAACTGAAGCGGCTGATCACCGGGATTGGCGGTGAAATCAACCTGGTTTATCCTTACGAAGCCAGTATAGCCGCCACACCGCGCCTGGCGGAAGCGGCGGTCAATGTGGTTCTCTATCGCGAGTTTGGCGAACCACTGGCCCAGGCGTTGGATCGGCCTTATCTCTTTGCGCCGCTGGGCATTTTTGAGACCACGCGGTTTCTGCACGAACTGGGAACATTAATCGGTGTGCCCCGCGCCCAGGTAGAGGCCTTTATTACCCAGGAGAAGCGCCAGACATTGCAACCAGTCTGGGATCTATGGCGCGGCCCGCAGAGCGACTGGTTCTCGGCGGTGGACTGTGCAATCGTGGCTGGCCGTAGCTATGTCGAGGGGCTGCGCCGCTTTCTGGGCGACGAACTGGGCATCAAGATCGTCTGGTCATCAGGCCGCCCACGCCGCCCCGATGAACCAGACAACATCGAGATTCGTCGACGCCTGCACGCCCGTGCGCCGGCGTTTGTGTTCGGAAGCATCAATGAGAAGATCTACCTGGCCGAGGCCAATGCTCGCGCCAGTTACCTCATTCCCGCCGTTTTCCCCGGGCCGGTCGTGCGTCGCACGACGGGAACACCGTTTATGGGCTACGCGGGCGCGGCCTATTTGATCCAGGAGCTGGTTAATCGTTTTTACGAAAGCGTCTTCAACTACCTGCCAGTCGAGACGATCAAGCGTGATACGGCACCTATGACTGGCCCGCCTGCGCCGGTACCGACACGTGACGCAAGTGCCCGGACGATGGCCTGGACAAACGAGGCAACCGAGCGACTGGATGCGGCGTTGCAGAACATCCCCTACCTGGGCCGCATTAGCGCCAGTCGCTCGCTGCGCCTGGCCGCCGAGCAGGCCGCCCGCGCTCGTGATCTGGCCGAAGTCACCCTGCCGGTGATTGAGGATGTTCTGAATAGTCAAACCCAATAGCTGTCACGTCGTCGCCGATTCGTCTGGCCTGGCAGCGCCCCTTGGCCCGCAGGGTATCGTGGATGCGCTGCCAGATACCATGGTCAGGCCACCAGTACACAAAAGAACCGCCTGTTAGCCACACGACACGATAGGCGTAGGGCGATGGATTTCAAAAGGAGTACCGCGATACTACACTGCGAAATTAAGTAAGAGTTCAGGCGGCCCCTTCCGACCGGCGGCACGGGGGGTACGGGCGAGGTATAAGAGGAAAAGGAGAAGTCGGGTCTGAGGAAAGATTCGGAACGCAAGTCGAAAAGTTTTCTGGGGCCGCCCATCTCTCTTTACTTATCTGATTACAGTATAGGCTATTGAGCGCCAGACTTCAATAGTCCCTTATTCCCGTATAGGAATGGGCCATCCGGCAGTATGGTACTGGGATAGGGGATGACCTGTGATAAATCCTTTAAACATCGTGAAGAAGGCGAATCCCGGCGGCAACCGGATCGGGCAAATTCGGTAAGCGCCTGTCTGAAGAGGGGCAGTCTGGCGGACGGAGTAGGAGTATAGCTGCCGCACCCCACACCTCGTTTCAGAAGGGCGCTGAGTGTCGTGAAGAACAGGTGCCCTGACTGCAGCCGGGTCAGGGCGATACGTTGCTATATGATACAATATACTCTGAGCAAGTTATACATCGGGCTATAACGATTGCATATCATTGCATGTCTATGGCAACAGGTACACACACAGTGCCATCAGTTCCACGGAGCGATCAGGTATGCCCAGACGATCTCGCGATATGTTTGATGCCCAGCGTGAGGCAGTCCTGCAACACCAGGCACCGTTGGCGACACGCATGCGCCCCCAAACATTGGAAGCGTTTGTGGGCCAGGAACACATTGTTGGTACAGGACGACTGCTTCAGCGCGCTCTTGCGCATGGCCAGATCTTCTCGATGATCCTGTGGGGGCCGCCCGGTAGCGGTAAAACCACGTTGGCGCGAATTATTGCCAGTGTCACCCAAGCCCACTTCGAGCAGATCAGCGCTGTCTCAGCAAATGTGAACGATCTGCGGCGAGTGGTAAAAGAGGCGCAGGATCGCCTGGGAATGTTCCAGGAGCGTACAATACTCTTTATTGATGAGATTCATCGTTTCAACAAAAGCCAGCAAGACGCTCTATTGCCCTATGTTGAGGATGGGACGATTGTGTTGATCGGGGCAACGACCGAGAACCCGGCGTTCGAGGTCAACAGCGCCCTGTTGTCACGGGCTCGCGTCTTTACGTTGGAAGCCCTCACTGACGCGCAGATCGGGCAACTGGTAGATCGTGCCCTGGCCGACAGTGAGCGCGGCCTGGCAAAGTTCAACGTGATGCTAGCGGCCGATGCACGCAGCTACCTGCTAAACATGGTCAATGGCGATGCCCGCGCCGCACTAAATGCGTTAGAGATGGCAACGCTCTCCAAATCGCCCGCTCTTGGTGATAAGCGCTTGATCACAGTTGAAGATATACGCGATGCCTTGCAGAGTCGGGCAGTACGCTACGATAAGCATGGCGAACTGCATTACAACGCTATCTCGGCTCTGCATAAGAGTGTCCGCGACAGTGATCCCGATGGAGCCCTCTACTGGCTGGGGCGGATGCTGGACGGTGGTGAAGACCCACTCTATATTGCACGGCGGGTGGTACGCATGGCCATCGAGGACATCGGCCTGGCCGATCCGCATGCTCTGTCACAGACGATAGCGGCCCAGCAAGCCGTTCACTTCTTGGGCCAACCAGAGGGCGATCTGGCCCTGGCCCAGGCGGTGGTCTATTTATGTCAGGCACCCAAGAGCAATGCGGTCTATCGTGCCTATGGTGCGGCGCTCAAGGATGTTCAGCAGACGCGCAACGAGCCAGTGCCACTGCATCTGCGCAATGCACCGACCAGCCTGATGCAACAACTGGGCTATGGCCGCGACTATGAATATGCGCACGATCTGCCATCCGGTCGCTCAGATCAAGAACACCTGCCGCCCAACCTGCACGGACGGATCTATTATGAGCCGACCCGCCGCGGGTTTGAGGCCCAGATACAGGCACGGTTGGCCTGGCGTACTGAGCGACCAACATCGGGGGGTGCGCAATCGCGAGGTGCTACTGCGGCATCCGCTCCATCGGCAGTGGTTCACGATCCCCAGGCCTTGAGTGGCGAGGAATCGCAAGATGTTGAGGCGTAGGCGCTGGAAGCATAATACTCCTGCATTCGCCGTGAAGACTCGATGTCGCGGCTTGAGCCTCGGCCGCACTCCATCCAACCTCAAGCTGGAACGCCAATTTACAATGACACGACGTACCTGGTGGGATGGTCGGATAGCCTTTTCACCTTTGGCAGAGCGTTACATTGTTTCTTATCCCCCACAAATTGTGAGGGATAAAGAAGAGTCATGTCCACACGTCCGCAGATACAAAAATGGTGGTGTCCATGCGACCGCGTATGTCCTGTTCGTATCGGTTTGCTATACGCAGCACTGGTCTCTTTAACCCGGTGGCCGCATAGCTGCTGCACTCCATTACACATTTGCAGACAGGCTTTGAGCGAAGGAAGCAGAAAGCCCTGCTCCCGACCAGAGCGTGGGTACCAGGCCGCTTCCACGTCGCACCCAAGAGACGATCCAGGATCTTATACCGTCGCCCTGTCTTGCCGGAATCGAGACTAACGAGTATAGTTAGCAGGAACACGATCAGATAGACAGTAGCTTAGATCACGGGAGGATCATCTATGACGCTTGATGAAGCTATTACAGACCTCACGAATCGTATTACCGCCGTTAGCCCTACCGCGGTTATTCGTGTTATGCGCGGATCGGCAGAGGAGGCGAGTATTCGCGCCTATGCCCCGGCGGAACATGAAGCAGCCATTAAGGAGGCTACACGTGAACCGACTTTTCAGCTCCTTACCACCGAGGGTCTTGATGTGCAGGTAATATTCTACGACATCGCCACATCGCTGCCACCCGAAGAATAGCGGCCGTATGCGATAATCAGAAGCCGGGGTGGGAAGACATCCCTACCCCCTGGTTTCTTGCCCCCTGACTTTCGCGCTATAACAATCCTCACACTATGCAGCACCCATGGAAATCCTGTCAAGGAGACATACTGGCGACCGATGTGAGCAGCCATTCAAGCGCCAGCAGATAGCCGCGCCAGCCCAACCCGGCGATCTGACCGGTGGCAATCGGTGCAATCACCGAGGTATGGCGAAACGGCTCGCGTTTATAGACATTCGAGAGATGCACCTCTACAATCGGCGCAGCCAGGCTAGACAATGCATCACGAAGCGATAGACCATAGTGGGTCAACGCGCCCGGATTGATAATAATGCCATCAGCTGTCCAGCCCTCGCGCTGGATCACATCAATCAATGCACCCTCATGGTTCGACTGAAAGATCAGCAAAGTCGCGCCGGCTGTGGTCGCCCGCTCTTGCAGGGCGCTATCGATCTGTGGCAGTGTAGTGTCACCGTAGATCTCTGGTTCGCGGCGACCCAGCATATTCAGATTAGGGCCGTGTAACACCAGAATACGCATGGTATCCTCTCTGTTGCTCGAACCGACACACGTTACATGGCGGTATAGTTAGCCCACCTTTGTGCCTTCAGCAGAGCGATACTGTTGCTTTTTTCCGCCTCACATGTCTGCGACGAACATAACATGTGGGGCGGAACGATCGTCTCTTCGAGGTGCTGGCAGGGCAACCTGGTCAGCGAATGACCCACCGCGTAAGTTCTGTACATGAAACAAAAGGTGTCCTAACTCGAACCTGGAGCATGCTTCGTCCAGGCTCAAGCCAGAATGCCAGTCAATTTGGATAGGATTGCTAGAGATCGAACCCTTTTCGCCTGAATGGGTATATACAGCAACCATGCTGCATAATCGTTGAGCAACGAACCACCCCATAGGTAAGACCAGTTGCGACTGGGGTGTGCTGGTCTGGCGATCCCATTCTGGCATATACCATCCCATCACTCCTGGTATTTGAAAAAAGAGCATAATCGCCAGTGCGAGCAGTACCAATGCCCCCCACATACAGGCGCTGATCCAGAACGCTCGCCAGCGTTGCATAGCGGATCTGGTCTGAGCCACTGTCCCCCCGGCAGTCGGTGAGCTGCTACTGCCGGGTAGCATCGGTGCAAGCTGGGCGATGGGCGGCACGACTACCTGTGCCGCAGTGAGGCCAGGCATAGCCACCGGCTGTTTCGGCGTCACCCGGATCTGCACATCAGGCGTGGCAGATGGTGGCTGGAGCAGTGCTCGAAACTCGGCGACCGTGCCGATCCGATCTTCCGGACGCATCTGAAGCGCCTGTGCCAGAGCATTACTCACCCGAGGCGAAACATGGGGCTGGATCTCGTGCGCTGGCGGAAACGTGAACGGTGCATGTTGCGTTGGATCACGGCCTGTGAGCGCATGATGCAGCGTGGCACTCAGCGAATAGATGTCGGAGACAATCGTCGCCAACCCCTGGTATTGCTCCGGGGGCGCATAGCCCGGCGTGCCAATCTGTGTACCGCGCCGCTCAGTGGCCTTGAACACCTTGGCAATCCCAAAATCGATCAGTTTCACATTACCGTCAGCCGCCTCGATCATTACATTTGAGGGCTTCATATCACGATAGATCAGGCCTTTACTATGCAGAAACTCCAGCACGTCACAGATCTGATCGGCCCATATGAGAACCTGAGATTCGGGGATTGGCCCATCATGTTCAATAATCTGCTCTAGATCCCTGCCGTGGATAAAATCCATAGTCAGGTAGTGCCGCCCTTCATCGGTGAAGTGGCTGTAGACCCGCGGAATGCGTGGATGCGACAGTTTCTGCAGCAGGCTGGCCTCAGCGTTAAAGCGTTCCACTGCCTCACTGCGTTCATCAGGATCGGAAAAGGTATCGAGCATCTCCTTGATCGCATAGATGCGCTCATCCTGATCAATGCCTTCATAAACCGCTCCTTGCCCACCTTTCTTAATGATGCGCGTAATGAAATAGCGCCGATCATCTGTGGGTTTATCATTATTGAGTGTCGTATCGTGCCCACAATAGGGACAGAAGTTGGCAAAGCGCGGAATGGATTTATAGCAATCGGAATTGGGACAAATAATCCGGGTCACTCGAGTCATAGCTGGTTATCTCACCATTTCTCTTATCGTAATCGTCAAACTACCCGACATATTCCTCCAACGAGACATCCCCTGGGTAGGGAGGCGCAGCGCTGGCGAGAAGTGAGGGAAGAGGAGCGAGAATTGAGGATAGAGGGTTCTCTCCTCTCGTTCTTCGTTTCTCACTTCTCGCTCGGCCCCCGCACCCCGGCCGAGATCAAGTCTCGTTGGAAGTAATATGTTGTCATGGATCAACAGGAACGATATATCATATCTGGCAGGGCTGCTATTCCTGATGCCGCTTCCGTTCTGGTCTACGACCATGCACCTCGTACTATTTTACACGAAGTATGCGGTAAGCGCACCGGACAGTGATGCAGGCGCTGACAATTATTGTCCCGACCCACGTTGCCAGCGATGAGCACAGGTTGAATGACACACTACCTGTCTGAACAGGGGTATAGCGTGCCGCTGCCATGTTGCCGCCGTGTTGACGGTCAGAGAACACCCGCCAGGAACCCGATTGTTGTCCATTGCGGAAAGAAAGATCGTGCGGGGCAATGCCCTACACACTCCTAACTTTTCAGACGTCTCGTTCGGACGGGATGTTTTTCGGTACGGCATGGTGGCAAGCAAGTGACATCTCCCCTTTCGGAGGAACGCCTTCAGGTGACTAGTGGTCAGCCACATTGCATATGCGGAGTAGGTGGGAACGCCATTCGTCGTTTCTGACACGGTATCAACAACGAACGCCGTTCCGATCAAACCTGTCCTATCAAAAAGGTGCAACTGAAGTCACCTGTGAAGGCACAGACATCGAGCGTGCCGCGCAGGAACCGGGCATCAAACTACCCAAAAACCTCATCGCTCCCCCGTTCCAATCGAATCGCACTCATTCGGGAAAAGGATGACCGCCTTGCTCCACCTGATGAAAACTTCTCCGCAGAAGATTTGGAGCAGTATCGTAACCGGCCAACCGAGAATTAGCTCATTAGCGTGAGTTCGGGTTAGTTAGAGCAGGCAACGTGCCGGAGCCGAGAGATGGTTTCCAGGGCTGACGACAATGCAGCATGCACACTCCGCATGAACGTGCGTGCGATGGGTAAGAATAGCACGTGTCAGGTCAAGAGAATCACCCGGAGTATTGGCTTATGCCGAGATCTACATTTATCATTGCCATAGGATTGCTCTATCACCACGAAAGGCACTTGACGAAAGCTGGAGGGCACGCAGGGGCAGATCCCGGTTGCACCCCTGCGTGTCTGCCTGGCCTATACTGCGTGAGGAATCATTGCCGAGCAGTCCTGTTGAAGTACCACAGTGAGCGTTCCCCTATCACTTCCACTTGACCGTGCAGCCCACAGGCGGAGTCTCCGAGATGAGTACCGACGTGCCGTTTAGCACAGCCTCCAGGGCATCGCGCAGATAGTGCTGTTGCACTGCCGCCGGGTTGTCGTAGTTATCATCAATGGCACCGTGGTAGCACAGGATGCGCTGCTGGTCGAACAGAAAGACCTCTGGCGTGCGTTCGGCACCGTAGGATCGGGCGATAGCCTGGGTCTCATCCTGCAAATAGGGGAAGTTGAAGCCCTTTTCCCGCGCTCGTTCGATCATCGCCTCCATACTGTCAGCCGGATATTTGACGACATCATTGGCGTTGATCGCCACCAGTTGCACCCCCTGGTCAGCATAATCGGCCTGGATCTGCACCATACGATCCTCCCAGGCGCGTACATACGGACAGTGGTTGCAGCTAAAGATAATCACCAGTGCCTGCCGGTCGGCATACTCTTCTAACGTGTGTTGCTTGCCATCCACACCGGGCAGCGCAAAGGGCAGTGCCCGGTCGCCTATCTTCAGGTTGCTCATACTCTTCCTTTCTCAATTCACTTATAGGACTTACGTTCGCCCCGCCCGTAAGCGGGCGGGCGACCAGCATGCGAAGCCCGGTTAGCCCAACGCTTCAGCGTCCGGGTACACTTGTTGCGCAGTGCGCAAAGCACGCTGGATCAACTCCAGCGGCGGCAGCGGCGTTATCCTTCCGTCCGGGTGGCGATAGGCTCGACACCCCAGAGCATAGCGGGTGTCGGGTGGGATCGGGGCGATATCTTGCCCTGCAACCCGGATCGTTGGCGAGCCAGCGAACTGATACCGCTCGGCGTCAGCCTCTGACTCCACCTTGATCACCTCAATATCTGCCGCACATCCCTCTGCCGCGACTGCCTGGCGCAGTCGTGCCAGCGCCTCCGTGTGCGAGGGACAGTCTTCAAAATACAAAAATGTAATCTCCACTATCGAATCCTCCGGGTTCCCTGGTAGCCAGCACTGCTCTAGTATAACGTTTACCTGATCTCCATTGTACACGGTTCCTGGGGTATGGTCATATGCTTTGTGCTTCCACAGCGCCTCGTCGCCGCAGCGCCTCCCTATAGTCTCTTTTTTAACGCAAAGGCATCAGCGTTGGCACGTTGGCCCGTTCTAACGCTCTAACGTACCAACGTTCTTAGGTAACGCCTATACAAGAATAGTTCCAATCGTATATAATAAAATCGGCACCTGGCTCCATGCCCGTCTGATGGAAACTGCGCTGCCGGTGATCAGTCTCTCAATCTATGTTCAACGTCAATGTCCATCAACAGAAAAAGTGAGAGGAAGGAAGATGCTGACCGTCAATATCATAATCCACAATCGTTATCAGATACTACGTCACATCGCTGGCGGGGGGATGGGCCATATCTACGAAGCCATCGATCAGCGCTTCGGTAGCACGGTGGCGCTCAAGCAGATGACTCTCACGGGTGCAACAGCAGAGAAAGCCTTTCAGCGCGAAGCACAGTTGCTCAACCGTCTGCGACATGCCGCTCTGCCGCGTGTGACCGACTATTTCAGCGAAACCGAGGGCCAGTTTCTGGTGATGGACTATATTCCTGGCAAAGATCTGGGTGAATTGCTGGAGGAGCGTGGACAACCCTTTGCAGTCAATGAGGTGCTGCAATGGCTGGATGAACTGCTAGACGTGCTGGCGTATCTGCACAGTCAGGATGTAGTTCACCGCGACATCAAGCCCCAGAACCTTAAAGTAACCACCAACAACCGGCTGATTCTGCTTGACTTTGGCATCGCCAAAAACCTGGCAAGCAGCCGGAGTGTCCAGGCCTTTACACCCCAGTTTGCCCCGCTGGAGCAGATTCAGGGTGAGGGCACTGACGGGCGCAGCGACCTCTATAGCGCTGCTGCGACCGTCTATGCGCTGTTGACTGCCAGGCAACCACAGAGCAGCATCACGCGCCTGATGCAGGTGACACGCCAGGAGACCGATCCGCTGCCACCGCTCCACACACTGAATGCGCAGGTGCCGCCAGCGGTCAGCACGGTGCTGATGCAGGCGCTGGCCCTCCATGCCGCTGACCGCCCACCGGACGCAACCACGATGCGCACCCTCTTGCAGCAGGCGCGCCAGCATCCCTATGACAGACCGATAGTTTCAGCCGCAACATCATCGACACCACCACCACCAACCCAGGTGATTGTCGCTCGCCATCAGGCACAACCCGCCGTGCCACCACCACCACCGACCCAGGTGTTCCACACACCACCACCGATCAGCCCACCCATAGCTCCACCGGCTCCAACCGGGCAGCAGCGACCAGGATGGCTCTTGCCTGCGATTGGTGGTGGTCTACTGGTGTTGCTGCTGATGGTGGGTGGAGCAGGTCTGGCGTTACGCTTTTTTAATGGGGCAACCAGTGAGTCGTCATCCGACACCGGTGCAATTCAACAGAACCCTGCGCCAGATCCAGGCGCAGCAAGCGTGCCAATCGCAGCGACTGACACAACAGATGCTCTACCACCGCTTGAGCAGACAACCCGGGCGCTCAATGCGACGATAACCGCTGTGGCTGAACGGGAATTGACCGCGCAGGCCCAGACCGAGGCGCAGGCCCAGCAGGGCACAGTCACCGCTTTGCGAGCGACCGAGGAATCGATGAATGCCACGGCAGTCGCGCTGGCAGTGGCCCAGACTGCGCAGGCCGCACCGACTTCAGGGTCATTTGCGCCACCAGGCTCGGTACCGGGTGATGTGTGCGACCGGGCCACAGTGATTGGCAGCATCTCGGAACTGGCGATCCAGGAAACGACTCAAATGAACAATATATTCACACTGGCGTCAGCGCCATGGGGCGCAACCGTCGATGTGTTATGTACACCTTTACAAACGGACGATGGTCGAGTCTGGGCGCGGGTGCGCTATGCCGGGTACGAGGGCTGGATGAGTACGCGCTATCTGCGTTTTCAGGGTGGTTTGCCGGTCGAACAATGTCGAAGTGGAACGGTCGTCAATGTCACTGCCCTATCCATACGTGAAGAGACAAACCGTGAATCGCGGATGCTGGGCGAAGTGCCTGCTGGCCAACAGGTGGCGGTGCTGTGTGTGCCCGAGATTTTTGATGATGGGCGCTCGTGGGTATTTGTACGCTATGGATCAATCGAAGGCTGGATGAGTACCAATTTTCTAGACATCCGCTAATGACCGGAGCTATGTGCATGCAACCTGGAAGTTCAAGAAGTGTTTTAGCGCTGCTGGCCGTGCTACTCATGGTTGTCGCGCTACTGGTGGGCGGTTTGCTGGCGCTGCGTTTTCCCCAGTTACGACTGGCCGGGGCACAACGTGCTCCGGCTGATGACCCACCTACACTGACCGCCTGGCCGTCGCCAGTGCCCGCCAGTCCAGCGTCGGAAGCGCCACCAGACACACCAACGCCACTGGTCGCCGCCGGTGTTATGCCATTCGTCGAACCGACCGCTCCACTTCCCACCGAGACGGCAACACCGGATCTGCTCCCAACCGCTGAACCAGAGCCCGAGCCGGTCGGATTCCGCTATGTATTCCCGGTGCGTGGCAACTGGGCTACCTATGAGCCGTACCACCACACCTACCCGGCAACTGATATTTTTTGCGATCCGGGGAGCGAATTTCTGGCACCTACGTCTGGGATTATTGACTTTGTGAACCGTATTGACCGCTGGGATCCCACCACGGATGTACCCGCCGACCGGGGCGGGATTATGGTAGCGATGATCGGTGACGATGGTGTGCGCTACTACGGCTCACACCTGATGGGCATTGCCGATGGGATCGAAGTGGGGGTGCGGGTAGAAGTAGGGCAACTGCTGGGCTGGACGGGCAGTAGTGGCAATGCGGCCAGCACGCCGCCCCATCTGCATTTTGGCATCTCGCGCCCGACTACGCCCGATGACTGGCAAACACGGCGCGGGGAGGTGCCGCCCTACGAATATCTGCGGGCCTGGGAGCGGGGCGAGATGTTGACACCGGTATTGCCGGATGCGCCTGCAGCCGCGCCTGTGATTGAGCCAACGGCTGTACCGGTTGCTGCGCCCGCCAATATGCCGGCTGAACTGGATCAGCTCTTCAACCAGACGGCGGGGACGTTCGGCGTGGTACTGGCCGACGCGAGCAGTGGGACGCAGCAGTATCAGCGCAACGCCGGCGTGGTATTTCCCGCCGCCAGTTTGATCAAGCTGCCGATCGCGGTGACGGTCTATCAGTGGGCTGCGCAGGGTCGTCTTAGCCTCGACAGCATGCTAACGATGGATGCAGAAGTGATCGTCGGTGGCACTGGCTCGATCCAGTATGCCGCGCCAGGCAGCCGCTATACTGTACGTGAACTGGTAGCACGAATGCTGTATGACTCGGATAACACCGCCACCAATATGCTGATTGACCATCTGGGTGGCTTTGACCCGGTCAACCAGTTGTTGCAGCAGATCGGCACAGCGCAAACGGTGCTGCAACGACGTATGATGGACTTTGAGGCTCGCGCCGCGGGCTACGACAACCTGACAACCGCGTCTGATATGACGTTGCTGCTCCAGCGCCTGTATGCTGGCACAATGCCTGATCCGGCTGGAGCGCAGGAGATCATTGCCGCACTGACCCGCACCGGTGATCGCCAGAAGATACCGGCCGGCGTCCCGCTGGATGTGGTTGTGGCTCACAAGACCGGCGTGTTGCCGCAGATCGAGCATGATGCCGGTATCGTCCTGGCGCCAGGTCAGCCGTATATCCTGGTTGTTCTGAGCCAGGATCTGGCAAGCAATGCGGTTGGCGTCAGCACCATTGCCGAGGCCTCGCGGATGGTGTATAGGGGCTGGTTGGAACGGTAGGTGCAGGACGGATTTGAAATCCGCCCGTACTCCGTGACGTACGCTGGCTATGCAAACACGAGTAATAGCAGCAGAGGAGTGGTTCTGCTTGCAACGTCATGTTCTCCGTTGAGTCTGGCATTACTCCTCGCGCAGCGCCGTGACTGGGCTGGTGCGGCTCATGCGGAGCGCCGGGTAGATGCCGGCCAGCAATGCCGCGACCACCGCCACCAGCAACGCCTGCCCAAACAGCGCTGGATCAATGCTCAGTTCGAGCGTCCAGCCGAACGAGCGCCGGTTGATAACATACACCAGAATCAGCGCCAGCAGGATGCCCACGGGTACAGCGAGCAGACCAGCCGTCAAACCCATCAGCCCGGTTTGCCCCAGGACGATCCCCCACACCTGGCGCGGTGTCAGGCCATTGGCCCGCAACATACCCAGTTCACGTGCCCGTTCAAGTTGCAATGCCATCAGTGCATTGAGGATGCCAATGAAGGCCACGATTGTCGCCAGGAGCTGCAACACGGCAGTGATAGCAAAGGTGCGATCAAAAATTGCCATCGTTTCTGTGCGTAGTCCCCGGTTGGAGTTAATGACCAGCTCGTGACCAGTGCCTCGTTCGCGCAAGGTCTGCACCAGCGCGTCGACATCAACGCCAGGTTCAGCATAGAGTGCCAGTGACGAAATCTGCGGATCGTCCCAATAGGTGCGGTAGGTGCGGTAGGCCAGTTGGATGACACCTCGATCCGAGGTATAGTCGTAGTAGACACCTGCAATCAGGAAGTCTTGCTCACCACGATCGGTGCGCAGACGCAACGTATCGCCCGCATGGAGATTCATACGAAAAGACAGCGGCTCGGAAATAAAGATCGCACCAGCATCAAAGGCGTCCCAGTAGCGATCCTGATCCATAGCCGTACTTATACGGGTACCCACAAACTGCTGCCCACCCTGTCGGCCAGGAGCACGGTCAATCGCTACGAGCGTGATCGGGCCGATATCCGTCATTGTCTGTACACTGCGAAAGCGGGTTTGCGCCGCCACTCCGGGCGTCTGCGCCAGTCGCTCGGCCAGATCAGGGTCAAGTGACGTATCAATACGGTTGGCAGTATTGCTGGGCGAGGCAATATAAATATCGGCCATTAGGCTCTGCTCTAACCACTGCACCACCGTCTGCCGAAAACTACCTACCATAATGCCAATGCCAATCGTCACACTGATTGCGATCATCATGGCGGCAATGGCCACCGATGTCCGGCTGAGGGATGCTACGACATCCCGCACTGCCATGCGACCGAGCATACCAAAGACCCGCCCGACAATAGGACGTGCCAGCCTCATCAACCCGACGGTTGCTCCTGGTGTGAGGAACGCACAGCCAGGCACAATCACAAATAGAGCCGCAAATGCCAGCCAGATGTTTAAGGAGACAGCGGTCGCCTGCAGGTTGAAGGCGGCAGGCATAAACAGAATAGCGCTGCCTACGAGAATAGCCCCCAGACCTGACCAGGTTGCCAGCGGTACTGTCTGGCGCATGCGCTCTTCAATACTGCTCCGACTCAACACCAGGCGCGGTGGGGTATGCATTGCCTCCCATGCAGGCATAGCCGCGGCGATCAGTGTCGCTCCTATACCGAGTAATACGCCCTTGAGCAGAATCAACGGATCAATCGTCAGGCTGCGTACCGCCACCACAAAATAGAGGTCATTGATTGTCCGCGTCACGAGGGTTACCAGACTGCGCCCAAGCATAATGCCCAGCAGGAGACCGAATATCGTACCGATCACACTGATCAGCACCGCTTCGACCAAAATTAACGTGAAGATCTCCCGACGTGTGACACCAATGCAGCGCAGCGTGCCAAGCAATGCCCGACGCTGCACCACGCTGAACGTCATAGTGTTGTAGATCAAGAACATGCCAACGATCAGCGCCAGCAGACTGAGTGCTGAAAGATTCAGCTCAAAGGCGCGGGTCATCTGTTCAAGCGTATTGGCACGGGCAGCCGGGCGGGTCAACTCGGCACCAGGAGGTAAGATGGCCGTGAGGTGTGCGAGTACTGGTTCGTCTGTGTTGAGAATAAGGTCAATCCGGGTCAACCGTCCGATCTTGCCCAGCACCTCCTGGGCGGTAGCAATATCGCTGATCAGCATGCTTTCCAGAGTACGGCGACTCAGGTCATCGTTGGGGCGCAGTAAGCCGACGATACGTACGGTACGTGACTGACTGCCAACCTGCAACGTGAGCGGCGCACCCGGTGTCAAGCCATACTGCTGCGCAAGCTGCTCTGACACCAGCACGGTATTCGGCTCAACCAGGAGGGTTGTCAGGGCGAGATTGGTATCAGGTCTGTCGGCTCGGTTGAGATAGGAACGAAATGGCGCTTCGGCCAGTGGGTCAACCCCCAGCATGTGCAGGGTGATACCGTTGAGCGTGCGCGCAGTAACATAGCCATCAACCACCGGAGCGGCCTGGCGTATACCCAGGTCAATGCGGATACGACGATAAAGGCTTTCGGCCAACTCAGAGGGGCCGCCAATAATCTGGTGTGTCGCCCGCCCCGCAACGGCCTCTGTCGAGAAGCGAAAGGCACGCATCGCGCTGACATTCGCCAGATCAATAGCCACAATCATCGCCACACCTAGCGCAACGCCGAGGATGCACAGGCCAATCTGCCACGGGTGCCGTAGTAAATAACGCAGTGATGAGCGGGTCAAAATCACGGGCATAGTGTCTACTTTGGGAGACATACGTTTGTTTATTACTCCCAGTTATGAGCGTCCAATAGCAACAAATAGATTTTGTGCTTTTATAGTATTATAATGAGTTTTTTGCAGCCCGTGAAGGTAGACTATGCTACTCCCAATTAATGACAGACCGTATATAATATAATACAGGTAGTGTTCACCACTCCGTCTTACGTCGAAGATGTGCTGTCGGTGTCCATCATACAGCATGTGTGGCCGGGTACCATGGGTTCCCTGGTCAACCTGGCCCAGAATCCGTGTTCCCAGTCACCTGGAGGTTGATGCTATGACTGAACCACCCGCCCTGGAAGTGGGGCTGACCATCGATGAATTACCCTGGCCCGACATTGACCTGCCGCCCACCGATCTCCCCTATGATGATGGAGGGAAAATGGAATCGCCCTGGCA
>DAOTWD010000123.1:0-17848 GCA_034435975.1 Chloroflexaceae bacterium | reverse complement strand
ATCGCCGCGATCCACAGTTCCTGCGCCGCCTGCTCCTGACGCCAGTACAATGCCCGGTAGAGCAGGACGCTGTAGCTACGCCAGATCGCAATCCGCAGGCGTCTACGGTCGGACTGTTGCTGATCGTTGAGCGCGGCGAACTCGGCCCTGACCGCCTGAAAAAAGCCGGTCTCGTCCTGCACCAGTTGCCAGTCATAGCGCCGCGCCATCGTCTCCCATACGACCCGAAAATCTTCAAAGGTTACATCTTCCACCAGTTGGCTCGCTTCTGCTATGATTACCGTTATCCTGAAAATAACTGTGCCCTTATTGTAACGCAAAGTCGCCGCAGTGCAACGATGCAGTGTAAGGGGTTGTGCTATAATCCATGCATAGGCGTTGCCCAGGGGGAGCAGGAAGTCCCGGCGTGAGCCTCCTGGGCGGAGCGCGACCAGACTAAATCAAACCTGGCACTCCCGCACCGCGCCCCGGAGGAACACGCTCGAACGCTTGAACGCTCGAACGCTTGAACGCTTGAACGCTTGAACGCTCGAACGCTCGAACGCTTGAACGCTTGAACGCTTGAACGCTTGAACGCTCGAACGCTTGAACGCTTGAACGCTTTGCCGTTCCTGGCCTGCTGCAATAAGGTGAACCATTGCACGCTACCGATGACCCCCCCCAACTTTATACACGCCTGATCGCCATGTCCAGCCGTGATCCGCGTCGAGCTGTGCTATGTGCCCGCCGCCGCTATGCGCAAACCGATAGCGCGGATGAACTGGAGCATGCCTGGGCCAGCTACACCCTGGGCTGGACACTGTTGCAATGGGAGCACTGGCAGGAAGCTGCGCCGTTTGTGCAGTCGGCGTTTGAATACTTTCAGCAGAGCCAGCACCTGTTGCCCGGCCTGCATTGCCGTCATGCCCTGCTGCTCATCCGCGCCCAGGCAGCTCCCACAGAGGTAGGACTCACCGACTGGGCGGAACTGGCCGCTGCCTATGCTGCTGCGGGTGACACGCTGTCTGCGGCTCGCGTGCGTCTGTACCAGGTCAGGCAACTGCATATCAGCGGCCATACGATGGAAGCACTGGAGCTGGCACGGCAGATCGCCCCCCAACTTCAGGCGGGGACAGGCCTTGACCAGGGGTGGCTGGCGCGACAGATGGCGGTGGCTAACTGTGCTATAGGCGATCTGGAGTCGGCCCGAATAGACATCGAAACCGCGCTACGCTCTTTTACTTCCGAACAAGCCCGCTTTGAGATTGCGCGTTGCTGGCTTGAACGCTCCGGGATCTGGCAGCGCGACGGGGATTTTGCGGCTGCGCAGCACGATTTGCACCAGGCACGGCGCGTTTTTCAGCACAACGCCATGCCCTATCTGGTTGCCATCTGTGATCGTGATCTGGGCCTGATTGCCAGCCGGTTGGGGCAATACGATCTGGCATTGAAACTCACGTTGCAGGCACGGGCGCAATTGCTGGCGATGGGGCAAATGGTGCCTGCGGCGACCTGTGATGTGAATCTGGGGATTGTGGCCTACTACTGTGGGCTGTTCGATCTGGCATGGGCAGCGTACCGCCGTGCGCAGATCGTCTATGCGGCCCATGGACGGCAGCGTATGCAACTGGTCTATCAGCGCAACCAGGCCCTGATGCTGCTGGCTCAGGCCCGACCGGCAGCCGCGCTGGATTTGCTCACAACCCTGAAACAGCCGCTCCAGGAGCTGAACGAGCAATCGGAACTGGCTGAGGTTGTGCTGGCCCAGGCACTGGCACAACGCGATCTGGCACACTATGAGGATGCACAGGCTTTGTTTCAGCAGGCGCACGATCTGTTCCTGACGCTCGATATTCAGCCGGCGGTGGCCAGGTGTCTGATCGAGCAAGCCTGGCTTGATCTGGATCAGGGCGCAGCGCTGGTGGCGCAGCACCGTCTGGAGCAGGCCCGGCCGCTGCTCGAGCAGCAGCCCATCCATGCCTGGCGCATTGCCTATGGCTTTGCCCGTTGCGCCGAGCTGTGTGGCGATCCCCAGGCGGCGCTGGCCCACTATCAGACTGCCGGCGCGATCGTGGCCGAGTTACGCCATCGTCTGGCGGACGAACTGGCTTCCAGTGGACAATTTGTGCTGGCACAGTCGCTCTTCGCAGCGGCGCTACGTCTGGCTGCTGATCAGCACCAGCCGGAATTGATCGTGCGTCTGGCCGAACAGCAACGCGCCCTGGCCCTGCAGCGCCAACTCGCCGCCGGCCCGTTCTATATCCCACCCGATCAACAGCCAGCGTATGCCGCGTTGCAAGCCACGCTGCGCACGTTGTTGAACAACATGGCGGTTAGCAGACGGGCCAGCGACGCAGTTCTTGATAGCGCCGTTACTGACTATAGTCACCTGCTGCTCCAGGCACGGCACATTGCTCCGCTGCCCACGACCACGCCTACAGCGCTACTCGATCTGGCGGTACTACGACAACAGTGGACTGCGGCTTTTCCCGCCGGCTGGCTGGCGCTGGTATATGTGTGGTATGGCGATGAGCTTGTGCTGGTGACGCTGACGGCGCACGATATGCTGCTGACGCGACGAACTGTTGACCCGGCCATGCAGCATCTGCTGGAGCGAATTTGCTCGCCGCGCTATCGCCTGTTTACCTATCTTGACCTGCCGCACCAGAGTGGGCAGACTGATCGGCCCTGGTCTGACCTGACCACCCTGGCGGATCTGCTGCTACCGGCCGCGGTGCGCGTCCAGTTGGAGCCAGACCGGCGCTTGCTGATTGTACCGGCTGGAGAACTGCATGCTGTGCCATGGGCAGCGTTGCGCGTAGATAACGCCTGGCTTTGCGAACGGGCTATCATCCAGTTGCTGCCAGGCCTGGCCGCCTGGTCAACGCTGGCCGCTCGTGTGCCGCAGAGCAATGCCGCCTTGTTGGTCGGCTGTCACACCTTTGCCGGACGTGCGCCGGATCTGCCACACGTGCCGGCTACGCTTGATCGTATGGCAGCCGGCTGGTCGGGCCAGGTGACACGCCTGGAAGGGCTGTCTGCCACGTGTGCCGCGCTGCGCGATCTGGCAAACCGGGGTGAATTACGATCATATGGCATGCTCTCTATTGCCACGCATGCGCAGATGCACACCCGCCATGGGTTGCTGGCGCACCTGAAGCTAGCAGACGGCGATCTATTGCTGGACGAGGTGGCACGACTGGCCCTGGAGGGCGCACTGGTGGTGCTGGCAACCTGTGATGGAGCATTTGGGGCGGTACTTCCCGGCGAAGAGGTGATGAGCTTGAGCCGGGCCTTCCTGGTGGCCGGCGCTGGCGATGTGCTTGCCAGCCTGTGGCAACTCTATGATCGGGCAATTGATGAGATACTGACGCCACTGATTGCGGCGCTAAACGCCGGGCACGACGCACCGACCGCGCTGGCGTATGCGCAGCGCGCATGCATTACGAACGATCAATATGCAGCGAGCGAATTGCAACAACGTATAGGAATGCCGCTAGTGTGGGCCAGTCTGTGTGTGATTGGCGGTGGAACTGCACGGCCAGCAGTGGGCGGTACCACTTCCCACTGAATGCCTGCCAATGGTCATATCAGGCTAGATTGAAATGCTTGATGTTCCCATTGTCGCCAGTTTCGCTCCCCGGTTCAGATCCTTGTGACGATCCGGTCGTCTTCCACACCAGACGCATACCCACGCCATATCACCTCCTCTCCTTCGGACATCGTCGCAGCGACATCTCTTTAGAAGAAAAGCGTGTTTTGCGGGGGAAAACGTATCAAGGGCGGCGGGGATTCCGGGTGCGCGCCACTGGAGCGCGGGCGGGACGAACCTGGGTGCGCGCCCCTCCGGCGCGCGGGGCGGGCGTGGGCGAGCGTTGTAGCGCGTCCCTCCGGGGCGCGGCGCGCGGGGCGGGGCGTGGGCGGGCGTGGGTGCGCGTCCCTCCGGGGCGCGGCGGGCGCGGGGCGTTGTAGCGCGTCCCTCCGGGGCGCGGCGGGCGCGGGGCGTTGTAGCGCGTCCCTCCGGGGCGCGGCACGTTGTAGCGCGTCCCTCCGGGGCGCGGCACGTTCTGCAGCCGCTGCACCTTTGCTGCCTGGCGGCCTGGCGTTAAAAAAGAGCGAGTGGGCAGGCGCGTTCCCCGGCGGCAGGTTTAGGGGTGCGCCGAGGCACGATTCGCATTAACTGCACGAGTCCTCAACCGCAATCGGAACAGGTATCTTGTGCTGTTGCTTTTTGAGATGCTTTTCTCGCTGCTTTTGCCAGCGCTGCTGCTGCTTTTTTTGCCGCTGCTCCTGCTGCCACCAGCGCAGGTGCCGATATTGACGCGAGATTTCCTGCTGGATGCGCCAGATCCAGCGCCCGATCGTACCAATCAACGGAATGCGCAAGGTGGCCCAGGAGCGAAAAAACCGCCTGCCATTGACCCGCGTCCAGCGAATGACCCGGTTGCGCTGACCGACCATGGCACTGCCCACAATGAGCAGGGGAATACCGGGAATGATAGGGAAAAGACATCCGATCAAGCCCACGGTAATGACAAGCCAGCCAAATACCGGGCGAACCATAAACCAGCCATATGGTACCAGTACTTGCAATGTAGCCAGAAGCACCACCATAATCATTGCCAGTCGCATCATCATATTGAATAATCCCTGGTATCACTACGGTGAATCGATTTTGTCATTGTCATTGTCCAGTCTTGATTAGCGAGATCAGGATCGCGCTCCAGATTGTCAAAAAAACGCTGCGCGGTTCGGCTATCAACAAAGGCGGTGGCGAAAGTGTTCAATAACTCGCTACTGGCCAGACCACTCAGGTTACCGTCCATATCACGCAACACCCGTTCAATGCTGCCGGGTTGATGCTTCTCAGCCGCAATCGCAATCTGCGCCAGTGTCTGAGGATCATGCTGGTTCAAATAGATACTGGCCCGTTGTCCTTCAGGTAGCACCTGTACCAGGTTACCCGGCAACCGTCCCCGTCGTTCTGCTGGCACGGCTGCAAACGCGGCTACATACGCTTCTTCCATATCGTCAGGCGGCGCAGTCTGTACGATAAACCGATAGCGTTGGACTATGCGCTCGACAGAGATCTGATCTGGCGCTGATTCAGCCGGATGAAAACCATCGTGGAGCGTATCATATATTCGCCCGAACTCGTACCCCTCCGCAGCGGCCTGGGCACCAAACTCAAACTTTTTGGGTGCTGGCCGTTGCTGCTCAGGCGCCGGTTCCAGACCAAAAAGGCGACGCAAGAAATTCATGCTGTACCTCCCTTGCTGTGCTGCTTGCATCCTAATACCTGGATCTTGCCGTTCTAGATTTATGGTTGACGATCACCACATCAACGCTACCACTGACCTGGGCAGTTCACTGGCCCATATATGCAGCGGTTTAGAAGGCTATCTTCCGTACTCCAACGAGACTTCATCGTGGCAGGGGTGCGGGGGCCGCAGGCCCGCGCACGTTCCCTCTCTGGTGCGGCGCAATGAAGCCGCGCCTCCTTACCCAGGGGATGTCTCGTTGGAGAAGATAGAGAACCCAAAACGACGTCAGGCAGAAGTGACAGGCTTGCCTGCGTCGGACGACGGTCATCATGGACAATGATGGTTATGATGCTCCGGTAGCTGAGTTATAGTATAGCATAGAAAACGAACGCCCATCATTTTCTTGACCGGCATTGGCAGACGTGTTATGATTCTGATAGAGAAAACTGAAGAATAGAACACGATGACGAGGACGAGTATTCTGGCTACCGCTAACAGGGAGAGAGCGTCATAGACTGGAAGCGCCTCAGTATGGAGCCAGGTGAAAACCACCTCAGAGTTGTTCTCTCAACGCCCACAAGGGTTAGTATGAGGGCACGGGTTGCGCCCGTTATAGTGCCTGCAAGGAATGCCGGTGGCTAACCGCTGTTAGCGGATGACCGTACGTTCAAAGTTGGGTGGAACCACGAATTAATCCTTCGTCCCAATCGGGACGGAGGTTTTTTATCGTTATGACAGGAGATAGATGAGCAAGCGTTATCGCCATCGTGCGCACCACTCTGGACGCCGATCATGGTGCCTGGGCACCATGATCGCACTCATAACCCTGAGTTTGATTGTGCTGGCAGTCTACATACTGTTTATGCGACCAGGTCTGGGGCACTATCTGGGGCAGCGCCTCGGTCAGCACTTGTTCGATCCGCCTCGTACCACGCCCGAACAGATCGAAGCGTGGATTGAGGATGGCGTGCCAGATGTGATCGCTGCATTGCCATCTGGTGCAGTGACGGTGACCCAGGAGCAGGTCAACCAGTATCTGGCCGCCCAACTAGAGACGATCCATATAATCGATTCGGTCACGGTGTATTTTCTGCCAGGGCAGGTGCAGGCTGATATTCAGGCCTTCGGTTTTCCGGGACGCATCAGCGCTGATCCGGGTATCCAGGATGGCCGCATTGTCTTGCATAATCCGCAGATCAACGAGCCGCTCGGTATGATGCTGTCTGCCGAGAGTCTGGCGGCAGCGCTTGAACGGCAGATCAATGCACAACTGGTGGCTCGGGGGCAGGTGGTGCAGGCGCTCCAGGTTGATCACGGGCAGATCACGCTGGTGATCGAGTAGCGATGGAAACAGAGGTGCATGTTCGTCCGCAGAGTCAGTCTATCAGGATCCGTCACAGTATGGAGGCACGGCTTGAGCCGGGGGCAACCTGGCGTTGCCTGATAAAAAATTCCGGTCGTATGCATAGTCGGCGTACATAGTTCATATGTATCGGCCAGGTCTCCACTGTGCGCGAATTTGCATTGTATAAGTAAACGTTAGCAGCCGGGATCAGCCTGCAGCTAGAGCGTGACTCCCGGTGTAAGCACTTAGAGAAAGGTAACCCTATATGCCTGTCGATCCCAATCAAGATCCCTACTATCGGTTGCGTCACTCAACCGCGCATGTGCTAGCGCAGGCCGTGCTGGAAATTTTCCCGGAGGGCAAGATCGCTATTGGCCCACCCGTTGAAAACGGTTTTTACTATGATTTTGATCTGCCTCGCGCTCTGACGCTGGAAGACCTGGAGGACATTGAGCAGCGTATGCGTCGGATTATCAAGGGTAATCATCGCTTTGAGTACCGTATCGTCAGCGCAGATGAGGCCTGTGCGCTGTTTAAAGACCAGCCCTATAAGCTGGAACTGATCGAAGGCCTGAAGAACGGCCAGGATGAGTATGGCGATACTGGGACAGGCAACACCGTCATCTCAACCTATCGCCATGACACGTTTGAAGATCTGTGTCGCGGCCCGCACCTGGAACATACTGGTCAGATCGACCCGCAGGCTTTCAAGCTGATGAGTATTGCCGGGGCCTACTGGCGTGGCGATGAACGCCGCCCTATGCTGCAACGCATCTATGGCACGGTCTGGAACAATAAGGACGAACTTGATCAGTACCTCTGGCGGATCGAAGAGGCCAGAAAACGCGATCACCGCCGACTAGGCAAAGATCTTGACCTTTTTAGTATCACTGATGACGTGGGCGGAGGGTTGGTTCTCTGGCATCCCAGAGGGGCGATCATCCGCATGATCATTGAGGATTTCTGTCGCCAGGCTCACGTGCAGAACGGCTATCAGTGGATCTACACCCCGCATGTCGGGCGGGCCAGCCTGTGGGAGACGTCGGGGCATCTGGGATTTTATCAGGAGAATATGTTCGCACCAATGGAGATCGAGCATGAAATCTACTATGTAAAACCCATGAATTGCCCATTTCATATAGCGATCTACAAGACTCATCTCCATTCATACCGTGAGTTACCGATTCGTTATGCTGAAAACGGTACTGTCTATCGTTTTGAACGCAGTGGCGTGTTGCATGGGTTAACCCGCGTGCGCGGCTTTACTCAGGACGATGCCCATATTTTCTGTCGTCCAGATCAGATTGAGTCCGAAATTAGTCAGACCCTGGCTTTCTCGCTGTCAGTGCTACGGGCGTTTGGTCTGACCGAATTTCACGCCTATCTGGCAACAAAGCCAGAAAAGTCAGTGGGTGACCCGTCTGACTGGGAGCGAGCGACGGATGCACTGCGTCAGGCGATTGAAACCCACGGACTGCCCTATACCTTGGATGAGGGTGGTGGCGCGTTCTACGGGCCGAAGATTGATCTGAAGTTGAAAGACGCGCTTGGTCGAGAGTGGCAGCTCAGTACGATACAGTTTGACTTCAACTTGCCTGAGCGCTTTGATTTGAGCTATATTGCTGAGGATGGGTACCAGAAGCGCCCGATCATGGTGCATCGAGCGCTTCTGGGCAGCATGGAGCGTTTCTTTGGGATTCTGATCGAACATTATGCCGGTGCCTTCCCGCTGTGGCTGGCCCCGGTGCAGGCTGTATTGATCCCGATCACCGACCGACACCTGGACTTTGCGGTTGATGTTGCACAACGACTGCGGGCCGCCGGTCTGCGAGTGGAGGTCGATCAGAGTAAAGACCGTATGCAAGGCAAAATCCGGCGCGCTCAGTTGCAAAAAATACCGTATATGCTTATAATCGGTGATAAAGAACAGGCGGCTGATACTGTCGCCGTGCGCATGCGGTCAGGCGAAGATCTCGGTACGCTTGCGGTTGATGCATTTCTTGCGCGTGCGCAAGCAGAAGTGGCGGCACGTACGTGAGAAATGAACACAGGGAGCCATAGATACGACGGAAGGATGTCCGGTTATGCTTTGTCCGCCGTGTCTATGGCTTTTTGTGTGTGGTTTGATTGAGCCGGGTTGTTCTCTTTGTGGGTGATCGAGGAAATACTATGGGTCGATTTGCTCTCGGCTTTATGATTGGTGCCACACTCAGCGCAACGGTGGTGCTCCTGCTTATTCCCGAATCCGGCAAGGATTTGCGTCAGAAGATGGCAGCGCGGATACATGCCGCAATCGAGGCAGGCCAGGCGGCAGCGATGATGCACGAGCAGGAATTGTGGGACGATTTTCGGCAACGGCTGCGTGAGCAGCAAGCACCCCCATCGCCGCCATCGCCATCGCATACCTACCCACCGTTGCCACCGCAGTTTTCCGATTGGTAACAATGGACGCGGTTGCAGCTCTGGCCAACAAATCAGCTTGAGGTGCGCGAAAGGGTCGGTGATATAGGAATGGATGCAGAAATTATTGCGATTGGGACAGAACTACTGCTCGGTGCAACGGTTGATACCAATAGTGCCTATCTCGCCAGCCAGTTGGCAACCGCTGGCGTGAATGTGTTTCGCACATCGGTTGTGGGCGATAATATCGGGCGTATTGCAGCGGCGATCAACGAGGCGCTGGCCCGCGCTGATCTGGTGATCTGCACCGGCGGTCTGGGGCCAACCCGCGATGATGTGACACGTGAGGCAGTCGCACAGGCGTTTGATCGCCCGCTGGAATTTCATCAGGAGCTGCTTGATCAGGTTGCTGCCCGCTTTGCGGCATTTCGACGCCCGATGAGCGAGAGCAACCGCCGCCAGGCCTACCTGCCGCAGGGGGCGCGGGCGATTGAGAATCCACGCGGTACTGCGCCCGCCTTTCTGCTTGAGGATGAGCGCGGCACGGTAATTGTGCTGCCCGGTGTTCCCCACGAGATGCGCTTTCTGTTCGAGACTGCCGTGCTGCTCTATCTGCGCAATGAGCGCGGGGTACGCGATGTTATTTTGACCCGCACGTTGCACGCAACTGGCCTGGGTGAGAGCGTTATTGGCGAGCGCATCGCTGATTTGATGGAACAGGCCAACCCGACCCTGGGGATTTCCGCCAAACGCGCCCGCTATGAGTTGCGTATGGGCGCGAAAGCAACCAGTGTCGAGGAAGCTACTGCTATGCTGAACACACTGGAGGCCACGCTCCGTGAACGGTTGGGTACCTATCTGATTGGCGATGAGCCGCTGGAGCAGATGGTACCACGGTTGCTGGCCGAGCGTCAGTTGACGCTGGCGCTGTATGAAGGTCATATCGCCGCGCCAATCTATCACGCCCTGAGCGCGATTTCACAGGGTACGGCACTGCTGCGCGGCGTTGTAATACACCCCCTGGACGAAGCCGCCGATGAAGCTGCCTCGGTTGCGCTGGCGTTAAGCGGTGCGGCCAATGTGAGCAATCGCTGGCGCAGCACCCTGGGGTTGGGTATGCAAGCTGCCAGCACTTCCAACGAGTCCGGTTTTACCGCTGTAAGTGTGGCGCTGGTCTTCCCTGGTGGTACCCGCCAGGCGACACGCTATTTTGATCTGCGCCAGCCTGACGGATGGGGCTTTGTGAGTACTCTCGGTCTGGAGACGTTACGCCGCTATCTCCTGGAGAAGGATGATCCCGACGCTCGTCAGGTGTAACAACACAGTGTGAGCAGCGCTGGTGTCCCGGAGTGCTGCTCGTTGGGACAAAGAATGACCCGAATTATGGATAATCATGTCGGCTATCTGGTATTATTGCCCGTCTATACTGTCAGTATTGCTGCCCTGAAATACAAAGGAGGTAACAAATTGGATATCGGACGTGCGTTCGGATTTATTACCGAGGATGAAAGCTGGATCAGCAAGATCTTGATTGGCGGCTTGCTGCAAATTATTCCGATTGTGGGTCTCATTGCACTGCTTGGCTATACCTTTGAGGTGGCACGGAACGTGGCCCAGGGCCGTCCACGCCCGTTACCAGACTGGAGTAACTTTGGTGACAAACTGGTGAAGGGGTTGTATGGACTGGTGATTAGCCTGGTCTATGCTATTCCGATAGCAATCCTCATATTTATTTTATTTTTTGTCATTGCTCTGGCTGGTGCAGCCAGTGGTGATAGTGATGCGGCCGGTGGTGTGGTGGCCTTGCTCATACTGTGCCTCTATCCGCTATTGTTTGTCGTCGCTCTGGCTGTTCAAATCCTGGTTTTTGCGGCCTATGTGCGCTTTATTCAGACGGACAGCCTGGCAACGGCACTGCGGTTTGGTGAGGTGCTGGGAATCGTGCGTGCTACCCCAGGTAGATGGGTCATAGTATTTCTGGTCTACCTTCTCTGTGCCCTGGTGGGAGGCCTGGGTAGTATTGCCTGTGGCATCGGTGCGCTGTTTACGCTGGTCTACAGCCAGGCTGCGTTTGGGCATGTACTCGGGCAGATCATTGTGCAGATGGGGGGTATGGGAGCTGCCAACCAGATGCCACCAGGTTATGGGTCACGAATGTATCAATAGTTCATACAAGGGGGGATGATGAATACACGTGCTCTGCTCATTGCCAGTGGTATTGCCGGGGCGGTTATGGCTTTATTGTCAAATTTACCATTGATTTCATTGGGTAATTGCGTGATTTGTATGTGGCTATGGGGTGGTGGTATTCTGGGTGCCTGGTTGTATCCCCGCTTCGATCTTGAACGGGCCCCAATGACTGCCGGAAGAGGAGCGATCATCGGTGTAGTGAGCGGAGTGATCGGGGCTATTCTGAGTACGCTTCTGGCGGTACTATTTAGCGGTGCCAGTGTCGAGGCACTCAGGGCTGTGGCTGACCAGATCGATGATCCAGAAGTACGCGAAATGGTGCGGGCTATTGGTACCCCTGGTACTGTCTCTGCGATGGTACTGGTCATCAACATTATCGTTTATCCGCTCTTTGGTACGCTGGGGGGCGCAATTGGGGGCATGATACTGGGACGGCCATCTGCCCCACCTGCCCCACCTGCGTCGATGGTATAGGAGAGACGCTGTGCCAGCTAGACTACGTGATGCATATGATATGCGTGAATTCATGTATCCTGCGAACTGGTTGACTCTGGCACGCTTGCTGTTGCTTGGACCAACTATCTACTACCTGCGGCGGTCAAATGGCCGCTGGCCGGCGTTGATCTGTATGGCGGTCGCTCTGGGTACCGATGCGGTTGATGGGCCGCTGGCACGCTACCGGGGTGAAGTATCTCGTCTGGGTCAGATTCTTGACCCGATTGCCGATAAGCTGGTGATTGATGCCACGGCGATCACGCTATCACAGACGCGGGGGTTTCCATGGTGGATCACCGGCTTGCTCCTGTTCCGTGATGTGAGCATCTTGCTGGCGGCACTGCTGATCTATCGCCGTCACGCGCAGATCAGTACCGCCCGGCTCGCAGGCAAGGCGACGACTGTGGCGCTCACGGTGGCAGTGTTGCTCTATACCGCCGATGGTGAGCGGAGCGGCAAGCCAGCCCTGTATATTGCCCTGCTACCCTTTGGTCTTTCCTTCTGGCAGTATGGACGGATGTTTGTGCGATTGATGCGTCAGTAGGATATTCTCGACATATCCTCGATTATGACCGGCACGGCGGTGCGTACCATTGGTACATGAGCAAAGGTATCTGGTCGCAGTGATACACGGTAAAATACCTCTGCACGAATGCTGTCTGCGCTGCCATGGATACGGTGCGGCGTGTGGCTGGTGGTTCCGGGCCAACCTGTGCGCTCTGCTCGAACGCTCCTGTGGTAATGCGCGGGCTGGCCTGTTTCATCCACCTCAGGATGACCTGGTACCTACGCCGGTGAAACGTACCCGCCTGGATACCTACAAAAACGCATACCTCAGCCCCTGTATCGGCACACTTACGATGCTCGATTTTCCTTCAGCAGATCGCGGATTTCGGTTAGCAGTTGCACCGTCACTGAATCTTCTTTCCGTACCTCCTCCTCTTTTTTGCGCGTAATCAAACGCTGTTGGATCTCGTTCACGCTGCGCACAATGAGGAAAATGACAAACGAGATGACCAGAAAGTTGATGATCGCCTGGATAAAATTGCCATAGGCGATCTGGGCTTCGCCCACGCTAATTGCCAGGCCGGTGAAGTCGATACCACCAAGGAAAATACCGAGAATGGGAGTGATAATGTCTACGACCAGCGAGTTGACAATCCCAGTAAAGGCAGATCCAACAATGACTGCTACAGCCAGATCCAGAACATTGCCGCGGTTAATAAAGGCTTTAAATTCCTTGAACACGTTGTTGTTCTCCCAGATATGGGTAGTGCGAATACTCGATATAGCGCTATTCTATCACGAACAGGCAGTACACAGATGCCGTGTGCTGCCGCAGCGACCCTATTATGGCTTGCTGTATTTCTTCACAGACTGAGCAGGAGGGATTATAATGCCATAGGCACGTAGCGCAACCTGCGTGATCTGACATCCCCCCTTTTCTTGTGTAAGGGATTATGATGACGATAGTAATTGGACAGACATTTGGCGATTATCGGCTGGAAGCATGGATTGGTGCGTGTGGGATCGGGTCATTCTTTCGAGCGCAGCATATCTCCCTGGATCGCACAATCACGATCAAGGTTCTGAATGACGATCTGATGCGTATTCCCGACGCTGCCACCCGTTTCGCACAATCGGCCCGTACACTTGCTGTTCTACAACATCCGCACATTCTTCCAATCTATGAAGCTGGTGAACAGGATGGATCTTATTATCTCGTAACCGAGGCGTTGAACCTGGTACCCTGGCGACACTACATGCGTCGTCTGATGCATGCTGAGACAGTCGAGACGCTTCTGGCAGAGCTGGAGATTCTCGGTGCAGCCGTTGATGCTCTCGCCTATGTGCATAGCCATGGTATAGCCCATGGCGCGATCAGCCCGGAGAGTCTGTTGCTTACCTGTCGTTCAGGTACCACGGTGGACGATGAAGCGTATCTGCTCAAGCTACACGATTTTGAACTGGCGCAGATGGTGTCGGGTGAGACGCTGATAGAGATCATTGCATCCCAGGGCACACTGGCTTATCTTGCACCCGAACAGTGCCAGGGTCGTGCGCCTGATCCACGGAGCGACATCTATGGGTTAGGCGTGTTGCTGTATAAAGCCTGTACTGGTGTGGTGCCCTATGTTATCTCTTCGGTCAACGAGGCGCATAGCATTCATAGCCGCACGCTCCCAACGCCGCCGTGTGTACTCCGACCGGATCTACCATCCACACTTGAGGCAATTATTCTGCGCTGTCTGGCTCGACAACCGGAAGAACGCTATGCAACTGCCGCCGAGTTGTTTACTGCGCTGCAGTGTGTGATGCCAGCCAGAGCGTCAAAGGATGCAACTAATCAACCGGCTGCACTGGTAGCACCGCCGGTTGAATTGGTAGCCCGGGCAGTAGGCATGGTTATGCCCCAACGCTTGATGTCGCTATCGGACGAAGAACCACCACCGGTACCACCAGATGATGAGCCAGCAACGGGGATCGATGTGTCGCCAATCGCTGCACCGTCGCCCGTGTCTGCGCCTGGCGACGAACCGCATCCCACACCTGCGCTTATGCCAGGCAATGAACCGCCGCATGAACCCACGTCCATGCCGGTGCCGGTTGATGAACTGCCGCCTGTACCAACATCTGCTTCAGACGATGAGCGGCCACCCGCGCTTATGCCTGCATCTGCGTCCACACCAGACGATGAGCCGTTGGCCCCGTCTGCACCTGCCGATGAACCACCGCCAGCATCCGGGGCTATGCCGGCGTCTAACGACGAACCGCCACCCATACCTGCGTCTACCTCTGGCGACGAATCGCTGGCCACGCCAGGTGACGAACCAGTGGCCACAGGCGATCTTTCTGGTGAGCCACCACCCAGCGGAACTGATACAACCCGGATGCCGATACTACCGCCGATCAGTGCCTCGTTGCCCCAGCTCCAGATCTATGATACTCAGGGCCGACTGATACAGGCATGTGATCTCGATCAGTCGAGAGTGACTCTCGGTCGACATCCCGATAATGATATCATCCTGGATGACCCGGCTATATCACGGAATCACGTGCGGATCTACTGGAATGGTGAGCAGGTGCTCATCACTGATCTCGATTCAGGTAGTGGCACCTTCCTTAGTACGCTGCGTCTGCCCGTCTTGACAGCCTTTATCTGGCCCTGGAAGGAAGTGGTGACGGTCGGTCCGTTTCGTCTACGACTGACGCCTCCAGGTGCGATTATGCCGAGTCAGATGGCAGCCATGCCTGATCAACGATTAGCCACGCCCATACCGCCGAGTGGGAGGCACCATGAAGAACGTATTGTCATTCAGCTTGATCAGGAGGTTCTGCTGCTTACACCTGGTGTGTCAGCTACGTTGCAGTTGGTGCTCGCCAATCGCGGAAACGTCGTTGACGATCTCAGCGTGTCGGTCGAAGGTGTGCCGGAAGGGTGGATTGGGGGAGCAGCGCAGGCTATGTCGGTCGCCCCTGGTGGGTCAACACCACTGACGTTGACGATTACCGTGCCGCCTACGCCAGAGAGTTCCGCTGGTGAGTATCAGGTGGTTGTGCGTGCGTGTTCCAGTGTGAATCCGAATGAGTCCGTGACTGCTGATGCGCGCTGGATCGTGCGGCCTTTTTTTGCCAGTAGCATTGGATTGACGCCGCGTACCGCCACCGGCACTGGTTCGGCTATCTATCAGGTCACGGTACGTAATGAAGGCAACGTACCGGCCCGTTATTTCATTCGTGCCGATGATACCGAACAGCGCCTGGATTACGAGTTTACCCAGAACGATCTTACGATTGATCCCGGTCAGGCGGCAACGGTATTACTCACTGTTTCATCTCCACGGCGACTGATCGGCGTGACCCGCTCGCGTCAGTTTACCGTCTGGACAGAAGCGGCCGATGCAACAGATCAACGAGTGGCCGGGCGTTTTGTGCAACGGCCGGTCATTCCGAGCTGGGTCATACTGCTGTTGTCAGGGTTGCTACTCCTCTGGGTAGTGGTTGATATCCTGGGAGGGCAACGGGTGCCCGTCAGTCAATTTATGGGGATCAATAGATCGACCGTCACGCCTGTCCTGACCCCTGAGCCAGCCGCACCGGTTATCACCCGCTTCACGGTCTTTCCGCTCGAAGTTGCACCTGGTCAGCCAGTTACGGTAGTCTGGGATGTCGAGGGCGCGGATCGGGTGCAGATTGAGCAGTTTGGCGATGTACAACCTCAGGGTGAGCGCGATCATCGGCCCGAAGTGTCCACCGAGTATCGGCTTACGGCTTTTGCGGGTGAGTTGATGGTCACACGTGTCAAGCAGGTGATTGTCAACCCGCAGCTTGTTGTGTCAGACGAACCAGCACCAGCACCCGAGCCAACGGCGGTGCTATCACCAGACACAGCAACGCCGTTGCCGACCCCTGTACCGGTGGCGACCCCGGTGCCAACGCCCGTACCAGTAGCGACCCCGATGCCAACACCTGCCCCGGTAGCGACCTCTCCACCAGAATCGGCAGCCCTGGTTAACCTCCTGGAACTGGTAGCAGAGGCCGCTTGGTTGTCTAGTAGTGGTACGGTATTGTTTGGCGACGCGAACGAGGATCCAGCAGCAATGGGTCTGGCAGATCTGGTTGATAGGATCGTATTGGAAGATGGCGTCGAATATAATACCGTGCTGCTGATGCAGCCACCGTTGATGACCAGAGGCTTTCTAGAAGGCGAGTTCTTGCTTGATCAGCCCCTGCCAGCCAGCCAGTATTTCCTGGCCGAGATCGGCTTTGCACAGAATGCCAGTGGTGCTGAGGCACAGATACAATTGATCTTTGACAACTTTGTAATCTATGAGACGACCAAGCTACTTGATGGTGCATTGCAAAGTGTGCGTATCGATCTGTCCCCATTTGAAGACCGCACCGGGCCGCTTATTTTGCGAGTCGAGAACGGAGATGATGAGGTTATACAGAATGGGATCTATTGGGTTACGCCTCGCATTGACGATGCACCGTAATGCTATTCTGCGAGATGGAGTATCTACTCTTTTTTCGCATGCGTTAACCATGCTCAGAATTACCCACTGGATGGATCGACTAACATATAACCGAGACCGCGCACGGTCACCAGGTAGGATCGACCAATTTTGCGGCGCAGGTTACGCACATGCGAACGCAGCATTGCCTGTGCATCAGCCGGTGAGGCGGTAATATGGCCATGACTACGACGCACAATCTCTTCTGCCATCAATGCCTGATGCGGTGCTTCAGCCAGACAGCATAAGATAGTAAATTCGATGGGCGTGAGATGCAATGGTTGTCCGTTAAGAGTGGCCAGATGGCTTGCGCTATCAATCTGGAGCGCACCAACGGTCAGCACCTGCTGAGATGTGGCGCGGTCTTGCGGATCTGCGAGTTGATATGGTGCAGGTGTTGTAAGGGTTGAATATACTCTGGCCGGAAATAAATCTGCAAGCTGGGTATACTCTTCTGCAATCATACGCATCGCCGTATGGCGGCGAGTAAGTGTTGCATGCTGCTTGAGTGCAGCCGCAACGCAGTCTATCAATTCAGTTGAATCGCAGGGTTTGACCAGATAATTAAACGCGCCCCCGCGCAAGGCTGCCACCGCGGTTTCCAATGAACCGTACCCGGTCAGCAGAATAACCTCTGGCAGATAGGGTTGCATGCGGGCGACGTTCAGGACTTCAATGCCGTCGATCTCACGCATCCGCATATCGGTGATAACGACATTGAACGAGTGTTTCTGAAGATACTCCAGGGCTATTGTTCCATTATATGCGGGAAGAACGCTATACCCCGCGTCTTCCAGCACATGGGCAAGCATCTGGCGCGTTATGGTATCATCTTCAACCAGCAGAATCTGTGCTCTCATCTAGGGTCACTCCACAATAAATATAACAAGCCGATCTCAATGGTAAAGAGAAGTCACGGTTTTCGCCCGGTTCGCGCTCTGTCCTGGCTTTCGCCGGGACTCCGGTGCTTCACAACTCATTCCGGCCTGCTGTAGCTCTGTCGTGCTGGTTGCCCTGACCACAGGTAGTCCTGCACACCATAGTGATAGCTTCTGTTTCTTATGCCAACGAGGCATTGGAATGATGGACAACATACCAGATTGCCCCACTATGATGTTCGACCTTTTTCGAGAACGACAACGTCTTCCGCACCAGGCGGC
>DAOTWD010000122.1:0-2599 GCA_034435975.1 Chloroflexaceae bacterium | reverse complement strand
TGGCTGGTGGGAATCGGCCTGAACCACCTGATCCAGTGGTACATTCAGCGCGAAGACCTGCCTATTCAGGCCGATTTTTTTGTGGTTCCCTGGTGGCTCGCGCTGGCAGCGCTCATTTTTGCGACGCTGATTGGCATCATAGCCGGACTATACCCCGCTGGCCGTGCTGCCCGCCTCGATCCGCTGATTGCATTGCGATATGAATAAGCAAATAGTACTCACATACACGTAATAAAGGCATAGATTTTGTTATAAAACATGGTTCAAAGCCCATATGGAATGTTTGTCTGTTCGTTGTAACGCCTTTTGGCGCTTAGACAAGGTTGGTAGATACTTTACTGTTGCGTAGCACGTCGTAACGACTTTAGTCGTTTGTAAAGCTGCTGAACGACGGAAGTCGTTACTCCATGTGTCACGCCAAAATGTGGCATCTGGAACCATGCCTTAAAATAGCATTCCTATATCGGTTGTGAAACCCCGGAGTCCAGGCTTTCGCCTGGGGTTTCGCTCCGTCCAGGCTTGCGCCTGGACTCCGACGTACCATGGGCAGAAGTTTGCTAAAGCTCCGGAATTGCCGCAAGACATTACGACATAGTGTAGGAAGTAGTAAGGAGAAGAGAACCATGTCTCACAGGTAAACGCCAGGTTTTTGTAATAAAACCGTAATCTTCTGTTTGTAATATAGATATAGAGAACGCGGTTTGTTTTTGTTTATCGTGCGCACCAGATGCCGCTTCCGGCTATAACACAATTCTAAACCATTCGTCTCATCTGTTACCCTGACCGACCCTGTTGCCATTCTCTTTTGCCGGAGCCGCGTCGTTCTGCTGCGCTCAGAATGGCACAGGAATATGACATATAACGGCAATCTGTCTATGGTATGCACGCAACAGATACTGCCAATGAATGAATCAACAAACTCCACTCATAGCTTCATTTTCTCACTGTTCACGTCCTATCACGAAGATCGCGATCATATTCTGATCAAGGGACGTTATCACCCGACCGTCTTACAACGTCTGATTCAGTCGCTGGAAGCGTTTGCATTGGATGGCAGTGGTGGAATCTTAATCACCAATAGGGCGTTTCCGTTTCACCATCAGCGTGGCAATGCCGCATTATCAACCGACGTGGTGCGTTTGCTGACGTTTAGACTCGATGCCTCGGCCGAACATTCGGAGTTTTTTCTGTGTGCCCTTGGCGCAGCAGGTAGTATTACGCTTTGTGGTGCTGCCGTCCCCAGCACAGCGAACGACACCGAAGAAGATCTATTCGAAGTCTACTGGAGTTTTGAACCATCTAGCGTCAGCTATGCGTTGGATATACTCGAGGCACATCTGGTGCAGTGGGCACCAGAACAACTCTCGTCGCTTCAAACGGCGCGGCAGGATTTTCCCCTCCATGCACCTGATCCCGATCAGGTGCTGCGTCTGAGCAATGACTTGCTCACCTTCACCAGTGATCAAGAACAGATGCTTACGCATACGCAGCAGCATCTGGCGGATCGTCTGCGCTGGCAAGAAGACCAGACGCGCATGATGCTGCACGATATTCGTGCCCCCCTGCATACGCTGCTGATCAGTCTGAAAACACTCCTGCCGCAGCAGCTTGATCCATCTGGACAGCAAGAATTGCTGAGTGTGGCCTACGATAGCGCCCAGATGTTACAGGATATGCTCCAGACCACGATGGATGCCATGCACCTGGAAGCCGGGCGCATTCCATTACGCTATCAGCCAGTACAGGTGGCAGCACTGATCCAGACCGTCTGTGAACCGTTCGAGGTCATGCACACGACCGATCAGCCGCGCTTGCGCCTCATTGTGCCAGAGGATCTCCCCGTGCTGTGGGCCGATCGCAGTATTATTGAGCGGGTGTTGATGAATTTGCTGTCTAACGCCTTCAAACATACGGCACGGACGGGTGAGATAGTGATCCATGCCCAGCTTGCTACTGATCAACCAGCACTTGAGTTACTGGTCGTTGATAACGGGCAGGGTATTCCGCTCGATGCCCAATCCCGTATTTTTGATCGGTTTTTCCAGGCACGCGAACAGGATCGGCAACGCGGACTGGGGATCGGATTGTACTTCTGCCGGGTGGCGGTGGAAGCGCACGGTGGCAGGATCAGCGTGATCAGCACACCCGATGTGGGCAGTGCATTCAAAGTCGTCCTTCCATTATGTAAACCAGATACAGCCAGCGGTTGACGAGGCCCAAAGCGGGTGTGGCGTAGCGCGTCCCTCCGGGGCGCGGGCAGCCGTTCCGCGTGTGGGGGACAAGAATGGGGCGCAGCGTGGGAGCGTGGGAGCGTTCAAGCGTTGGAACGGACGAGCCAGAGCGCAGTGGTGTAGCGCGTTTCTCTCCACTCTGGTCTCTTCGCCCCTTTGCCCCTTTGCGTTAAAAAGGGGCCGTTAGGGACGTGGTGGACAAGAATGGGGCGTGAGGCATGCGTCCTGAGGCGACGAGGCGCAGAGCGCAGTGGCGTAGCGCGTCCCTCCGGGGCGCGGGCAGCCGTTCCGCGTGTGGGGGACAAGAATGGGGCGCAGCGTGGGAGCGTTCAAGCGTTGGAACGGGCGAGCGCAGAGCGCAGTGGCGT
>DAOTWD010000121.1:0-15054 GCA_034435975.1 Chloroflexaceae bacterium | reverse complement strand
TATACTTTCTGGCGCATTCCGGGCCAGCCGGACCTGGGCCCGCGGGTTGACTGGCGCCCGGCCTATCTGCGGGGTGTGCTGGCCCGTTACGGGATTGCCGAGCGACCGCTGCTGCGCACCGAGGGCGCGCTGCTCTGTCCAGGCGCCATCACCCCGGAGTGTCGCTGGGCCCAGGCCGATTACCTGTCACGGACTTTTCCCCGCGCCCTGCGCGACGGGCTGGCCGCTGATATCTGGTATGTTTACGACAGTGACTCATACCACAACACCGCGCTGATCGAGCCGGGCGACGCGCTGGTGCCGCGACCGGCCTACTTCGCCTACCGGCATGCCAGCCGCACGCTGGCCGGGGCGCGCTATCTGCAGCCCCTAATGGGGGTGCCGGAGAGTGTCGAAGGCTATGTGCTGCGGCGTAGTGACGCCCACGTCGTCGTTCTGTGGAGCGACCAGCCGCAGGTCGTGCATATCCCCTTACCGGCCGACGGCCCCGTCCGCTGCGCGAACCGCGATGGCGGGCCGGTGGAGTGCCCGGTCAATGAGCGGACGGTAGTAGTGAACGTGCAGGCTGGCGCCACCTACGTGCAGATCCGGCCCTGATGCGCCTCGCCTAGCGCCGGGAGAGTCTCTGCTATGATGGTCTGGCATTTTAGCGTCGTCTCGCAGACTTGCCGCAGTGAGCCTGCTCATCAACTACGCAGCATAAAGCTATTATGAGTGTCGAGAGTTCTTGCCCACCAGATCCACCCGGCAGCATTGCCAGGACTCCCCACACCGTCGGCACACGGCGGCCGAGGATCTGGTGGTTGATCATTGTGCTGATAGCAACTCTGCTCGCTGCGTTACTCGCGCGACCGCTGCTGGCGGCGATCTACCTGAGCTACGGCTCATACGCTCTTGTCCGGGCCCATGCCGCCCCCAACCGGCCCGAACTGCTCGCTCAGGCCACGCTGGCCCTCAAACGGGCCAGCGGTATCGCCCCTGGCAATCCTCTGGCCCTACGCCGCCTGGCCGAGGCCCACATCCTTGCGGGCCACCATACCGCCGCGATCAATGCCCTCAATCGCGCCTTACAGCTTCAGCCCGACAGCTTGCTCACCCTCTACGCCCTGGCCCTCGCCTACGAGTCGGCCGGGCAGTCTGCCGATGCCCTGGCGCTGTGGGGCAAGGCCGGCTTTGCGCCCGCCAACTTCGCCGACCTTGCCCGAGCCAGCTTTCAGCAAGGCAATCATACCGATGCACTCACATGGTACGCGCGCGCCGAACTGTCTGGCTACGGCCTCGGCCGTGCTGATCGCTTCCGCCAGGTGATCAGCGCGGTCATCACTGGCGACCCGAAAACCCGGACCTATGTCGAGCGCCTGTGCCAACTGGCCCCTGATGCTGCCCCACAGGCCGTTGGCCAACACGGTCGAGTGAACGGAGCTGAACTGCTCCTCATCACGGCCTTCTCCGATCTTGGCGCCGACTCGGGGACGCGCCTCGACGAAGCCTTTGCCCTCACCGGCAACCAGCCACTCGACAGCGAGGGGCTACTCTGGCGCAACGGCGAGGCGGTGGCGATTTTCGAGGTCCCCACGGAAGGCGCCTACAGCCTGCGAGCCGACCTGCGTCACCACGGGCCTCCGCCAGCAGAGTATTTGCTGGGGCTGGACGGGCGCCTGCTCCAGCAAGGGTACATTAGCGACGACCAGGGCTGGACAGCGGTCGAGGTCAACGTGACGCTCGCGCCCGGGCTACACACGGTGCATCTCCACTTTGTGAACGAGCAGCCAGTTCAGGGGGGGCTGGACCGGGGACTGCTGGTGCGCTCGATCGAGTTGAGGCAGCGCCAACGCATTTCTTTCACGCGCCTATACTTCCTGACGCGCGCCGGGCAGCCCGACGCCGGGTGAGCCGTTCGACGACAGGCGGTGAAAGAGTTGCTGACACAGTTGCGGAGAAGCCCCTGATGGCACCAACGGCGCTCTACTCTGCATTGGGGAGAAGACGCTAGAGTGTCGCTGGCCACGGGCCGATTACCTTTCGCAGTTCTTCACTTGCTGCCTGATCGAATGTGCTATTGCCGTGGCCGGGCTGCCCTGCCTACCGACATCCTAGCCGAACTCTGGCCAGTTCGCACTACCCTTTGGGCTACATAGGGGTCATGTCCGAAGACGTTGAGGACTATGTGCTGCGTCGAGGTGGTGAGTTCATCGTGGTGGTCGCGTAATAAGCATGTGGCTCTGTGAAGCCTCAGATGGCTTGCCAGAGCGCGATAAGGCTCAGGGGATACAATGGGACCCATCCCGGGAGTGTGCATTACCATGTTGCCGCTTCAGGAAGCGCTCGCCTGTTACGTTTGCATTTATGGAGCTACGGCCTCCCGCATCCTCCCCGCGGGCGGGCGCTAGGCACGGACGCTGGATGCGCGGGTTGGAGGCCCGTATCTGCAGGGGGACGATACCCTATAAGCGCGAACGTAAGCGTGTGGCTCTGTGAAGCCACAGACGGCTTACCAGAGGGCACACGGCCCAGGGGGTACAGCGTTCGACGGGCTTTCTGGGACAATATCTGAGGGCGTACGCTCCCATGTTGCCGCTTCAGGAAACCCTCGCCTGTTGCGTTCGCGCCTATAGGACGACACCCTCCCCAGACTCTACCGTCAACGGCCCAAGTTCAAGTACTGGTTCGCCAGCTTCGGGTTGCCGTGTCAAGGAGACGATTGGTGCAACTCCTAAAGCAGTTCTCTGCGCTCCTCTTCGTTCGATGGGTATTGCTCACGAGTAGCTTCCTGGTAGGTATTCTGGTTACGCGCTTCCTTGGACCGGAAGGCAAAGGGTTACTGACGGTCATTGTTACTGCGGCAACTCTGCTCTCTGTCGTATGCAACTTTGGCTTACCGACAGCGGCACTCTACCTGTACAAACAGGAACGTAATAGCATTGTCCAACTACTGGTTGCAGCTTTAATGTTCTGGTTTGTGGTGGTAATACTAGTAACCCTGCTACTACTGGTCTTCCATGACCCCTTCACTGTTCTTCTCCTTGGTGAGTTACAGGTATCAGAGTTCAAACCACTGTGGCTTGGGTTCATGATCCTGTTGATGCCGGGATTTCTCGTTTCCTCCCTGCTTAGTGTTCTCCTCGTCATCGATGGTCACAATCGCACATACATTGTCTGGAATATTCTTGGGCAGTGTATCGGTCTCTGCCTAGCAGTAGTGTTAATCGTTTGGATGCAGTTGGGTGTCACTGGGGCGCTACTTGCTAACGTAGCTGTGCAGTTTTTCACTCTTGGTATGGCTGGGTTCTGGATAATACGTCTGGCACGCCATGAAACACTGCGTTTCTCGTGGACAACCCTGAGAGACATGCTACGGATTGGCAGCCAACAGTATGCGATTTCGATCGTTGCTAATGTTTTGAAACGAGGTGAAACATTTTTGCTCGCAATGCTGCTTAACCTCCAGGCAGTTGGTCTTTATGCTGTCGCTGTTGGCATTTATGAACTGATTATTGACGTACCACGTGCACTGGTATGGCCTATAACAGGCAAGGTTGCGGGGCATGAGGTGACGGACAAGGGGGCATATATTCTTATTTCAATGCGACTTCAGATCGTAGTCATCCTGATCCTGATTATCGCTGTAGCTCTTTTGATACCACCGCTTATTCCCCTTGCTTATGGGGAGGCTTTTCGTGCCTCAGCGACGGTGTTCGTGCTACTCTTGCCGGGCGTGCTTTTCCGCACGATTCATCTCGGGGCATCGTCCTACTTTGCTGCCGTTGGTCAACCTGGAATGCTCTTCTGGTGCCTGGTGGCGGCCACAGTCACGAATATCGTTCTCGACCTTGTGATGATCCCGCACCTGGGCGTCAATGGGGCTGCAGTGGCAACGGTTGTCGCGGAAGCAGTGCTCGCTTTTACGAGCGCAAAGCTATTACTTCGAACTATCGGAAGGCGCTGGGGCGAAAGCCTGATTGTGCAACGCTCAGACCTCACACTGGTTCTCCAAAACGTGACGATGCAGTTGCGCAGAGGAGACAGAAGCTAACGGCACCTATAGGAAAATGTATGATGCATAGACTGGAACGAGAACTGAGACGCCATCTGAGTCCCTCCAGGCGCTACCAGCTAAGCAAGATACGTAAGGTTGCGCTTGAGGGTCTTTCGTTAATCACGCGCCACATAACCGGGTTACTTCCGTTGCGAGTGGCCGCCAGTTTGAAGGAGGGTATCGTGCGAACTGGTAACCTTGATTACCAGGGAACTCGTATCCTGATGGATGTTTCTACGCTGACGCAAGTCGAACGACTAAATGCCTGCAAAAAAGAGCCTGAGACGGTGAATTGGATCGAGACCTACATTCGTACAGGTGATATCTTCTATGACGTCGGGGCGAATGTGGGGGCCTACTCCTTTATTGCCGATGTGGTAACTGGCGGCCTGGCTCGAATCTTTGCCTTCGAGCCAGGATCTACAACCTATGCTGCACTTGTACAGAATATTTTTCTCAACAATTGCCATCAGAGAATTATTCCCTTGCCTCTTGCGCTCTCCGACTATACTGGATTGCGCATATTTCATTATTCCAGCATCGTTCCTGGAGCTGCCTCCCATGTCATGCCAGATGTCAATATACGCTTGACAAGCAACATTCAGACGCAATCGCAATATATACTGAGCTTTCGTATAGACGATTTGATCAATCAGCTCGGGCTACCTGCGCCAAACCTAATAAAGATCGACGTCGACGGATCTGAAATTGCCGTGATTCAGGGTGCAGTACGTGTTCTTTGTGGATCAACCCTGCGCTCACTGCTCATCGAGGTGGACGAGCAAGCACCACAGACTCCTGAACTCGTGCAAATGCTCGATGGCTTTGGTTTCTACCTAGCTTCACGACACCATCATATTGGTAGCAATTGTGTAGCAAACTATATCTTCGCAAGGAGGAACTCTTGATCTCCAAACCTTTCTCTCGTCGTACGTTTACGATCGGAACAACGACCATCTCCGACGCCAGCGACTGCTATGTGATCGCCGAAATCGGCCACAACCACCAGGGCGATGTCGAGAAGTGCAAGGCCCTGTTCCGCGCCGCCCGCGACTGCGGCGCCGATGCGGTGAAACTGCAGAAGCGCGACAATCGCTCGCTCTTCACCGCGGCGATGTTCAACAAGCCCTACGAGAACGAGCATAGCTTCGGCGCTACCTATGGCGAACATCGCGAGTTTCTCGAGTTCGGACGGGATGAGTATGTCGAACTCCAGCGCTATGCCCGTGATCTGGGCATTACCTTCTTTGCGACCGCCTTCGATGTCCCCAGCGCCAATTTCCTCGCCGAACTGGAGATGCCATGCTATAAAATCGCCTCGGCAGACTTGAAGAACATCCCGCTGCTACAGCACGTGGCCCGGATCGGCAAGCCGATGATTGTCAGCACCGGCGGCGCGCTTATGGAGGATATCCAGCGAGCCTACGATGCCGTGGCGCCGATTAACCCCCAACTGGCTTTCCTCCACTGCACCGCCACCTACCCCACCCAGCCCGAGGAGATGAACCTGCGCGTCATCACTACCCTCCGCGAGCGCTTCCCCGAGACGGTGATCGGGCTATCCGACCACTATAACGGCATCGCGATGTCGGTGGCGGCCTATGTGCTAGGCGCCCGCATCATCGAGAAGCATCTCACGCTCAACCATACCTGGAAGGGTACCGACCATGCCCTTTCACTGGAGCCGATCGGCATGTCTAAGATGATCCGCGACCTGCGCCGAACCCGGATTGCGCTCGGCGATGGGATCAAGCGAGTCCTGCCCGCAGAGGCCGGGCCGATCCGCAAAATGGGGAAGATGATCGTCGCCGTCCGTGACCTGCCCGCCGGCCACGTGCTCACCGCCAGGGACGTGGCCTTTAAGTCCCCCGCCGAGGGTCTGCCACCCTTTGAGATTGATCGGGTGCTGGGCCGCGCCCTGAAACAGCCGCTGGCCGCCGACGAGCCGGTGCGCTTTGAGATCCTTGAAGAGGTCCGCCGGTGATGGACGCTGAGCTTGCCATCCTGATGCGCCGGATCCGTCTGGTCGCCTTCGACTTTGATGGCGTCTTCACCGATAATACGGTGCTGGTGGCCGAAGATGGCGCTGAGTACGTCCGCTGCTGGCGTGGCGATGGGATCGGCCTGCGCCTCCTCGAACGCCTCGGGGTGCAAACGGTGGTGATCTCGACCGAAGAGAATCCGGTGGTGTCGGCCCGCTGTCGCAAGCTCAAGATTCGCTGCCTCCAGGGCGTACACGATAAACGTGCCGCCCTGGAGGCTGTGCTTGGCGAGGCCAGGCTGTCGCTAGAACAGGCCGCGTTTGTGGGCAATGATGTGAATGACCGCGATTGCCTGGTGGCGGTTGCGTTGCCGATCGTAGTGCATGATGCCCATCCTGCCGTGTCGTCCCTCGCGCGTCTGCGCACCACCACGCCAGGCGGCTATGGCGCCGTTCGCGAGGTCTGTGATCTGTTTGTGGCGGCACACCAGGAGCAGCATCTATGAGATCCGATCCGCTCTTCAGTGTCGCCGGGCGCGTCGCTGTCGTCACCGGCGGTCTTGGGCAGCTAGGGCGTCAGTTTACCGCGACGCTGGCCGCCCGTGGCGCGCACGTGGCGATCCTTGACCGGCGCCGGGACGATGCCTTGCTGGCCGAGCGCTTCGGTGCGCTCCCTGGCCGGGTCATCGCTCTGGTGACCGACCTCACGCGCCGGGCCGACATCGAGGCAGCTTTGGTACAGATCGAGGCCCAACTGGGTACGCCCCACATTCTGATCAATAATGCCGCCCTCGATTCGCCGCCCGATGCCCCGGCGGCTGAGAATGGCCCGTTCGAGAGCTATCCCGAAGAGTCCTGGGATCAAGTCATGGCGGTCAACGTTAAGAGCGTCTTCCTTACCTGCCAGGTGATCGGGGGGCGTATGGCCCAGGCCGGACGCGGTTCGGTCATCAATGTCAGTTCCATCTACGGCCTGGTTTCACCCGATCAACGCATCTACGCCTATCGCGCGATCAGCGGGGCGCCGTTCTATAAGCCCGTCGCATATTCGGCCTCGAAGTCGGCATTGCTCAATCTCACCCGCTACCTGGCGACCTACTGGGCGCCGCGGGGCGTGCGCGTCAACACTGTTACCTTCGCCGGCGTCTTCAACCACCAGGACGAGCAGTTCCTGGCGGGCTATCTGCCCAGGGTGCCGCTCGGCAGAATGGCTCGCGAAGATGAGTATAATGGGGCAATCATCTTTCTGGCCTCCGATGCGTCATCGTATATGACCGGCGCGAACCTGGTGATTGATGGCGGATGGACTGCCTGGTGATGGAACCAGAGTAAACGGCATGCTTCCCGAGTTGATCACGAACTGGATCAACGGCCGCGAGACGCCGGCCGTTGATGGTGGGCGCTTCACCAAGTTGCGCCCCACCGATGGGCAGCCGCTGTGCGAGGTGGCCCGTTCGCGGGCCGCCGACGTGGCGGCGGCCGTGGCCGCCGCACGGGCGGCCCAGCCCGCCTGGGCCAGCACCCCCGCCGTGCAGCGCGGCCTGCTGTTGCATCGTATGGTGGTGCGCATGGAGCAGCGCCGCGAGGAGATCGCGCAGATCGTCGCTGCCGAAACCGGGAAGGCCCCCAAAGAGGCGCTAGGCGAAGTGAGCGGCGCGATCCAGTGTGGGCTGTTCTATGCCAGCGAGGGTCAGCGACTCTATGGCCGCACCACGACGAGCGGCACGCCGAACAAGTATGCTATGACGGTGCGCATGCCGATCGGCGTGGCCGGGCTGATCATCGCCGCCAATACGCCGATCGCCAACGTGGCCTGGAAGATCTTCCCGGCGCTGATCTGTGGCAACGCCGCCGTGCTCAAGAATGCCGAGGACACCCCTGGCACCGCATGGATCGTGGGTCAGATCGCTCAGGAGTGCGGGCTGCCGGCGGGCGTGCTTAACATCATCCAGGGCTACGGCGAGGAGGCGGGCGCGCCGCTGGTGGCCCATCCCGACGTGGGGGTGATCAGCTTCACCGGCTCCACCGAAGTCGGGCGGATCATTCAGCGCGTGGCCGGTGAACGCTTCTGCCGGGTAAGCCTGGAACTCGGCGGCAAGAATGCCCTGGTGGTCTGCGATGACGCCGATCTGGAGCGGGCGGCAACGTGGGCGCTGCTCTCGGCTTTCTCCAATGCCGGGCAGCGTTGCGCCGCCGCCAGCCGGATCATTGTTTTCGATGCCGTCTATGAGCGGTTTCGAGCCATGCTGATCGAGCGCATCAGGCAGTTGAAGGTTGGCCCCGGTGATGACGATGACTTTGGGCCGGTGATCAACGAAAGCCAGTTGCAGAGCATGCTTCAGGCCGTGGCCGCCGCACGCGCCGCAGGCGCCACGGTGCTCACCGGCGGGGTGCGTCTCGATGATCCAGAGCACTGCGACGGGTTCTATATGGCGCCAACCCTTCTGGAAGGGGTTGACCCCGACGCCGCAATTTCTTGCCAGGAACTCTTCGGGCCGATAACCATTCTCTACCGCGTTCCAGACTTTCAGGCAGCGCTGGCACTGGCTAATCGTTCGCCCTATGGACTGACTGCAGCCATTCATACCCGTAGCATCCACCGCGCAGTACGCTTTTGCGAACAGGTGCAGGCCGGCGTGGTTGTAGTGAACGCAGGCACGTATGGGAGCGAGCCTCATATGCCCTTCGGCGGCCTGCGCCAGTCGGGCAATGGCACCCGTGAGCCTGGCACCGAGGCCCTGGACGTCTACAGCGAACTCAAGGACGTTTATATCAACATTGACCCGACCCAGGTGTAGGTCACCGGTCGATGGGCCAGGGCCTGGCCGCCGCTACCGGGAGCGAGCGCCCGCCCCTTCGTCCCGGCGGCTCGCGAGCCTGTCGCGTCCTGGCCTGAGCGCCGGGCACGAAAGCGGCGGGCCGGGGTGGCACGCAGCGTGTATCGAAGGGTGCGAGAGGGTTCCCGGAACACTTGACACGACCCCTGCGTTGCCCTTCGCTACGCTCAGAACAGACTCCGGCCCGCTCAGGGTGCCAGATCGGGTGACTCTCTCTCACCAAATTTATAGTATAATGGCCCGCGTCCACGGGAGAGCTTGCCCTGGAGATGCAAGCTAACGTGAAAATAGGCTGCTAAAGCAGGGGGATGGGGAAACCGGGTTTCCCCATCCCCCCTCCCGGTGGGAGGGTTTGGGAGGGCTGCGCCCTCCCAAGAAGAATCTATGTTCATCTTGTTCGTGCGCGGTGGAGCCGCATGGACGGTTGATGTATCTGGCGCCTGCGAGTATGATGGAAACACGCGACCTGATAGGCTTGATCCCCGCCCGTAGGGGCTCAAAGCGCGTACCGGGGAAAAATATCCGGCTCCTTGGCGCCCACCCGCTGATTGCCTATACCATCGCTGCCGCCCGCGCTAGTGGTATCTTCAGTGCTGTTGTCGTCTCCACAGATGACGAATACACTGCTGCGATCGCACGCCACTACGGGGCCGAGGTGCCGTTCCTGCGTCCTGCCGAGTATGCCGGTGACCTGTCGCCCGATATCGAGTGGGTGCGCTATACGCTTGCCCGCCTGCATGATGAGGGCCGCCCGTTCGCCTGTTTCAGCATCCTGCGGCCTACCAGTCCCTTCCGCCAGCCCGAGACGATCCGCCGTTGCTGGGCGCAATTTCTCGCCACCCCTGGCATTGACTCGATCCGCGCCGTGGAAAAGGTCAGGCAACATCCCGGTAAAATGTGGGTCATCCACGGTGACCGCATGGCGCCCCTGCTCCTGCATCCTGTCGGCATCCCCTGGCATAGTCAGCAATACCAGGCGCTGCCCGAGGTCTATGTGCAGAATGCCAGCCTCGAGATCGCCTGGAGTCGCGTCGTTTTGGAAGGCGGGACTATTGCCGGTACGGTGATTGCGCCGTTTCTGACCCGGGGAGCCGAGGGTGTAGACCTGAATGACCGGATGGACTGGCTGATCGCCGAGGAGTTACTGCGCCAGGGCCTGGCTACCCTGCCTGAAGTCCCGGAACCGCCGTTTCCTGTCAATTCCAAGCTGGAGTGATCCTGTGACCGTCCTCTGGTTCGTGCCCGCCGATGAACTCCAACGCGCCCGAAGCCTGCGCATCCCCGCCGCGCAGAGAGCAGCGATCTTCGCCGACCTTTGCCGCATCAACACCCTGTATATGATTATGCGCGCCGGATCCGGGCATCTCGGCACCAGCTTTAGCTCGCTGGACATCCTGAGCTGGCTGTTTCTTGAGGAGCTTGATCGTCCTGGCGAGAGTGAACGCGGCGATGGCGATATCTTCTTTTCCTCCAAAGGCCACGATGCGCCCGCCAAGTACGCCGTGCTGATCGGGCTAGGGCTGCTGGAGTTCGACCTGATCCACCGCCTGCGCCGTCTTGGGGGCTTGCCCGGGCATCCTGACGTGAGCACGCCTCATATGCACACCAACACCGGATCGCTGGGTATGGGCATCTCCAAGGCCCGCGGCATGGCTCTCGCCCGACGCAGACTGGGCCAGCGCGGACGGATATTTGTGCTCACCGGCGATGGCGAATTGCAGGAAGGTCAGTTCTGGGAGTCGCTCCAACCCACCGCGAATCGCGGACTGGAGGAGATTACGGTCATTGTTGACCACAATAAGATCCAGTCGGACATCTGGGTCGAGCAGGTGAGCAGCCTGGGAAACCTTGAGGCGAAGTTGCGCGCCTTTGACTGGCACGTGGCCCGCTGCGATGGCCATGATATGGCCACGCTGGGCCGTGTGCTCGCCGAACTGCGAGCTGTCACCGGGCGCCCGAAAATCATCATTGCCGATACGGTTAAAGGCAAAGGGGTTTCCTTCATGGAAGCCACGGCGTTGGAGCCAGGCGAACGGCTGTACCGTTACCATAGTGGCGCGCCCACGCCGGAGGAATACGCCAGCGCCGCCGAGGAACTGATCGCGCGGGCCAATGCGCTGCTCGGCGCAGTAGACGCGGCACCGGTGCGCCTGGAGTCAACGCCGTGTCCACCACGGCCGGTCCTCGACGGCGCCCAGCGGCTAATCCCGGCCTATGCCCGCGCCCTGGTCGAGCAGGCCGAGCGCAACCCGCGGATCGTGGCCCTGGATGCCGACCTGGCCCTCGATACCGGGTTGCTGCCGTTTGAGGAACGTTTTCCCGACCGCTTTATCGAATGCGGGATCGCCGAGCAAGATATGGTCTCCCAGGCCGGCGCCATGGCCCTGCGCGGGTTACTGCCGATTTGCCACTCCTTCGCCTGCTTCATGCCGCCGCGGGCCAACGAGCAGATATACAACAACTCCACCGAAGGCACCAGGGTTATCTACGTCGGCTCACTGGCCGGTTTGCTGCCCGGCGCTCCCGGCCACTCGCACCAGAGCGTGCGCGACATCGCTATTCTCGCTGCCAATCCGGGTATGCTGTTGATCGAGCCATCGTGCGAGGAAGAAGTAGCGCTGGCTCTGGATTATCTGGTGAATCGGCACCAGGGCAGCGGCTACCTGCGCCTTGTCTCGATCCCCTGTGCCGTGCCCTACCAACTACCGCCAGGCTATGCGCTCGAACCGGGCCGCGGCGTTGCCTTGACCGAGGGGCGTGACGCGGTGCTGTTCGGGTACGGACCGGTGCTGCTGTCCGAGGCAGTGCAGGCTGCCAGGCTCCTCGCGGAGCGCGGCATCGGCCTCAAGGTGGTCAACCTGCCCTGGCTCAACACGGTTGACGAGGACTGGCTCCGTGAGACGGTAGCCGGTTGCCGCTACGTCTTCACCCTCGACAACCACTACATTACGGGCGGACAGGGCGAGTACCTGCTGGCCGCAATCGCGCGTCTGGGATTGACGGGCCTGGAAGGTGCGCGCTCGTTCGGTGTAACGGAGATCCCGCGCTGCGGCCAGAACGATGAAGTGCTGCGGGCGCATCGCCTGGATGCGGAAAGCCTGGCGGTAGCGATTGCAGAAGTGCTTCGGGATTCGTTGGAAAGACAGGAGACCTGATCGTGAGTCTGCTTCAATCTCTCAAACCATCTTTGAAACGAACCAAATATCGGTTGCAGCACATGATTGCGTCATATCGAGTGTTACCTGACTGGAACAAGATCCTCGGCGTTGATATGGAGACCTGGAATGCAGCCAGAACCCAGGCTAATGGCCCTCATGTACTGATTGCTACAGGCGGAGGAGGGCATCCCGGCGTCACGCCATTGGAAGGGATGCTTGGCGTTGCACTGACTCTCCGGGGAGCCAGAGTTCATTATCTCCTGTGTGACCAGTTTTTACCGGCCTGTCTTCAGGCTATGCATTTCTTGTGGCGCGATAGTGCTGCTGTTGCCCGTCACGGTCCACGATCACTATGTCGCAGTTGCTACCGCGCCGGGTACAACAGCTATGCCCCCCTCGGACTGCCCATTCATCGTTACAGTGACCTGGTAACGCCCGAGGAGCAGATGCAGGCACGTGAGATTGCCCGCAGCCTGCCCATTCAGTCTATCAAAACCTATACTCTCGATGGACTTGCCATAGGCGAACATGCCATCGCCGGAGCACTCAGGTACTTTGCCACTGGTGAACTCACCGGCGAGCCTCATAGCGAGCCAATAGCTCGGCGTTACCTGGAAGCATCCATCCTTTCCATGTTTGCGGTTCGCCGACTGGTGCAACAGTACCCTTTCCACAGCGCGGTATTCCACCACGGTATTTACGTTCCCCAGGGCATCGTTGGAGAAGTTTGTCGTCAGGCCGGGATTGGCGTAGTTAACTGGGTTCCAGCGTATCGCACCAGCAGTTTCATCTTCAGCCACGACGACACATATCATCACACACTCATGACCGAGCCAACGACTTTGTGGGAACACTTGCCGTGGAGTGAAGACCTGGAAAACGAGACGCTGGACTATCTCAAAAGTCGCTGGCATGGGATACGTGACTGGATTCACTTCACTCACGAGCAACCGCAGGAGGATCTACAGCAAATTCAGGCGGAAACAGGCATTTGCTTCGATAAACCCACCATTGGGTTGTTGACCAACGTGATGTGGGACGCCCAATTGCACTACCCGGCAAATGCATTTCCGAACATGCTGGATTGGGTGTTTCAGACTATCTCCTATTTCGCAAAGCGGCCCGATCTACAATTACTCATTCGCGTTCATCCAGCGGAACTGCGGGGCTCAATCCCGTCACGTCAGCCGATCCTCCGCGAAATCCAGCGCGTCTTCCCTGTTCTGCCATCAAACATCTATATCATCCCTCCTGAAAGCAATATAAGCACTTATGCTGCTATGCTCCGGTGTGACAGCGTGATTATTTACGGAACGAAAACCGGTGTGGAACTCACAAGTCTTGGCATTCCGGTCATCGTCGCTGGCGAGGCCTGGATTCGCGGCAAGGGATTGACTATTGATGTACAAGACCCTGAGCAGTATTTCCATATTCTCGACCAGTTGCCGCTTGGACGACGCCTCGATGAGGCGACGGTGCGCCGGGCGCGGATGTATGCCTATCACTTCTTCTTCCGCCGGATGATTCCGCTGCGTTTTGTTACGAAGTCGCGGTCTGGTTTCGCAAATGTGGGGGGGTGGTGGCCATACACGTTGCAGATTGCGCGAATCGATGCATTGACGCTAGGTCGGGACCAAGGGCTTGACACGATCTGTGACGGTATTTTACAAGGGACGCCATTCGTTTATCCCGCGGAGCAAATTACTACCATGCCAGTTGTAGCCAAGCGTCCACAATAAGAAGACAGTTTCAGATCGCCAAACTTCTGCGCTGATGGGCGGTTTTTGGAATACTGCTTGCGACAATCGACCAGAAATATGAAATAGAGCCTTGGTTCAGCGACCAATCGTTTCTGTATATTGACTCTATTTCATCATTACGCGTAATTACGTGCATAGTAGATTTGGACGGCAAATTCAAAGACTTGGAACTGGTCTGAATACAGGAGAGCGCTATGTATTTTGCAACACGAAATGGGGTTTTATGCTCAAAACTTTCACCATACTTTATACTTCATCGTGCAGTAACGACACTCTATTTGTTGCGTGGGCGGCGTCCGGCCTCAAAAGGATACATGAGCTATCGTCAAGAATACATCTATCATACACTAAACAATCGACAGCTTATGGCTCTCTTTCGTGCTAATAAACCATTGCCTTGTAATTATGGAAGAGGGCTTGATGAACGCGTCGTTGAGTACCCCTGGATACTAGCACGCATCAATCCGGGAATTGGCAGTATTTTAGATGCCGGATCGGCTTTGAATTATGAATATATCTGCAAACACCCATCATTAGCTAAAAAAAACATCATCATGTACACTCTTTCGCCCTATGGTGAAAATCATATCTCGACATCACGTATCTCATATATCTATGGCGATCTTCGCGATACTATCTTGCGCGACAATATCGTTGATGATATCATTAGCATTTCCACTATTGAACACATTGGCATGAACAATTATAAATATACAGAAGACACAAATTTCTTTGAGAAGCAGGACGGATCGTTCGTTCTGGCCATTCAGGAGTTGTATCGCTCGCTAAAACCTGGTGGACGCTTACTGCTCACCGTGCCCTATGGTTTGCCTCAAAATTTGCACTGGCTTTTCCAATTTGACGAGGATCGCCTAAAAATCCTGATAGACAGCTTTAATGGTGAGATTCTGGAGAAAGTGTATTACAGGAAAGATCTCTCCGGATGGCAGGTAGCAAATATGGATGAATGCAAGGATTGTGAGTATAACGAACAGTATAGCCAGGCGAGTGCGGTTGCATGTGTCAATCTCATGAAACGCTAGCCATAGTGCCAAGCCACGAGTCCACTCTACCTTTCGGTGTTAATAATGCGCGTACTCTTTGACACTTCTCCAGCCGAGTTTTACCCTGGCGGGATTAGCGTTTATACGCAGCAGTTTGCCCAGGGAAGACACGACTTTGCGGCTATAGGGGTGAACCTCTTGCTTTCCACCCTTCCCTCGCATCTAAAACCTGATGGTACCCACGGGCTGCGCCATAAGTATCGAGTGGCGGCGTGGGA
>DAOTWD010000120.1:0-95140 GCA_034435975.1 Chloroflexaceae bacterium | reverse complement strand
GTGGAGCGGTATGAGGTATGCGGCGATAGTTTACGAAAGGCTGATCGATGCACCATCAGCACGAGGACATTGGAACCTATCTTGAGCGACTGTTACACGAGGGCCAGATCAAACTGGAGATTACGGGCGGCACGCGCACCTGGCGGCTCCGGCCCAGTCCTCGTCATCAGAAAATGATTGACCGTATTCGCGCTACGATTGCGCCTGTGTACCTTGTAGGGGCGCAGCAGCGGCAGACGGAGACCGGTGGACATACTGTGGCACCCCGCTGCTGCGCCCATACTCATTGTCTCTGCTATCATCTGTCCGATGTCATGCTAAAATTCCCTGATGGATCGTTGAAGCGCCCGGATATTGCAATCTTTTGTGTCGAGCCACCGGATATTGATGAGGCCTGGGAACAGGTGCCAGAAGCGGTTATTGAAATTGTTAGCCTGGACTACGAAGCAAAAGATCTGAGCATCAACCCGCCCTGGTATCTGGCGCAGGGCGTGAAGGATGTGCTGGTGGTTGATCCGCGTGCCAGACGTGTCACCCATTTTAGCCATGGACAAGCCAGTGCCGAACACGCGCTCCCCCGGACGTTCATGTTGCACTGTGGCTGCCAGGTGACGATCGCGTAAATTGGCAGGATGTACACAGTCACGTGTGCCCAGACGCTGAAGCATCGGGCTACGGCCTCGCAAAGCCCGCCGACGTGGCCTGCGTGTAAGCCCCGCGCTTGAGCGGGCAGTACAGAATGAAGCAGGAATTTTAGCAATAGACAAGGGGTGCTTTCGAGTACCTCTGGTTATCAAGAAAGTAGCAGATATGTATAGCTCGATATCCATACCAGGGCCTCAGACACCAGATCTGGTGCTACGTTCACTGGATGCAACCTGGGATCGTACCCGCTGGGAACAATTGCCGGACGATGGGCAGCGCTACGAAGTGATTGATGGAGTGCTGTATATGACGACTGCGCCAGATTTTTTCCATCAGTGGATCATTCGGCAGATTGTACGCACCTTGTTTCATCAGATTGATGATCACCAGCACGGATTGACTGTGTGGGCACCCATTGGTGTTTTTATGCCCAACTGCGACCCGGTACAACCAGACATTGTGGTCGTACGCACCGCTGATCTAGGCTGTATCCAGCAGCGAGGTATTTTCGGTATTCCCGCACTCATGGTTGAAGTTGTATTTCCTTCACATCCGAGCATGGATACACACACGAAACGTCATGCCTACGCCCAGGCAGGTGTGCCCGAATACTGGATTGTGCGGCCCACCAGCCGCGATGTGCTGGTTTGTAGTCTGCCCGATGCGACACTGGCAGATTATCAGCAGAGTATCATGGTCGCTGGTGATGCCGAGTTGATATCACCGACACTGCCAGTACGAGCCATTGTCTCGAACTTTTTCGCTGACGCGCCCGTCGGTGCCCTGTCACCAGAAGGCCGTGGGCAGCCTTCCGGTGACAGGTGACACGTGTTTTCGACGTGAGGCGAGGATGCGAGGATGCGGGCACGCGAGGATGCGAGGATGTGAGGATGCGGGCACGCGAGGATGCGAGGATGCGAGGAGCAATCCACGCCTCGTCGCCGCGTCACGTCTGCGCCTCGTCGCCACGTCGCGTCTGCGCCTCGTCGCCACGTCGCGTCTGCGCCTCGTCGCCACGTCGCGTCTGCGCCTCATCGCCACGTCGCGTCTGCGCCTCGTCGCCGCGTCACGTCTGCGCCTCGTCGCCACGTCGCGTCTGCGCCTCGTCGCCACGTCGCGTCTGCGCCTCGTCGCCACGTCGCGTCTGCGCCTCGTCGCCACGTCGCGTCTTTGGATAACCTGATGCACATCTGTCTCTACAATCTTACGACCACCACCCAGGTCGGTGGCGTGGAAAGCTTCGTCTGGGATCTGGCGCACGAGTTGACCCGGCGTGGCTTGCAGGTGTCGATCATTGGTGGCACCGGTTCCTGTCGGCAGGTCGTTCACGGCGCACGGGTGCTAAGCTATCCGTTCATCAGCCGCACGCGCTGGCGCACGTTGCCGCCTTTGCGCCGACTCTACGGGTTTGCCAAACTCCTCGAACGCCTGTCGTTTGCGGTGGCGGCTCTCCCTGGCCTGGTGGCGCTGCGCCCGGACATCGTGCATATCCAGAAGCCGTTTGACCTGGCGCCGGCACTGTTGGCACGCCGGTTGACGGGCATGAAGCTCGTTTTTGGCTGTCACGGCAAGGACTTTTATCTTGGCGACCAGTTGCTGGGCAAACGGGCGGACATTGCGGTCTCGTGCAGTCGCTTCAATGCCGAGACCGTAGCCGCACATTATGGCATTATGCCCAGGGTGGTGTACAATGGGGTGGATTTTGACCTCTTCCGCCCGGTGCCACCCGACGCGGCACTACGCCAGCGGTATGCGCCGGCGGGCGAGGCACTGCTGCTCTTTGTCGGTCGTCTGATTCCCTGGAAGGGGGTGCAATACATCTTGCAGGCGCTGACGGAGTTGCCGCACACGCGCGTGTTGATTGCCGGTGATGGCCCTTACCGCGCCCACCTGACCTGGCTGGCCGAAACCTTTGGCGTTGCAGCGCGGGTTACCTTTCTCGGCAGCATACCACGTACAGAACTGCCGCGTCTGTATGCCAGCGTCGATCTGGTGGTTGGAGCCTCGTTTGCCAACGAAACCTTTGGGATTGCGCTGGTCGAGGCCCAGGCATGCGGCACACCCGTGGTTGCCAGCGCTTTTGGAGGCTTTCCGGAGGTGGTGCGGCCCGGCGAAACCGGCTTGCTGGTGCCGCCGCAGCATCCACCCGCACTGGCTGCCGGTATTCGCACGCTGCTGGACGACCCGGCGCGACGCAACGCCATGGGCCAGGCCGGGCGCGAGTGGGTCACGACACAATTCTCGTGGGCCAGTGTTACCGAGCGGGTGCTGGCCGCGTATGCGGAGGTGATGTGAGGCGAGGAGGCGAGGAGGCGAGGAGGCGGGGAGGCGGGGAGGCGAGGAGGCACATGCCATCTTCGGGTTAGAATGTGTCAACGTGTCCAGTCACCTATCACCTGTCACCTGTTACCTATAACCTAAATATGAAAATCTTGATCATCTCAACCTATGGCTTTGATCCGGCGTTTCCCAGCCGGCCGGAGTACGTGCAGGCGCGGGCGCTGGTGCGGCGTGGACATCGGGTGGTAGCCTACGAATACTATGCGCCGCAGTATTCCGGCCAGGCCACACGCCACGCCTGGCTGCCGGGCCATGTGGCCGTGCATCGCGGCGCAACCTGGGGTTTCTTTGCACCTGAACTACTGCTGCGGTTGCTGCTGGCCGAGCGGCCCGATGTGGTACATATCCATCATTTGCGCAACCTCCTGGCCTTTCAGACCGTTCGGTTGGCCCGCTGGCTACGGGTGCCGGTCGTGCTGACACCGCACGGTCTCCTGCACGATGGCGATCTGGTGCTTGACCGCGACCGACCACTGGAAGCGCCGCCATGCTTTGAGCGGCTGATCATGCGTCCACAACAGTTAGCCCATCGCTTGCTGCGTGGTGCCCATCCGCGGCGGGCGGTGCGCAACTACCTGATTCACGCCCCGTTGCACATGGTCGATAGCGCGGTGGCGCTGTCGGAACACGAACGCGGCCTGTTGATCGCGCTGGGTCTAGCCCCGGAGCGCATCACGGTCTTGCCGAATGCGGTCGATCTAGCAGATTTTGAGCGACTCTCCGCACAATCCAACACTGTGCAGTTGCCCCCGGTGCCATCTCCGCACATTCTGTTCATCGGGCAATTAATCGAGCGGAAGGGCTTTGACCTGTTGGCACATGCGATGCCAGCCGTCGTTCAAGCATTCCCCCAGGCGACGTTCACCTTTGTCAGCCACTATCGGCGCGGCGAAGCCGAGTTGCAACGCATTGTGGCTGCCGGTGGGGTCGAGCGCAACCTGCGGCTGCTGGGAGCCATTGATGAGCTTACGAAGACGCGCTTGCTGCACATGGCCGATGTGGTGGTCGCCCCCAGTCGCTACGAGGGCTTTGGCATTCCGCTGATCGAGGCCATGGCCGCCGGCCGCCCGGTGATCACGACCGACGTGCCCGCCGGCAACGAGGTGGTGCAACATGAGCGGACGGGTTTGCTCGTACCGTATGACGATCCGGACGCACTGGCGGCGGCAATCATCCGCCTGCTGCGCGACCCGGAGTTGGCACAGCGATTAGGACAGCAGGGGCGTCACGTCGTTGAGTCGCATTACAACGCCGAGTACCTGGCAGCACGCCTGGAGGAGTGGTATCGAGCCATAAAAAATGAGCAGCGGGGACTGTCGCCTTTATAAAAAGGTCGCTCACTCCCCTTTCAGCCCGCTGGTGGGGCCGGGTGAGCCTGCCAATTCAGGCCACCTCAAAGGCTCTTATAGCTTCTCGCTCAGCACGTGACAACAGCAACTCGCCCGCATTGGATGCTGCCGTCAGGCTCGGCGGTAGCACATTGTCCTGAAAACCACGACTGGGCCGGGTCAGCATAAAAGCAGCACGAAGCATTGCCTCATATTCTGGAGTCAGCATCCGCTTGCGTCGTTCCATTACCTTGCGTGCGACCTCAATCATATTGTCAATGCGATATTCGCGGAAGATCTCCCCACCCCAGGTAAAAGCGGGGACGGTTTTTGGCGCAACATGCACGCCAAAGATGTTACTACCGGTACCAATAACCGTTCCACCGTTCAGATGCAACCCGATGCTCAACTTGACATGATCGGCCAGAAAACAACCAAGCTTGAGGACACCACTGTTCAGTTGGCCCAACTCCTCAATCACCACACGGACACTGCCATAGGTATTTTTAAGATCACTGTTCGTCGTCATCGCACCTACATTGACCCATTCACCCAACCAGCTATGCCCCAGAAACCCTTCATGGTGTTTGTTGGTATACCCCTGAATAATGCTCGCTTCAACCTCACCACCAACACGACACATTGGCCCCAGACTGGTTTCCCCCCGAATACGAGCACTGGCAATAAGCGTATGGCACCCAATATAGGCCGGGCCTTGAATAAAACTGAACGGCTCGATATGCGCATGCTCATCAATAAAGATCGGCCCATCGCGAGCATCAAGTACCAGCGGCCCATCAAGCTGTGCACTGGCAGCGACATAGATGTGCTCGATGCCCCGTGCGACAATCTGCGGATCGCTGGCCTGATAGCGCGGCAACCGCCAGGTTAACAACGGCATATCACGCAGCAGTTGCTCTCCGGATTGGGTAATAAGATCCCACGGATAACGCACCAGTGGCACGTGTACCTCGACCACCCGTGCAAACCGGCGGAGTTCCTGAAGTGCGCTGGCAGCATCCTGTTCTTGTAAATAGTACAGAACTGCGCTTGCCAGCCCTGGCGACAGATATGCCCCTACCAGTTCGCCCTCGGGCGACTGATACACGGTATCAATTGGTTCACGCTGGAGCGTGGCTAGCCAGCCCACGTCTAGCACACGACCATTAATACATGTGAGAGGCATACCGGTACCAAGCAGTCTGCCAGGCGAGCTATGCACGCCATAGACAGGCATCAAATGCGGACGGCAGAGACCATACAGGGTCGGAGCAGCCTGTTCCTGACCAGGCAGCCATGTTACCAGCGATAACGCAACCCGTTCAGCAGTGGTAAAGCTGCCACAGCGTATTTCAAAGAGGGGTCGAATATGGATCAGTGGCGCAAAATGTCGCCAGTACTCATCTTCAAAGACGACCAGTGGCATAGTAATGTGATACCCCCAGGGGTTCAAACTCAAACCTGACCAAGGAGCTTCAGAATAGTAGCTGTCAGTTTCTGTGGATCATGCCGTAAAACACGCACCGCCCGACTCTCGCCAGGACGACCGAGTGATGCGGTATATTGCACCACGGAACTGGCTAAATCAGCCTCTATCACCACACTCCCCTCAACTATCACGTGGCGTTGTGACGAATCTTGCCCGGTCAGGATCGTGGTCTCCTCATAGGCATCAGGATCGAGGTACACCGGAGCTTGATTGGCAGCAGCATAGAGCTGCGCCACCTCAGTATCAATGCGCTGCACATTGACCAGCACATAATCGGGCACAAACCCGCCATAGCGCTTGATCTGTCGGATATGATCGCCAACACTAAACCCGGTCGTTAACCCGGGCTCCGTCATTAGATTACAAATATAAATTTTGATCGCGGTACTCTGCTGCACGGCTTCGCGCAACTCATCGATCAGCAAATTGGGCAAGATACTCTCAAATAAACTCCCTGGCCCGAGCAAAAGCGCATCGGCATCACGCAGTGTTTCCCGTGCCAGTCGCGTAAGCGGTAACTTTTTTGTGTTGGATACGGGCATAGGCATCAGATGCTGATCGGTGCCATCCCGCTGATCACCGTTGGACGGTCGTGTCGCAGCATCTTCATCCATACCATCAGGAATCAGCATGAGACGAGCCACATGCCGGCCTGCCAGAGTGGGGTCGTGATCGACTCGCATCACATTCATGACCATACCATTATCTAATTCCGCATACACCCGTGCCGCCACCGGGGTGGGGACAACATAGTACACATTCTGGAAATTGAATAACCCTGAAGCACGATAGTAATACTCAACGGCATCCTGAACCGGGGTAATGCAGGTCAGGCGCTCAACGTGTTCACCCAGGCCCGACAAAATAAGCATCCCCGCCCCACCTGACAGCACCGCAATACGTGGTCGGCCTTGCGTGCGTTGGTAGCCCAACACCAGTTCGCCATCAGCAGCGCGTTGATCATGGAGCGGAATAATGACCATGGTGCTGAGTTGCCACATGCCAGTGGCCAGCACAGCCAATCCCACCAGCACGAAGAGGAGACCACGCTGGAAATGGGGCAAAAACTGCAAAGTCACGGTCTCAAAGATTTCTGGCAGAGGTATGCTCCGATAAAACCAGATAGATAGATAGGTTGCACCGAGCGATAGAAAAAGAATACCAATAAATGTGAGTGCCAATGGGCGTGCCAGATAAAGCAGCGATGACATACGCCGACTTAGAGAAATACGCATACGGTTGAACCGTCCCGTTGTATGGTACAGGAAGGGAGAAGAGAGGAGTGAGGAGGAAGAAAAGAGGATTCTCGCTCCCAGCTCCTATCGTCTCGATCCTAGCTCCTATCGTCTCGATCCTAGCTCCTATCGTCTCGCTCGTCCTACCTGTTCTGTTACGGATTCGCCTTAAGGTGCCCCCGCAGCTCACTCAAAAGCGCATGTAAATTCCCCCCATTACGCGCCACCATTTCGGCCACGAACAACCCGGCAAACAAGGCATCGGGGTAGGGCGCATACTGTCCCAGCACCAGTTCTCCCTCACCAGTACAGCCAATTAACAGCGCATCTCCTGTTTGCATCAAGACTTCGGTCATACGTCGTGACGGATCTGCACTCAACTCAACGTTCACCCCCAGCGCCGTTTCCCACGCTCCCAGACCTGGCAGCGATCCGGCCAACCGTGACCCTTCAACGGGCACAGGCGCAATCACTGCGCCCGACTGTCGATATTGACGAACCAGATAGGCCGCCAGCAGCAACACGATTTCGAGATGATCCAGTTGGTCGCCATTCTTGTCTACCACGCCCAGGGCTGATCCATCGGCCGAAAACGCTAATCCCAGATGCGAGTCGCTTTCGCGCACCAGCTTGCGCAGCCGTGTCAGATTTGACTCAACCGGCAGTGGGGTGAGCTTGCTAAACAGGGGATCGGTCTCACGGTTAATCTCGATCGCCCGTGTTTGCCCACCTTCCCCCATGATCGCTGGAAAATAACCCGCCGTGGAGCCATTCATCGGATCAGCAAAAATAGTCATCGTTGAGCGACGAATAAGATTGACATCGATCTGCTTACGAAGCAGATCAATGTATGGCGCACGCAAATCCTGCGCAATCTCCGGCTTTAGCGCCTGATCATTCCCGGTCGTATCAGGAAACAGGGGAAAAGACTGCAGGGGAGATACATCATCACTCGCGTGGAGGGGAAGGTCGTCATCAACCGTTCCTAAGAAAACAAGCCCGTTGTACCAGTACGGACGATTACCCGCAGACACAATCAACGCACAATCAAAGATCTGCTGCTTCAACGCACTCTGCACTGCCGGCAAGGGTACCGGGCCAGATACCAGGCTGGCCGCTATACCCTGCCGGGTCAAAATGTGATATATATCACGTGCAAACAGACCGGACATAAACCGCGTATCATAGGCAATTAAACAACGCCAGTCACGCTGCTGCAAAAACAATCCTACCTGATAGCAGCGGCGGCGTACTTGATCGAGGGTGAAATCTGCCGTATACACACCCTCCCAGTATTTCGTGCCCAACCGAAGGCGTTCACTCATACCAGCCCTTGCAATGGTTCCAGGCATTCTCTCCAACAACCGCCGGTTTGCCGGTTCAAACGACGCAATGCCGCAGGGGTTCCATCACGGGCGTTGCAGCCAATCTGCGCCTGATGTACCGCAAGCCAGCCCACCCTGTTGTCAAAGCATCCAGACAGAATAATCCAGGCCTCACCTACCGTACGAAAATCCTCCACCGCTGCCAGCAGTATACCGCAAATACCATGCAATCGCTCGGCCGTCGTTGCCTCAACCCATGGTGTGTGTGATGGTTCAGTATGTGAGGCCTGTCCCACCTCCCGGTCATGCCACAATCAAAGCACACTCCATCCACACCATTGACTTACTGGTGCGCAAACCGGTTGCATAGGTCAATCACCTGAACCCTGGTCTCCTCACCAGAAGAATTACGACCTTCCGCCAACATGTACCATAGGGCTCGATGCCAGAGCCTCGGTCAGATCAAGGATCGCAATCGCGCCATCCGCGCTACATCGAACCATAGACGAGATGGGCTGCACTTCACGTCCCCACAGCATATGCGCTCCAGGCTAAAGTATAAAGTACGTTCCTCCTGGTTGACCGACAATGTCATTACCATTGCATCGGTCAAATCAGCATCTACCAACCCGCGAATGTCATAGGCGCGAAAGATATGCGAGGATTGACACGATCTGCCATTCTTTTCTCCTTCGTCGCTACTGTCACGTGATCGCAATGTACCGACCTTGCAATGTATCTACCTCGAGCAGGATTTGCTGCTCGTTCAACGTGCGCTCCGCTCCAATCTTGCAGTGCTGGTATAGTACAACATCAGCCACAATGATGCAAGGAAAAGAACCCCGCCAGACTACTTGTTGACCTGACGTATAGCTCAACCGCAACAGGCACGGATATCAGATGTCGAAGATGGTTACCCAACTGGACATGTGCCTATCCTGATAGTATGCAGAAGCCATATGTCGTCAGCGCGTCTCTAGGCATGCATTATTGGCGTCATGCACGCCTGGAGAATGCGTAAAACAGGTGCTTTACAAAAATTAGGAGATTGCGTATAATGGCGAATGCCAACGTTACCACATACAGGTCTGGGCAGTGTTGCCTGCCCCCAATGACCTTGACTGAGAGGTGTACTCTCAGTTCTTTCATATAAGAGTACCCTATGGAGCAGGGTCGTTTGACCCTCCCAATCTGTCAGCTCCCAGGGGGTTATTCTGTTATTCCAAAAGGCAGTTGAACTATGAGTGAAAAGCCAGTTTATCTCACACGCGAAGGCAGAGCCAGGCTCGAAGCAGAACTTGAAGACCTGGAGATTGATGGACGCAAGCAGGTCGCTGAGCGCATCAAAGCTGCCAAGGAACTGGGTGACATTTCCGAGAGTGGCGAGTATGAAGACGCGAAGAACTCTCAGGCCTTGCTCGAAGGGCGCATTCGTGATATTAAAAACACCCTCTCACGCGCCCAGATTATCGAAGATGACCAGAATGGCAGCAAAAACGAGGTGCGTGTTGGTTCTTCGGTGACGGTTCGGATTGAGGAAGACAATGAAGAAGAAACCTGGACGATTGTGGGCAGTGCTGAAGCCAACCCCCGTGAAGGTAAGGTCTCAAACGAATCACCAATTGGTGCCGCTCTGCTTGGGAAAAAACCCCATCAGAAAGTCACTGTTCAAACCCCTTCTGGCGTCATGAAATTGACGATCCTCAAAATCAATTGAGTGTAATATCCAACCTGTGGTTTGATAGGGGCAGACGAAGCTGTCTGCCCTGAATGGAAATGCGTCTCCCTACGTTTGCTGCTCACGTAACGCCCAGAGTCGACCGGTTCCCTCCTGCTCCAGGCGCTGTGCCACACGATCACGGGTGAGCAATAGTTCACGGATCGTTGCATCTGGCAAGGCCAGTAACACCATCGGCGTCAGTGCCACCACACTGGCAACCGGTGGTACACCGCGCAGCAACTCTAGCTCACCAAAAAACTCTCCGGTACCCAGACGCGCTACCATCCTGGTTGATCGTTGCCCTGTTTCTGTTGCTGCTGACACGCACCGCTGTTTAATCACCGCAGCAGTGCCCTGTTGAATCAGATAGAATGTCTCCGAACGGACGTTCTCGCGGATAATGATGGTACGTGCTGGAACCTCCCGTCGTTGCGCAACGCGGGCCAGTTGCCGGAGGGTCTGCCGAGGCACTTCAGCAAAGAGAGGTACCCGCTCCAGCACCTGCAACACATTGAATAGCTCAATCCCCTCGACAGTACCGGCAGAACGTGTCTGGACAAAACGCTGCCAGTCACTCCATGGCAAGAACAGCACCATACTATCAACGGTTGCGCGGTAACATCGTCCTGCACGCACATGCTGATGCGCTTCCTGACCGGTCGGGTCATCCAGCGGCGCAATCAGTTCAATGGCCCCAAACACCTCACCGCGATGCAATTCATCCACAATCGTTGCGTCTTGCCAGGCCGCAATTTCGCCTGCCTCAACAACCCAGATTCCCTGCGCAATTGTGTTCGCATCCGCAATCATCGCACCTGCACGCACCCGCATTGGCTGCAACGCTTGCGCCAGCATTGATAGATCGGCATCATCGCCAGAGAGAAACAGGTCAACCTGACGCAACAGCTGCTGGCGGGCATCACGCTCGCACCCAAATGCATGGGACAGATCACGAGCCCAGGGTGTATTGGGAAAACAACGGCGGTTGGTCGCCTCACGCTCAGCCCAGGGTAAGGCATCATAGGCTGCCTGGATGGTGCGACGGGCAAACCATCTGCCCGCAATCGCTTCAATGGTAGCGATCGTATAGCGCAGTACCTCAGCATATCGTGCTCCCTGTCGATCCAGGGGACTGGCAGCCAGCATACCACCAATCCGCACCTGATCACGATCAAGAGTCACATCCCAATTCGCCGTAGCTGCCAGAATATCCAGCCGATCATCAAGTGCCTGCGCTCGTCGTGCCCCATAGACGGTACGCAGCAACTGATAACACCCGGCATACGTCAGTTGAAACCCGCGCTGCAAGCGCTGTGCTTCATCCAATGCTGGTTGCGACGGCCAGCTCAACGATTGGGGTGCAAATGTGCGGAGTGTGACATAATGGGTATACCATGCCACTAGCCATAATCCCGCGATAAGAATATCCAGCCCGGTTACCAGTGTCGTCATCGACAGGGTAGGGATCAACCGCAGCACATACGTACCGGTCTGAACGCCAATCGCCATCCAGAGCGGGAGCCAGCTCCAGATCAGCCGTGAATCCCGCAATCCTGATAGATGTGGTAGCAACAGCGCCAGCGCAAGGGTTCCACAATAGACCGGGGCGGCTATAGCGAACACGACAGGAAAAGATGCTGTCGGCCAGGCGATTCCCGCAAGATAGATCGCTGTTCCGCCACAGCCGAAGGCAACCAGCAGGAGAAAAGCAGCAACCCCCAACTCGCGTTGCGAAGCCTGATGTAAATCCACATCGAGGAGCGCCGCAAAACCTGCCAGCATGAGTAGCAGAAACGCCAGGCCCTCGACTGCGATCCAGAACAACGCCCGGTCTGCATCACTGAGCATGCGCCCCACAAGCGCCAGTACGGTCAACAAACCCGCCCCCAGCATTGCCTGCAACACATGCCACACATCCGCCCCACGGTAATCCGGCCACACCGTCAACAGCGCCAGCAATGCGACCAACCACAACAGTGATGTTACCACGCCCGCCATCGCAGCTACACCCGACCGCGAGGCAGGACACAACGGCAACAGCGCCAACACTCCTACCAGGAGCAACAACATGACGGCGACATACAAGGGGCGACGAGCATACCCACGGCGGGCAATCCAGGCCGCACACCCGCGTAGCACACCCCACAGCGCCAACCCGCTGCCCATCACCACCGGAGCGACAATGCCCCCTATGATCAGCAGTGCCACCAGTTGCCCGTCCCATCCACTCGCCCAGAGTTGCGGTATCAGGTTAACCAACTGGCGTTGCCAGAATAGAAACGCCAGGATAATGGCACAAATTGTGTATAACAGCGTTAGCAGACCATAAAGACCGAGCATACGCTCTTCAGCGCTAAAAGGCGCACGTGTACGTACCTTCTCCCAGAACGAGCCACTCACAAAGTCCAGCGCCCGCTTCCGCAGATTGGGCTGGCGTAGCGCGTCTACCAGTAAATAGTAACCATCCAGCTCAAGCAGGGGATTCAGGTTAAAGAGCGTTGCCACATAGCAGGCAATCGCCAGCTTATAGGCCGCCCCGCTTAGTGGTGCAGTCGGAAAAATAGTTACATACAGGGCAGCCATCCCACCTACCAGCAGATCCGAAAACGGCCCGGCCGCCGAGACCACCATCCGTGCCCGACGCCCGGCCAGCCAGATATCGCTCGTATCCACAAAAGCGACCGGCATTCCATAGTACAGCATCAGGCCACCACGCCAGATCTGCCGTCCATAATGCTTAACCGCCATGGCATGCGCCAGTTCGTGCAGGATAAAAGAAACGAGCAACGCCACCCACAGCGCCAGCAGGCTGGTTGGGATCGCATCGACCGCCAGAACCGTATACACGGGAAGATCGAGTTGAGAAATACGAATAAATGCGACCAGCCCACCAGTGCTCACCATCAGCGTCAACAGGAAAACGACAGGTGTAAAAAAAATCCATCCCACACGCTTATAGAGGACACGCACACAACCATCAATATTATGGAACGCCAGCGTGTGATGACTCAGAGCCATGAGCAGGCGACGGCCCCATCCCACCGTCGTGCGCCGTTCCAGCGCATCCTGGAGTTGGGCATAAACGGCGACATAGGGATCGACCAGAAAACCCTGCTGCTTGAGATTTTGCACCAGATCAGCAACGGGTAATAGTTGCCGAAACTGCACAAATCCAAGCGTTGCCAGTTGGGCCATTGTTCGCGAACCATCCATGGCATGCCAGAGCACCCGTTCAGCCGGAGTAAGCCGGATATAGGTACCAGCATGACTACGCAGGACGGTGTAGCTTTGATGGCCTTCAGAAACATGCTCCTCAACAATACCAGGAACGGCCTGGGGGCGATAATGAATCGGATCAACGCGCTGACGCAATACTGCCCAAATGCCACCGGGGAACGAGCCATTGACCGGTGTCGATGCTGCTGCAACTGCTATATGACCGGCTGGTTGGCCTACTGCGTCCGTCTCGTTCATAGCACGGGTATCATACGTCGTCAGTGTAGCCCAGATGCCCCTATGTAGGCGGGCCACAGGTTGTTTACTTACCATTTGAGTCCTGACCCGGTTGCTGGTACCAACGTGGAACATCGGCATCAACGAACAGATGCCCGGTGCCGACACCAGTAACCCGGCACCGGTACACCGCACTGAATGTCAACTGTATCCCTTTATGTTACTCAGATAATTATACTGAGGCCGTATCAGCTAGATACAAGAGACTACTCATACAACTCTCATCAATAAACGTGAACCAGAGCGCCGTCTGGTACGTCTTATGATATGGAAAGAACCGATTATGCGCAACCCTTTGCTCATCCTAAAAATAAAACAATGCGTCACGGTTTCAAATAGCGGCCACAGCAATGCTCTCCCTGGTTCTGTTGAATGACATCGTGTCACCAGATCATACATGGCCGCGCTTGCACGATAATACGAAATCAGATCAAGCAGGCTGATATGACTACAAGCAACCACAGAGAGGAAGTACGGCAAATGGGAACGTGTCTAGCAACACCTATTGTGAACTTACGGATCTGGCGCGATGAGCGTTATGGCAAAATCTGGCATGTCGCCTATGATGATGGCAGTGGCGAAACAATCGTGAGCTTTCCCGATACCGCCGCTCTGGGCGATTTTCTAGCCGAGCAACTTGGCCTTAAACTGGTTGATGCGTTGGGAGAACAACCTATCGCATAGGATCGGTATACCTGACCAGACTCAGGCCGACCGCGTCTTTACTCTGTAGATGCTCGGCGATCATCAGCGTAGGATCGGCACTTCACATACTGAGGCAGTACGCTATATTTGTTGTACGTGAGGATGTGCAGCAACGCTCCTATGACCGTTGTCAGACTGGCAAGCAGGTAATGACCTACGGTTTTGTACCCTATTTAGTGCCTCTGTAACCTTTGCATGGTTCCCCTACCACGTGCTATAATCCCAATTGCTACGCTGCCATCGCGAATCTCAGTGTATGCACAAGGTAGTATGATCTGTTGGTCTCCAGGGATGAGGCACCGTTCATCCTCCTTTCATCCTGTGATGATAGGACACCCTGTGGAAAGTTACTGTCAGATAGACATAAATATATGACACACGCACCTTCTAGCGATACCTCGACCGCCCTACTTCTGGGCCGTTATCGTATTCTCGAACGCCTGGGAGAGGCACGCCTGGCTACAGTTTACCGTGCCGTTGATGAACGGCTGCGGCGCAGGGTGCTGGTGTATATCCTGCGGAAGGATCTGGTAGGAAACGAGCAGATCCACCAGCGCTTCAGTGTTGAGACGAATGCGATTGCCCAGGCTTCAAACCACACGCTGTTAGAGGTTTTTGATAGTGGGGTGATCAATGATCGCCCCTATATGATTACCGAAGAAGTGATCGGTCAACCGCTACGGGCTATGCTGCCTCTCTCCGTGGAGCATGCACTCAACTACACGTACCAGGTCGCACTGGCGATCAGTGCGTGCCAGGCGCGTAACCTGACCCATCCCCCAGTTAGTAGTAATAATCTGGTGTCTATTGAGGACAACCGGGTCAAATTGCTTGATGGCTGGTTCATTCCCCCCGATACCGGGCCGCTGGATCTGGCGCATTATCGTGCCCCGGAACGCGCTGCTGGACAGCCGCCTGGCCCATCCAGTGATGTCTATGCACTGGGTATGCTACTCTATGAACTTCTTAGCGGACAACGTCTCGCCAGGGGGCATGACCCGTGGGAGGTCTCTCAATCACATCTCACATTGCAGGTTCCAGCACTGGCAGAGGTGCGCCCGTCACTCCACCTGCCAGCCCTGGATCAACTGCTGGCATACGCTCTTGAACGTGATCCTGCCTGCCGCTGCCCGGATGTTGAAACATTTGCCCAGGCACTGCATGCGCTCATGCAAGAGGTAGCAACGGAGACGAAACGTCTGCCAAACGTACCGCCAGTGTGCGTTACGGCACAACCAGCTATGGATTATGCCAGCACCGCACCGGCGTCGCCCATGTTCAAGTCAGCAGCACTGCTCCCGTCCGCTGAGGCTCCTCCTATCGATCTTCCCATGAACAGATTGCCTTTGCACCCGCTCAGTCATACCGAATTGCGACGCAAATTTGCCCGACAGAGCGCATTGGGCTGGATTGTTTTGCTGTTGCTACTCATCATTGTTGCTGGAACCAGTTATTTTGGCGCGAGCTACCTGATGGATCGCTTCTTTGCGATCGAACTTCCGCGCCCCACACTACCCGATCTGGGCATAGCATGGCCGGACTGGTTACCGGGAGTTGACCGCGGCGAGGTTCGTATTGTGACAGCCGCTGATTTGAATGTGCGCAACCAGCCCGGTCTCAACACTGAGGTGATCGCAACATTGCCCAATGGCACCCGGGTGCGCGTACTTGAAGGGCCAGTGATCGCAGATAATATACCCTGGTTGCACGTGCGCACAAACTATGCGGGACAGAGCATTGAAGGCTGGGCATCGGCAAACTTTCTCGACCCACCGGAATAATGCACGCACCGATCAGTCTGATATGAACACCGGTGAACAGCCTGGTTCTGCGCCGAAGAGCTGTTGAGCGAAAATATGATCCCTGCTATTCCGAACAAAGTTGTTACCCATATGCGTTCCGCCGAGCGCGTCGTCGCGCTGACTGGAGCTGGTGTCTCGGCAGAGAGTGGTATACCGACGTTTCGTCAGGCACAAACTGGCCTGTGGGCACAGTATGATCCCACCGAACTGGCGACCCCACAGGCCTTCATGCGCACCCCCCGTCTGGTGTGGGATTGGTATACCTATCGACGCCAGGTCATTGCCGCTGCCGAGCCGAACGCGGCTCACTATGCGCTGGTCGATCTGGAACAACATTACCCATCCTTCACGCTCGTGACACAGAATATTGATGGTCTCCACTGGCGGGCTGGCAGTCGCGATATGCTGGAGTTGCATGGGAATATTGAACGCACGCGCTGTTTTGAATGTGGCACCTATGCACAGGGGTGGGATGAAGAAGGCACGCCGCCACCGCGCTGTGGGCACTGCGGTGGCCTGTTGCGCCCGGATGTCGTCTGGTTTGGTGAAGGGTTGCCCGAACGCGAGTTGTATCGGGCATACACGGTTACGCAGCAAGCCCAGATCTTTCTATCGATCGGTACCTCGGCAGTTGTGCAACCAGCAGCTTCACTTCCATTGATTGCGAAACGTGCTGGAGCCTATGTGATTGAAATCAACCCCGAAGAAACAGCGCTTGCGGTTATCGCTGACTGCTGGCTGCAAGGACAGGCAGGAGTTATTCTGCCTGAACTGGCACGGCAGGTTTTCAATCTATCTAAACATCAGGAGGAGTAGCTTTGAGCCAGCAACCCTCGCTCCATATGCAAAGTGATCGCGTCCACCTTCGTCCCTGGCAACAGCCTGATACCCACGCCCAAGAAGCATGGCCACGCTATGCCGATCCTTTCAGTGCTTTCTGGAACACACCCCGCTCGACCTTTGACAGTGAATACCGATTCTCCTACGGCTCCGGGGTATCGATCTGTCGCGTCTGGGCGGTTGAAGATCGATATCAGCGGCTCATTGGTCGCATTTCGCTGCGCGAGGTAGAACAGATCATTGGGCAGGCACGACTGGGGATCTCGCTCGGTGCACCCTATGTCGGGCAGGGTTTGGGAACCGAGGCATTGCGACTGTTCCTGAATCACTACTTCGGAGCAATGCAGTTCCAGATTATGCGTCTTGATGTCGCTGGTTTTAATCGGCGTGCCGTTCATTGCTATGAGCATCTCGGATTTTATTATATCGGGAGTGACTGGCGGCACATTGGGAGTGATCCGGCGCTGCGGTTACTGGATAACCCGGCCTATGCCGAGTTACGCCCCTTCTTTCGCCGTGATCGGCAGGGAGCATGGGTACAGTTTTTTGAAATGGAGCTATCGAAGGAACACTGGGGGAAACTATCATAGCACTGAAATCAGGGCTGGCATGCTGGTGCAACTGGCATAGAGAAGCACCAGCATGCCAGCAGGTCACAGACCGGCTGCGGCCCGCAACTGCTCGGCTTTGTCGGTACGTTCCCACGGGGCATCAATATCGTTGCGTCCAAAATGACCGTAGGCTGCAGTGGATTGATAGATGGGGCGGCGCAGATCGAGATCGCGAATAATGGCTCCAGGGCGCAAGTCGAAGAACTCACTGATCAAGCGCTGGATGGTCTCGTCGCTAACCTTGCCTGTACCAAAGGTCTCAACACTGATAGACAAAGGATGCGCCACGCCAATGGCATAACTCACCTGTACCTCAAACCGATCCGCCAGACCCGCCGCCACCACATTCTTGGCCACATAGCGTGCCGCGTATGCCCCGCTACGATCTACTTTCGTCGGGTCTTTGCCGCTAAACGCACCGCCGCCATGACGGGCCACACCCCCATACGTATCAACAATAATCTTGCGACCGGTTAGCCCTGCATCACCCATTGGCCCGCCCGTCACAAAACGTCCGGTTGGGTTGACCAGAAACCTGGTTCGATTATCAATCAAGTCAGCCGGGATGACCTCGCGAATAATATGCTGGATTATGTCTTCGCGGATGCGTTCTATGCTGACATCCGGCGCGTGCTGTGTGCTGACCAGGACGGTATCCACGCGCACGGGTTTGCCATAGGCATACTCCACGGTTACCTGGCTTTTGCCATCAGGGCGCAAATACGGCAGCGTTCCCTGCTTACGGAGCAGCGTCAATTGGTATGCCAGGCGGTGCGCCAGACTAATCGTCAACGGCATATACTCTGACGTCTCATTGCAAGCAAACCCGATCATCATACCTTGATCACCTGCACCGACAGCATCAACTTCGGCATCGGTCATAGGCGCATCACGGATTTCCAATGCCTGATCAACACCTTGAGCAATATCGGGCGATTGCTCTTTCAGACTCACCATCACGCCACACGTACGTGCGTCAAAGCCATAGCATGCATCAACATACCCGATATTCTTGATCGTCTCACGGACAACATCCTGAATTTCCACATAGGCCTGGGTGGTCACTTCGCCCATCACCAGCACCAGACCGGTGGTAGTGGCCGTCTCGCATGCTACCCGCGATCGAGGATCCTGGGCCAGCAGCGCATCCAGAATAGCATCGCTCACCTGGTCACACAGTTTGTCGGGGTGACCTTCTGTCACCGACTCGCTGGTAAAAAAAAGACGCGGTGATTGCATAAATGAAGTTGACACACTAGACTCCTACTTCTAATACTTACTTAATACTTCTGAGGGATGCTCGCTCCCTCCTGCAATTCACTGAGGGCAGTGATAAAAGCCGCACCATAGAGCGTTATGATTGCCAATCCGCCCGGCATAATGACAACTCCGATGCCAGTAGCGATCCAGCCGTAGTGCGGGCACGGTCAGGATTTGCTGCGTTACGGGCTTACATCAGGGCCACAATACCACCAGGCAGCGGTGCCAGACAGGTAAAGTCTGGGACACACGATAATACCATAGTGAGACTGACCGCTGGCTGGCGTACCAGATCGCATAGTCGGCCCCTCCACTGATTGTCTGTTCGGGTCATCATAAATGGGCATGGTGCATCCCGATACGCTTTAACCACTTTAACCAGATGTCAATCGACCCCGTTGTACATTTATCAGGTACCTTCTTGCCAGGAATGGAGATACTGTTCCTGTTCAGGTGTCAGAACATCAATCGTAATACCCATAGCCTGCAGTTTCAGCAACGCAATCTCACGATCTAATTCTTTCGGCAGCGCATGTACACCATTGGCAAGCTTGCCATGATGTTGCACCAGAAACTCGCTGGCCAGTGCCTGGTTTGCAAAACTCATATCCATCACGGCACTTGGATGTCCCTCGGCGGCCGCCAGATTCACCAGGCGTCCCTCACCCAACAGGTTGATTTTGCGACCGTCTTTGAGGCAATACTGATCAATAAAGGTACGAGGCTGGCGCTTTTCAACCGCGAGTGCCTCTAATGCGGCAATATTAATTTCGACATTAAAGTGCCCACTGTTGGCAATGATGCAGCCATCTTTCATCACCTGAAAATCCTCGACATCAATCACATTCTTGTCGCCAGTGGCAGTGACCACAAAATCGGCCATAGAGACGGCCTGCTCCATCGGCATCACCCGATAGCCATCCATTGCTGCTTCGAGCGCTCGTACCGGGTCAACCTCGGTGACAATCACATTGGCCCCCATCCCTCGCGCACGCTCGGCAATACCGCGTGAACAGAAGCCATACCCCCCCACTACAAAATTCTTCCCCGCCAGCAGCACATTGGTCGCCCGAATAATGCCGTCGATAGTACTCTGGCCTGTGCCATAGCGATTATCAAACAGATGCTTGGTATCACTATCATTAACCGCAATCACCGGAAAAGTCAACACACCGTCGGCCGCCATCGCTTTCAGCCGTATCACACCGGTCGTTGTCTCCTCGGTGCTGCCATACATACCGGCAATCAAGTCCGGTCGTTGCCTTAAAACACCGGAGACCAGATCGGCACCGTCATCCATCGTAATCTGGGGATTATGATCCAGTGCTGCGGTCAAATGCTGATAATAGACATCGTTGCTCTCGCCTTTAATCGCAAACACCGGAATTTCATCATACGCCACCAGCGCCGCTGCCAGATCGTCCTGGGTGCTGAGCGGATTTGAAGCACACAACACCACATCCGCCCCACCGGCTACCAGGGTACGCATCAAGTTGCCAGTCTCCGTGGTGACATGCAAACATGCACTGAGACGCACCCCTTCCAACGGTCGTTCCCGGCTGAACCGCTCACGGAGCAGGCGCAACACTGGCATTTCTTGCTCGGCCCACTCCATCCGTTTGCGTCCTTGATCGGCTAAATTGATGTCTTTAATATCGTAAGGTTTGTTCATTGCGAACCTTTTCTCCTTCATCGTATGATACGGCCATGTCTTCCACCAGAGGGTGTGCGCCGAAGGTAGCAGCATAGCGTGCAGTAAACTCCGGCAGCGTAAACGTGTGTTCCTGGCATCCCTGCTTCTCAATAGCATAGACGGCGATCATGGCCGCAATGCGCCCCGTTACTTCCAGCGGAAAGTTGTGCGCCAACCCGAAGGCCAGACCAGCGAGATACGCATCACCAGCACCAGTCGGGTCGCGGACTTCATCCGGCGTGGCGGGTGGGATATCAATACCCTGCCCGTTCGTGGCGCTCGTATAGATCGTCGAGCCATGCTCCCCACGTGTAATCACCGTGATAGGGGTACTGGCAATCAGTTCGGCCTCACTGATCTGGAGCTTTTTCGCCATCATGGCAAACTCATAATCATTCCCGACGAACACACGGGCGCTGGACAGTCCCAACCAGATATGATCGGCTTCCAGGCGTGGGGTTTGCTTACCCGGATCAAAGATGTAGGGAACACCTAGACGCTGACAATCCCGCACATAGCGTTCCATAGCCGCTGGATCGGTCGGTGAGATAAGAACCAGATCATGCGGCCCAATCCCCAGATCAACCAGCGAAACCTGACGGGCATAGGCCATAGCCCCGGCATAGAAGGCGACGATCTGGTTGTTCGCCCGGTCAGTATTAATAAAACAGGATGAAGTAAACTCATGCTCAATCTCAACCAGGCCGCAAGTATCAACACCCTGGTTCGTGAGCCAGGCCCGATATTCAGCGAAATCGTGCCCCACGGTTGCCGCAATCAGTGGGCGTTCGCCAAGCAGCGTCAGATTATAGGCCACATTGCCAGCCACTCCGCCGCGCAATTTTCGCATCGAGTCCACGAGAAAGCTGACCGAAAGCATATGCGTCTTTTCCGGGAGTACATGATCCTTAAAATAACCCGGGAAATCCATAATATAGTCGTAGGCAAGTGAGCCGGTTACTACAATGCGCACATTTTCCCTCCTTAAGTGCCAGGTCTACAGATATGCGAGATTCCATGTTCCAAACAGCTCATCTGTTGTATAATAAAGCGATCAGGCAGCAGTGCGTACATACGTGATACACACAAAAAATCATGCATTCAGATCGTATTTTTCTCGCAAGTGCGCCGATATGCCTGCACAGAGTGTCAGCGCTTTTTCTGCATCAGAAACAGACATATGAGCAAGGCCAGTTGTGGTGCTGATCAGCATCGCCTGGAGCATCTGTTCACGGGGAATACCGACGGCGACCAGCCGATCAAGGATATGCTCGATCCGTTCGGTCAGTGTCTCGATGGTTTCACGCCGCAGGTCACCCACGCTGGTTGGAACAATGCCCCAGGTAAGAAATCCGGGACGCTTCAGGAAGGTCGCCAGCACCTCCGCACTATCAAGCAATGCCTGACTATACTGATAGGCATTAAAATGCACCCACTCTACCGATGTTTGCAGCACCATAGCCCAATCGACCGGGCCACTGGTTAGAATACCCCGACATCCACGGATGCTTGACAGCAGCAGTTCCAGCAGTGCTGCGGCGTCATTCCATTCAATGGGGCAGAAAGGCGATGCAAATGCATCCAGGAATGGCTCATCCAGACAAACGACAATATCAACTCCCAGATCGATCAGTTGGGATACTTGCCATGCAGCCCGTAGGGTAAGATGCTGCGCCAATGCCTCAAATAGCATCGCATCATATGCCAGGGGGCGCTGCTGATCATCCGTCAATTGCAAACTGAGACTGATTGGTCCGGTGACAATTATTTTGATCGCCTGACCAGCAAAGACGCCTCTGAGCCGACGTAATTCTGTCAACAGTGGCAGTGCATCACTTGTTAATGCGGCAAATGCCACGTGATTCTGCAAATAAGCCAGCGCCAGCTGATCGAGTTTTGGGAGCGCCTCCGTCCGATTAACATAGGCTCGCTTACTGTGTTGATCCAGCACCAGTCCTGGAAACCCCAATATACTCTGGATATATGCGTGTTCACGGAACCCGCGTTGGGGTAATGCGGCACAGGTGACCACAGCCGGGGTGGTATCGAGCAACAGACGCAACGCCTGGGCCGCATTGGTGTGTGGCAACTCTCCATACGCGACAGGCAAACATGCTGGTTTGAAAGAAAGCGGCATCACGGCTTGCTTCGCACATTCTCGCGTAACCCGACAACGAACGGGGGGCTAATCACTCCCTGCTCAGTAATGATCGCACTAATCAACGTGTGTGGCGTAACATCAAACGCCGGATGAACGGCAGTCACCCCGGCTGGTGCCACCGGCTGGCCAGCAAAATGCGTCACTTCACTTGCTGCACGTTCTTCGATCGGGATTTCGTCTCCTTTTGCCAGCGTCAGGTCAATCGTTGAAGACGGTGCTGCCACATAGAAGGGAATGTGATGTACGTGCGCCAGGACAGCCAGTGTATAGGTACCAATCTTGTTTGCCACATCACCATTGGCAACAATACGATCAGCCCCGACCATCACACAATCGATCTCTCCGCGTTGCATCAAATAGCCCGCCATATTATCGGTAATCAACGTCTGTTCAATCCCCGCCTGCTGCAGTTCCCAGGCAGTCAGACGTGCGCCCTGCAAGAAAGGCCGGGTCTCATCTACATACACATGCAGGCGACGCCCCTGGCGGTGCGCGGTGCGGATTGGAGCCAGCGCAGTCCCATATCCGGCTGTTGCCAGACCGCCGGCGTTGCAGTGTGTCAACACATGGCCACGCTGTGGAATCAAGCTGACCCCGTGGTCACCAATCGCATGACACATTGCCAGATCTTCGGCCAGGATCGCATGTGCTTCCGTCAGCAAATATGCTGCAAGCTGGACTGGCCGTGGTGGTTCGGCTTTCACACCTGACTGACGCGCAACATACTCGTGCGCACAGCGTAGCATACGGTCGGTGGCCCACGCCAGATTAACCGCGGTTGGACGCTGGGCATCCAGATAGGCTTTGGCCTGAGCTAACTCATCGAGTAGCACCGATATGGCAGAGGCTTGACTATGATGGGCAACCAGGGCCATCCCATAGGCCGCAGTACACCCGATGGCTGGCGCACCACGTACCTGCATTGTTTTGATCGCCTGCGCCACATCCTGCAGCGTCTGGCAAGAGACAACCTGTTGCTGATGAGGCAACAGGCGCTGATCAATCAGACAGACGGCACCATTCTCCCACCAGACTGTCCGTAGTTCGTGCTCATGGATGGACATATACTACTCACAAAAAAAGCCTGCTCGCAGAACGAGAGGCATTACCTGTTTGTTTTCCCTCTCATCTGCCAGGTGTTATCCGTATAGACACACCTGCAGGAGTTGGCACCATTCCTACAACACACAGCCGTACACTTCATGTCACAGGCGGTTGCCGGGCGTCATCGGGCCAGTCCCTCAGCCGCTCTTGATGAGTCGCTTTATTTATTATGTCAGGACTTACACAGTCGTTCATCACCCAATAGATTTCGCCTTCGGCAGCGTAGATCTGCCGAAGGCACAAAAGACATGGTCTTCGAGCGACCGCGTAAGTCATGTGTGTATATTCGATTGATTATCGACAGCATGAACGTAGGCCATTCATAAAGTGCTTCGATTATAGCATGGTTAGTGAGCCAGTGCAACTTGATCACGGGCATACTGATCCTAACAGATTCTGTGCTTGCAACACTTTGATCGATACACGCGTATTATAGGCGAACAATACATAACCCTGTTGCACGACTGATGCAAAGAGCATCACCGTATTGGATATTTTGAAGGAGTGAACGATGAAATTGCATGACAAACGAACACGCTACCTTGGAATTGCTTTAATCGTCCTGGGCCTGGTTGCCGTATTTCGGCTGTGGTGGCTCTTACCAACCATGCTGCTAGCGACAGCCGGGGGGTATATTTACCTGCAGCGACGCCGGATGGGACGTATTCCTGAAGCTGTACAGAGTGGTCTCTGGCTGATTGGATTGGCCGTGTTGTTTCTGGTCGACTTTCTCTTTCCAGGCATCCTGATCCTGGCCGGTGCCAGTTTGCTGGTACGCGGTCACGAAGCTGAACTGGATCAGCGCGTGCAGCATTTGGGGCAACGCTTTTACCCCTCCCCTACTCCGCATATGCCGGTACCATCTACCCCAGAGGCCACGAGTGGTATCCACGACGAGAACGATCAGTCAAACAAGACTATTCGGTTATAGTTATAGATGATAGGGAGCAGCGAACACGTGTCGATCTTTTGACAGGGGCCATGCTTTGTCCTGGCCTCTGTTGCGTCTCTGCATAGAATAGACAGGGTTGTCACATGTCGTCACCCCTGGTCACCCAGGGATTGCGTAACAGTAATCCGTTCGGTACGCCCTAGAGCAGCGTCACCGTCTGTAATAGACATGGTGGCACGCGGCGGCGGGACACTGAAGGTACCAGCGGCAACGACCCGCACCAGGTATGTGTGGGTATACACTCCTGGATCCAGGGTTTGACTTTCAAATATCACTGCCCGATTTGCTGAGGAATCCATGCGTACCGTCCAATCCACATGTTTCTGATGAGCAGTATCTAGAAGGACAAAAGCTGATGGGAGCGGCGATTCAACCTGTACCTGACTGGCAGGCTGTAGAACAAGCAGCGTCAGGCGCACCTGGAGCAACTGACCAGGCCGCAGTTCGGCTCCATGCAACACATCGCCACGTACCGGATCAAGATACTGCTGTGTCACCACCAGTGTATCAGTACGCTGCCTGTCCGTTGACGTCTGTTCGTACAGACGATAGGCCACCAGCATTGGGGTGGTGCTGACCTGTGCGGACGGTGGCTTCATTCGTACATCGTTGTGAACACGCAATTGATGACCGGTGAGCAAGAATTTGAGGGTTGTGCTTACCGGTACATTGCTCCGCAGGAGAGGCTGGTCATTAAATCGTACCTGGAAGGTGCGGGACGACGTTGTTGACCTGGAAGTTGTGCGTGCTGGTGGGGAATGATCAGCCAGGAGCGCACCTGCCACACGGGCACTATCCAGAGTTGTCGGCCAGCCATCCACATCCCAGGCCAGGCGCAATGTGCGGAGCGCTGGCGTGAGCTGGGTACTCGTCGGTTGCAAACGTTGGAGCGCTTGAACGGCCAGCGCAGTTGTACTCACGATGCTCTGGCCAGACTCAACACCAGTTTCTGGCCTCCAGTAAAGCCGAACCCCTGATGCCTGCCCGGTATCACCCGGTGTTGTATCACGTTGTGCGAGCGCCATCAGCCGTGTGAGCGCGACGCTGGCCTCATCGGGGGGCAATGCCAGTGACAGGTAGGCCAGACTATCCGCACGGAGATCGGCATCCAGCAGTCCCCGCATAGCCGCAAGGTGCCCAGCGTCAGCCAGCGTCAAAACATACTGGAGATAGGCCCGAAAATCAGGATCCGCATGCATGTGATAGGCCTGGCGGAGTACACGTAACGCCTGTGGGTCTGGCTCAAAATCAAGATCGAGAACCGCGCTCGCCGCCGCCTGTGCCTCCAGGACATACGCCGTTATCACTGCTGACGTATCGCGCTCAGGTTCCAGTCCCCAGCCACCATCATCGTTCTGCACCGTGTTGAGCCATTCCAGGCTGGTACGTATGCGATCCTGCCAGAGCGGCATCTCAGCCGTATCTGCACTACGTGCCAGCGCTATACACAAGAACAACAGACTGGCTTCCTGTTCCACCGTACGTTGCGGCAGCGCCGCCAGATCAAGCGCACTCTGCACTACTGCGTGTCGCACACTGGGCGCAACGGCCAGTTCGAGCGCAGCCCAGGGACAGAAAGCGGACGATGTCTGGCAATCGATCGCCTGCTGGTCAGGAGAGTCTGACCCGGCTGCATCCCCGCTCTCGCGCAGAGCCAGGGCAATGGTCTGGGTCACAGGTCGAGTTACTTCCCACGTACCACCACGCGTCGTGACAGGCCCACTGGGACCAAGTGGGATTGCGGTACGAACGAGATAGGTAGCGCGGGTATGTCCCTGCCCGATAGCAGTCGCGTGAAAGCGGAGTGTCGGCTCCACCGTCACCACATCGTCATCACTCAGGGCGACAATCGGCCAGACAAAAAGATGCTGACGACCAGGCAGCAGTGTTTGTATCTGAGTGGCCGAGGTATTGTGATCAAGCATCACCCCGGCAGGTAACACTGTTACCTGCACTTCCTGAGTTAGCGGCAGAGTATTGCGAACCATCAATGCCACCTCGGTTCTATCACCCGCTCGGAATCCTGGTGGCACCTGTGCCTGAAGTTCCAAAGGCGTTCGTGCTGTCACCTGAGTATGCGCCTGACCAAACGTGTCTGCACCGCGAACAGCATAGACATCAATCTGCCACTCAACTGATTCTGCAGGGAGCGGCACGCGCAGAACCAGGGTACCATTGTCCGCTGTACGCAATGTCGTATTCCAGTAGGCCACCCGCACTGGTTCAGAATATCTATGCGGAACAGCCGATGGCGCTCTACCAGTTGATCGACTCTGACCATACCAGACGCGACTATCACGAAAGAGCATTCCAGAAGCCGTAATAAAGCCCGCTGGTTGATGGGTCGTAAATTGCGTTGATAATTCCGCTTCGCGATCTGGCCTGGCACTACTGCTCCAGCCCTGTTCCGAGACAGCCAGCAAAAGCTGGCTACTAACCCCTCGCCCCTGATCGTCCTGAGTAGTAATCGTTAACGTCATCGTCGCGCCAGGCACATACGTTGTCTGATCGGTGGTCACGGTCGTAGTTAATACCGGTAATGGACTGACGACATTCAACCGGGCATAGCCAGATCTGATCCGTTTTGCCCCCTGGTTACTCCTGGCCTGACCAGACTGAGCAGGGTACGAGGCAAGCACACCAACGTACACGTTGGGAGCCATCTCTGGTGTAACCGGAATCTCTAGCAGATTCCCGGCGCGTAACGTGGTTACTTCGGCGCTCAGCACACCATGCTGTTCCAGGGTTACCAGCGCAGAAGCGGCGCTTGCTGGCAACATCACCAGCAAGCGTGCCATATCCCCCGGTTGGTAGCTATCACGATCAGGAATAAGCGTCAAGCCACCATTTTGCTCGAACCAGTTTGTATATCCAGGTGCCGTCACCCATAGCGTCGCTGCACTTCTCGTTGTACCTGTGTGCGCAACAATGCGATATTCTCCACCATCGGGAATAATAAACTCCAGTTGTCCACGCCCCTGTTCATCGGCGGTAATCTGCTGTGTGGCGATCAGCACATCGGTTGGCTCGGCACTGCCGCCCGGTCGATCAGACCGGGAGCGTTGATAGAGTTCAATCACGGTTCTGACACCAGCGACAGGCGTACCATCAGGGTTAATGCTCAACGTCTGCACCACTGCACGTTCTCGATTGCCCACGACGCGGCTGGGAAGGCGCAATGCGGTCTGATTGCCAGCAGGACGCATCGTATGCAGTGTGGAAACCTCGGTACGTAACCCGCCGGGTTCTTCGATTCGGGCAGTTATTTCATAGCGCAACGTCTCAGTCAGCAGTGCAGGATCGATCAACGGAAGAGTCAGTTGTCCCGCCAGGTTCGTCTGATCACGTCCCTCCTGGAGCAGAGGCATTGGCACTGTATCAGGATCTCCCAGATGAAAGCCCGCAGGCAACGGCGTGTCCAATACGGGTTCCGCCGGAAGCGCACGTGTCTTCCAGGCGACATTGGCGTTCGCAACTGGCACACCAGCACTCAGCACGCGCAGTGACAACCTTCCCGCCGATAGGGTTGCTGGTTCGTCTACAGGCGCAAAGACGACGTGTAGTGGCGTAGGGCCAGGATTGATCCATACGGGTGTCTGCGTACTCTGATCGCCCACCGTTGCGTGTACGACATATGCACCAGACGGAACCGATGTATCCAGGTGCAAGGTACTACTGATAATACCACTGGCAGGGAGGAGTACCTGGGTACGGGCCAGCACAGTGCTGCTATCCGCTTCCTGCAGCGCGACATCGAGATGTGTGCCCGAAGAAAGCAGTGCCAGCGTTCCATCGGGTAACGCCCGACGCACAAAGCCGCCCAGCAGCAGTGTTTCGCCGGGAGCATAGCTCTGGCGATCGGTCACCAGCACCATCTGATAGTGACCATCTTCACCGGTACCGATGATATTCAGGTCAGCTGGCAACTGCCAGGCACTGCTCACAACAGCTGGCTCAGCCCCACCTGCCAGCACCAGGTATGGGAGATCGTGAATGGTAGAGGGAAGCGCAACCTGCCACACCCCATTGGCATCACTGACACCCTCGGCAACGACCGCATCACCCTGAAACAGCGTCAGCGGGATATGTGTAAGCGGTAAGCCCGTGGTGGCACTCGTCGCCCACACCAGCACCTGGGTGGTACTCTGCTTGAGTATCAGATCAATATCCGAAACGAGGAGAACAACATCAGTACGTGGCCCTTCGGGTGTACGAATATGCAGATAATAGGCACCGGGTGCAAGCGGCTGTCCATCGTCGATCACAACTGGTATCGTACTTGTTACAGAGCGATCTGGAGCGTCATTCAGGGCTACCCGCCAGGTTCGCAAATGTTGTTGATTGTAGCGCTCTGGCGTAAAGTCGCGCCAGTCAGTGGCGCTAAAATTGATCGTCCGCACCAGTGTGGCTTCATCAAGGCGATACAATGCCAGATCGAGCGCGGATATATTCGTGCGCGTAACGCTCACATCGATGGGGCGGGTAGTGGGGACACTCAGGATCGAGTCGATCACCTCCGGCAAGTCCAGTCCTGGCTCGATGGGTGCGGTCAGGAACCGCAGGCGACTCTCAACTCCCAATGCAACACCGTTGCGATCCACAATATCGGCGGGAATCGTCAGCGTATACGGGGTAGAGGGTTGAAACGCAGCTGTAATATTCACCTGCATCGCACTGACGTTGACCCGCACATTTTCGACTGGTGGATCAAATGTCAGGCCGCTACGTAAAGCATCGCTATCCATCGGAGTATGAAAGATTAAGCGTACCGCTTGACCACGCGGTAACACCTGATTCTCGGCCGGAAACTGGCTAACCAGTGCGGGAAGGGGTGCAGCCGTAAAACTCCAGGTCTCCTCTGCTGGTTGCCTTTCAGGACGGGGCAGAATCACCGTGTTGTTATCAGTACCGGGTGCATCCAGGTTCGACGTTACTGTGGGCTGCAATACCAGTTTAAACGTCACGGAATATGTCTGGCCAGGTGTCCAATCCCTGATGGGTGTAAAAGTTATCACCTGGGTGCTATCTGGTAACATCGCGGTCGTAATCGCACCTGTCATAGTCGGCGTAATCACCAGACGTTCGGGCAGGGTATCGACATCAAGCGGCTGTCCGAGCGTCAGTGTCAGCGGCTGGCGCGGTGCCACCCAGCGTTCACCATGTTCTGGCGTCACCGCCAGTACCGTCGGCCCGGCGGTCGTCCAGTTCCAGGTATAGGGTTGCTCCATCTCGATCCCCCGCACATCTGACAGATTGGCAATGGTTGCCTGATAGGACGTATCGGCCTGCAGGGATGCTGAAGCATGCAGCACCAGCGTATCATTGCGTATCCAGCGGGCCACACCCCGAATCGGCGGTTCGATCTGCAGACCAGGTACGTCGATCGGTACATCCAGGGCATCATCTGGCACCATCGGATGACTGAAGACCAGCGCCACTTCAGTATCAGACGTCACATCATTCGTATTGGGCAAAGCAGAGACGACGGTTGGTGAGCGTGCGGTACGAAACGTGACGTGTAGTGGAGTAGCCAGCGGATGCCACCAGCGACTGGCTGCACTGGCCTCCAGGCGCACCGTGTAGGTCACGCCTGTCAGGAGACGTGCAGAGGGGATAAACTGTAGCTCCCGATTGTCAGCATTCCAGACCAGGTTGCCTTCAGTCGCTGGTTCAATCCGCAATGCCTTTTCCACCGCATGACGATTCATGGGCTGACTGAATGTCAGCGTCATAGTACTGCGGGGAATGACATCAACCGCACCTGCGGGGGGAACCATCGAGACAACAGGTGCTTCCAGCCACGGAGCGAAGGGTATAACTAGCCGCACCGCCAGCGCCAGCACCGAAACTAGCACCACCGCGCCGAGAATGATCGTCCAGATATAACTAAGAGTGCGCAGAATGCGCACACTGCCTTTCCAGTACATAGCTAATGCTCATGGCAAATGAATACAGTTGCTGCATAGCCCATTGGGGATAGAGCCATACACCAATCCGCGTGCAGAATGATCATCATTGTTGGGCTAGACAAACAACGTCTAAGAGCGTGATCAGAAACCCGGATTTGTGGTATCATGACGGTGAACATGGCTTTCTGACATCGTTTGGCCAGGAAAGAATACAACCGCAATCCAGAATCGAGTGAAGCCTTTCTTTATCCTGGTTCTATCGCAATGCTCCTGAATCAACTCTATTTGAGATCATCGTTTCTGATCACGCTCTTAGGAATTGTCCTGCAACCGTTGTCATGAGCTGTAATGCGCTGCGTATAACATAATCGTCTATATTTATGTAGCCTGTCTGAATACCGACGTCGTTCGATCCGGGGCCAGTGCGATTTTAGGAATAGTTGCTTTATGAGCCTGGTTTTGACGTTGTACCGTCCCGTAGGGTGGCGGTTCAACGACTATCATCATTCTGTACTATAGCCTGGAAGATCGCTCAGCGAGCGCCAAAACATTTTGCCGTTCAGTAAATCAAGTATTGTCCGGGCCGCCTCCTGCACACGAGTAGTGATATTGAGTTGTACAGGCATAACATATCCTCATTTCGGTATTTTTCAACGATGCTATATAGCATAACAATAGTATAACAATTGTCTGTTCATCGTAACGTCTTCAGGCGGGTTAGGTTCTCTTCAACGCCTGAAATTGCGAAAAACACCCGGAGAACTATTTTGAGGATTGTCCGTCAATGTCAATCTGCTGAAGGTGTTGTCGTACTTGCTGTGTCAGAGTCTGTAACTGTGACAGTTTAGCATCCAGACTACTGACATCAGCCACACTCAACGTTTCTAGCCGTGCAAGCGAGCGTTGCAGTGACTGGCAGGTACGTGCAATCTGCTCGTACAGGGGTGGCAACCAGCGTGGTGGTGCGAGGGTTGCCGTCGTCGTGGCCTGACGGCGGGTACGCGCCACCAATCGCGCCACAGTTGGCCCATCAATGACCGAGCGCCGCCAGAAATGCTGCTCGGTTCGTTCTTCTGTTGGTTCATCGGTGGGTATAGATCTGGATCTTTGAGTCAAAATGCTATGCAACCGCTCCAGGATGTCATCGACCTGTGCCGATGTCAATTCACCGGATCGTAGGGCACTGTGCAGGGTACGCGCCTGGGTCTCTTGCAGTCGTAATAGAGCCACGCGGCGCTGCTGAACTGGTGAAAAAGCCATCATCCGTAACAACTGCTGACGGCGAGCGCGACTCATCTGAAGGCGTGTCTCTACCTCCTCCCAGGGAGCATCATTCAACGCCTGTTTCATCTGATATAAAGACCATGCTCGTTCCATATCACTAAACTCTTCGCGCTCCTCGTTCTCAACATACTGAATGTGCACCCGCTCGGCTGGTGCAGGTGGATCAACCACGACGGCGTCAAGCGTGGGGATTCCAACCAGGCAGGCGGCGGTCCAGCGCCGTTGACCGACCAGGATGAGATAGCGCGCTTGCGGATAATCATTACTCGTTCCGGGGAAAATAACGATAGGTTGGATTTGACGCTCCTTGAGTGAGTCGCCCAGAGTCAACAACTCGGCTACCAGTTCTTGATACTCAGTGACTGGCTGACCATCGATTACTAACTGCTCTGGCAGGGGGAGAAACCGTGGTTGCTGCATACCGGGGCGTGTGTCTGGCGCGATATGGGCAACGGGAATGGCCTGAATCGCACGATCCTGGATGATCTGTTGAAGCGTACCGCCAAAATGCATGCTAGCGGCTAAAACAGCGGTCTGGGCATCGTGCGTCGCAGTCATGTCAGCCTGTGCTGTGGTGGGGGATACTAGCATGGCTGCCCGTTCCTGTAACGCCTTGAGTCGATCGGTTGTTTTTGACGACACTATGTTCCTCCATCCAGGCTAATCAATTCCTCTACCAGATCGAGAAACAGGTTGCGCACTTCACCTGCATCGGCACTTGTGTACCGAAATACACTCTGCTGTAATCCAGCCGAGTCGCGTAACGACGCACGAATGGGGATAATGGTGCGCAGCAGCTGTTCGCCATAGAACGTACACAGGGCGTGATCATAGATCATATCTCCGGCACTGCGTGGTGCATAACGATTGCGGACAATACTGACTCCGCGCAAATGAGGGTTGATGCGCTGGGCCTGGGCCACCGAATCAATTAATGCGCGTAACGCACGCAGAACGAGATTTTCAGACTGAACGGGCGCAATACAGCGGGTCGCCGCAGCCAGGGCCGTCGCCAATACGGGCCCACGAGCCGGTGCCAGATCTAACACCACAATATCATAATGTGGAGTCGGGTGGCGAATCTGATCCAGCGCATCCTGAAGAGAAAAGATACCACTATTAGGCGAGCTTGCTAACTGGATCGGTAGACTTGCCATTGCTGCGTGGGCTGGAATGAGAGCGATCCCTTCTTCGGTCGGGCGAATGCACTCTGGTACCTTTCGCCCATTAATGATGCCGATAATGCTATCCTCTGGCCGCAGTTGCTCCGCATCGCAGCCCAGCCACTGACTGGCATGGGCCTGGGCATCGAGATCGATCAGCAGGACACGTAAGTTCAACCGGCTAAAGGCGGCGGCAAAGTTGACTGCCAGACAGGTTTTACCCACTCCGCCTTTCTCAAGGGCTAACGCATAAACATGCATCCCAACTTGTCCTTCAAGCGAATACCCGGTTTATAATCAGTTCTGCCCTTACCAGACTTTGCCCCATCAGAAAAAGAAATATCCAGGGGCGTAAGCATTACGCGCAGCCATGCTTTGGAGTTGTATGAAGCAAAGTATAGAAGGTTCTGAGGTTGCTGTCAAGTACAGACAGGCGTGAGGCACAAAGCAAAGATGCAAGGATTCGTGAGGCGAAGATGTGTGAGATGTGGAGATGCGATATGTGACGCTGCGTGCAGCGCGTCCCTTTATGACATGGGCGGTGACTATCTGAACAGCAGGGCGCCGCTGAACGGTCGGGGGCATGCTAGAGCCATGCCCTACACGGTGGTACATCTTGTTGTCTCTCATTTTGTCGTATGATATAGGACATCCCTCTGGGGTACAGGTAGATGCAGCCGGTGCGATCACGCCGCCGCGCCCTTGGCGGGGTGAGTACGGCCTTATGCGTACATCTCCGCGCCTTTGCGCCTTTGCGTTAAAAAGAGAGGTGCAAGGCGTGAAATGCAAATCCAGAAGCCCTTGTACCTTTGCGTCTTGATATAAGAACAATCAACAATCAGCGATCACCTGATCACTTGCTGCCATTGCTAACAGCAAGAGCGCTTGCATACCCCGGCCCAGGTTCGTGGGCACAATATATTCGTCGCTGCGGTGTGCGTTTTGGCCATTCGCCAATCCGATACACACGGCAGGAATATTTTGACTCAGCGGAATATTCGCATCAGTACTGCTCTGTACATATGACACCGTTGCACCGACGGCGGTATATGCTGCAGTAGCCGCACGAATTAAGGGATGCTCACGGGCAATTGCTCCCGCCGGGCGATCACCGACTAGCGTCAGGGTCACCTGTGCCTCTGGATACAACGCTGCTTGATCGGCAACAATGGTCTCCACTTGCGTAATCAGGACCTGGAGCGTCGTGGTATCGACTGAACGAAGATCCAGTAAGAGGCTGGCATGTTCGGCAATTGCATTGATGGCCGTGCCCCCGCGAATCACACCAATATTGAACGTGCTACGCGGCTCGATCGCGACGGATAACTCAGTCAGGCGGCTGGCAATACGTACAAGCACATGCACGGCGCTCACATTGCCAAAATCACCCCAGGCATGCCCACCAGGTGCTGTAACATCGATCCGATAGCGCCGTACCCCTATTGCCTGGTGATGTAATTTTCCAAAATCACAGCCTTCCAAAACAATCACGGCTCCAATCTGCGAACGTAAGCGCTCAATCACCGCCCGCATCCCACACAGGTCACCCAGCCCTTCCTCGCCCACATCGGCCACAAACCAGATATCGTGTGCATGGGGAAGATCGTACTCGTGGATTACACGCGCCAGATGTAGTAATGCCGCCACGCCCAGGCTGTTGTCTCCAATCCCAGGGCCATACAGTTGCTCGCCCACCCACCGTAGCGTGAGATCGGTATCTTCAGGAAAAACGGTATCCATGTGGGCCGTTACAAGGAGTGCTGGCCCATTGGTATAACCGGGGTGCCGACCATAAACATTACCAACGGCATCGCGTTGTAGATCATGCAACTGAAGCGTTTGCATATATTCCAGCACAAAATCACCACGTCGCTGTTCGGCAAAGGTGGGTGCGGCAATTTGCTGAACGGTTATTGCCGTATCCAAAACCGGGCCATAATCTGCCAACTGCCGCAACGCTGCGTCTACCGATGCATGGTGCTGCCAATGATGTATATTTGTCATTGTTACCTCAAAGTAGGAAAGCAAAATTATCTTCATACAGTAACCCGTTCCTCTATGGCTGGCGATTCTCTGCAGGTTGCAAACCAGTGTCTCGGCTGTAGCCCGATAGTAGCTGGAACCAGCCATAGTTGGCACCCTCACGAACAGCATGCATCAACATGGGGGAGATGTATATCTTGCTTATGCTGTGATCCACCAGGGGCGTGAAGGCTCCGGCTTGTGTTCGAGGAGGAGTACCCCGGACGGTACGTCACACCCGATACCACGATACGATTTGCCGTCACTATAAATATGTGGCATACTGAAGCTTACATTTCGTATCAACAGCAGGAGTGAACCATGTCATTGTTGTCACATGCTACTATCGCGCACATCGCCGATTATGATGGAAAGATCGTCACTCTAAGCGGCTGGATCTACAATAAAACCGAGAAGGGTAAGCTCGTCTTTCTCCAATTGCGTGATGGTAGTGGCATCATTCAATGTGTGGTATTTAAGCACAACGTCAGCGAATCAGTTTTCACCACAGCCCGCTGCTTGACCCAGGAATCATCGTGTCGGATAACGGGTACCGTGCGTGCTGACCGCCGTGCTCCCAATGGATATGAACTTGATGTACACGAGCTTGATATTATCCACCTGACCCGGAACTATCCCATTAGCCCGAAGGAGCATGGAGTCGAGTTTTTAATGGAGCATCGCCATCTCTGGATACGTTCGGCAAAACAACACGCAATCTTGCGCATTCGTGCTGAAGTCATTGCTGCTGCACAGGAATGGCTGAACGCCCATGGTTTTGTGCGTTTTGATACTCCTATTCTGACTGCCACCGCCGCTGAAGGTACCACCAATCTGTTTGCCACCCAATATTTTGATCTGGGCAATGCCTATCTCGCACAGACAGGGCAGCTGTATGTTGAGTCGGGCATGCTCAGTTTTGGCAAAGTATACTGTTTTGGCCCGACGTTCCGGGCTGAAAAGAGTAAGACCCGTCGTCATCTGGCTGAGTTCTGGATGATTGAGCCAGAAATGGCCTTCGCTACCCATGCTGATAATCTGATCATCCAGGAGCAGTTTGTCAGCGCCATTGTGCAGCGTGTGCTACAACGTTGTGCTAATGAGCTACAAACACTGGAACGTGATACAACGATCCTCCAACAGGTTGCTCCACCTTTCCCTCGCATTACCTACGATGAAGCGATCACGTTAATTGCCGATCATTGTCAGGAGATAGAGGGTTGTAATCCTTTGCCGTGGGGAGAGGATTTCGGTGCGCCACACGAAACCCTGATTGTGCAGCACTTTGACCAACCAGTCTTTGTTGAACGCTTTCCGAGTGCAATCAAAGCATTTTACATGGAACCAGATCCTGCCCGGCCCGAGGTTGTTCTCTGCGCCGACTTACTTGCACCCGAAGGGTATGGTGAGATTATTGGTGGCTCGCAACGCATCCATGATGCTGATTTATTAGAACAGCGTATCCGTGCAGCCGGTCTGAATATTGCCGATTATGAATGGTATCTCGATCTACGTCGCTATGGGAGTGTACCGCACAGTGGGTTTGGTATGGGTATTGAACGTGTGGTAGCCTGGATTAGCGGTACGCAGCACATTCGTGAAACTATTCCGTTTCCACGCATGCTTTATCATATATATCCATAAACGGCCACAATCAGGTGCAGTTCAACCTCAAATCTGTGTACGACAAACTACCGGCAGCAAGGGCGCACAGAACATCAGGACGTAGCGACTCATATATCTCTGCGCCCCCTGGTGTCCCAGCGCTACCCTTGCTCTGACTTTCCTTTAGCGACCAATAGCACGGCGGATCGTGTTGAATGCGGTACGACCAACCTGTACATACGTTGAGTAGACCGAGGTGCGGCTCATCACCAGTGGGATAGCCACAGCAATCAATGCCAGTGCTGGTAACCAGAACAACGCACCGAACGCGGTTAGCCAGGCGAATAACAGTGAAGCACCCACAATACAGTTTAGCAGCGCTGTGCTGTTATGCTGCCCATACGTATAGCCAAGCAACTCACGTACATTAGCCAGTAGCAGCAACGTGCCTGCAATAAGGCCAAAATGCAACGTGAGCTTTGCTTGCAACAGGCTTAAGATAAACGCCACGAGGAGCATAATTGCTGCCGCTACTGCGATATAGACATATACAGGCTTGACCTGAAAGCTACCAATGGTCATATAATTTCCGCTATTGTAGCCACGCTTGTTCGTGTCTCGATTCTCGGTTGTATAGTTGTTACCACTATTTCCGTTTTGCATATGTTCCTCTCTCAGATTTACCCAATCCGCATGCGTTGCTATCTCCGGAGTTTCCAACAAGACCTGACGCAGAGGGAGAACAGATGCTTATTATTCTGCGCTCTCTGCATTGTTCTGCGATAGTATCACACGATCTGTATAGATTATCTGTATGACGTTCTTTCAGGATAGAGTGTTGCAAACCCGGTCATCCAGTACTCTCATCCTCAAAAACCGCCTTGACTCGAAACATACCCGCAGAATGATCGGGGGCATTTTGTAACGCCTGTGCCTGCGATAAATTCGGCTGTATCTCGTCGGGGCGCATCACGCTGGATAGACCCGTTACCTGTGCAGTGGGCGGTATGCCTGCGACATCGACTTCCTGCAACATCGTCATATAGTCCAGAATAGCTGATAGCTGCTCCCGCATACGTTCAAGCTCACTGGTTGGCAATTGCAGACGGGCCAACCGTGCCACGTGTTCAACATCCGCCCGGGTCAGCGCCATATATGCCTCACTTCCTACTTAACTGTTATTGTCATCGACAGTCGTGCTGGTACCAACATAAAATTAAAGTGGTGGCACCAGCCCAGAGTCTATGCGCATAGCCCATCCTGGTGGAACACTTCCGAGTTCCTCCCAACGGAACATGCACATTCGTTTCAAACAATATCTTAAACAATGCGTTTATCTAGCCTGCGTTGTGGTCGCAGCCCGATCAACATACGACGCGTATGGATCAGACGCTGAATAGCCGTAATATGGGAGACAATCCCGATCATAATTACTGACCACTGCAAGATTCCCAGTGCTGGATACCATGACTGAGCCAGCAGACCCAGCAGGAGTATGCTCAACTTCTCCTGGCGACCAGCGAACCCGACGTTACAAGAAGAAAGCTTGCCTGTCGACTCAGCGCGGGCACGCACATAACTGGCCATAATCATTCCAAACAGCGCAAATAGCACCCACACTGACTCTACAGCACCACTGAGCAGAACACCACTGAGTATAAAAAACTCAGCATAGCGATCTACCACATGATCCAGCACGGTGCCATAGGCGCTGGCTGTGCCACCCGCACGTGCGGTGGCCCCATCCAGCATATCGGCCAGTCCCACCAGCAGGATCAATCCTATCCCCCACAGATATGCCTGTTGAGCAAGACTATACGCCGCTATTGCGCTCAACCCGAGGCTCGTGTAGGTCAACATATCCGGTGTGAAGCCCAGACGTAAGCATAAATGACCCAGGGGTACGGAAACCTGTTCGTAGAACTGGCGAAAGCGAGCAAGAATTGGCATCATTGGTTTTTTCTCCCAAGAAACAGGGGCAGTATTACTTCTGGCTTACTATGACCCACCATTGTGATGATGAGATACCAGTATAGCGGTACGACGCATCACCTCTGCCATGGTCACCGGCGCATCTGGCCCGGTATGCTCAATCCAGATTGAAGCCGTGGCTGATCCAGTACAGCCTGCAACAAAGAGATCGGCAGGGTTGTGTAGATAGGCATGGAGAAACCCTGCCATATACGTATCACCCGCTCCCGTTGAGTCATGTGCCAATGTTGTGTAGGCTGGAATACGATACTGACGCGTCCCATCATCAATAATAGAACCTAGTTCGGCCAGTGTGACAATCGCAATCTGGCATCCCAGGGTGCGCACCTGTTGTACTGCTTTGCAAGGTTCCTGGCGCGGATCGATACCTGTCAGGACACGTGCCTCGATTTCATTTGCCTTAATCACGGTACATAAGGGCGCGATCGCGTGCATTTCCGGGTTCGCAACGTGTTCTACGCGCCCATCTGCGCCTATGCGTCGCAACAAGCCCTGTGGATCAAGCAATAAAGGAGCGGTACTGGTTGCCCGTATGCGCTTGATTAACTGCAGTGGTGTTTCTTGGAGGACAGGCCCAATAATGATCGCTGCCGCATTGGCGCATACATCAGGTACCAGCGTAATCACATCGGCCTGACCCAGCAGGTCAAGTGTACGATCCCCGTGTGCATCATAGATGAGACGAAATCCACCCGTTTGGGCCGAAGGTTGCAACCTGGTAGCCACGTGATAACGCTGCATATCTTCCAGAAAGCGCTGATGATAGTCCGGGCCAATGCCACCAACCAGGGTCGTCTGATGACCAAGGCGCGTAAGTGCCAGGCAGCCATTGGTAGAACATCCCGAAAGGACACGCCCACCGGTTGTCACATATGGCGTGGTAATATCATCATAGACCGGATTCCCAAAAGCAACAATCAACGCCATAAGCCTGCCATCAGTGTTTCACGTTTTACACAAACATGAGGACGTTATCAATTCTATACCGCACTTGCCAGCAAGTCATACAACTTCTGAACCTGCTCATCATTATACATCGTTATGACTAACCGAATGGTTTGACCGTTACGTATGATCTGTACCGGTGTGCCCAGCACTTCTTCAAAGAGATGTTGTGCTTCTTTATCTTCCGGTGAACAGGTATGTGTGGGTGCACTTTTACCGTCATTATGCCGTTCTAGATCGGACAGAGATAGTGGTGCAAGTTGATTGCCTGAAATATCTGCGCGTTGCCCAGTTAGTGGTTCCAGGGTACACTCAACAGGGAGACCATTGGCAATCTGCCGACATAGTTGTTCGGTCATACGTGCATCAAGCTGGTGTTGGATGACTGCTTTCAACATAAGCTCTTGCTCTGCACCGTCCAGTGATACCAGTGCCAGGGCATGCGCAACGTTGATTGTTCCTTTCAGCAATGCCTGCCGAGTGCTGGCAATAATACGGCGGTGCAACGCGAGATCTGCAATTCGTTCAATATCGCGCACACTGAGATCGTGCTGCACGACAAGTGCCAGCGCTTGTGCCTGTTCTATAGCATTCTCGAGCCGCAGTAACGCACGTCCATGCCCGGCACTGATCGTTCCATCCACCAGTGCCTGTTGGGCCGCCGGGCTGAGACGGATCAGGCGTCGGGCATTGGTAATTGCCACGCGACTCTTGCCGACCCGTTGTGCTACATCTTCGTCCTTCAGTCCAAACTCATCCTTCAGTGTTTGATAGGCACGACCTTCCTCGATCGGATTCAGATCGGCCCGCTGGACATTCTCAACCAGTGCCAGTTCTAGCATTTGTTGCGGCGTTGCATCCTTCACCAGTACCGGAACAGACCGTAAGCCAGCCTGACAGGCAGCCCGCCAGCGCCGTTCTCCCGCAATTAACTCATAGCGGTCGTTCGCATGCGCAGTGACAATCAGCGGTTGGATCAGACCATGTTCACGAATAGAAGCAGCCAGTTCATCCAGCGCCTGTTCATCAAAATGGGTACGCGGTTGATGACGATTGGCCTGGATGGACATAACGTCTACTTCACGGATCATACCTGGCATAACTTTGCCACTCATATTCGATAGACCCGGCTCATTGGTCATCGTTTATTCCTTGTACCATGTATACAGATCCCGGCTCCAGATTGCCTATTATACCATGGTGAATACTGATTGGTGTCATTGTAACACGGCGTTTTCAACACGCCAGATCAATTACCAGGCCACACGCTATTGCATCAGGACATGTTCTATGCTATACTCTAACCATCTACGGGCCGTTAGCTCAATTGGTAGAGCATCTGACTCTTAATCAGCTGGTTGTAGGTTCGAGTCCTACACGGCCTACCAATCAAGCGCTGAACGCCATTGAGCGTTCGGCGCTTTGTCTGCGTACAGGCAGTAACAATCTGTAACGCACCGTGCGTTTCATGCATCGCACATTGCGCCGCACGTTTTGCAGCGCTGACTTCTTCCAGGCGCTAATCATCAGGAGGCGTTGCTATGGACGATGCGTTTGATGCCCAATATTACAACACCGTCGATCAGATCTATCATGCCCAGTGGTCTCTGAGCAGACTCAGCCGACAGGAACTGCTACGTCAATCAATCCACACACTCTGGCCACACGGCCATCCCACCCGCCTGATCCAGATCGCCGGTACCAGCGGTAAAGGTTCCACGTGCCGTCTACTGGAAGCCGGGTTGCAACTGGTCAGTCCAGCCGGGGCATTTACCGGGCCACATCTGTTTGATTATTGTGAACGCTTCAGTATTGCCGGTCGCATTATTGCCCGCGCTGATGTCACCGCCGCATGGGAGACAGTCGTCAAACCACATGCGCTCAAACTGGCGCTTGCCAACCCCCATCATACCCTGTCTTTCCACGAGATTGGTATTCTGATTGCTCTCACGCTGTTTGACTGGCACCAGGTTGAGTGGGCGGCAATCGAGACCGGCATCGGTGGACGTTATGACCAGACCACGGCATTGACGGTGGTAGCGACGGCGCTGACGAATGTGGGCCGTGACCATGAGCATCTCCTGGGGGCCACCACCTGGCAGCGGGCGCTCGACAAAGTGGGCATTGCGCGGCAGGGTGTGCCACTGTTTACCACTGAGCGTGTACCAGAAACGTTGCAGCTTATTGCGGCTGCCTGTTCTGCCATGGATGCACCGTTGCATGTGGTTGACCACGCTGATGTTGAGCGACTGAGCGTGTTGCGAACGGCCATGCATGGCGAGGAATTGCCGGATACGTCATTGCTCTCGTCCACCCATCAGCAGTGGAATGCAGCGCTGGCGTTGGCACTGATACAACATTTCTACCCCGAAATAGACTCGCAGCAGGTAGTGCAGACATTTGCATCGCTACGGTTTCCAGGACGCTTCTGGCGGGTCAGTGAGTGGCTCTATGCCGACATTGCCCACAATCCAGACAAAATCGACGCTCTGGCACGCGAACTCGAACAGAAATTCCCACAGGTGGGTAAGCTGTTTGTCGTTGGTGTGTCAGGACAACGCTCAGTACGGGCCAACCTGTCCCCGCTTCTTCCACTGGCAAAAATGATGATCGTGACCGGCGCGGCGTTCAAGAGCCGGGATGCCCGGCAGGTGCGGGCCGAACTGGAGGATGTGCATAGCGCTGTACCGCTGCTCGTGATTGCCGAACCGCAGCAGGCGCTGGCTGTCGCCCAGGCCATGCGTGCCGCCGAAGATATGATTATTCTGACCGGTTCAACCTATATGATTGACCAGATATTGAACCCTGACCCCTATCTGCGCACGCTGAATGCGACTTGCGGATGGCGTGTCAGAGAGACGCAGGCTGAAGGCAGTCGCACCTGATGGCAGCACCAGATGTTCTGGCACGCTACACTGCGTTTGAGCAAGCACTGACACAACTGATTGGCCCGGTGCGGTTCCGTGCCGAGACCAACATGCGCCTGGAGCGCATAACCCATCTGCTGGAATTGCTCGGCAATCCGCAGCAGACCTACCCGCTCATCCATGTCGGTGGTACAGCCGGCAAAGGCTCAACCGCGGCCATAGCGGCGGCAATTCTGACTGCTGCTGGCTACCGAACGGGGTTACACCTTTCACCGCCGCTTCAGATACTCAATGAAGGATATCATATCAACCAGCAGATCGTCAGCACCTCACGTCTGGTCGCCTGCCTGAACGCAATACAACCCGCCATTGCTCAGGTTGCGGCTACCAATCCATACGGTGCGCCAACGTTCTTTGAAGTGCAGGTGGCGCTGGCACTGTACCTGTTTCAGCAGGAAGCGGTTGATGTGGCTGTCATAGAGGTTGGCCTGGGCGGTACCACCGATGCAACCAATGTAGTACCAGCAGCAGTAAGTGTGATTACCAACATTGGCCTTGATCACACTGATATTTTAGGAAACACCATCGCTTCGATTACCGAGGCAAAGGCCGGTATCATCAAGCCTGGACAGCAGGTCATCAGTGGCGTACAACAGATCGAGGCACAACAGATTATTGCCCGACACTGTCAAGCACAAGGTGCTCATCTCTGGCAACTTGGTGCAGAATTTGGCTACCTATGGGCAGATGATGGTAGTCTGACAGTGTACGCTCCTGGACATGCATACCACCGGGTAAAACTGGCGATGCCGGGCCTGATGCAGGGGGCGAACGCTGCCTGTGCCATAGCGGCAGTCGCGGCGTTGCCACTGGTGATACCCAACACGGCAGCAATACCAGAAGCAATAGGTACCGTCCAGTTACCCGGACGGATGGAGATTGTGCAGAAACGTCCCCTTGTTGTGCTGGACGGAGCGCATAATCCTGATAAGCTGTGCGCGGCCATAGCTGCATTGCAAGCACTGCCAGCTTGTCGGCGGCGCATTGTCGTGTTCGCGCTCAAGTCAGGGAAACCGGTAGCAGACCTCCTGCCCACGCTGCTCGCCGGGACTGATATGCTGATTGTGACGACCTTTCGTGTGCGTGACCTGTGGACACCGACCGATCCGCAGCAGTTGGCAGTCGCCGTCGCAGCGCTGGCTCCTGACTGCGCGTTGCATGTCATTGTCGATCCACTGGAGGCACTCACGTTTGCGCTCAGTACGGCCACACCCGACGATTTGATTCTGGTAACAGGTTCGCTATACCTGGTAGGCGATGTGCGGGCACACTGGTATCCGGTGCGAGAGCTTCTGGAGAGGGCAGAGCGCTATAACACGGGAACGTTGGAATGACCATCAGGCAAGGGCAGCAGTGACGATAGAATAGAGGAACCAGAAACAAATATGGCGACACCAGGCCCTTACCCGTTGCTCATTGTTTCCAGGCAGGCAGTAGTTAACGCCCAATCTGCTCCAACACCACCACAACCACTGGAGCAATGGCAATCGCTGGTAGAAAATTGCCAACACGAATATGCTTCAGATCGAGCAAGAGCAGACCAATACCCACAATCAGTACACCACCGGTCGCGCTCATTTCAATCACGGCCGGAGTCTCAGCCGTAACAGGAATGAGATTGGATCCCAGAACGTGCGCCAGCAGACTCAGCCCGCCCTGGTAGACGAGGATCGTGAGGGCTGAAAACAGAACTCCCAGACCGAGCGAGGCACCAAAGGCCAGTGCGGCAAAGCCATCGAGCATACTCTTCAACGCGAGCGGCTCATAGTTGCCTGTCAGCCCGTCAAGAATTGAGCCAACGACGGTTAACGGCCCGACGCAGAAGACCAGGCTGGTCGTAACAAACGCCCTGGTGATCGACCGCCCCTCGCTTGCTGCACCAGAACGTCGAACGCGGCGTTCGAGCCAGCGCCCCGCCGCCGTTAACCCATCTTCGATGCGCCACCACTCGCCCAGAATGCCCCCCAGCAGCACGCTGCCCATGACAATCAGTACATTCTGGCTGTGCAGGGCCATATCAATGCCCAGTACCAGCGTCATCAGACCGAGACCGCTCATCACTGTATCGCGTATCTTGTCCGGCAGGCGTGCTCCGAGCAGCACCCCGATCGTGCCTCCCAGTAATACCGCGCCAATATTGATCAAGGTACCAATTATCATCGTTGTTGGGTTATCCTACCAATCTAGGGTTAAACCTCGAAGGACACGAAGAGCACAAAAAACATCAAGGATCAGAGTTCATACTTTACTTTTGTGTGCTGTGTGATTCACCATGGTACCTGTGGGCAATATGGCACTGTATTGTAGGAGAGGTGCTATCAACCCTTGACTGCACCATCGAGCATTGCCCACAGAAAGGTTTTGCGGGCGATCAAGAATACCACAAGTCCAGGCAACATGATGATCACACACGCTGCCGCCAGCAGTTCATTCTCGTTGCCGGTCAACTGGTTCTGAAAGTCAAACAGACCGACCGTCGCCGTTTTCATGGCCGTACTCGACAACATAATCAGTGCAGTCAAAAAGTCATTCCAGTTGTAGACAAAATTTAACAAAAACACTGCGACCAGTCCAGGGCGCGCCAGTGGTAGCACAATATGCCCTATGATCTGCAGCGGCGACGCACCATCGACAGCAGCCGCATCTTCCAGTTCGCGAGGAATGCGTTCGATAAAACTCTTCATAACCCAGATACCGAACGGCACCCCATACGCACTGTAGATTGCAATCATGATCAGATAGCTATCAAGCAGACCCAGGTCGCTCGCCAGCTTGTAAAGTGGGATCAGGTTCGTCAGTCCCGGCAGCAGCAGCATGCCCATGATAAAAATCAGAAAGAGACTACGTCCGTGAAAGGTGTAACGGACACAGGCATAGCCCGCCAGTGCCGATACCACCGTGGTGATCAGTGCTCCTCCCAGGCTGTTAATTGCGCTGTTGAGAATGTAGCGTGGAAAGCGTGGTGTGGAGAGCAGGCGTATATAATGATCAAAATACCAGGTGTCGGGAATGAACGTGCGTGATAGGCCGAGTCGTGGCGGGCGCAATGAAGTCAGGATGGTATAAAAAACCGGAAAGAGTACCAGCAGGCAGACACCAACCAGGATGACATGAATTGCTAATGTCTCCCAGTGCCAGCGACGACGCGGGCCAGGTGATTTACGGACGGCGCGAAAGAGAATGTGACGGTCAATGGGTTGCACATGCTTCATGGCGGTTGCTCCTTCAGACCGTTTCAGCCCGGAGGGTACGAATATAGATCGTTGCCAGCGCTGCGTTGAGGACGAACATAATCACCGAGAGCGCTGCCGCCGAGCCAAAATTAAAGAAGGTGATAACCTCCCGGTACATGTACAGGCTCAGTACTTCCGTGGCCCGGCCTGGCCCACCCTCGGTAATTGCCAGAAACATCCCAGTGGTATTGATCGCCTGGATTGTTAGAAACAGCGTGGTGATCATTGTCGTTGGACGTACGAATGCCCACGTGATATACCAGAAACTCTGCCAGCGTGTGGCACCGTCGATCAAGGCCGCCTCATAGATCTCGCGCGGCACAGTCTGCAATCCTGCCAGCAGCAACAGCATAGCGAAGGCCGTCGCTTGCCAGACAGTCGCGCCAATAACGATACCCATGGCACCAGCAGGTGTGCCCGGTAGGTTGCTTGTACCCAGTAACGCCTCCAACACCTGGTGGCCGAAGCCCGTATGGGGTAAAAAGAGCCAGCGGAACATAACACCGGAAACAATGTCGGATAACATCCAGGGGACGAAGATAATGGTCATATACAAACCATTCAGCGCCAGCTTGCGGTTGAACATCAATGCCAGAGCATAAGCACAGATCAGCGTGATACTGACGAAACAGACGCCAAAAACGAGCGTATGTTGCAGACTCTGCCAGAAAGAAGCACTGGTTAAAATGGTGCGAAAATTCTGCAACCCGACCCACTCCATGGTACCCCGCCGGATACGGTGTAGACTGAGGTACAGGCTGTACAGCGTGGGATAGAGACTCACCATGCTGATCAGGCCTAAAGCCGGGGCGATCAGCAGGTAAGGGTAGCATCTGCGCATGAATGCGTTCCTCTTCACCAGTAGCGCTGCAAGATTTCGACCTCAGCGGCCTGTAACCGTTGCTGGATGTCCAGTTCGGGGTTGAGCAGAATCTCCTGCACAGCGATCGCCAGGGTATCCATGCTCTCGACATAATAGGGGCTGCGATCCATATAGCGTCCTTGTTCTCGCAGAATGGACATAATCTGTTGATAAAACGGGGTATCGAAGTCGGGTAGTGCCTGGGCAGCCGGGTGGGTGGGAATGCCAAACTGTGCTTTACTCCAGGCTGCCAGAAAATCGGGTTGCATCAGGCTGCTTATCCAGGCAGCAGCGGCAGTCGGGTTTCTGGCACCGGTGGGCACAATCCAGCTCTCATTGTTCAGAAAAACATATGCCGATCCGTCGTTAAAGCGCAGACCACCCGTCACCCGCACCGTGTCAGTCTCAATGCCCTCCCGCAGATTGGGCACATACAGAAACGACCAGGTACCCCCTCGAAATGAAGCTGCTTCACCTTCGATCCAGGGTAACTCGCCGGTGGGAATATCACCGGTAATAATCCTGGCAGGCAGATAGCCACGAGCGAACAATGTACGTGCATAGTCCAGTACCTCGGCTACCTCTGGCGTTGCCCAGGCAGGTCGGCCCTGCTCATCAAAGATGCGCCCACCGTTTGAATAGATCCAGGGTGCCCAGGCCCACTCAATTGCGGCATAGCTGCGCCCGGCAAAAAACGTGCTGAGATACATCCCTTCAGCCTGAAGACGTGCGCCGGCATCGAGCCAGGCGCTATGCGTTTCTGGGAAGCCATCCGGGAAAGCAGACGCACGATAGTAGGTTATGCCACCGCGCACCAGATTGGCGACGCAATAGCGATGACCATCAATGATGCAACTCTGGCTATCGCGTTCGTCAAGCTCAGCCACCCACGTCTCTGCCGCCAGCAGGTCATCCAGCGCTGCCAGTGCACCAACATGGAAGAGCGTGGGAATATGTTGCCGTCCAGTCTCGACGACATCGGGTACCACCCCACCTGACTGCACGGCCAGGGCCAGCTTAGGGGCCAGTTGATCCCAGGCGATCTGTTCATACTCAACACTGATACCGGTAGCTGCCTCGAAATCAGCCACGTGCTGCTGCATCAGCACGCTGGTTGTGCGACTCTGGTCGGTCAGATCATGTTGTGACCAGACACGCAGCGTGGTCATAGTCGGCACGGAGCCGTCGCTGGTTACTGGCGCAGACAGGGTACACGCAGGTACACAGGACACACTGATGAGAACCAGCAGAAAAATAATCAGTCGCTTGTGCATAATCCAATTATCTCCTTAGAGGAACGGTTCACATCATTGGATGCATCACCAATACACACCAATGCACACCGTCTTACCCAGAACCCATGGGGATCGGTGTGCATCTGTGATTCGCGCAAGGTCGTTCTAAATAATGATCCTCAACCTGGTTTCAACAAATCAGGTCGAGGCGCTGAAAGCAGTGGGAAAGTTCCGCCCTCCATTGTATCATGGTTTTAGTTGAGATGATGCACGAGGTGTCTATTTCCAGGCGTTGGCATGTCCTTGCGTTAGCCCCAGTGAAGTGTCAACAATGAGTGGGTGAGGTCGATAGTGAAGCAGATGAAGCGACAGGATCGATCACAACAGATCCAGCTTTCGTGCTGCGCTATGGCCTGGGTGTAGTTATGAGCATCTCGCTTGCTGTAGATTGTTGTTGATGTGTTTCTTGACCGTACTCAGCCTCACGACCAGTTGTACAGCGATTTCCTGATGGGACAATCCCCTGGCAATACGGATGGCTTACATGTGGGGTAATGCAGCTGGTACACGTTGCCGCGCCTCAGTATAGGCCTGCTGCGCCAGCGCCATCACTGCCGCAATAGCGGACGGTTGTGTGGCCATACTGGCGGTAAAGGATCGTTGCCCGGCAATCTGCATACCGGCTGCGACGCAAAAATGCTGCAAGCGCTGCAGCGGAGTCATCTCGGCTGGTACCGTGTCGGGCGTAATCACCACGAGCACCACGACCTTATCGCGCAGCATGCCATTGTCTGCCAACGGTACCACATGATTCAGCAGGGCAGTCAGTCGCACTGGCAGGGCTGCTGCTGACACCGGGGTCACGATCAGCAGCAGCTCCGCATCGTGCATATCGCATACAATTGGCTCAAGCAGCGTATCATGCAACTGCCCATGCTGATCCAGCGGCAACACCGGCCCGAGATAGGCCGCTCGCTTGACTGGTGGCAACGCGGTCAGCATAGTATTCAGGACGAACAGTGCTGGATGATCGGCTGCCGTACTACCGCAAATGCCAAGGGTAAACAGATAACCGTCATGCATCTTAATTACTCACACAACTGCGCTCTTCTTCCAACACCCACTGCTCAACCAGCGAAGGATAGATCTGGTCAGTCAGCATCTGGTGGAAGCGCGTTAACCTGTTGCCACGAGCAAACCAACGTTGCAGCAAATCACGCCCTACATGGTAGGTAAAGGTATAGGCCCGCCACAAAGGTGTATGGATAAAGCGCAACTGTTGGCGCGCTTCTTGCTCGCTACGCAAGCCATAGCGCATAATATACTGTACCACTTCCTCTGCATCGGCTCCTTGTTCGTGCAACAGCAGCGCCGCATTGGCACTCAACGCTCGCAACACCCGGTTGGCTGCGCTAATCCGCTGCTCCTGCTCGGACTGAGCAGCAATATTCCCCAGCGGATAAACCTCCTGCGCGGCCCAGCTTGCTGCCTCATCGCCAAAAATCATATCCGCGGCCAGCGTAGCAATACCTTCAGAAATCACCGACTGTGGTGTGTTGATCAGCTGAATAGCGTGCTCACCCCAGCCGCGCTCAACATACAAGACCCGTTCCTTCAACATGTGTTCAGTGTGGTGTCCAGGATAGGCTTCATGGCACACCAGATCCAGCAGCGAACTGGCACGAATGGGCAGGTCGATATTAATTTCGACTCGTGAACGACCACCGCCCAGGTACCAGTTATACCCGCTCCATGGCTTGTTATTGACCAACGTGAATTCAACCACCTCATTCGCCGGCAGCGAAACAAAGGCCAGGGTGCGTGATCGTGCTTCGGTGGCGATACGGTCGATCATCTGGTGAGCGACAGATGGCGTAACCTCGTAACGCCGCTTCCATGCGGCCATGCGCTCCGCCAGCGTGCCAGTACCCGGCAGCACTTCGTTCAAGGCGGCGATAGTTTCCTCAAAGACAATTTCGGGCGTGTGATACGGTTCGATATCGAACAGCAGGCGTACTTCATCGCGATAGGTGAGTGGTTCACCCGCCAGTTTGCGGGCCAGTGCCGCCATTGCCCGCAATTGAATCGCCAGAAACTCCTTACGTCGCAGCGGATAATCACTCTGCTGCACCTGCTGGCGCAACGCCTCCACATCAGTCGCAATTGACTGCAGTGGACGCGGCGAGCCACCAGGACGTAGAGCTGGTGGGCCAAAATACGCATCCACAAAGCCCTCGGCATGTTGCTCCAGGGCAAAGGCGAGGGTGATATATTGGGTACTGATGTCGTCGATTGGTATTGAGACAGGCATTCTGGATCCCTTCCTGGCATTCCGAATGAAATGAATTGTCGTCTGTCTGCATATCTACAGTAGGTGGTCAGTTCACGCAGCTATCCGGGCCGGTTCGATATAGGACGCAAAGAATGCGTCCAGTTGTTGCCAGGCACCAGCGGCACTGGTGGAGTGATGAATGCTGGCACGGAAGGCAGCGCTACCGGGCAAGCCGATCTGAAACTGGCTGATAAACTGCTTCAATTTGTTGAGTGCCAGGCGCTCTGGCATTTCTTCCAGACACATTGTAAAATAGCGCCGCAGGAACGCACACTTATCGGCAGGTGTGGGCACAACAGGCTGCTCACCGCGCCGTAGCTGTGCAATCTGGGCAAAAATCCAGGGATTAGCTATCGCGCCACGTCCGATCATCACCCCATCCACGTCGCTGGTGTACAGGCGCCACAGCGCAGTGTGAGCATCCGTGACATCGCCACTCCCAATGACTGGAATGCTCACATGACGCTTGATGGCGGCGATACGGCTCCAGTCAGCCTGGCCAGTATAACGCTGCTCACGGGTGCGTGGATGGAGCGTCAGGGCCGCGATCCCCTCATCCTCCGCAATCCGCGCTGTATCGAGATAGTTGAGCTGCTGTTCGTCCCATCCCGCACGAAACTTGAGCGTGACCGGAATTGTCACCGCTGCCCGCACCGCTCGCAATACCTGCCGCAGCTTCGGCAGATCCCGCAGCAGCGATGCCCCATGGCCACCGCCAGTCACTTTGGGCGAAGGACAACCACAGTTAATATCCAGAATATCGGCCCCTAACTCCTGGACGGTCTGTGCTGCCCGTGCCACCAGGTCGGGATCGCTGCCACTCAGTTGCATCGTGAACGGACGCTCTTCGGGCACATAGTCAAGCAACGTGTGGCGCTTCAACAGTTTGGGGCTGACACTGGCGGCATTGGTCATCTCACTGCTCACCAGGCCGCAGCCACCCATGCTCAGAATCATACGGCGGAAGATGCTATCAGTAACACCGGCCATTGGTGCCAGAATGATATTCGGTGTGATCGTTATGGTTCCAATGCGATAGGTGGTCGGGAGGTTTTGGATCTGTGCTTGTTCAAACTGGATCATTGTTACGTTATCATTCACTCGTTTCTTTTGGTGACAGGAGTTATGCGGTGGATAGGGTTTTTCTGCTCTCGGTTGTGTCGGCTGTTCACTTGTAAGACATGCATCATACCATCATAAATTGACCGCAATAGGTTCCGGCACGGACGCTCACTGCGTAAGTTCGGTCAGTTATGCTTATGCTGATTATACCACCTCCAATCGTCCATAGACAGATATTCAACCGCGATTCTTGATAACCGTTTGCCGGGATGCTATAGTAATCCTACATTTGTTGTGCAGCATCGGAGTCGAGGCTTTCGCCGGGACTCCACGTTGTCTACCATCACAATAGGCTGGCTATAGTACAACGAGTAGATAAGAGGATTGGTGTAAGTCGTAGTATAATGGTGCAGATACCAACGATTCTGCCGAAGATGACAGGGGATCCTGACTGTATCACTACGTACATTATGTTCTTAACGTGGGTGACACAATGGCATGTACTTATGGTCGATCCATCAGCATATCAATCTTGCGATCCGAGTTAGCATGGTCTATTCACACAAAAAGTATTTTCATGTAACCGTTCAGATCGGGTGATTTGGAGGCAACGAAAAGGAGAAACTGAAGGTTCCGTAAAAACTGTAAAAACGTTTATCTAAACGATAGTATTTTAGTATTATAATCGACTGTAAATTTGTATCATAGTAAGGAAAAATATGACTACGACCGAAACGCCAATCCTTGATTTTGTGCTACGAAATTATACAAACTTCAATGCCCGATCCACCCGTGATGCATTACTTGCCTATTGGCAGCATATTGCTGCCGGGGGGAAGATGTTCTGGGCTATTGCTGGAGCCATGTCATCGGCGCGTCTTGGGATTACGTTGGCTCCGGCTATCCGTGCCGGCTTGATCCACGGCCTTTCGGTAACAGGGGCCAACCTTGAGGAGTCGCTGTTTCGGCTGGTTGCCCACGAACACTACCAGGACTTTCCTGACTATCGCTATCTGCGCAAAGAGGATGACGCCCGCATTCTGAGTGCGCGTATGCGCCGTGTGACTGATACCAGTATTCCTGAAGATGAAGCCTTCCGTGCAGTCGAGAAGATTATTGTCCCGATGTGGATTCATGCCTCAGGCCAGGGGCAACGGCGCTTCTGGCACGAATATTTCTACGAACTGGTGCAGGCCGTCGGGCCAGAGTTGCAGTCCGGGCCACCCCAGGAGTGCTGGTTGCTGGCGGCAGCACAGGCCAACCTGCCACTGCTGGTTCCCGGTTATGAGGACTCGACGTTTGGTAATATTTTTGCCTCATACGTGAAAACCGGTGAATGCCAGGCCAGCATTGTGAAATCTGGGATTGAGTATATGGCATGGTTCTATGACATATACCACACCCTGTCAGCCGGGGCTGGAGTAGGCTTCTTTCAGATCGGCGGTGGTATTGCAGGCGACTTTCCGATCTGTGTGGTGCCATCGATCAAATATGACCTCCAGCAACCGGTGCAACCCTGGGCCTATTTCTGCCAGATTTCAGACTCAACCACATCATATGGCTCATATTCCGGAGCGACGCCCAACGAGAAAATTACCTGGGATAAGCTGACATCAGAGACTCCCATGTTTGTCATCGAATCCGATGCAACCATCGTCGCTCCCTTGATCCTCAGTGCATTATTGGAGTGCCAACAACATCCGGTTGCAGCCCACACCCTGATCGCTGCGCATCGTTAGCGCGCTCTTTTGCAAAAATGGCTTGTAGCGCAACAAGAGCTGCAGCTCTGGGATAGGAGGGCTTCACCGCTTGAGCGGCTTTCGCCCAATAAATAGGAAATAGGAAATAGGAGAGATAGAGGAAATAGAAAGGAGGAAAGAGAAGTCCTCTCCAATGGTTCCAATGGTTCTCTATTTCCTATGTTCTGCCGGCTATTTTCTCACTCCTCACTCCGCTCCCCTCACTTCCTCTTCGGGGCGGTAGTCTCAAAGAGCAACAGGTGTTTTCGGCCTGGGAGCCGTCACGTCGCTGTGCTGCTAGAGCAAGTCTATCTGACGTGTCTTCTGGATTCCAGGCTTTCGTCTCATGCTGCGACGATTTCATGTACCGCATCAAGATGGCCTCGATACACCGCGTTGGCTCCACCATACGGGCCATCGGTGTGCGTCTCGCATCTGCCAGGTTACATAAGTTATGCGGTGGGTTCTCCACCGACCGTTCTGGCCTGTAGCAGTGTAGAAGAAACACGTACTACTCTGCTGCAGGCGAAAAGGCTATCGGCCTATACCACCGCGTACGTCCTGTATATGTTCAGCTAAAGTGGAGCGGGTCAGACGAGAGATATATGAGATGTGGTACAATACCCGCATTCGCATCATAAGGAAAGGTAGCGTTATGCGTATTGTGCATGTCTTTGTGCATGTCAAGCCAGATTGTGTAGATGCGTTCAAGACTGCAACGCTTGACAATGCCCGCCATAGCATTCAGGAACCAGGCGTGGTACGCTTCGATGTCATTCAGCAGGCGGATGACCCGACACGCTTTGTGCTGATGGAGATCTATCGTCATGATGATGCGCCAGCGCAACACAAGGCTACTGCACACTATGCCCGCTGGCGCGACACGGTGGCCGATATGATGGCCGAACCACGCACCAGTATCACCTACACTGCGGTTTTCCCGGCTGATACCCGGTGGGAGTTGCCCGATGCGGTTTGAATTTGCGACAGCGACACGCATCGTGTTCGGTGCCGGTACGCTGTATGAAGTGGGATCATTGGCATCGGCACACGGTCAACGGGCACTGGTAGTGGGTGGTCGTTCGGCCACGCGCATGGCAATGCTCGTTGATCAGTTGCATGCGCATGGCATCACTACCACGATCTTCACCGTTGATCATGAGCCAACGGTAGCGTTAGTACTCGCTGGCTTGCAACAGGCACAGCATGCTAACTGCGATCTGGTAATCGGCATGGGCGGTGGCAGTGTGGTTGATACCGGCAAAGCTATCGCTGCGTTGCTCACCAATCCCGGTGATCCCTTGGACTACCTGGAAGTTGTTGGCCGCGGGCAACCCTTGACTATCCCTGCCGCCCCTTATATCGCCCTGCCCACCACAGCTGGCACCGGTGCCGAAGTGACGCGCAATGCTGTCCTGGCTGTCCCGGAACGGCATGTGAAGGTCAGTATGCGCAGCCCGTTGATGCTGCCCCGACTGGCGTTGATCGATCCCGAACTCACGTTGGATCTGCCACCGACGATTACTGCCAGTACCGGGCTGGATGCATTAACGCAGTGTATTGAGCCATACGTTTCCCCTGCGGCTACACCACTGACCGATGGATTTTGTCGCGAAGGAATTACCCGTGCCGCCCGCTCCCTACGTCAGGCATGCCACCACGGCTATGATCTGTCAGCTCGCACCGATATGGCTATTGCCAGCCTGTGTGGCGGCCTGGCTCTGGCGAATGCAAAGCTTGGTGCGGTGCATGGCCTCGCGGCACCTCTGGGCGGCATGTTTCCGCTCGCCCACGGGGTAATCTGTGCCCGCCTGCTCCCGTTTGTGATGGCAGCTAATGTGCAAGCATTACAGGCACGTGCGCCAGACTCACCGGCCCTGGCACGTTACGATCAGATTGCCCAGATCGTCACTGATCAGCCTACGGCTCGTGCCAGCGATGGCGTGATGTGGGTGCAGCAACTGGGCAGCGAACTGGGACTTCCATCCCTATCCGCATCCGGTATCACAGCAGCCGATATACCTGCAGTGGTAGCCCAGGCCAGGCGTGCCAGCAGTATGCAGGGCAATCCAATCACACTGACCGAGGCCGAATTAACTGACATCCTTCAGTATGCCATCCAGTAAGGCCAGGTTCGCCGCACCACACATCACGGACTTGACTGAATTTCTAGAAATAAACACGCCTATGTCGTAACCTGCGAGTCTACGTAACGGTATAGTATGTATAATAGCGCATTGAAGGTATGACTGTAGCATCTTGTGAGTACTTCTTATCTCATAGGCAGGAGACACGTGATGTATTCAGTGAAAGGGACGCTTAATTCCGTACAGTTGATCGGACGGCTTGGCCGTGACCCCGAATTACGGTTTACCACGGATGGTAGGGGAGTCTGTGAATTTAGTGTGGCGACCAACCGTATTGCGGGGCGGAATGCCCATGGTGAACGTGAGTATGCCACCGAATGGATCGATGTTCAGGTCTGGGAAAAACTGGCTGACGTGTGCAATACGTATTTGCGCAAAGGGCGGCGGGTGATGGTTTCTGGCAGCTTACGTACTGACTCCTGGGAAGACCGAGATTCGGGACAACGTCGTTATAAAACGTATGTGCGTGGCTATGAGGTTATGTTTCTCGATACCCCTGATGACAGTGCTGAACCACGAGTTATCCGCGAGTCCGATGAGGCGCTTTATGACACTAGTGACTCTTTCGTGCCGGGGATCGAAGACGATCAAGATATCCCGTTTTAACAGGCTTACGCGGTTTATTTTGACCACGGGGATACTGAAAGGTACCAGCATATCACTTCACTCACGTAGCTCGATATTCTTCGTGTCTCCGAGGTGGATTATGGAAGATACGGTAGCAGGATACGTACAACAACCAGGCCATGATAGATATACCTGGTACCCCAACGCGACTTCATCTCGGCCGGGGTGCGGGGCCTACAGCCCCTGCGCACGTTCCTTTACGGTGGTTTAGGGGGCGAACCCACACCGAGCCTTCCTAAACGGGGGGATGTCGCGTTCGAGTACTATGCAGCAATCCTGACATAACAGAACGTATGCGGTACCTTCATATCCATGATCGTGACGCCGCATGCACAAAGGGTATAGGCGTCACGCTATCGCGTACGACATGAGTCAAAAGAAAACCAGAGCCTCGGCGTGAGCCTGCGGATTGCTTCATCCAGGCTCACGCCAGGATCCCGATTGATCATTGGGATAGGCATACTCTATTACAATTGGTGCACTGAGGTGCTATAATAATTATAATCAGACAGCGTAAGCCTAGAAATACCACCATAAGTATGCGATATTGTCAGATAGCATCTTTGTCGAGGAATGCTTATCGGCAATCGCATGGGGTGCTCTGATGGATTGAAGCATGCTCCACGTATCAACTCCGACATCTATTGCAGTGGATCGACTTATCAAGGATTTGCAACGCCTGTGTGCTCAACCCACAAGTAGCGGGCAGATGCAAGAATTGGCGGCTACAGCCAGTCTTGTGGCCGATATGCTGCGCCAGGTAGGATTGGCGGTTAAAGTGGTTCAAACCAAGGGAGCGCCAGTTGTCCTTGGCTGGAAAGGGGGGCGTACCCCGTTTACCCTGTTGCTCTATCATCACTACGATGTTGCCCCAACTGGTCCCTGGCGCGCATGGTTTCACGAGCCATTTCAACTAGCAGAACGTGAAGGCGTCATCTATGGTCGGGGAGTCGCACATGGCAAAGGCCCGCTCGTTGCCCATATGGCAGCGCTGCGCACATTACTCACAACCGAAGGTGACCTCCCGTGTGGCCTGGTGATGGTCGTTGAAGGCGCTGGATTAACCGGCAGTCCTGAATTAGAAGAGATCATTCTGCAGCATATCGACCTGCTGCGGGCAGATGCCGGGTTAGGTAGCAATGGTGAGCGTGATGAGCAGAAGCGGCCATTTTGCTACAGTGGTACCAAAGGTCTGTTACAAATTGAACTGCAGGCCAGTGGCTCGGCTCATGCCTTGCCACCCGGCCTGGCAGCAAGCGTGATCAATCCTGCCTGGCGACTCATCTGGGCACTGGGGCATTTGAAAGGTGACGACGAAGATATTCGCATTAACGGCTTTTACGATATGGTGGAAGGTCCCACGCGCAATGAAAACATCGCGCTTCGGCAAACGAAGCTAGATGAAACGGATCGGAAGGTTGTCTGGAACCTGCCTGAGTTTCTGTTTGGCATGACCGGCATTTCATTGGTACGGGCCGAAGTAACACTCCCAACCTGTAATCTCTCTTCGTTCAAGGTTGAGCCAGATGGCCATCTGGCAAGTATTCCTACGCTGGCAACAGCACGGTTGGATTTCCATCTTGTTCCGGCCCAGCATCCCGATGTTATTTTCAGCCTGGTACAGGAGCAACTCATTGCACGCAGTTGTACCGATATTAAGCTCACCCGATTACCGGGTGGTTATCCACCTGCCCGTACTTCGCCCGATCATCGATTTATACAACACCTGGTTGCCACCGGGATTCCGGTCTATGGAGAACCACTCACACTCTTGCCCTCTGGCCCTTTTAGCCAGCCGCTGGCACTCTTTGCCCAACACCTGCGGATCCCGGTTGGAACCGTAGCCCTGGCACGCAACGACAGTGCTATTCTGGCTGCTAATGAGCATATCCCGTTGGAAGATCTGGTACGCCACGGGCAACTGCTGATCGAGTTAATGGTTGCCTGTGGAGGGCAGGCGAGTTCAGTCGGCCAATAGAGCCAGCTTTGTGTCCTCTTTGCTGAAGGTGAAAAGGGCGTAGGGTTCGAGAGATTGATCCGTAGGGAGTGTATTCCCACCGTAGTGCGGGGATCTCGCCATAGCCGCTAACGCAGTTCAAGTGATTGATCCGTAGCGCGTGTATCCCCACATACTTCGGGATGATAGGCACCGGGCACCCAGGCTGCCTCACAAATCCGAATGAGTACGCTGGCGTCTCTGCAGGGAGGAACAAGGTACCTGATACCTGACACCTGATCATTTGACGCTGGCCGATGAGCGTGGTACCATTATTAAGATGCGCATACAACAGACATGATGCGCTATTAGCCGAGGTAGCTCAGTGGTTAGAGCGAACGACTCATAATCGTTAGGTCGAGGGTTCAAGTCCCTCCCTCGGCACCAGTGCCAGCGACGGACGGCTCCAGGTTCGTCGCTTTTTTGGTATCTGGGCTAGGAAGCTGGTGTGTATCGCGATATCTGCGTGCATACAGAATCCGATGGTATGTTGCAATGAGCGCTGCGCTGATCACTGAACGAGTTCGTAACGTGGTATGTGCCGCTCTTCGCCAGGTCGGGTTGCTACGATCGGATGCCATGCTGATCGTGGCCGTCTCCGGTGGGCCGGACTCCCTGTGTCTATTGCATGTATTGTGGCAACTGCAAGGTGAGAATGGGCCACAGCTACATGTGGCCCACCTCGATCATGGGTTTCGCGGTGAGCAATCGGCGGCAGAAGCACGTTTCGTGCAACAGACGGCAGAGGCATGGGGGCTATCAATTAGTGTGGCGCAGCTTGATGTTCCCTCTATCGCCCGTCTGCGACGCCAGAATGCGCATGCCATTGCCCGTGATGTGCGCTATGCTTTTCTGGCGCGTATTGCGCAGGTACAGCAGGCGCATGCGGTGGCTGTGGGGCATCAAGCTGATGATCAGGCTGAGACCGTATTGCTCCACCTGTTGCGTGGAGCCGGGCCGGCTGGATTGCGTGGTATGCGGGCAGTGGTTCCCTGGCCCGAATGGGGGCAACGAGGATCGCAGGAATTGAGCAACAACGCCATGCTTACACCAGGCAATCAACAGTGGATGCGTCCAGGACAACCACAGACATCAACGCCGTTGTTGCTTCGTCCACTCCTGTCGATCACCCGTGCCGAGATTGCACAGTATTGCCGCGAATGTGCTCTGACCCCACAGGATGACCCTTCTAATCAGGCCGCACGTTACCGTCGCAACCGTATTCGGGCCGAGTTGCTCCCCTATCTTGCAACCTATAATCAGCATATTGCGGCTGCACTCACACGTACCGCACAGATTTGTGGTGATGATTATGCCTATATTCAATCCCAGCTTGATCAGGTATGGCCAGACCTGGTCACAGAGCAACCAGGCGTTATATGGTTTGATCGAAACCACTGGAGTGACTTGCCCGTGGTCTTACAACGCTATGCATTACGACGAGCTGCACAACGATTGGGGAGCTATGATGGGTTGAGGTATGAACAGGTAGAAGCCGGGCGCAGGGTGGCGTCTGGCACAACAGGCTATCAATACTCCCTGGGGGCCGGCCTGTTGTTGCGGGTCGATGCGACGCATATTATGGTAATGCGTATGAAACGTCCGGGTAGTGATCGAACCAGGATAGTAGGCGCTCCGGCATCGCCCTATAGTCTTCCCCAGCTGGAAGTGCAACGACTACCACTACAGGTTCCAGGTATCACCCACCTGGGAGGGGGTTGGCAGGTGATCAGCAGCTATACCAGGCCCGACAGTTTGCCAGCCGACAATGATTGGTGCTGGTGGGTCGCACTCGATGCGGCGATCCTTACTGAGCCTCTGTTCATGCGCTGCCGACAACCGGGTGATCGCTTTCGGCCCGCAGGTGGGTGTGGCAGCCGGAAATTACAGGATTTCTTTGTTGACGTTAAATTACCCCATACCCTGCGTGATGCCTGGCCGGTGCTGGCAACGCCTACCGCAATAGTGTGGATCGCTGGATTACGGGCCGATGACCGATTTCAGGCTACGCCTGCTACGAAGCATATGCTGTGGGTGACACTGTCACGGATGTAGAATAAACTAGTAGGAACAGGATGCCTATGGATAAAGATATTGAGCGCGTACTGATACCAGAGACACACATTCAGGCGAGAGTAGCTGAATTGGGCGCACGGATTAGTCGTGACTATGCTGGTATCGATAATCTCCTATTAGTCGGTGTCCTCAAGGGTTGTATGATGTTTATTGTCGACCTGGCACGGAGCATTTATCTGCCACTGGCGATCGACTTTATTGCCATTTCGAGTTATGGCCAGAGTACTGAATCAAGCGGAGTAGTACGTCTGCTCAAAGATCTGGATACCGACATTACCGGCTGGCATGTGTTAATTGTTGAAGACATTATTGATAGTGGGTTAACCCTGGAATACCTGTGCAGCCAGCTTAAACGACGGAACCCGGCCAGTCTTCGCATCTGTGCATTGCTGGATAAACCAGAGCGGCGTATTGCGAATGTTACGATAGATTACCTGGGGTTTGACATTCCCAATGAATTTGTTGTCGGCTATGGACTAGACTTTGGTGAACGTTATCGCAACCTGGGCTATATTGGTATTCTCAAATCGCACGTCTATACCCATATGTAGAGAAAGAGCAGAGATAGCCTGGAGGACTCCTTGCCGCTACTACACCCTTTTGGTATAATGCTATCATCTCAGCCTGATCTTAACAAACTCCCGCACGTTCTCAGACACAGTCTGAGGCCACATTCAGAGGTATCATTCCACAAAGAGAAGGATAGAGAGCATGGGTGATAACCGTTGGCTCAAAAATAGTTTCGTGTATTTAATCATTCTGGTCGCAGCGCTGGCTCTCTTTTTTCAGTATTTTGGACAAAGTACCACGCAGAGCGATGAGATAGGGATTGCGCAAGTCATTAGCGATGCCCGCGCTGGCAAAATCAAAGAGATCGAAGCGCAGGCGGGCGATGAACAAATTATTATTACGCCTCTTGATAATCCTACGACAAGATACCGATCACGTCTGGAAAGCGGTGATAGCATCATGTCGCTGCTGGCCCAGTATGATGTTCCATTGCAACTTCCTGATGGGCAACAACTGGTGGTCAATGTCAGACCTGCCCCCGCCTGGGGTGGACTATTGAGCATTGTCACTGTTCTGCTACCAACGCTCCTGTTGATCGGTTTTTTTGTCTTCTTTATGCGCCAGGCTCAGGGCAGCAATAATCAGGCGCTTTCCTTTGGCAAGAGCCGTGCCCGTATGTTTGCCGGTGACAAGCCAACTATTACATTTGCCGATGTTGCTGGTCAGGAGGAGGCCAAGCAAGATCTGACCGAAGTGGTAGAGTTTTTGAAGTTTCCTGATAAGTTTACCAATCTGGGGGCCCGCATTCCACGTGGTGTGCTTATGGTGGGGCCACCTGGAACCGGTAAAACACTCCTTTCACGTGCAGTAGCCGGTGAAGCAGGAGTACCTTTCTTTTCGATCAGCGGCTCTGAGTTTGTTGAGATGTTTGTGGGTGTTGGTGCCAGTCGTGTGCGCGATCTTTTTGACCAGGCCAAGCGCAATGCGCCCTGTATCGTCTTTATTGACGAGATCGATGCGGTCGGTCGTCAACGTGGGGCTGGCCTGGGTGGTTCACATGATGAGCGTGAGCAAACACTGAACCAGATACTGGTTGAGATGGATGGTTTTGATACCAATACAAACGTGATTATCATCGCCGCTACTAATCGGCCAGATGTTCTTGATCCGGCGCTGGTGCGACCGGGACGGTTTGACCGCCAGGTCGTGCTGGATGCACCCGATGTTCGTGGGCGCATAGCTGTACTCAAGGTACATGTTAAGGGCAAACCGCTTGAGGAAGATGTGAACCTGGAAGTTATTGCCCGCCAGACTCCTGGCTTTTCCGGTGCTGATCTCATGAATGCCGTGAACGAGGCAGCCATTCTTGCTGCTCGACGTTCCAAGAAGAAGATCGGTATGGCCGAGCTGCAAGATGCCATCGAGCGAGTGATGATGGGGGGGCCAGAGCGTCGCAGCCGGGTGATGACGGATCGGGAAAAGTTAATTACGGCGTATCATGAGTCGGGGCATGCCATTGTCGCACAGGCAATGCCTGATGCAAATCCGGTGCAGAAGGTGACAATTATTCCACGTGGGATGGCTGGCGGTTATACGCTGATGATACCTGATGAGGATCGGCGCTACTATAGTTCATCCATGTTTGAGGCCCAGTTGGCAATGGCTCTTGGCGGTCGTGCAGCCGAGGAGATTGTATTTGGTGACATTACAACTGGTGCCAGTGGGGATATCAGTACGGTAACGAAGACGGCACGTTCGATGATCACCCGCTATGGGATGAGTCCTAAACTTGGCCCAATTGCCTTTGGTGAGAAGGATGAGTTAATTTTCCTGGGACGTGAAATAAGCGAACAACGCAATTATAGCGAAGACGTGGCCAGGATTATTGATGAAGAAGTTCATCGGCTTGTCTCCGAGGCCTATCATCGGGCAATGACTATTCTGGAGAAGTATCGCCCGGTGTTGAACGATATGGCGAACGCATTGCTGGAGTTTGAGACGCTTGAAGGCGATCGCTTGCGTGATATACTGGGTCGTATTCCGCGCGGTAGTTTTGAGTTGAATGGTAAGCAAGGTGGTGTTGAGAAAGGTGAAGGCATAACACCCGAAGTGGTTGCGCCAGGTGGTATGACTTCGCCCCTGCCTGCCTGATCCAGCAGCCTATAACCTGATCCACGTAATGATTGCAACAAAGGGAGCGTGCCACTGGCATGCTCCTTTTTGTATGAAAAGAGAATGAACGCTGGTACACCTGTATACAACCAGGGTTGGTACCCCAGGGTATGCTATGACCACCTCTCCTGCAAGAATGCACGGTAACAGACCTAGAGAACGCACAATTAGAAAACAGGAGATAGAAAGGAGAGATAGAAGTCCGCTCCAATGGTTCCCTATTTCCTATTTCCTGACAGCTATTTTCTCACTCCCTGAACGGTTACGTAAACCTGAATGAGCGTGAACTACTGAAGTCCCGGCTTTCGCCTGGACGGAGCGCTACTCAGATGAAAGCCGGGATTCTGGTTTACAATTACAGATAGGACGACTATAACATATAGCCAGATCTGGCGATTATTTGACCGGACGTACGCGGTCGTTCAACCACCGTGTCTTTTCACCTGTGACCGTGTGGGAAAAACGCTCTTTGCAACCTGAATTTCGCCGCAGGCGAGAACGCAAGGTGATCAGACAACTGTGTACATCCTGGTTATTTGAGGGAATCATGACTCAACGTCTGGTTGTTGGTATTTCTGGGGCAACTGGAGTGATCTATGGCATTCGTTTGCTAGAGGTCTTACAAGCGGTGTCAACGATTGAAACCCATCTGGTCATGACCAGCGCGGCACGTCAGACAATCGCCCTGGAAACAGATTATGATCCGCGTGATGTTGAAGCACTGGCGGGAACGACCTATCGGATGAACGACATTGCTGCCGCTATTTCGAGTGGCTCATTTGTGACGACCGGTATGGTAATCATTCCCTGTTCCATGAAAACATTAAGTGCGGTTGCACTCTCATTCACCGACAATTTGTTGGTACGAGCGGCTGATGTGACGCTCAAAGAACAGCGGCGGCTCGTGCTGGTAACTCGTGAGACACCTCTGCACCTGGGGCATCTGCGGCTGATGGCCCAAGTTGCCGAACTTGGAGGTATTATTATGCCGCCAGTACCGGCGTTTTATCATCGTCCACATACCTTGAATGATATTATCAATCAAACCGTTAACCGTGTCCTTGATGTGCTAAACATTATGTTGCCGGATGATTTATTTCAGCGTTGGACGGGCGGTCATGATTGTGATCGTTATAGCTCATCGTAAAAGCCGGGTTCCGGCTTGATCCCAGGTATCGCTCCATCCCAGCTCAAGCGGAGTTTTACAATTGAGATAGGCTTGCTATAATGTAGCAGGAGGGACACAGTGTGCATCTGTATACGTGATGCAACCAGGTCTCCCAATAATGTACCGGCGATACTATGATCTCTTCGTGTCGGAAGAACGCATATTTGTGGCCGTATATGTGGCTCCCTTTGGATACGATTGACCTGCCGTGTCATGCCGTACATCTCTCACTGCGTAACTTGTGTACTCCAGGCACATGACAGCTTATTGGTAACCGTTCCGATGAGGTGGTTTGGATTTGGAGAGGCACTGACCCTCCCTTCGTTGCTTGTTCAGCCTATGGTGGCGGCAAAATCGCTCCTACGAGCCGAGAAGAAGGTTTCGTAGGGCTTATGGCCTCTGTACCTGTTCCAGACGAACATTCCCCAGCACGGGGAGATGTATTTGCGTAGAATGAGGAACCTGATGTCAGCTATGCCTCCCTCGCGTTCACCACGTTCCCAGCTTACTGCCCGTGAGCGCGTTGCACTACGACGTACCAGTATAGCACCGGTACGACCGGTACGACAGAGTGGTTGTGGTTTTTTTGTGGTCGGTCTCTTGTTGATTGTACTCGTACTGGGGCTGTCGGTGGCCATCGCGTTGCGCTACGTGGTGCAATCGCTCGACGTTATCCAACAGGCGGATCCGCGTCGTCTGATCGTTCTCGATCCGCTTACAGCCAATCCAACCGCCGAAGTACCGTATGCGCCTACGTTGCGTGACCCATTTACGGTGTTGCTTATCGGGGTTGACAAACGTGACGATCCTGATGATGGAGTCCGCAGCGATACGCTCATTGTCGTCCATGTCCATCCTGGCGAAGAGTGGGCCAGTATGCTGTCGGTACCACGGGATACTGTCGTACAGATACCGCGTGTGGGCCAGCAAAAAATCAACACTGCCTACATGTATGGCTACAACAATGCGGCTCAGTTATACGGGAGTGATACCGATCCCTCGGCCGCCGGGGGCGCACTTGCGGCTGAGACGGTCGAAAGCTTTTTGGGCCTGAATATCGATTATATTGCTCAGGTTGATTTTCATGGGTTTGAACGGATAGTTGACACACTGGGTGGTATTACCGTCGATGTTCCTCGCCCTCTGCTGGATGCCGAGTATCCCACTGAAGATCTGGGCTACGAACGACTGTACATCCCGGCGGGCTTGCAGGTGCTCGATGGGCATACGGCCTTACGCTATGCCCGCTCACGGCATAGTGAGAACGACTTTGGTCGCAGCCGACGACAGCAGCAGGTGTTGCATGCGATGCTACGCGATGTCCGTCGGCGGGGACTGCTCGACCAGGCGGCGCTTTTTCCCAGATTGGTAAAAGACCTGGAAGACAGTGTTGCGACGACTATGCCAATTAGCGATCCCGGCGTTATTCATGATCTGGTCAATCTGGCACATGTACTGACACCCGAACGAATTTTGCACCTGAGTATTAATCCTGATGATGTGCAGGTACTGGCCGAAGTTGGTTCGGATATTTACTGGAATCAGTCCGACGTTGCGTTGCAAGTCTCACGGTTACTGGCCGGGCCAGAGGCAGAACTGGCCTGGATCCAGGTACACAATGGAGCCGGTGTTCCGGGCCTGGCAACGCGGGTGACGAATACACTGACATCACAGGGGTTTCTGATGAATGCTGCTGCTGATGCGCAGGAAAATTATGACCACACGGTTATTATTGATTATGCGGGGTATCCCAAAACACGCCAGCGCCTGGCTGAATTGCTGGGCGTTCCATCGGGCTATATTTACGTACCACCCGCCGATAATGTGCCACCGGCACCCTATAACACGGACATTCTGATTATTCTGGGACAAGACTATCAAGAACGCCAGGTCAACCAGCAGACTCGATGATCCCGATCAATTACAGGGCACGCAAAAATGTGAGCAATGCCGCATTAAAGGCATCCGGTTGCTCTAGATTGGACAGATGGCCCGCCTCGGGGATTTCAACCATCTGGCTCCCTACAACCGCTGCTTGCATCTGGCGCAAAACCGCAGGTGTGGTAAGGCTATCCGCGCTGCTCCCTATAAACAGCGTCGGAACATGAATCTGTTTTAGCAGATCAGTTGAATCTTGTCGGAGCGCCATAGCACGTAAAGCAGCAGCAATGCCCTGTGGCTGATTCCGTTCGATGATGCCGCGCACACGTGCCTGCAGTTCCGGCGTGGCATTCGCAGCAAGCAGCGTAGGGAGCATTTTGTCGGCAATGGCACCTGTACCCTGACGTTCAACCAGTTGCGCATTGATTTCACGTCCAGCCCGAGCGTCTGGTGTGTCTGCGTTGGCACGGGTATTGGACAGAAACAGTGCCCGTACACGGCCAGGATAGTGGCGCATAAAGGCAAAGGCAATATAGCCTCCCATCGAGAGACCTCCCAGTATCACCTGTTCAAGGCCGAGGTTGTCTAATAATCCAGCCAGATCCGCTGCAAACAGATCCATAGAGTATGGGCCAGGTGGAACGTCACTTGCACCGAAGCCGCGTACATCAGGGGCAATGACACGAAAATACGGAGCGAGTGCCGCGATTTGTGGTTGCCACATGGTGCCACTGAGTGGAAAAGCATGAATCAGCAGAATAGCTGATCCCTGTCCCTGATCTTCATAGTGTAGCCTGATGTTATGAACGTGCGTAAACATCGTTATCTCCTGATTATGAAAACTCTTTCTTCACGATTCACGAGCGATTGATACCATGTACGAGAGGTGTGGTGGGACGGTTCGTTGGCCTTCTGGTCTACAGATGATATAGGCAGGAACGTTGCCCAGCGTTTAGTGGGCCAGCACCGTTGCCAGCGCAGCAATAAAGCGTCTATTTTGCTCAGTGGTGCCAAACGAAACACGAATATATCCCGGTAGACCCCATCCCGTTAAGGGCGTGACCGTAAATCCGCGTTGATACAATGCTTCGGTTACGATCAGATCATCGCCGACATCAACGGCAACAAAATTCGTTTCACCAGGAATGGGATGGAGTCCTAGCGCGATCAGTTCGCGTTCAAAGAATCGGCGGCTATCATTCGCATGGGCACGGCTACGCGCAACATGATCCGTATCGCTGAGGGCAGCAATGCCGGCCATCTGCGCCAGCGCATTCACATTGAATGTCGGTCGCGTTCGATCCAGGTACCCGGTAAGCGTTGGATGCGCATAAGCATAGCCAAGACGCAATCCAGCCAGGCCATAGATCTTGGCAAAAGTCCGCAGCAGGATCAGATTTAAGCGTCCAGCACGTAGTTCGGGCAATAGATCAGGATAATCGGGCCGCGTGGCAAATTCAATATAGGCTTCATCGACCACCACCAGAACAGAGTCTGGTACCTGGGCGAGAAATTCGCGCATCTCATCCGCGCCGCACGTGGTGCCCGTGGGGTTGTTCGGATTACAAATGAAAACGAGACGGGTACGTGCGGTTATCGCTGCCAGCATTGCCACCAGATCATGAGTATAGTTGCGTAGAGGCACGCGTACAGGCCGCCCGCCCATCATTAATGTGCGCAGCAGATAACTGATAAAGGTGCCCTCGGCCATAACCACTTCATCATCTTCCTGCAAGAAGGCCAGGCACAGGAGCGATACCAATTCATCGGAACCATTGCTACACAGCACCATTTCAGGTGATAATCCAGCTCTGGTTGCCAGGGCTGTGCGCAACGCGCTGGCTGAACTATCGGGATAGCGATGAATCTGTTCCAATCCAGCGTGCAACGCTGTCAGCGCGGCTGGTGATGGGCCACAGGCATTCTCGTTGGACGACAGTTTCACAATGTCTGTGCCATACTGCGCAATCAGCTTTGCTGGTTTATAGGCGGGCAACTGGGTAATATAGTCCTTGAAGTGCATATGGATAAAACTCCGCTATGATGAACCCTTCATTCTTCGATAGGCAATGTAAAGTAAAATGTACTCCCTTTATTTTCAACGCTTTCAACCCAGATCGTTCCGCCATGCATCAGCACGAACTGGCGACTGAGATATAGGCCTAATCCCAGACCTTCTGTGCGCCGCCCACCAGCACGATAATAGCGTTGAAAGAGGTGCGCTTGTTGTTCAGCCGATATACCACTGCCTGCATCACTGACGGAAATAAGTGCCTCACGCCCAACCGGTTTCCTCCCTGTATCAACCGGCGCTTCAGGTTCACCAGCCTGTTTTTCAACCAATACCTCACGCGTCGTGAGCCGAATCGTAATCTGGGTCTCGGCTGGACTATATTTGACGGCATTGCTGACCAGATTTGTTAATACCTGGCGAATACGCAAAGAGTCACACTGCACCCACAACTCTTGAGCATAAGGATACAAAACGAGTTCATGGTTGGGAGCGGCTGGCCGCTGCTGGTCAAGCACCTGCGCTACCAGAGGAACAAGGTTCACCCGTTGAATTTGCAATCCCAGTTGCCCGGCATCCAGGCGTGATACATCCAGCAGGTTATCAACCATACGGAGCATATGCGTCACTTGCTGCGACAGAATGGTTAACCCACGCACGTCACGTGCATCGGCATCGTTGCGCTGCTGCTCGCGTCGCAGCAGCAGGTCAGCATAGCTCCGCACAGCAGCCAGGGGGCTACGCAGTTCATGGGCTGCAATCGCCAGGAATTCATCTTTGGCACGTTCCAACTTCTGGCTGGCGGTAATATCACGAAAAATCACCACGGCTCCTTCGATGTCACCACTATCGGCACGGGCTGGTGCACCGCTAAAACTCATCACCGTATCTGTACCACTGGCCCCACACAATAACACCCGATAATCATGAAAAATCTCACCAGAGAGCGCACGGGCCATTGGGAGTTGTTCAACCGGTAATGGCTGGCCCTCGGTATCACGAATGCCATAGAAATCCGTCATCTCACTGAGTGGTTGTTGGAAAGGTACCGATTCAAGGCTCAACAGCGCCATAGCTGCCTCATTTGCCAGGACTAGCCGACCCTGGCGATCACAGAGTACAACGCCCTCAGCAATACTGTTGATCACCGTGTTAAGCTTGCGTCGTTCTACCTGACTATCCTCATAGAGCCGCACATTGGCAATGGCAAAGCCTACTTGATTACCGAGAGGCATCAGCGTGGTCATGTCTACCCAATCCAGAAGATTGCTCTCACCGTACAACCCCAGCACACCGACCACCGTGCCACCTGCGAGCAGCGGCAGATAGGCACAACTGGCAAGGCCAGCTTCTAGCAGATTCTGTTCCCCTCGTTCTTCCAGCAAAGGACGCAAAGTAGGCTGACCATACCGTACTACCTCTTCACAACATGCTCCTACAACGGGAAAACTCTGGATACTCAGAACATACTCAGCCGGAAGCCCATAGTAAGCTCCCAGAGTAAGGCGTGCCTGTGCTGGATCTAGCAGCATCAGCGCACCGGAAGAAGCTGGGACGAGGCCCAGTACTACATCCAGGACACTATACATCAGATCATTGAGATCCGTAGCCGTGCTGATGGCTGTGACCACGGCATCAAAGGCATCAAGTCGCCGGCGATGACTCTGGATCTGGCTATACAACTGCGCTTTTTTGATAGTAGCCGCGACGAGATTACCAAATGTTTGCAACACGGGTAGACTATCCCTGCCAAGCGGTTGCCACAGCGAACCATCAGCGGTTGGCCCCAGGTTGATGAATTCCAATACCCCTACCGCCTCATTACCCACACGCAATGGAATGCATACACTCGTCAATGTTGCAGGAAGTTGATCGCTTATGTGCTGAAAAAGCTCCCGATTGTGTGGGTTAAGCCGCTCGATGATTTCTCGATAATGAATTCGGCTTTCGATGAGAATCGGTTCATTTCTCTGGAGTGACTGACCAGACGCACCCTCACCCGGTTCGAGTTGACAGCTCTGAAGATCGGTATAGGTGGTCGAGGTAAGCGGCAATCCATAACTGGTAGCTACCCGTATCCCGCCCGATCGCCGATCATAGAGCCAGAGGATACCACCTTGCACTGATGGTAAAGTGTCCACAACCTGTGTTACCACGCGCATCAAGAGTTCGTCCAGATCCATAATGGAGACGAGATAAGACGAAATGTTGAGCAACTGGGTCAATTGCAAGATTGGATCTGCGTTTACGGTATGAGACTGATCGGCTCCCGTGGTATCGGGATACACATCTAACGCGGATTGCATGGCAGATGTCTCGCAGCCACTCATATACAACCTGGGGATAATAGAGATCGTCTATGGAATTATAGCACATCGTGTGGGCGGTCTGAAAGAAAGTCCGCAGTGGGGTTGAAGCCCCCGGCTCCGTCTGCAAAGCCGCCGCAGGGCGGCTTTGGCAGGCCACGCAGGCGGCCTTCAGGCAGGGTGAACCGCGCCTTCAGGCGCAGGGCAACAGCCTCCATCCTCAGACAAGGACAGAGGCTGTTTGCCGCACTCTACTGCTGGTGCCGAGGACGGGAGTCGAACCCGTACGGGGTTGCCCCCAACGGTTTTTAAGACCGCAGCGTCTGCCATTCCGCCACCCCGGCTTGCAGCATTCCATTATACCGCAAACTGCTCATGCTGTGTCAGCGCACTTCGAGAAATTCGCCAGCACACCATCCCTGCTGATTTGCCACACGTACATGCCACCACACCATCCCATCCATTTCTACCGGGCCAGCCAGCACCTCTACTGCCGTGTTGCGTTCCAGGTAGAGCCGCACTGGAATGGTGTTGTCTGTGCCGGGTTGTGCTTGCAGCGGCAGCCCATCAACAACATCGGCACGTACATAGGCCGTATGACCGGGAGCCAGCGTGCGAGGGGCAAGAATGCCTGACAGGGGGCGCGAATTATCGGGTTGGGCGGTCAGCGCTGCGACTGACTCGGCGCTAGTGGCTAACAGGGCAGCACGTTGCTGTTGTACAAACCTTGTCGTAAGGGCACCCACGAGCAACAGCAGCCCGATCAGCAATACCGCTATAAACTGAGTGCGATACTGTCGCCACAGTCGGCGTGCGCTCAATGGTGTAGTATCGTGGCGCAACCGCAAACTGTCAGGAATGCTTTCCGGGCGCGCTATGGGCACGCCATAGCGGGTGAGCAGCATGGTCACGAACTGCTGATAGGTCAACACCGTGTCATAGGCCAGTGTCACCGTATCACCTTGTACAATCCGCATGCGCAGGTGATGCATACGCTGCAAGCGCTGTACTTCTTCGGGCAAGAGCGGATGCATTGGTTCGTTCTGTGCCGCTGCCAGTAACGCTTCCCAATCGTCCTCTACTGTCTGACTGTGGTGCAGCAGCAGATAGCCGCGTAGCACGTTATCGAGGCTGCCAAGCAGACTGAGCAGCGCCAGTTCCGGTTGGTGCCGCCGCAGGCGGGCCAGGCTCAAGGCATACCGAGCCTTCCCACTGGCGATCAGTTCTGCAGCAGTTTGCCCTTTCGCAAACCAGGGTGTTGATACTGTCATACGCTCCGGGGAGCGAGCTATCTGGATGTACATCGGTAACGACTAGCTCGCATTCAACTCGTCCTCCAGCACCGCCCGTGCGGTTTGCGGGTTGGCCTGGCCCTTCGTAGCCTTCATCATCTGGCCAACCAGAAACTGAATAGCCGAGGTTTTGCCGTTGCGATATTCAGCAACAGGCCTGGGGTTAGCAGCGATAATCTCCCGTGCCAGCGTGGTCAGCGTGTCAGCATCGCTAATCTGTGTCAGCCCTCTGGTGTCCACGATCTGCGACGGTGCCCGACCACTCTGGAAGCTCTCCTCAAACACCTGTTTGGCGACAGTGCGGGTGATCGTGCCTCTGGCGAGCAGTGCCAGCACGTCGGCAATATGTGCTGGCGGCATACGCACGGCCATGCAGCCTGGCGGCTCGCCGCTATCGTTGAGCAGGCGGAAGAGTTCACCGGTTATCCAGTTCGCCACATCCTTCGCACTGCCATTGACCGCCTGCGCCGCGGCAACTGCAGCTTCGTAATAATCGGCCACTGAGCGTTCCATCGTCAGCAGTTCTGCATCCTGTAAACTCAGGTTATATTCGGCCTCAAACCGTGCCCGGCGTGCGTCTGGCAATTCGGGCAGTTCGGCCTGGCGTGTCGCAACCCAGTCAATATCCAGAACCAGCGGCGGAATATCCGGTTCTGGAAAGTAGCGGTAGTCGTGGGCGAATTCCTTGCTGCGCTGCCCAACGGTAATGCCCAGCGTCTCATTCCAGCCGCGGGTCTCCTGTACAATTGTCACGCCTGCTTCGAGTGCCTGAATCTGTCGTTGTACCTCATACACCAGCGCCCGCTCTACAGCGCGAAAGGAGTTCATATTCTTGATCTCAACCTTCACACCGTACTCGTGCTGGCCACGTGGACGTACGCTCACATTGGCGTCGCAACGCAGTTCGCCGTGTTCCATATCGCCATAATTTACCCCAATCCACATCAAGATCTGGCGCAACTTCTGGAAATAGCGCCGCGCCTCTTCAGGCGAGGCAATATCTGGCTCGCTGACAATCTCCATGAGCGGCACCCCGCTACGATTGTAATCAATCAGCGAAGAGCCATCGGGCATATGCACCAGCCGCCCGGTATCTTCCTCAATGTGTAGCCGCTCAATCCCGATCCGTTTCATGCTGCCATCATCGGCACGAATTTCGATCCAGCCATTGCTGCATAGTGGCTGATCATACTGCGTAATCTGATAGCCCTTGGGCAGGTCAGGATAAATATACGACTTACGTGCAAAAATCGAGTGCAAGTTGATCGAGCAGTTCAGTGCCAGTCCACTGAGCGCCGCCAGCTCAATTGCCCGCTGGTTAATGACCGGTAATGCACCGGGCAAGCCCAGGCTAACCACCGAGGTGCGCGTGTTTGGCTCGCCACCAGCATAATCAGCGCTACAGGCATCGAACATCTTCGAGGCAGTGCGTACCTGTGCGTGTACTTCCAGTCCAATGGTTGTGATATATTCTGTCATTGATCGCTGTCATTACTCATCTGGCAGATTTTGAACGCATCTATCCGATATTGTACCACATCAACCGTGAACCGGATAATAAAGCACATATGTTCATTTTGTGGTAGAATATAATTGACATAAGATAAGTATATGCTGTCAGCCCACCCGCTCTGTGAGTTATCCTTCTGCATCAGGGTGCTGGTTGGCAACCAGGCAGAAAGAGCAACCGTACGTACTATGAATATGCGTGAAGCGGGCCACCGCAGTGTGGTACATGTGAAAAAACTACAGCAGGCCAGTCGGCGGCTGGCGGTTATTCCGCATGATCCGGAACACGGGGTCTATCTGGTGACCAGTGCCATCCGGCCTGATGTCTACTATGAAGTTGTTCTTGATCCTGATCGGCCAGCAGGCCGTTGCACCTGCCCATGGGCGCAACACGGCGGCATCAACTGCAAGCACGTGTTGGCAGCGCTCCAGACACGGTATGCTGCGCAGGGCCGCCTCTCCTTCTGGCGTTCACCCAATGCTGCCCGTCGCCAGCATCGGCGGTTGTTGATTGGTGATCAACTCTACATCACGCTACGTCCGCGTGTGCAGCGCTTCTCAGAGCCAGACGCTAAACCGTGAACGCTGAACGGTTAGCATTGAGACATTGGGGAAATTTGCAGGAAGACCTTGCGGTAGTGCAAGATTGGGGACAACTTTCATCGTTTTCTGTTCGTTGGTGGCCTGTCCGATGACCGCTGTATCTGGCTCAGTGGTACACATTTGACTTAAGGTGTGACGTCCCATCATGTAATCATCAGCGATCAGAATACCGATCGGGTGGGTCATGCCGGGTCTCCTGAGCGTCCATATTCGTGGAAAGAGCGATCACCCTTGTTGGTGACCGCTCTTTCCTTTGCTTCTATCTCATATAGAGCGTTCATTTATATGAGTTACGCGGTTGTCCCGTATCAGATGGTTTTCGCCTTCAGGATAGTGCTCTCCCGGCTATTCCCCCCTCCACTGCCGCAGGCGAGAGAGAGGTTATTTGGGAGTGATTACGTAACCCGTACATCTATACGACTTCGGGCTGAAGTTCGCTGACCGTGACATTGGTTGGTGCTGACCGGTGGTCTGTGATCCACGGCTTACCAACCGGGAGTACATCACGCCCGAAGACATCAGCAAAAATGATGTGAGCCATCACGTACCAGGCCAGTAACGCACAGACCATTAGCACATACCCGGCAACCACGGTCATTGCTGGGAAGCCGAAATGTGCCAGATCGAGCAAAATAAAGCCCAGCAGCAAGCTCGTAAATGTCCAGGCCAGGGCACTATTGATGCGCATCGAGCCAACCCACATAATCGCCGTGTAGAGCGTCCAGGCAACCAGGAACCAGCCGACATCAGTGGTACTGGCGACGAACCAGCCAGCGGTATTGCCAATCAGCATCAATGCGAGAGCAATCCAAAATGCTCCGTAGGATGTGAACGCACTGTAGCCAAAGTTATTGCCAGTCTTCATCTCCTGCAAACCAGCAATCAGCTGGGCCAGACCACCAAAAATCAAACCGAGCCAGATAACCGGGCCAGTGCCCATCCAACCCACATTGTGGAACTGCAAAACCATCGTCGTTAAGCCAAACGCTGCCAGACCAACAACTGCCGGATTTCCTAGTTTCGGGTTTGCCATGATTGTCCTCCTTGATCAGGGCTTTCGTATATCCCATCGGGTGATGGGATAAGCATATCGTATTGTAGGCGTGACGCATAGGGACGGATTGCCCGTTACATATGGGACAAATGTCCCCTTTCGTTTGTGGTCAGGGGGAGCGTAGTGAAGCGACGCGAGGCGTGAGGCGAGGAGGCGGCTGCGTCCACCGGCCTGGCACGAGACGATGAGGGGCGAAGCAGAGGGCGTCCCTTCCGAGATGCGGTGCACGTATGTCCGATTTGTCCACTCTCAATGGTGGCCGAGTCGTTGCCCCTTTGACTTAAAAAGAGACTTTTGTGGGGTACGAGCTGTTACCAGAAGGCCGAGACGCGGAGGTGATGAATCCGCGCCTCAGCCTGGGGTGAGCTATGGTTTCAGATCTGTGCCGATTAGTCCTCTTCAGGCACAATCAAGCCATAATTACCATCTTTGCGGCGATAGACCACGCTCACGCGTGCCGTGTCAGCGTCACGAAACATAAAAAAGTTGTGACCCAGCAGCTCCATCTGTTCCACTGCCTCATCGCTAAACATCGGCTTCAGCGCGAACTTTTTCATACGAACCAGTTGCGGTGGTTCTGTCCATTCGTCGGATTTGTATTCAGGCACCCCGACCAGATCGAGATCGGGTTGAACAAATTTACCGCCCTGACGGCGGAGTTTGCCGCGGCGCCAGTGCTTTTCCTTGTAGCGCTTGATCTGTCGTTGGAGGTTGCTCTGTACCACATCAATGGCAGCGAACAGGTCAGTGGCGTACTCCTCAGCGCGTAAAATAATCCCATGTTCGCCAATCAGCGTCACCTGTACGCGATATACCTCGCCCGCACCACGTTGCATTTCGTGCGAAATCTCGATCGTCGCCGAGGTAATCACATCCATGTAGCGTTCAAGCTTGCCAATCTTCTCCTCGATGTGTGTCCATTGACGATCGGTTACCTTGCTGTTGTTGCGATTTTTGATGATAAGGTCCATAGGTTTCCTCCATCGGAGCCTTCATTCGCCCGGTCAGTTCCCAACGATACCGAGCAAAGCAGGGCTATAGAATCGGCAAGGCCTCGGAGCGCATAAAGCGCACAGAGGCCCTGTTTAGTAGCACATGGCGGTAGTGAGTTCTGTTTGGCAAACGACTGGTTGGGTCATCGTTCGCTCCCTGCGTCCTTACCGCATCCTGCGACATCGCAGGATAAGGGCAGAAATGAGTAAGGTTACCCTCCATTGTACTACGATTAGCACATAACGGCAAGATGACAGATGGGGGAGGGAAGATGGGGGAGCTGTTCAGAATATTTTTTTCCATAGCGAGATGGGGGAACTGTTCAGATCGTGACGGATAACATAGGGTTCACTCCGATGTGTGGGGTAACGTGGACGTATATCGACTCCCCCTCGGTCAGGGGACGCCTATCTCACCGTTCACTCCGATGTGTGGGGTAACGTGGACGTATATCGTCCATTATTCTGGCGTGAGTGGGGAGTAAACTCTCCAATGATGCAATTTTATCTCCAATGGTGGGGATAGTATATCTATCATTTCGCTTCGTCTCCTCGCATGTGTTACAGGGTGGGAGAACCTGTTCACATATGGGAGGAAAAGATTGCAAGCCGGGATCGAGTCCGGCGCAATATGTTTCTACTGTGCTATAATTGCCATGGTTATACAAGATAGTTGGAATAGACCACATCGGAACAGACCACGGTTGTGTAGTAGGATGATTCCATGCCGAACAATACCTCGATCTTCTTCAGTTTGAACCCACACGATGGAGCGCTGTTGGATCAGCAGCAGGCTGAGCGCGATATGCCAGTTTTGCCGTTGATCAATACCGTGCTTTTTCCTCGCATGCTGGCACCGCTCTTTGTAGGGCGTGAACGTTCTGTAGCTGCAATCGAAGAAGCAATGTCCAGTGATCGCATTGTGCTGGCACTGGCTCAGCGTGAGCCGGATACTGAAGAGGTCGGTATAGGCGATCTGTATACGGTCGGCGTTGAGGCGTCGGTGCAGCGGGTACTCAAGATGCCCGATGGAACCACCAGCATTGTGGTACAGGGCCAGCGCCGGATGCGTGTGCAAGAGCAGACGCTCGATAAGCCTTTTTTGCGCGTACGGGCTGCGCCCCTCTATGTCGATGAAGAGCGCACGCTGGCAGTTGAGGCTATGATGCGTGCGGTTCTCTCGTTGTTTGAAAAGGTGGTCAGGCTGAGTCGTATGTTGCCCGATGATTCCTATATTATGGCGATGAATGCCGATGAACCGGGCTGGCTGGCAGACTTGATTGCCTCAACCTTGCCGCTCGATGTAGCCCATCGCCAGGAGATACTCGAAACGCTTGACCCTGAAGAACGCTTGCGCCGCTTGAGTATTATGCTGTCTCAAGAATTGGATGTCCTCGAACTGGAAAGCCGCATCCAGAACCAGGTGCAGAAAGAGGTAGATCGTTCGCAACGCGAGTTTTTCCTCCGAGAGCAACTGAAGGCGATTCAGCGTGAGCTGGGGCAAGACGATCCTGTACAGCGCGACCTGCAGGAGTTGCGGGAGCGGTTAGCGCAAAGTGGTATGACTGATGCCGCTCGTGTCAGGGCGACGGATGAACTGGAGCGTATGGAGATGATGTCCCCGGCAACTCCAGAATATGCGGTGGTGCGTACCTATATCGACTGGCTGCTGGATTTGCCCTGGGTCGAGGCGACCGAAGATTATCGAGATCTGCGGGCGGCGGCCAGTATTCTCGATCAGAATCATTATGGCTTGCCACGGGTCAAAGAGCGTATTCTGGAATTTATTGCTGTACGCCAGATGGCAGGTGATAAGCATAAGTCACCCATCCTATGTTTCATTGGGCCGCCAGGTGTGGGCAAAACCAGCCTGGGGCGCAGCGTGGCCCAGGCTCTGGGCCGTAAGTTTGTGCGCCTGTCGCTGGGCGGTGTTCACGACGAAGCCGAGATCCGGGGTCATCGCCGTACCTATATCGGTGCCATGCCTGGTCGAATCATTCAGAAGATGAAAGAGGCGCACACCGTCAATCCTGTCTTTATGCTCGATGAAGTTGACAAGCTAGGCCGTGATTTTCGCGGTGATCCGGCGGCAGCACTACTGGAGGTACTTGATCCTGAACAGAATAATACGTTTAGCGATCATTATCTTGATGTGCCCTATGATCTGAGCAAGGTGCTGTTTATTACTACTGCTAACTTGCTGGATCCTATTCCCGATGCATTGCTAGATCGCATGGAAGTCATAGAGTTACCCGGTTATATCGAGGAAGAAAAGCTGCACATTGCCCGCCAGTTTCTGATACCCAAACAGTGGGAAGCCAATGGTCTACCAACTGGCAGCCTGCGATTCAGCGAGGCAGCGCTGCGCGAGCTGATTCGCACGTACACCTACGAGGCCGGCGTGCGTAACCTGGAGCGTGAAATTGGCTCCGTTTGTCGGAAAACGGTGCGGCGTATTGCCGAGCAACGCCCTTATGCGCGCGTGGTCACGCCAGCTCTGCTGGTGAAATATCTTGGTGTGCCGCGCTATACCTATGGTCTGGCAGAAGAACAGGATGAGGTAGGGGTAGCAACCGGTATGGCCTGGACGAGCAGTGGGGGCGATATTATGCTGGTGGAGGTGACATTGATGGAGGGCAAGGGAAATGTGACCCTCACCGGGCAACTGGGGGATGTAATGCAGGAATCGGCCCAGGCAGCGCTGTCATATGCACGTACCAATGCTAAAAAACTGGGAATAGAAGTGAAACGCTTTGAGAAGGTTGATATTCATATCCATATCCCGGAGGGTGCCGTGCCGAAGGATGGGCCATCAGCCGGAGTAACGCTGGTGACAGCCTTGATCTCGGTGTTCACCGGGCGTCCGGTGCGGCGCGATATTGCGATGAGCGGCGAAATTACGTTGCGCGGGCGTGTTCTGCCGATCGGGGGGGTCAAAGAGAAAGTGCTGGGGGCCTATCGTGCTGGTATCCACACGATCATTCTGCCCCAGAAAAATGAGCGGGACATTGCCGATGTCCCGTTGCATGTCAAACGTAAGCTCACGTTGATCTATGTGCGCCATATGGATGAGGTGCTGACCCATGCGCTTTGTCCGCCCGCCGAACGTAATCATACCTCGAAGCGTGATAAACAGGCTGATGTGCCTGTGTCTGAAACGGAGACAGCTGTCCCAACGATGGCCTGATTATGGTGCAGGTTGTAACCAGTCTACGGCAACCCATCCTTCCTGGCCTTCGTCTGTCCGTACCGGACGCCAGGTATAGCCCATACCACTTACATCGTCGCCGATTTGTTCAACACGGGTACCCTCTGGCAAAGTCGCCAGCACTTCACTGTTAGCATTGGCAGCGGCGCGCAAAAATAAGCCCTGCCCGCCCGTATTAGCGATAATGAATATGGCTGCCGGTGGTGGTGGCGGTGGTTCAATCACGGGCGCTGGTTCGTCAATCGGCAACGTTCCATCACCATCTGTAATGATGGTGGTATCCCCAGGTGGAACAGTGTCGGCTTGAGATTCATTGCTACGAGCGCCGGGGTTATTCCAGAGCAACACCGTCAGTAACAGAATAAACAGCACGGCCGCACCAGCCACAAATCGCCAGCCACCTTGCTGCAACCAGATCGGTATCTCCTGGGCCGATGTTGGAACAATGTTCGGGGCACGCCGTACACGGCGTGTCGTGCTGCGCACGGCGCGATTGCGTGCACTACGCCAGTCAGGATTAATCGGTTCACGCTTGCTCCAATCGGCATTGATCGGTGATTTGAGACGGTCAGCGTTACGATCAATGCGGCGGTTTGCAACAGATGCCTCTGCTTGCCTCAATATGTCAGGATGCTCTTCCTGGGGTGGTTTTTCACCAGGATCGTTCATGCACTTCTCCTTTCTCACCATTCTGTCGTAATCATAGCACAGTTTGTTACCGTAGTTCAAACTGCCGTCCATATGAGAGAAGGGTGTGGTGATTCAAAGCGGACATCTTTTTTGTCTGTGGCAGACCAGGTACCACGCTGCCGCAGGCGGAAGTTGTTTGAGGGGTGACTGCGTATCTTCTGATTAATACCATCTGAAGTATGCTACATCCGGTCGGATTGTCTGGTATGATGAATTCAGTACCCTGATGTGATGCCATCCTTACTGGGAGGATGCCTGTGAACCTTCGTGAATTTACGGTCGCAGACGAGTATGCGTATGATCGTCGCTCGACGCTACACTGGATCAAGGCGCATATCTTGCGCTATCCACTGCTACCGCTGATCGCAGTGGCAGGCTACATCTGTACCGCGATCCTGTTTAGCCTGTCGCCGGTACTGGTTGGTCAGGCGTTTGATGTACTGCTGACGAGCGCCGATCAAGCGCGGTTACTGACGCTCACGTTGCTGGTGTTGGGAACACGGGTTGGGCAGGGCTTTATCAGCCTGGGCAGTGCCTTCGTCGTTGAGGTGCTGGCACAACGCCTGGAGCGCGATGCCCGCGAGGAGTTGTATATCAGCCTGCTGGGTAAGAGCCAGACATTTCATAATCGCCAGGAGGTGGGTGATGTGATGGCGCGTGCCACCAATGATGTGCAGCAATTGAACTTGATGATCAATCCTGGCGCAAGCCTGATTACCGAGTCGACTATCATAACCATTATTCCGCTGATGGGCATCGGGTTACTGCGCTTTGAGTTGCTGCTGGTACCAATGGTGTTTCTCGTTACCTTTGTCATTGCCCTCCACCAGTACAATCGAGAATTGATCCCGATAACTGGTGCCCTACGCATGCAGTTTGGCGTGATGAACAGTGGCCTGGCCGAGGCTATTTCAGGGATTGAAATTGTCAAAGCCTATGCCCAGGAGCTGAAGGAGTGCCGTCGCTTTTGTGCATATGCCCGGCGGTACCGCGATCTGTTTGTGCGTGAAGGTCGCGTGAAGGCACGCTATCTGCCATTGTTGCTCTATGGCATCGCCTCTGGTCTGGCGTTTGGGCACGCGCTGCTGCTGTTCTTGAACGGCAGCTTGAGTATTGGTGCGGTGGTGGCTTTTATGGGGCTGTTTGGTATCCTGCGCTTCCCCACCTTCATTTCGCTGTTTTCGTTCTCGCTGGTGCAACTTGGTCTGGCGGGCGCGGAACGTATTCTGGGTTTGATCAAGGCCGAGACTGAACTGGATGAGAATGTGGGCGGTGTGGCGCAGCCGATGACCGGCAAGCTGGTGTTTGAGCATGTGACATTTGGCTATGGTGCCAATCTTATCCTGAAAGACATCAGTTTCAGTGCTGAACCAGGTTCCACCGTGGCGATTGTGGGTCAGACCGGGGCCGGCAAGAGTACGCTGACCCGTCTGGTTAATCGTACCTATGATGTCCATGCCGGGCGTATTATGATCGATGGTGTGGATGTGCGTGATTGGAGCATGCAGTCGCTACGCTCGCAGATCTCGACTATCGAACAAGATGTTTTTCTGTTTTCGCGCACGATTGCTGAAAATATTGCTTTTGGCGCGGCCGGGAATGTATCGCGCGAACAGATCGAGCAGGCGGCCCGTGAAGCCCAGGCGCATGACTTTATTATGCGCTTTCCTGATGGCTATGACACTATGATTGGTGTGCGGGGGGTGACGCTTTCTGGGGGGCAACGCCAACGTATTGCTATCGCCCGTGCGTTTCTCACCAACCCGCGCATACTCATCCTGGACGACTCGACCAGCGCGATTGATAGTGCCACCGAGGATCAGATCCAGCGTGCGCTGCGCCGTGTCCTACAAGGGCGTACGACGCTGCTGATTACGCATCGCATCTCGCAGATCCGTTGGGCTGATCACATTCTGGTGTTGCGGCGCGGTGCACTGGTGGCTCAGGGAACGCACGCCGAGCTGATGAGGCAGAGTGAGGCCTATCGGCGCATTTTTGCCTGCTATGGCGAGGACAGTGAACAAATGCCAATTCATGGTGCATATAAACTGGACGGCGATGGTATGCAGCCTGTTCTCGCGTCCGATCAGCAACTGTTGTGGAAACTGCTGATGGAGGTTGATGCGTGATGATGTGGTGATGCGTCTGACGTTCATATGTTGGGTGTTGTTGTGGTTTGACGCCGAACATGTCAACCTGTTACTCTAACGAGACTTCATCCTGGCGGGGGTGCGGGGGCCTGCAGCCCCCGTGTACATTTCCTTGTGATTTTAAGGGAGCAGAGCCGCGCCACGTCTTTCTACCCAGGGGATATCTCGTTGGAGTACGATGAACGTCAGATACCCTGCCGCAATTCCTGTCATTGACAGGACGTATGCGGTCGCGTGAACACCACTCTACCCCAGGCGAGAAGGCTATCTGACCATACCACCACGCAAGTCCTGTCATTGAGCCGTAATCTATAAACGGGTATGCGTGTGTTATCATAGAAGATAAGCGTTATGCTTGTACAAAGAAAAATATGTATAATATTATGGTTTACATTATGGTTCGTTTTTGATCAAACAAAAACGAGGCCGTGATAAAGTTGACATAGCTATATGGCAGCCGTCGGAGATGTGCGTATGCCCTCACATGTGTCATACCCATATGTTCGGGTTGGCTTTATACCGCTTATATACCTGGCGCTGCTGACACTGGCTCAGGCACTGATCCTGTTGCAGTTGCCCTTGATCGGTCTGTCACTGCATGGCACAGCACTGCTGGCATTGCTGGTCTATAGCATGACTTGTCGGACGGATCCTCTCTGGTTGTTACTTTTGGTATTGAGTGTGATACCGCTGTTGCAGCTCCTGGCATTGCTGTTACCTTTGTCCGAACTGGCCCTGATAAGCAACTATGCGCTGCTGGTGTTCTGGCCAGTTACCGTGTTCTATGGCGGGCGGGCACTGTTACGTCAACGGGTGCAACCGGAGGTGCCTGATGATGATTTTCCCGAACATACCTGGGAAGCACAGGTAGCCGATCTGCTGGCCATGACTGCGCCCGATGTTGCAGCATTGGAGCAACTGGCGTTTCTGTTGTGGGAGCGCCTTGATCCGGTCTATGTGCTGATCATCGTGCGCGACGAGCAGCGTGATCAGGGGCGGATAGAAATGGCGATTGGCGCCACCGGCTGGCATCTGCGCAGCTTTGAAGGCATGACCCAACCCTGGCCGATCATCGAGACGGCGCTGGCAGGTGGTGTGGCGCACCCGGCCTTCCGCGAGATCCAGAGTCATCCCTTTAGTCGCTATACTGGCGATTACCTGGTGCTGCCGCTGCCCCAGGTGCAACGCTGGGTGATCATCCAGGTTGATCAGGGTCAGGGGCCACGCAATCGGGCGACGCTGGCGAGGTTGGGGGTGGTCGGTTAGTGCGAGGGACGAGGTGGCGAGGCGCGGTTGTACCGCGCCCATCTATAGACCTTCTATATCCATGGTGAGCCAGGCAGGTTGGTCGAGGACAACCGTTGCGGCCACGGTTTCGGGAAGGGAGCGACGGCCTGGGTGTGCGCCACGAACCATCGCACCGCTGCCGCTTTGCGTCTTTGCGTTAAAAAAATGTGCCTCGTACCACATCCGCTCCCCGTTGCCTCGTCGCGTCTGCGCTTCGTCGTCTTCACTGTTTCAACAGCCAGCCGCTCTGCACCCTTGCGCCTTTGTGTCTTTGCGTCAAAAGATATGCCGCACGCCTCACTGCCGCGACTTATCTGTGCCCAGCACAACCACAATGTCAGCCTGGCTTGCAATGCCATCTGGTGGTGGGCCATGCTGGATTTTGGCGCGGAGTGTGCGAGCCACACGCTGACCGGTGCGCGGCTTATGGTTGACATCGTACACGATCGTGTGTGGATAATCACCGGGGGGGGCATTCTCCGGTACCAGAATGCGGAAATGGGCCTGCTCCAGTTCGATTGACACCTGTTTTGCCAGACCATTGATCTCGGTACCATTGAACACCTGCACCGTCGCCTGTTCTGTCCGCTCATCTGGTCGTGTGAGCCACCGGTCAACCTGTTGCCACACACCGTCCGAATCCCAGATCAGGTTTGTGCCAATTTCGGTTACGGCCACGGTTTCCGGGCTGATGTGTACCTGATTGATCTGATCGGGATCAAGGTTGATCGACAATAGCATAAAGCCGAGCAGCACATCAGGCCGTGCAATTGGCAGCGTGGTCAGCACGGGTGAGACGTTGCCGTCCTGTCCTTCCACGACCCGTCGCAGTGCGGACATCACCGCCATACGCTGCACCATGTTTTTGGCCCGCAGTTCGGCCAAAATCGCGTGTAACACCTGTTGCTGGCGTTCGGAGCGCCCGAAATCGCTATCGGCATGGCGCGTGCGTACATACATCAGCGCGGTGGCTCCATCCATTCGCTGCACGCCAGGTTGGAACTCAACGCGCATAATGCCAAAATTGGGCGTGGGATACTCGTCATCAATGATCAACCTGGGTACATCGATAGTGATGCCGCCCAGTGCGTCAATCACGCCTGCAAAGCCGTCAAAGTTGATCTGCGCTGTATATTGTACGCGCAGGCCGCGCTCCGGTAGCCGTAGAAAATCCTCGACTATCTGGGCCGTCAGTGCCATGCCGCCCTGCTGCGGTGTCAGGCCTGGATTCTGGGCAGCGGCAGCGCGGGCATAGCCCTGACCATAGGCAATGTTGATCTTGGTGATGCCTATTTCAGGAATCTCAACCTGTGTATCGCGGGGAATCGAGAGCAAACTGACATGCCGCCTGATCGCATCAATATGCGCCAGTATCAGCGTGTCGCTGCGCACCCCTTCGCCAGGGTAATCGGGTCGTTCATCGACCCCTATCAGTAGCACGTTCATGCCGCCCAGCAACGGCGAAGCCACGGGTGGATTAGGGCGCGTTTCGGCCACGACAATCGTCTGGGCGATAGCATGGACGTGCCAGTAGAACAGGCCCATACCCATCAGCAATGCCGCCAGCGCGATGAGCAGTGCCTTGCGTACCCATGGCCAGATGCGTCGACGTGGGCGATAGGGAGCGCGACGCTGCACAGCGTGATAGGGCGCAGGGGGGGCAGGCGGGGCGGCCAATGTGCGGGGCGGAACTCCGCCGGGTTGCTGACGAGCCGGTGCTCCCGGTGGGCCAGGATGAGCAACTGGTGTGCGCTGAGGGATCACACCAGGTTGCGAGCGCTGTATTGGTGTTGTCTCGCCCGTATAGGGACGACCAGGTTCAGGCCCAGATAGCTTCGATTCAGACATGGGTCTCTCATTTCCAGATCATGGGCATAGCTCTTCTCAAGAACAGGAGTGACACGGGCGCTCGAACAAAACGTCTTTTGCGCCTGAGCTAGAGCAGTCCATTGTCTATTTTCCGCCTCAGATTTTCGTATTCGGTGAGAATCTGGGGCGGGAAAAGCATCTCTTCCTCGCTGTCGCAGGCGAAAAGGTGAACAAACCATACCACCGCGTATCTTCTGTTAAGTATAGCAGATGCTGGCGAACGGTGGTATGATCGTCTGCTGAAACCGATCTCATCGTGCACGGAAGAGCCTTTACGATGAAACGTTCATTATGTTAGGATGAAGGTAACATCTATTCTGTTTCTCAGTATGTAAAACACGCCTGGTGCGCCATACCTGGTTGCACGTTTTGAATGAGGATAGGTCATGACTGAAGCAGGTTACTATCGTTTCCCCACGATCCACCATGACACGGTGGTCTTTGTCTGTGAAGATGATCTCTGGACTGTACCCGCTGAGGGCGGCATTGCCCGCCGCCTGACTGCCAATCCGGGGCAAGCATCGACTCCCGCTCTGGCACCCGATGGCACCACGCTGGCTTTTACCGGGCGCGATGAAGGCTCGCCTGAAATCTATGTGATGCCCGCGACCGGCGGGCATGTCAAGCGCCTGACCTATCTCGGTGCTAACTCCTGGGTGGTTGGCTGGAGTCCCGACGGGCAGTCCATTGTGTTTGCCAGTAACGCGGGACAACCGTTCATGCGCCAGTATTATCTTTATGCAATCAGCCCAGATGGTGGTGAGCCACAGCTACTGCCAACTGGGGCGGCGATGAGTATGGATTATGGCCCGCAGGGAGGGATGGTGATCGCCCGACACATGACCGATATTGCACGTTGGAAGCGTTATCGCGGTGGTTTGACAGGCGATATCTGGATTGACCGCGATGGAAGCGGCGAGTGGCAGCGCCTGATCCAGCTGCCGGGCAACCTGGCACGGCCGCTCTGGATTGGTGAGCGGATCTATTTTGTCTCTGACCACGAGGGCATTGGTAACCTGTATTCCTGCTCTCTCACTGGTACAGATGTGCGGCGCCACACGCACCACCGCGAGTACTATGTCCGGCACCCGGCCACAGATGGGGCGCGGATTGTGTACCACGCCGGGGCCGATCTATTTCTCTATGATGTTGCCAGCAATAGCACGCGTATGATCGATATCCAGTTCTATAGCCCTCGCGACCAGTGCAACCGCAAGTTTGTCGATCCCACGCGCTATATGCAATATTATGCCATTCATCCAGAAGGACACTTTATTGCCACCATCGTGCGTGGAAAACCCTTCGTGATGGCAAACTGGGAAGGTGCCGTCATGCAGTATGGCGATACAAACAGTGCACGCTATCGCTTCATATCCTGGCTCTGTGACGGCAAGCGGTTGGTGATGGTGAGTGATGCCAATGGCGAAGAAGCCCTTGAAGTGCATCACGCTGATACCAGCGCTGACGTGGAACGGCTCGAAGGTCTGGACATCGGTCGTCCCGTGCATCTGTTGACATCGCCGCTGAAACCGCATGTTGCATTGAGCAACCATCGGCATGAGTTGATCCTGATTGACCTCGAAACGCGCACCATGCGTATCCTGGATCGCAGTCGCCATGCCCATATCCGCGGTATGGCCTGGTCGCCAGATGGTCGCTGGCTGGCCTATGGTTTCTCCGACACGCAACAAACATCGATGATCAAGCTATGCCAGATCGAGAGTGGGGAAACGTTCGCCGCCACTCGGCCCGTGCTACGTGATGGCTGGCCTGCGTTTGACCCGGAAGGCAAATACCTCTATTTCCTATCGTACCGTGATTTTGATCCAGTACGAGACAGTCTGCACTTCGATCTCGGCTTTCCAGCGGGCATGCGGCCCTACCTGCTGACGCTACGTGCCGATCTGCAATCGCCGTTCATTCCCGTTCCACCTGTATCTAACGCCAAAAAAAAACGTCCAGATGCTGATGATTCTCAGCCAGATGCCGGTGATGCGTCCGACACAGAACAAGAGCCAGGCCAGAATACTGATGCCAATGAACGTCCAAAAGCCGCGCCACAGGAGGAGGCGAAATCAGAGCCACTCGTTCTCCAGATCGATCTCGAAGGTATTACCGAGCGCATTATCGCTTTTCCGGTGCCAACCGGGCGCTATGGGCAGATTCATGGGATCAAGGGCAAGGCACTCTTTACGGTCTATCCAGTCGAGGGTACATTGAACCAGCCACGCACTCCTGGGGTATCGCCAGCGCGGGGTCGTCTGGACATCTATGACTTCGAGGAGCAAAATCACGAAACATTGATCGAAGGCGTGGGTAATTTTACGCTCTCGATGAATTCCAAAATGTTGATCTACTGGGCCGGTAATTCCTTGCGGGTATTGAAAGCTGGTGAAAAGCCTAAAAGTAATGGTTCACCCGGCCGCAAGAGTGGCTGGATCGATCTGAATCGGATCAAGGTTTCGGTCTTGCCCCGATCCGAATGGGAGCAGATGTATCGGGAGGCGTGGCGCTTGCAGCGGGATAACTTCTGGACAGCCGATATGTCCGGAGTAGACTGGCAGATGGTGTATCGGCGCTACCTGCCGTTGTTGCAGCGTATTGCCACTCGCTCGGAGTTCTCGGATCTGATGTGGGAGATGCAGGGCGAGCTAGGTACCTCGCATGCCTATGAAATGGGCGGTGATTATCCCCCCGAACCGCACTATGACCAGGGCTTTCTCGGGGCCGATTTTCGCTATGATCCGGACACGAATAGCTATCGTGTGGTGCATATTGTACGTGGCGATGTGTGGGATGAGCATACCAGTTCACCGCTAGCACGACCGGGCATCAATATCAAGCCGGGTGATCGACTGCTGGCCATTAACGGGCGGCGCTTAGGGCGAGATCTGTTGCCACAGGAACTGCTGGTCAACCAGGCTGATAACGAAGTCTGGTTGTCTTTTGCCGGTGAAAACGACGCACCACCGCGCATGGTGGCCGTAAAGACCTTGTGTAACGAGCGGGCTTTGCGCTATCGTGAGTGGGTCGAAACTAATCGACAGCGTGTTCATGCGGCGACCGACGGGCGGGTGGGCTATGTGCATATTCCCGATATGGGGCCACATGGCTATGCCGAGTTTCACCGCAGCTATCTCGCAGAGGTGGCACGTGAGGGCCTGATTATTGATGTGCGGTTTAATGGCGGCGGCAGCGTATCGCAGCTCATTCTGGAAAAACTGGGCCGCCGACGGCTGGGCTATGATGTGCAGCGCTGGGGCGAACCAATCCCCTATCCCAAGGAGTCTGTACTCGGGCCGATGGTCGCAATTACCAATGAGCAGGCTGGTTCAGATGGGGATATGTTTAGCCATGCGTTCAAACTATTGGAACTGGGGCCACTGATTGGTAAACGCACCTGGGGTGGCGTCATCGGTATCCACGTCCGCAATACGCTGGTGGATGGCGGAGTGACAACGCAGCCAGAGTTTTCGATCTGGTTTCACGATGTTGGCTGGGGCGTCGAGAACTATGGCACCGAACCAACAATCGAGGTCGATATTCGTCCGCAAGACTATGTCGCTGGCGATGATCCACAACTGGAGCGGGCGATTACCGAGATCCAGCACCTTTTACAGGCCACACCGCCGGTACTTCCCGATTTTGGACAGCGGCCCCTGCTGAGTCTACCAGGGTTGCCAGAGGTCTAAGAGCCTGTCTGCAAAGGGGTATGGTATGCGGCAGCTATGCTACCGCCGTATTGACAGTTCAGAGAACACCCTCCAGGAACCCGGCTGCTGTTCATTGCAGACAGAGTGTGCGGGGCATTGCCCCGTACACTCTTGGCTTTTCAGGCAGCTTCTCACGTGAACAGATATGCCCTGTGATTTGACACAAAATGGGCCCGGGCGTACAATCACCGGGTTTGAAATGGAATCGCTGCGCATTGAGCCAGATTGCGCTGCTGGATGCAATCGAACCGATGTTTATAACATGCATGGAGTAAAGATCCGCTATGCGAATTCTGATTACGGGTGGCGCTGGCTTTTTCGGCTTACATCAAGCGCACAAGCTCGCCGCGCAGGGACACCAGGTTGCGCTCCTGGATATTGCCCCCTTTTACCGTGAGGAGTATCCTTCAGGCGTAACGTTTCATATGGGCGATGTGCGTGATGTGCGGTTGCTCTATCGATTGCTCGATGACGTTGATGCGGTGGTGCATGCCGCTGCCGCACTCCCGCTCTGGAAGCCCCAGGAAATCATCTCGGTCAATGTCGAGGGCACACGCATGGTCATGGAAGCAGCACGGCAGCGGCGTATCGACCGGGTGGTCTACATTTCTTCCACGGCTGTCTATGGTGTGCCAGAGAAGCACCCGATCGAGGAAGACGATCCACGTATCGGTGTTGGCCCGTATGGCCACAGCAAGATTCAGGCCGAAGAGATCTGCGAACGCTATCGCTCGATGGGACAGTATGTTACCATCATTCGCCCCAAGACGTTCATTGGGACTGCGCGCCTGGGTGTCTTCCAGATCCTGTTTGACTGGGTACACAATGGCAACCGCATTCCTATTATCGGTTCGGGCAATAATCGCTACCAGTTGCTTGAAGTTGAAGATCTGACCGATGCGGTGCTATTGGCATTGACGCATCCCTCTGATGCGGCCAACGATACGTTTAATGTGGGTGCACAACGGTTTGGCACGGTCAAGCAAGACCTGCAGGCGTTGTGCGATTATGCGGGCAATGGTGCCCGTGTGTTGCCCACCCCGGCTGGCCCGGTCAAAGCGGCACTGTGGCTGTTCAACGAGCTACATCTCTCACCGCTCTATCCCTGGGTATATGCCACTGCCGACAAGGACTCCTTTGTTTCCACACTGAAAATCGAGCGTGCTCTGGGTTGGCAGCCGCGCTATAGCAATGCCGAGGCGCTGATCCGTTCCTATCAGTGGTATCTTGAGCATGTGCAGGAGGTGGAAGGCAGCAGCGGTGTCACCCATCGCGTCGCCTGGGATCAGGGCATTCTGCGGATTTTTCGCCGTATCCTGGCTTGATCGTGTGCTGAAAGCATTGCCTCGCATATGCCGGGTTCGTCGTTGCTATGGTGTCAGAAACGATGAACGTCGTTCCGCCATTCTCCGCATAATGTGGCAGACCACTAGAATAGCTCTTGACATATACGTATTGGCCAGGGTGCGCGGGCCTGGTGAGAAGAGAGGGAGAAGGAGCGACAAAAGCGAACCCGCGCTCCTTACTCTTCGCTTCTCACTCTTCTCTCGGAGGGGTGAAGCCGCGCCGTGTCTTCCTAACCCGGGGGATGTTTCATTTCTGCAAGCATAGTATCCCATAGGGGGGGTGACTCTGGCACGAGCCAATCAGCCCGAGCCGATCCTGAATGGCTATGCGCTCTTACGAAAACTGCGTTCCAGTCCTGAAACCGCATACAGGCAGGTTATTCTCACGAGGCTGCTTTCGCGCATGGCATGAAAGCCCAACGGCATTATGGCCGGATATCTGTGGAAACCGTTTAATCTCGCAGCGATCGAACGTCTGCTTGATGGTCTGAGCTGACAGCGTGACAACGGACAGGCTTATAATGTCATTTGTGTATCGTCACATGAGAGCAACTCGCATCAAGATACCACGCATCTTATGTCCATCCTAAGATAGACATCATGGATTATTGCATAAACAGATCGAGGTTGGGACGCTCATTATGACTCAGCCAGCGATGTATCCGTCGCTGCATCGCACGCATACTGTCTGTGCGGAACCACAGCGTAAGCAATAATCCCAGCACTAACCCCAACACACTGCCAAGCATGACACCGACGCTAAACATGGTATAGTGTGTTGAACGAGAATCTATATTCATAGCAATACCTTTTACTGTACAACCACAACTGGTGGGGCTTTGCTCCAGAGTTGCTCAAGGCGATAATAGTCTCGTTGTTCACGGCTAAAAATGTGAATAACAAGATTGCCATAATCTAGCACAACCCAACCAGAACTAACGTCACCTTCCAGACGTGGGTTGAGTTGAAATTCGCGCTGTACCACTTCATCGATATACTCGATGATGGAACGCAGTTGACGTTCGTTGTCTCCAGAGCAGATAATGAAATAATCTGCGATGGTACTGAACTTATGAATATCAAGCAACACGATCTCGTGCGCCTGTTTATCTTCAGCCAGTGTCACCACCCGGTGGGCAAGGGTCGTCGTTTCGATGGTGCAACCTCCTCAACAGTAGGGATCCAGAAGTGCAGGTAAATCCTTGTTAACATTGTGTTTGATGCACAGGCCCAGACCTGTGAATATCGAGTATAGTATACCTGCTGTCAGAATCTATAGAATCACAAAAACTGCAACAGCATCGGTGCTGTGCAGTCATTACCAACACTATTACCGTAACAAGCTGGAGGGTTCAACCTGAATACAGCCTCATCTCTGCTATGGCTTTATCTACAGTGAAAAGCGGGGCTTCTACCGTGAAGCTACTCGCACTTGACCATCTTTTCACGAGACTGGCCAGGCTCACGAGCTACAATGCTCGTATATCTCCAGTATAGCACTGCGAAGCGCGAGTCGTCAAATAGTAGCACTGGTGTACCTGTTCACCCTCAAGGGAACATGCCCGCCTGGGAGCGTGGGCCGCGTGCCTGCACGTGCGCGATAGCAGGCGGGACGCCCGCGCTCCCAGGCACACCATGAACGTTGACGACAGCGCTTCCGCCCAAATGTGGACAGTTACGCACTGGTTATGATCGTATGGAGTGCTATTGTCATGCATGTGCGAGCGGGAGCATAGCACCTGCATTCCCATCGGTGCGTGCGGACGTATGGCAGCAGCAGGTGGGCGTGGGCGGGCTTGTTCCTGATCGCATTTTATGGTATCATCAGCACCAGACAAACGTGTGGCCCATGTGCTTACACCATACCAGACCTCAACTCAGGTGCCCGTACCCCGGATGGTCGGGCTGAAAGGCGAAGCCGGTGCGAGTCCGGCGCTGTCGCGCAACTGTAAGGACGTGTGTCCAAGCCAGGTCGCCCACCTTGGTTGAATTTTGTGGCTTCTCGCGGATTGGGAGCCAGAATACCGTGTCAGTCTATGATGCGGTGGCTGTGCTTGCAGGCTATTACCAGCCTGGAATGCTTACTATTCCCAACCGCTCATCGTGGTTGGGTTTTTTGTTGCCCCTGTTGGCATCCCAACCACTATCAGGAAGGAATGCCTATGTCCAGCCATCCCCCACCCGACATGGCGCCCTATGCGCGCCATGTGTTGCTCTGCACTGGGAAGTATTGTGATCCCGAAGGGTGCACTGGTGCGCTCTATGCGCGTCTAGCACACCTGCTGGGTGAATTGGGACGGTACGAAAACCCGCGCCGCGTCAAACGTGGTATCACCCCCTGCCTGGGTGTATGCAGTGGTGGACCATTGCTGGTCGTTTACCCCGATGGTATCTGGTATCACCATGTAGACGAGGCGTTGTTGCAACGGATTGTGGTTGAGCATCTGCAGCAGGAACGACCAGTGTGGGCGCATGTTTTTTATGCGTCTGAACGGGAGGTAAACCATGAGCATGCTGAATGAGACCGACTGGCAGGCCATGCTGAAAGTGGCCTGCTATCAGTTGCGCGGGCGCTATGAGCAACTGAGCAGTGTGCGCGATGAGCAGTGTTTTGTACAGGCAGCGGCTGGTATTCTGGCTGAGGTGCATCTCTGCTTGAACGCTGCTGATTTGCCGCCAGAGTTGATAGCCGACTATCAGCAGATCGAGCGCCTGACGCGAGCGCGCATAATCGAACGCCAGTTGCTCACGCAGCGACCATTATTTTGATCACAGGAGGAATGAACAATGCGTATTGCTTCCCTACTCCCATCGGCTACCGAAATCGTGTGTGCGCTAGGTCTGGCCGATATGCTGGTGGGTGTCTCGCATGAGTGCGACTATCCGCCTGACGTGGTGGCTGAACTGCCACGCCTGACGCGCTCGGCCATTCCGCACAACCTGCCGGCTGCCGAGGTCGATGCGGTTGTTGCGGCCCGGCTCCAGCGTGGTGAGAGTCTGTATCTGCTGGAAGAGCAGACGCTCGCGCAGTTGCAACCCGATCTGCTGATCACCCAGGAGTTGTGCGATGTGTGTGCCGTATCGTATAGCGCCGTCTGTGCCCTGTCCACGCGCCTGCCCGGACAGCCGCGCATCGTCTCGCTGGCACCGCCCAATCTGGATGGCATCTGCGCTGATGTCGCCACGATTGCCGACGCAGTGGGCTACCCAGAACGTGGCGCGCAGTTGATCACGCAGCTACAAAGACGGCTAGATCGGGTACGGTCTGCGGTTGCCAACTATCCCCAGCCGCGGGTTTTTGCGCTGGAGTGGCTTGATCCGCCCTTTGCGGCAGGACATTGGGTGCCAGAAATGATCGCGCTGGCGGGCGGGCACGAGGTGCTAGGTCAGCCTGGACAGCGTTCGTTCCGTGTCACCTGGGAACAGATTGTTGCCGCCCAGCCTGAAATTATTCTGCTCATCCCTTGCGGCTACTCGGCCGCGATGGCCCGGCGCGAGTGGGCGGCGTTGCCGCGTCCGCCTGGTTGGTATGACATTCCGGCTGCCCGTACTGGACACATCTATGCGCTTGATGCCAACAGCTACTGTTCGCGCCCGGCTCCACGGGTGGTGGAGGGTATAGAGCAACTGGTGCGGCTGTTGCATCCGACGCTCAAGGAGTGGCAATGACATCCACACCTGATTTAGTGGCGAATGCAATCGATGCGCTGGTGCTGATAGGCCCTGACAACCCTGATCCGGCGGGCAATGCCGAGTGCCGCGAATGTGCGGCAGCAGTGGACAGATGCCTGGATGTCCCGGTATACGTGGGCTTTCTGGAATATGCCACGCCCACGTTGACCACTGTCCTTGAGGCATGCGTACAGGCCAGTTGTCAGCACATCGCGCTCCTGCCGCTGTTGCTGGATGCGGCCAGCCATTACCAGCGCGATATGCCGGGCATCCTGGCCTGGGCCAGATAGCAGTGGCCGTTCATTGTCTTTCACTATATCCAGCCAATAGGTCTGCACACGCGCATCGTGCATGCGCTGGCCGAACGAGCTGACGCCGCATATACCACCAGTGTCACCACCGTCGCCGACGTCGCCACCGCGCTGCTGCTGGTCGGATGTGAAAGCAGTGTTGCCGACACCAACGCCAACGTCTGCAAGGTGGCGCGCTACCTGTGGGAACTAGAACAATATGCCTGGGTAGAGGCGGCTTTCCAGTCTGTCACGCAGCCCGATGTGGTGCAGGGAGTGACCCGCTGTGTTCGGCTGGGTGCCCGACGGGTGATCATTGTCCCGTTTGTGCTGTTCACCGGTGCTGCTTGTAATGATATTGGTCGCCAGGCACAGGTCGCACAGACGCAGCATCCAGCGGTTGAGATCCTGGTGGCCCGGCACCTGGGCTAGCATCCGGGTGTGATCGAAACCGTGGCAGAGCGCTACCACGAGATGCTGGGGGCTGCCACACCGAAAACCTGCGACCTGTGTGTGGATCAGGCTCAGGTCAATACGCACACGCATGGCCATGGCCTGCGCCCGACCTATGGTCAGCCGCACCCACATCATTATCATCAGCACCACGGGGTTCGAGGGGTACATACTTTGATCGAAAAACGCGCTTGAAATGATTACCCTCGGCAGAATGACGTTGCAGATGGACGTTTTTTGTCGGAGCCGTACACTGGTTTCTATAGGAGGCACCAGACGCACTCTCTGTTCGTATAATCGATTGTGCTGCCATCCGCAATACTCATGCCGCACGGTTGACCGGCGTGCGTGTATGTTTATTCTTGTCATCCACACGCGGTACGCGGTCGTTCTCCCCCCATTCCCACCTTTACAAGATACTGCTGGTTTCTTCTCATTCATCCGTATGGCGTGCGTTTTGGGTCGTCTGGTGTGTCAAAAGTCGAGTCGCGTGCGTCCTGAGCCGATTGATGAAGCTGTCACCGTCACGCTCGGCACCAAAACCATCTTTCGGGGCGGGGGACGAACGGTTTGAGAGAAGAGCACTCATGCAGAATAAACCAGCGGTATCCAGTAAGGGCAGGTTTGAAACCCGCCCCAACAGTGGTAAGGGCGGGTTCGGAACCCACCCGAACAACCGACGTGGCTCAATGGTTCTGCTCTCTGCTATAGAGCTTCGGCGCCCAGACACAAAAAAGCGGATAGGTATTTCATTATGAGCATACCTGTCCGCTGTACTCGCTGCTCACCTTGTAGGTGTGAGCGTGGTTTGACCAGCTATGTTCGTCCTTCGCTGCTCCCGTACTCAGGATTTGTCCCAGGGACGTAATACTCATCGAGAAACAGGCAGTTCAGTTGAGACTGGATCATATGATTCAAACATCCTCATCATCATCTGACCACTCATCGGTGAGCAATACATATTCCTGTACACCTCGTGCCAGATGCAATGGCAGCGGTAAAGCGGTGGCTGCATCGTATTGCAATGTAGCCTGCCGGAGCTTATGCACGAATGCTGCCCATAGTTCAGGGGTATCATCCGGCTG
>DAOTWD010000119.1:0-17520 GCA_034435975.1 Chloroflexaceae bacterium | reverse complement strand
AACGAACGTATCAGACGCGTCCGCGCACGATCGAGACCTGTTTTGCCCCACTCCTGCGATGGATTCTTCCATGGTGGGAACCCCATGCCACACAGATCGTCATTGCCTTGGATGCCTCGACCTTGGGTCAACGGTTTTCGATCTTGGCCGTGTGGGTGGTCATTCGGGGATGTGCCATTCCGATCGCCTGGAAGATCGTTCGCGCCACCGAAAAAGGCGCATGGAAACCCCATTGGTGTGATCTGATAGCCTCCCTGAATGGAGTCATTCCGAAAGATTGGTGTGTCCTCGTCGTCGCCGATCGGGGATTATCTGCCCGATGGCTGTTTCAGGCCATCGTCCACCATTGCTGGCACCCTTTTCTCCGGATCAACCGTCAGGGACAGTTTGCCCATAAAGGTGACACGACCTTTCATCGGTTGAGCCAGATCGTCGTGGCCCATGGCCAGCGATGGGCAGGCCGAGTCACATGCTGTAAGACCCGTGAACGGCAACTCCATTGCACGTTGGTGGGATCCTGGAGCGTTGGGTATCGTGAGCCCTGGCTGATCGTGACCGATCTTCCTCCGGAGCAGGTGGATGCCGCCTGGTATGCCATGCGCGCCTGGATTGAATGTGGCTTTAAGGACAGCAAACGTGATGGGTGGCACTGGGAACCGACCAAAATGGTGGATCCTGAACGAGCCGAATGGCTCTGGTTAGCCATGTCCATGGCGACCCTCTGGACGGTTGCCGTGGGATGTGCCGACGAAGAACGAAAGACAACAAAACAGAGAAGAAAACAAGGCAAAAAAGAACCACGTATGCTGAGTTGTTTTCGTTTAGGGCAGATGGTGATACGCAGTGCCGTGATTCGCGGGAAGACCCTGCCACCCGCACGATTGGTGCCGGAACCCTGGCCAAAAAGTCTTGACCCATCCCAGGAGAGAAGTTTTCCGCGTTCCAAAGCGGCATAACAAAAAAAACCTACACTTGAAAGGGGTGCAGCGCGGGGTGTGGAGGCATCCTCTCGACCAGCGGCGTCTCGGCGCACAGTGCCCCCGGCACGGACGCGGGCACGCCGGAGCCGTGCCCTACAGCACGGGACGAAGCGGGCACGGCGGTAGCGCGGCCCTCCGGGGCGCGGGCGCGGGCGGCGAGCCTGGGAGTGCGAGCCTGGGTGCGCGTCCCTCCGGGGCGCAGGGTGCGGGCGGCGAGCCTGGGTGCGCGGCCCTCCGGGGCGCGGGCGCGGGCGGCGGCGAACCGAACGGCGGCGTGCCCCTGGCACGGACGCGGGCACGCCGGAGCCGGGCCCTACATAACGTCTGCGCGCAGCGGGCGGCGGCGAACCGAACGGCGGGGTGCCCCCGGCACGGACGCGGGCACGCCGGAGCCGGGCCCTACATAACGTCTGCGCGGGCGGGCGGGAGCGCGGGCCTTGTGCACTCAGACCGCTTTCCGCTGAATGCCTGTCCACCAGCCTTGACAGGTATCCCAGGTTATCGTACCATACACTCGCCCTTGATGGTCGCTTTTTGCTGTGCAATTGCCGCGTATGGTATCAGGATGTATCCTGATGCTCCGGTGTTAATGATAGATGAGGTTGCTCATGCTCATGATGGGTGTGTTCTGTATACGCTTACCCTAGCACACCCCTCGTACCTGGTTCCACGACACCAACGCCCGGCATGAGCCTGGCATATCCGAATATGGAGGACGAAGATGAGTGAACATGGCCAGTGCCCTGTAACGGGCGGAGCAGGGAGGGATATTGCCCGCCGCAGAGGTACCACAAATCGTGACTGGTGGCCCGATCAACTGAACCTGGGCATCCTCCACCAGCATACACCCGCCTCCAACCCGCTGGGGCCTGACTTCAACTATGCCGAAGCTTTCCAGCAGCTTGATTTCGCCGCCCTGAAACAGGATCTCTATGCGCTGATGACCGAATCGCAAGACTGGTGGCCGGCCGACTGGGGCCACTATGGAGGTCTTTTTATCCGCATGGCCTGGCACAGTGCAGGTACCTACCGCACCGCCGATGGCCGTGGCGGTGGTGGTACCGGCAATCAGCGATTTGCGCCGGTCAATAGTTGGCCCGACAATGTTAATCTGGATAAGGCCCGCCGCCTGCTCTGGCCGATGAAGAAAAAGTACGGCAACAAAATTTCCTGGGCCGATCTGATGATCCTGGCTGGAAACTGCGCGCTCGAGTCGATGGGCCTGAAGACCTTCGGCTTCGGCGGCGGCCGGGTTGATATCTGGCAACCCGAAGAGGATATCTATTGGGGCAGTGAGGACACCTGGCTGGGCGACCAGCGCTATAGTGGTGAACGTGACCTCGAACTTCCGCTGGCAGCTGTGCAGATGGGGTTGATCTATGTGAACCCTGAAGGCCCGAACGGTCAGCCTGACCCGGTGGCCTCAGGCCGAGATATACGCGAAACCTTCGCCCGCATGGCGATGAATGACGAAGAGACCGTCGCGCTCACGGCGGGCGGGCATACCTTCGGCAAGGCCCACGGCGCGGGTGATCCCGCCCTGGTCGGGCCAGAGCCGGAAGCGGCCCCGCTGGAAGCCCAGGGCCTGGGGTGGATCAACCGCTTTGGCACCGGCAAGGGGGCCGATACAACCACCAGCGGGATCGAAGGTGCCTGGAAGCCCCACCCCACACGTTGGGACAACGGCTACTTTGAGATGCTGTTTGGCTACGAGTGGGAACTGGTCAAGAGTCCGGCCGGTGCGTGGCAGTGGCTGGCGAAGGACGTGAAGGAAGAGCATATGATCCCCGACGCACACGACCCATCGAAAAAGCATCGCCCGATGATGACCACTGCCGACATGGCGTTGCGCTTCGATCCGATCTACGAGCCGATTGCCCGCCGCTTTCACCAGGATCCTCAGGCCTTTGCGGAGGCTTTTGCCCGCGCCTGGTTCAAGTTGACCCACCGTGACATGGGGCCGAAATGCCTGTACCTCGGCCCCGAAGTCCCGGCCGAAGACCTGATCTGGCAAGACCCCATCCCTGCGGTGGATCACCCGCTCATTGATGCGTCAGACATTGCCGATCTCAAGATGCAGGTGCTGGCCTCCGGTCTGTCGATTCCAGAACTGGTCTCTACCGCCTGGGCCTCGGCCTCGACGTTTCGTGGCTCGGATAAGCGCGGTGGGGCCAATGGTGCCCGTATTCGTCTGGCACCCCAGAAGGATTGGGACGTCAATCAACCCGCGCAACTCAAGAAGGTGCTGGGTGTTCTCGAGGGTATTCAGCAGACCTTTAACCGCACTCAGGTGGATGGAAAAAAGGTCTCGCTGGCGGATCTGATTGTCCTTGGTGGCTGCGCCGCGGTGGAAGCGGCGGCCAGGGCAGCCGGGTACCCGGTCACAGTTCCCTTTACACCGGGCCGTATGGATGCATTACAAGATCAGACCGACGTGGAGTCCTTCGCGGTTATGGAGCCGCAGGCTGATGGGTTCCGTAACTACCAGCAGAAGACCTTTGCTCTGAGAGCTGAAGAAATGCTGGTGGACAAAGCGCAACTGTTGACCCTGAGTGCGCCCGAAATGACGGTTCTCGTCGGTGGCCTGCGGGTTCTGGGTGCCAATGTGAATCAGCTCCCCCACGGTGTTTTTACCAACCGGGTGGGCACGCTCAGTAATGACTTCTTTGTTAACCTGCTCGACATCAACACTGTATGGACGCCCACCACTGATGCGGGGGAGCTATTTGAGGGACGCGATCGCCGGACGGGCGAACTCAAGTGGACTGGCACTCGCGTCGATCTGATCTTTGGCTCCAACTCGCAACTGCGTGCGATTGCCGAGGTGTATGCGCAGGATGATGCACCCGAGAAATTCGTACGTGACTTTGTCGCCGCGTGGAACAAGGTCATGAATCTTGACCGCTTCGACCTCGCCCGTTGTGCGTGATGCGTGCAATGCCCGCCTTGAGGATGCCTGCATTGCATCCACTCCAGGGCAATGTGACCATTGCCCACGATGCCCGCATCGCCGCGCATTGCCATGCATTGCTCCGCAACGACTATGCAGGGCGATCATGGCGGTTGTTGTGGGGCATGGGGACGATACACGAGGGGTGCCCCTTTACGAGTCGGTTTTTTGAGGTAGACCGCAACCCGGCCTGGCTGCTACCGCATCCGGTCAACCAGGCTTGCGCTGGCCGACAGGTGGTTGCGATGGTTTGACCGATGTGCTTCAGTCAGGTACAGGGCCGCCTGCTGGCGACGCTCATTGGCCAGGCGGCGCTTTGCCGCAATATCGGCATCGGTAATGTATTGTCCAAAGCTACGTAACCGCGCCAGCGTCAACCCGTGCTTCTGCATCAGGCGGTAGATTTCTTTCACTTGCTCGATCTGAATTTCGCGGCCCAACGTATAATCCTCAAACCGGCCTTCCATTGCCAGCAACGCCGTCTCAGCCAGGCACGCATAGGCTGTGCCTGGGGGTAACCCGATATCAAAGCCGAAATCCGGGTTGCCCGGCAGCACAATCTCGCCACTCTCGATCACCAGCACATCAGGCCGGCGTGCGGCATCCTCGGCCCGAACATCAGGCGGGCGAGCAACATCGCATACTACCGCGCCTGGCTTGAGGCGGTCAATATTCATGATCTTGCCCGTCAGCGCACTGGTCGTGGTGATAATCAGATCGACGGTGCCGAGATAGGCCTCTGGACGGGTTGCCGCCACCACCTGGGCACCGGGTGTCTCCTGCTCAATCTGCTGTTTGAGCGCCAGCAGCCGCTCCGGGCGGGGTGCAACCAGCACGATATGGCCGGTCACCTGTGCCAGCAAGCGAGCGCATACCGAGCCAATGCTGCCAGTGGCTCCGATCACCATTGCGCACCCCTGGTCAATGCGCCCGCCCATCAGCAGCACGGCCTGTTGCGCCGAGGCCAGTGTCGCTGCCACCGTCAGCGAATTCCCACTGGTTATTCCAATTTCGCTCTTCTGTGCCACGGTGATCCCGGCATCGCCCACCACCGAGGTAAAGGCACCCAGGCCCATAATCCGTGCCCCCATACGCTCTGCCAGCCGCGCAGCGCGGATCAGGCGACGATAGGTAAAGGCCGGCGAGCGGCGCAGCATCTCACGGGGTGTAGCCCCCAGCGTTAGTAAGATCCCCTCGATCTCCTGGCCAGTGGCCAGACTGCGGATGCCACGGATGTGCGAAAGATACAGCGGTGGTGCAAAGGCAGCCAGCCATTCAACCAGCCGTTGCGGAAAATAACGCGCAAAGCTAAACCGTGTATCGTTATAAATATGATCGGGTTTGAGGGGGTGAATCACAAACGCAAATTTGCGTACTTCGTGCAGGGACTGCAATGACTGGAGCGTCGGTTCCCATCGGGCCCGATCCATAACGTCCAGCACCTCGGCATCGTCAGGTTGGTGGCCCTGTTCGAGCACTGCAGTGATGATCGCTTCCAGCGCTGCTGTGGAAAGAAACGGGCGCTCCTGGCTCATTATCGGCGTCATCGTCAGCAGCGTGGCCACTCCGCGCTGGCGCAGCATGTCGATCTCTGCGGGGGAAGGATCATCGGTAATAAGCGTGCGTCCACGCAGATCGGCCGGGGCCAGGTCACAGATCAAGTCAAAGGAGCCAACAACCACATCGGCCCAGTGAAACAGGCGCTGAAGGCGTTGCCGGTGGGCATGTGAAACGGGAGGCAATCGGTGCAAACGGCGTGGTCTGATCAGCGGCAACAGCAGCGGGGCCATGGATTCAAGTTGCGCCAGCGAGCGTGGTAGCGGTAGCCCGGGTAGCCCGCTGCTGATCAGCGGATCCGCACAACGGAACTCAACCTGATACTCGCTGAGGGCGTGGGCAAGCTGGTAATGCTGCAATGCACGGAGCAGCAACACGTGCCGATAGCGCCAGATGCCCGGCATACGCTCGGCAGTGCGCTTGATTGCCCAACGCTCCAGTGTGGCCTGGAGGACACGTCCGTCCACCACGGGGGTCACTCGTGCCTGAGCCATGAGCGCGAGCAGGGCCGCATGCGGATAGTGATGTGCCCCCAACTGCACGACTGCCGGGGTATGCTCCAGGCTGATGGCATCAACCGTACCATCATAGCGGCGTAGCAGTGCGGCGACGCGCTGCCAATCACCATCGACCCCAATCCGTTGGATGTGAACGGACTGGCCGAGCAATGTGATGCTACACTGGTAATCTCGTCGGGCTGTCCCCAGGCTAATACTGATAACACGCTTCATTGCACCCTCCTTCGATTGTAACGTCGTGGTTTCGACAGCAAAGTGGTTTAAGCGCAAAGCGCGGAGTGCAAAGCGCCAGGTAGGTGTCGCATCAAGCGCAAAACCAGATGCAGGCTGTGTATACCTTAACGCCGCGTTAATATTTTATCGCATAAAGTATAGCACAAACAGGCATCTTTTTTTCCATGGACAGTCGGTCAGCAGTATGCTACAATCGCATAGGAAAGGGATTGTACCGTTCTTCACGTTTGTGGAACTTTATGGTAGCCTGATGTGTTGGGGTGTTTAGCCCATATCCCCACTACGAGGAGGTAGATGATGCGGATCGAACGTAATCTTGGGATGGATCTGGTACGTGCAACAGAAGCAGCAGCGTTACTCAGCGCTCGCTGGATGGGTCGTGGGAATAAGAATCAGGCCGATCAAGCGGCGGTGGATGCGATGCGGTTTGCGCTGGAGAGTGTGCCAATGAATGGGGTGGTGGTGATCGGTGAAGGTGAGAAAGACCAGGCACCAATGCTCTATACCGGTGAACATATTGGTACGGGTGAGGGGGCTGAAGTCGATGTGGCGGTTGATCCCGTCGAAGGCACCACGCTGCTGGCAGAGGGAATGCCCGGTGCTATCTCGGTGGTTGCCGTGGCTGAACGCGGCTCGCTCTACACCTGGCAAGGTATTTCATATATGGATAAGATTGCGGTGGGGGAGGGAGCGCGCGGGGCGATCGATATTGAGGCACCGGTTGCCGACAATATTCGCAATGTGGCCCGCGCCCTCGGCAAAGATATTGATGATATAACGGTTGTGGTGCTGGATCGACCCCGCCACAAAGATCTTATTCGCCAGATCCGCGAGACCGGGGCACGCATCCGGTTGATTCTGCACGGCGATGTTTCGGCTGGTATTATGACCACGATTGAAAACCCGCCCGCCGATATATTAATGGGCATTGGCGGTGCGCCAGAAGCGGTGATTACGGCCTGTGCTTTGAAGTGTACCAGTGGCGAAATGCAGTGCCGCATCTGGCCCAAGGACGATGCCGAACGCAACCTAGTCGCGGAATCAGGCCTGGATATCCGGCGGGTGTATCAGATTGATGATCTGGTGCGCAGTGAGGTTGTATTCTTTGCCGCTACCGGCATTACGCCGGGCGAGTTTTTGAATGGCGTCGAGTTTTTTGGTGGTGGTGCTCGCACGCATAGTGTCGTTATGCGCGCCGCATCCGGTACGGTGCGCCGTATTGAGGCGACCCACCATTGGGACAAGTTGATGCGTATTTCGGATCTGCAGTATGATGCGAGGGGTTCAGACATATTTGATGGATAAGTGTCGCAGGTTCACAAAACGCTGTACGGAATCGAATCTGATCTATGGTATCTCTGTATAGCGTACCTATTCCGAAGTCGTCCCATCTGTTTTACTGACGGTCAGGCGTTACGATGCGGCACTCCCCCGTTCAGGTGGGATGTTCTGGAAGAACGGTACCCCTCCTAGGAGTTGCTCTGGTGGTCTGAGAAGGGAGCGAGCAAAGCCGCCACCCCAGACTCGGCAAGGGAGGGATCCATTTCCCTGAACGGGTACCAGATTGACTATCGCGTATGCTCGATAAACATCTACAAGTTACCTCGATTGTAGCCCCAATTGCAGACCGATGGCGTCAGTCTGGCGCACAATCGCCGGCAGTTGTGGCCATTATTGCGCTGGTGCTGGGAGGCATCGTTGGCACTGCAACGGCGTTCGGGCCAGTCTATGCTGTGGCCGGGTTGATCGCGCTGGTGTCGGGTTATTTCCTGCTCACCAGTACGGATGTAGGGTTAGCGATGGTGGTTGCGATCATTACGCTCCTCCCTTTTGGCACACTGCCCTTCAAAGCCATTATTACCCCCAGCTTCTTGACGCTGGCCTTACTGGGCGTCATGCTGGTATGGATCGTGCGCTTGCTGGCACGTAGCGATACCTACGATCTGCGCCTCTCACCGCCGGGCTTGCCCCTGCTGGGCTTTTTAGGTCTGACCTTCTTCTCATTGGTACTGGGTGCCGGCGGCTTGCCTGACTCACTTACGTTGCACAACTATGTCAAGTTTGTGCTGGCGATCTTGTTTTTTTTTACTGTCGTCAACTGCATTCGCACCCGCGCCCAGGCGCGACTAATGTTGCAAGTACTCATTCTCTGTGGTGGCCTGGCAGCGCTGATCGGTCTGTTCCTCTATGTCTTGAATGATCAGACGACGCTGCGCGTGCTGGTGGCCCTGGGACGCATCGGCTATCCGACCAGTGGCCGCGTGGTACGCTATGTCGAGGATGATCCCGGCGGCCTGGAACGGGCTATCGGTACCTCGGTTGACCCAAACAGCTTCGGTGGTATGCTGGTGCTGGTGGCGGCGCTGGGGGGTGCGCAGCTCTTCGCGGCGCGCCCGGTGGTACCGCGGGGGATGCTGGTGAGCATCATGGTGCTGCTGGTGATTACGGTTTTGCTGACGTTCTCACGAGCGGCGCTGGTGGGCGTGATCGTGGCGGCGATGTATCTGGCGACAGTGCGCGACCGCCGCCTGTGGTGGGCTATGATCGGCGGTGGTCTCCTGGTGGCGATCCTGTTAGTTGGCCTGGGTATGGCCGAGGAGTTTGTTCAACGCCTGACGGATGGTGTGCAGTTTCGGGATCAGGCACAGCAGATGCGCCTGGCAGAGTATCGGAATGCCGTGAATATTATTGCTCGCTATCCACTGTTTGGGATCGGGTTTGGCGCGGCACCCGATATCGATCTGGTAGCCGGTGTGAGCAGTATCTATCTGGCAATTGCACAACGATTGGGATTGCTGGGGTTAGCCGCCTTTCTGGGGATCATGGTGGCCTGGTTTGTCCATACCTGGCAGTCGGTACGCCAGATGGACACGGAACAGTTGCCGTGGTTGCTGGGTACTCAGGCAGGCCTGGCAGCAGCGCTGGCCGTTGGTCTGGCAGATCACTATTTCTTCAATATTGAATTCAGTCATATGGTCGCTCTTTTCTGGGGATGTGCTGGATTAGGGATGGCAATCACCTTGCTCCAGGATTAAAACGTTATGGCACAACAGGGATCTGTCCCGACAACCAGTTCGCTCTCCGTCATTCATCCGCGCTGGACAGGCCTGGGGTTTGGTATGTTTGCCACGATCCTCCTGGTGTATGAACTGGCGCTGATGCCCGATCCGATCAACTGGCAGGCCCCGACACTCTGGCTATTGCTGGCTTTCGTCTGTGCTGCACCGCTGACCGGTGTGCTGCTGGTGCCACGTACCCGCTGGCAATGGATAGTTGGGCAGGCATTGATGGTGATCGATGCTGCTCTGGCTCTAAGCCTGATCGGGCTTCGTTGCTATGGCTTGGTTGCCTGTGCAGTCTATACTTCACCCTTCTGGATTGCGCTCCTGATACCTATGCTGGCGGCGTTGCTCCTGATGCCCCATAGGAGCGGTATTGGGATTGCGGTGGCGATCTGGCTGGGTTATGGCGCGTTGATGTTGATCGATGCGGCTGATACCACAACGATGTATACGGCAGCCGCCACCTGGCTTTTACACACGGCTATCGTCTGGCTGGTGTTGCTGTTGTTGGATCACATCATCTCAGGCCAGGACTCCCTGCGCTTGCGTGCCCGACGGCGTGAACAGGCGCTCCATAACTTTCTGGCAGTCTCTAATAAGTTGCGGGCATCGACGAATGTGCAGACGATTCTGGAAGAAGTTGCCACTGCAGTGCAGGCAGCCGGTGATTTCGATTGTGTCACCCTCAGTCGTGTCGAATGGCGCGAGGGCACAACCCGGGTCGTGGTTGCCATTGGGGCCAGCGGGCGGCGATTGACCGGTGTGGAAGGCCTGGTTTTTGCCTGGGAAGACTTTGCGACGCTGATTGACCCCGGATTGCTGGTGGGCGTCTATGCCACTATGTGCGAGACGTTGCCCTTTCGGCGTATTCGCAACGAGCACCATCTGGTACTACCGCTGGTGGGCCAGTTTGGGGAGATCTATGGTTTGTTGACGGTATCGGTGGCGCGGAACCGGCGGGCCGGGTTGTACGAGGCGCTGCCGCTGCTCGAATTGCTGGCGAACCAGGCTGCTGCTGCACTGGACAATACGTCGCTGTTTACAACGCTGGAAGAGCGGGTGCAGCAGGCAACCATCGATCTCGAAACCAGCGCCCATGAATTGCGTCGCGCTCGTGATCGGGCCGAGGTTCTCTATCATATTGCGCGGGCGCTCTCGGTGACCCTCGACGAGCGACAGGTGTTGGAGCGGGCGCTGGCACTGGTGGCCCAATCGACCGGGGCCGAACGGGGTGGGATTATGCTGGTGGATGCTGAAACCGGCCGCCTGGTATTTCGCACAACCATGGATCAGCGCAAGATGAGTGATTTTTATGGTCTGGAGCGAGACGAGGGTCTGGCCATTTGGGTGTTGACCCACCGCCAGATGGCAATTTTGCCTGATACAACCACTGATGATCGCTGGCAGGTGCATAGCCCGTCTCTATCGCGCTTCCGTTCGGCGCTGGCGGTGCCGATTCTGCTCGAGCAAGAACCACTGGGGGTGTTGATCCTGCTTCACTCCGCGATGGGGCATTTCAACGATGATCATGCTCAACTGGCAATGGCTGCGGCCAGTCAGGCGGCGGTTGCCCTCTCCAAGGCCCAGCTCTACCGCTATGTCTCGGAGCAGAGTGATCGCTTGAGTGTCTCGCTCCGCCAGCGTGAAGAAGAAGCCAGCAAGAGCATGGCGATCGTGCAGAGTATTGCGGATGGCGTGATTGTCGGTGATCGTATGGGCCGTATTCGGCTGATTAACGCCGCAGCCGAGCGGATTTTAGGCATCAACGCTGCGCTCTTTCTCGGGCGGGCACTGGGTGATTTACCGGGCGCACCCCAGGAAGATGACCCCGCTACGGTGGATCGCTTGCACCAGATTACGCTGGGCGAACGTACGGTGCGCGCCCACTTTGCGCCGGTGGTTTCATCGAGCGGTGAGTGGCTGGGCAGCGTGGTCGTGTATCATGACATTACCCGCGAGGTGCTGGCCGATAAGCTCAAGAATGAATTTGTGGCAACCGCGTCGCATGAGTTGCGTACCCCGCTGACGAGTATTCGCGGCTATGTCGATATGTTGCGCCTGGGGACGTTTGGGTCGTTAAGTGAGGCTCAGCATGAATCGCTGAACATCATCAAGAACAACGTCGGGCGGCTGGTGGAACTGGTTGATGAGTTGTTGGATATGACTCGCGCTGAAGCGGGGGAAACGCGCCTGCGTCGTGAAAAAGTGAATGTCGGGGATATGCTGCGCGAGGTGACGCAATCACTGGATAGACAATTCAGTGAACGCGGCATTACCCTGGATCTGGATATTCATGAGCCACTGCCCATGGTGCTGGCTGATCGCCAGCGTCTCCAACAAATTATTTTCAACTTGCTCGGCAATGCCTGCAAATATACCCGACCAGGGGGCCGGGTTGATGTGGCGCTACGGAACGGTCAGGGTGAACTGCGCGTTGATATCCGGGATACGGGTGTGGGAATTCCCACCGAGTCGCAGCCGCACATTTTTACGCCGTTCTACCGTGCCGATAATCCGCTGCGCGATGAGGTGGGCGGAACCGGGTTGGGGTTGAGCATTACCCGTAAATTAGTCGAACTTCACGGTGGACGTATCTGGTTCGTCAGTACGGAAGGTCAGGGCAGTACTTTCTCGTTTACACTGCCACTGGATAAGGAGCAATAAGCGATGCTCCCGATGGCGACCCGCTTGCCGGCGACGATGCGTGCGCTGGAGTTGCAGGCGTATGAACAACCTTTTGAGGCGCTGATGGTGGTCGAGAAACCGTTGCCGCATCCTGGGCCAGGCCAGGTTCTGGTGCGGATGCACGCCGCGGCGGTGAATCCTTCCGACCTGATGTTTTTGCACGGGAAGTATGGGGTGCAAAAACCGTTGCCGGTCGTACCTGGTTGGGAAGGGAGTGGAGTGGTGGTTGCCGCCGGTCGTGGCCTACGAGCACAGGCGCTGGTCGGGCGGCGTGTAGCGTGTGCAGCGACCAGTACCGATGATGGCACCTGGGCTGAGTATATGGTGACCTCAGCCGAGCATTGCTTGCCCCTGCTGCCACATATCAGCACCCTTCGCGGTGCAGCAATGTTGGTGAACCCGCTAACGGCCTGGGCACTGGTCAATATAGCTCGGCGTGACCGGCATCCGGCGCTGGTACAGACGGCAGCCGCCAGTGCTCTCGGCGCTATGATTCGCCGCCTGGGATGTCGCGCCGGTCCTCACGGTGATCAACGTGGTGCGTCGTGAGGAGCAGGTTGCGCAGCTTCGTACCCAGGGCGCGCCATATGTGCTGAACAGTACCGCCCCCGATTTTGAAGCCCGGTTGCGTGAGTGGTCGCAGCAATTGGGGGCAAAGCTGGCACTCGATGCAGTGGCCGGCGAGATGCCGGGCCGCCTGTTGCAGACCATGCCACATGGAACGCAGGTGATTGTCTATGGTGCGCTTGCTGGAGAAATCTGTCCTCTTGATCCCTCGGTGTTCATCTTTAAGCAGCAGCAGATCGGTGGCTTCTGGCTGGTGGACTGGTTGGGTCAACAGGGTAGGGTGAGCCAGATACGCACTGCGTTTGGTATCCAGCGCTGGCTCAACACGGAACTGCGCACCGGCGTGCGGGCTGCTGTGCCGCTTGACCAAGCGGTGTATGCGTTACGCCTGTACACGCAGAACATGTCGGAAGGCAAAATCCTGTTGCTGCCGGGAGTGCGCTAGCGCGTCGTTCAGCGACTTTGTGCCTCCCACCAGAAGCGCAGCAGTGCCAGCCCGCCGATCAACAGTATTGTAGGCAGAAAAGCCACTGTTGCCGGTCGTGCCAGTTGTGTCAGGCTGGTGATCGAGCGACGATAGCCCATAAACAGGCTTGCCAGCAACACATTCATCGCATACACTTCACTGATGATGCCCACAAATGCCAGGAACGCCAGCGGCCAGTACATGAACCCCAGGTCGGCATAGATGACAATCGGGATGAGCAAGTTGAGCGTAACTATCACGGCCATGTCGTCCCAGTTTTGCACCACGCGTTGCCGGCGCTGTACGTTCTGGCGCAGCGCCTGATTAAAGATCGCCAGGAACGCCACCGCAATTGCCATCCCCATCCCAATGCCGGTCAGGATACGGAGCACGTTATAGGGTGGGTAGAGTGGTACGCGCCCCATGGTCGCAGCCATGGAATTAAAGCCATCGACGATCATAATCAGCACCAGTGTTAGCAGCGTAATAGTAATTGGGCGCGGTGGAAAGCCTCCGGCGTGTTGCCGCCTACGCACCCACAGATAGCCGATGGTTACCAGAAAACTGCTATAGATACCGAGGTTTCGCGCGCAGAGTGGTAGTTGCATACCACCGACAAAGATATTGTGCTGCTGGGCCACTAACCCATGCACAATCGCATATAGACGCCATTGCAGCGGCACACCAGGTAGTGCCAGCAGGGCCAGCATTAAGCTGCCCAGCACTGCCAGCCAGGTTGTGCGCCAGAGATAGTCGTATTGCTGGCGTGCCTGTATATGCCGCAAGTGCTGTTGCTGCCGATTGGCCGCAATACGTTGACGTGCCAGTTCCACTATTTCGTCTGCGGATTTGTTACTCATCGCATATCTATCGTGTGGTCAAGGCGCTGCGAGGTATCAATCGCAGCGGCTCCTTAGACAGAGCGCCGCTGCCAGAGTTGTTCGCCTCGGCACCAGCAGGTAACCGGCACGAAATCCGGTTCCGGGGTGGGCATCGCCGCGACCTCCGCCTCCTCCGCTGGATGTGGCTGAGATTCTTCGCGTTGCAACAGTACATCAAGATAATCGAGCAATTCAAGGCAGCCTCGAGCAAGCGCAAATTGCTCCATATCACCGGTATCGCTCATACGTCTGGCCAGTTTCCGAAGTTGCCGCCGTTCACGGCTATCCATGGTGCATACCTCCCTCATACCTATGGTCTGACCGACCAGTTCGTCTATTCTATATCACCACAGGAGTTACGTGATCACTCAAAAGCTCTGTCTTGCTCGTCTATGATAACAGGGAAGCGTTGGTACGTTGGCATGGTGGCACGTACCAACGCTGGAAAAACTGCTCCGCGGAAGGCGAAAACGTTTTGTGAAGTGTGATTGCGTAACTCGTGTCCATCAAGAAAAGTAGCAGCTAATATTCGTGTGTAGTGTAGTATAGCATAGGCATGCCGCGAATAGCGAATGAATGACCGGGCGTTTTGCACGTTGGGTGTTCCCGTGCAACGCGGTGCGACGTGGACGCTCCTGGTTTAACGCAACGATGCACAAAGGTACCTCACGTCTCTGGCCAGATGTAGGCCACTGTGCCGGTCGTCAGATCGATGGCGTACAGACGTTGGAATGTTAGCCATACCAGGGTATTACTCCAGACAACATCACGCCAGACCGTAACCTGGTCATGGAGGGGAGTGGTGGTCTGAGAGATGAAGGTGCCATCAGTGATACGCAGTGTGTCGATCTGTAGCTGGTTAGGGAAGCGTTGAATAACCACCAGACCATCAGCGGTCGGATGAATGGCCCAGTCGCTGAGGCTGGTGTCGTGCCCGCTGCGACGGGCAGATGGAAGATCATACTGCCAGCGTTGTGTTCCACTTGCTGCATCCAGTCCCCACAGTGCCGGCTGCGCTGTGCCGCGTGCCCGGCGTACTGCGACCACCAGCACACCATCGCGGGCCGCGACTGGCGTCAGGTTATAGTCGGGTTCGCGGGTTAGCTCCTGCATTTGCCCATCAGTACGATCAACGGCCAGTATGGTTCCCCCCACGCCCATATACAACGTCCCCTCTGCCAGAAGCGGCGTGCTGCTCGTCCAGTCTGGTGGCAAGCGCTGTGTCGGACTGGTGCGCCAGATCAGTGCTCCACTCCGGCTATCAATCCGTTGTATACAACTGTTCGTTGTACCAAACAGTAGATACAGCGCCTGCTCCTCTTCCGCGAAAAAGACGGGCGTGGTGAGTGCAGGATAGACATCAGCCAGCACACCGGCTGGATCAGGGCACACGGCCGCGATTCGCCGCACGAGCGTGCCGTCGGCTATGGCCAACAACTCCAGCACGGCCCAGGGCCGGTTGGCTTCCACCCGGTTCAACACACCGATCTGATCGTCAATCATTAGCAACTGGTGAGGGGTGCCATCCAGTCGCACTTGCCAGACCCGCGCTCCATCGGCAATGGCCCGGCTCTGTACTATCCCGTTTTGTGTCAGTACCAGGACATAATCGCCCACAACCCGCACACACTCCTGACAGAGTGGGGACACCGTAGCGGGCAGGGTGGCTTCCCAGTGTAGTGTACCATCCTGACGATCAAAAGCCAGCAGGCGTTCCTGATCGACCAGATAGACCTGTGCAGCATCGATCACCACGGGGGTCTGTGGGCCGATCTGGTTCAGGCGCGGAGTCTCCCAGCGGATCGCTTGCTGGTCACTGTCGAGGTAGAGCAAGGTGCTGGCGCGACTACTCAGGTTTTGATTCAAGATGAGCAAATGGGGGGATGTCCCCGTATTCGGTGGGACAGGAATCACGCGATGGATATTGCGTTGTACGACCGTGCGGGTGGTAGCAGGTGTATCTGCCAGTGCTGATGCGGATCTTGCGGTTGCTGTGCCTGGGGGTACGTATGTCGTCGGAGCGGTGATCTGGAGTCCCACCACGATCAGACTGATCACCAGTAACAGTAGCAGACTGGTGACAGTCACTTTTAGGAAAACAAGACGACTACGGTTCATTGTTCCGACTCCTTTTCGGTTGAACATAATCATTCCGTAGGTTCTGTTCCATGCAATATGCACGGATCTCCAATCATCAGGTTTGACGAGAATAGCGAGTATCTCGATAATGACTGTACACAGTATGCGCATGTTCTCTATTACTCCAACGGGACTTTATCTCGGCAGGGGTGCGAGGGCCTGGCGAGAAGAGAGGAGAGAGGAAAGAGAAATCTCGCTCCTGCCTCGGAAGGGGCGAAGCCGTGCCGCCTCCCTACCGAGGGGATGGCTCGTTGGAGTACTACACTCAGGGTAACGCAAAACTGCCGATCGTGCATGTTATTTATTATGAAGTCGAAAGGAGAAGCAAATTGGTACCAGATCGTATGAGCCGCCGTGCATTCCTGGGTACGCTGGGTGTCGGCGGTGTGGCGGTTGCTTTGTCTGCCTGTAGTTCACCGCGCCCGGCCACGGTACCAACTGGAGATTCACCGCCGCTCTTGCCTGACCTGACTGCCATCAACCCTCAGACTGGTCGGTTTGAGTTGCCAGCATTGCCCTATGCTGTGAATGCGCTGGAGCCGTTTATTGATACGTTGACAATGCAAATCCACCATGATGGGCATCATGCAGCCTATGTTGACCAGTTGAATGCGGCGCTGGCGCAATATCCAGCGCTAGGTATGCAGCGCCTGGAACAGACGCTGGCGAATCTCAATACGGTACCTGATGCAATTCGCACGAGCGTACGTAACAATGGTGGCGGGCATAGCAATCATAGCCTTTTCTGGCAGACATTGAGTCCTCAGGGCGGTCGTGCACCGGCGGGCGCACTGGCGCAGTCAATCGACGCAGCTTTTGGGACGTTTGAGATGTTCAAGGATCTGTTTAGCGAAATCGCAGCCAGCGTTTTTGGCAGCGGCTGGGCCTGGCTATCGCTCGATACCATTGGCGATTTGCAGGTATATAGTACACCCAACCAGGACAGTCCCTATATGTATAACCATACGCCGTTGCTGGGGCTTGATGTATGGGAACACGCCTATTATCTTACCTATCAAAATCAACGCTCCGACTATATTGATGCCTGGTGGAATCTGATCAACTGGTCGACCGTAGAACGGCGCTATAACCAGGCGCGGGCATAATCCGCTGCCCTCCATGGTCATGGTATGGCGGGCACGGCTCCGGCGCGCCCGCGCCCGTGCCGGGGGTACCCCGCCGTTCGGTTGGCCGCACCGCCCGCGGCGCGCATGCGTTATGTAGGGCACGGCTCCGACGTGCCCGCGTCCGTACCGGGTGCATCCCGCCGTTCGGTTGGCCACCGCCCGCGCCCGCGCCCCGGCGGGACGCGCTACACGCCCGCGCCCCGCACTGCCCGCGCCCCGGAGGGCCGCGCTACACGCCCGCGCCCCGGAGGGACGCGCTCCCAGGTGCGCCGCCCGCCCGCGGCGCGCAGGCGTTATGTAGGGCACGGCTCCGGCGGGCCCGCGTCCGTGCCGGGGGCACCCCGCCGTTCGGTT
>DAOTWD010000118.1:0-54659 GCA_034435975.1 Chloroflexaceae bacterium | reverse complement strand
GTAGCCCGCGGCTTCAGCCGCCGGGCGCTTGACAGATAGACCATATTGATCTAGACTGTTACTAACAAGGAAATTTATTGGTGTCGCTCCTTCGTTAGGCGCGGCGTTTGCATGAACATATGTCACTGTTCCGACCCGTCGAGAGACGCTGAGGGATAGACAGCACGGCTCGGATTAAGGGCCATGCTAACGTGACTGCGACCAGGTCGCTACGTTGTGCAAAGGCTTAAGCTCAACCAGGGGGGAGAAGACGCAAGCATGTGTTTGCGCCCCCTCTGTATATTTATGCAGAGGGGGCGTTGTGTTGGATACGGTAATGGCTAATGCTGATCCTGACGGTACACGGGTGTACCCACAATTGATCGCGTGTTCTGATCCACCGGATGGCTGAACAGGTAAGCCTGGCCTGGCCCTGCCTGGTACCTAGTAGCCCTTGGTGTGTTCAGACATGCCAGGGGCTTTTGTATGTCAAGTAACCTGAAAGAGGAGGTATGTCATGTTCGAACTGGAACTGAATCTGGTTGCCCGACTGGGAACAGCCATAATAGCCGGTGCGCTGATCGGGGTCGAACGCCAGTGGCGGCATCGTATGGCCGGCCTACGCACAAACGCTCTCGTGGCCACCGGGGCGGCCCTGTTCGTCATTCTGTCTACCCTCATACCGGGTGAGGGTAGCCCCACTCGTGTCGCGGCTCAGGTCGTTTCAGGCATTGGCTTTCTGGGAGCAGGCGTGATTCTGCGCGATGGCACCAACAACATTCGCGGCTTGAATACGGCTGCCACGCTCTGGTGTGCGGCTGCCGTGGGCGCACTGGCGGGAGCAGGCTTCTTGCTGGTGTCCAGTATGGGCGTGATTGCGGTGATTGGCACCAACGTCCTTCTGCGGCCAATTGCCCGCAAATTGGATCGACCGATACTCGCTACGACAGATAAAGATGTCGATATTGGCTATCAATTTCGGGTCGTGTGTCACCAGGACAAGGAACTCCACGTGCGGGCATTGATGCTCCATGCGGTCAACAGTGCCCCGGTGATGCTGCGTGGACTGCATAGCCACGACGTTGATGGCACCCCGCATGTCGAAGTCCGGGCCGATTTTGTCACCCGCGGGCGCAATGATGCGATTCTGGAGCAAGTAGTGGCCCGCCTCAGCCTCGAGTCCGGGGTCACGGCGGTGAGTTGGGATGTCGATAACGAGATAGTCGAGAATTATTGATTCAGTCATAGGAGGTATGAAGATGAACAACCTGAACCAGTTGACACTGAACAAGGGATCGCTGGAAGCAATCAAAGAGCGGATCAATCAGCTAAGTTTGCACGAACTGGTGCGTATGTTCTCTGATCTCGAAGCACGCGAACGGGTCTTGATGTATCGGATGCTGGAAAAAAACCGGGCGATCGAGACGTTTGAACACCTTGATCCAACAGATCAGGCTCAGTTGGTGCGCGATATGGAAGATCCCGAAATCGCTGCCATTCTGGAGGCTCTTGATCCCGATGATCGGATACAGTTACTGGAAGAGCTGCCAGCGAAAGTGACCAAGCGCTTGCTGGCGACTATAAGCCCGGAGACACGCGAGACCATCAACTTGCTGCTGGGCTATCCAGACGAAAGCGTGGGACGGCGGATGACGCCGCGCTATATGGCCGTGCGTGAAATGGTCAGTGTGCCGGCTGCACTGGCCGCTATTCGTGCTGCACCATTACGCGCCGATGAGATTGATGTGATTTTTGTTATCGATGCGCAACGCCATTACCAGGGCTATGTACGCCTGGGGCATCTGGTGCAGGCCGCTGAACCACAGACGGCGATTGCCGATCTGATCCAGAAAGATCCCGTGGCGGTATCTGCTACCGCGCCAGCAATGGAAGCGGTGCAGAAGTTGAAGGCCTTTGATCTACCGGCCATTCCGGTAGTCGATAGTGAACAACGCCTGGTTGGAGCGATTACGTTTGACGATGTGATTGATCTGATCGAGGCCGACATCTCAGAGACGATGTATCGCAAGGCTGGTGTTGTTGACCTTTCACATCCGAAAGACGAAATATACAGCCGCCTTTTGACACAGGGCGGTATCTGGTACCCCGTCCGCGCACGTATTTTGTTTTTGTTTGTGACGCTCCTTGGCGGATTAATGGTGGGTGGTATTATTGACGCATTTGAGGAGGTGCTGGCGGCGGTGGTCGGCGTGGCAGTGTTTATTCCGCTGGTGATGGATATGGGCGGCAATGTGGGTACCCAGTCCACCACGATCTTTGCGCGAGGGTTGGCGCGCGGCCACATTAATACACAAAAATTTCTCGCCCATCTCCGCCGCGAGGTCTCGGTGGGTCTGGTCATGGGTCTCATTCTGGGCATCATCGGCGGAACCACCGCCTACTTCTGGCAAGGTGCCCCCAACAATATTCCGCAACTGGGTCTGGCGGTTGGTATCTCGCTCTTTGTGGTAGTAACACTGGCCACCTTTCTGGGTTTTATATTGCCCTGGCTTATGCTCAAGCTGGGACTGGATCATGCGCCAGGCGCCGATCCTTTCATTACGACGATTAAGGACTTTATCGGTCTGTCGCTCTACTTTGCGCTGGTCAGCTGGCTGATTGGAGTTGCGTAGATTTGTATGCCAGACAACACGCAGATACAAGATCTCCTGACGGCTGAACCTCCTGCAACCAACACCGCTCCGATAGCACTGATACCAGATGTTCTGTCCTCATTCATCCTGGATACCATCTAGTGGGAGTAGGAACTGTGACCTTGTGTCCGTTCCTACCCCGATCAGAGAACCAGACCCTGCACGACAAAATCCGCAAACTGACGAGCCAGAATGCGCGGAATACGTCCCTGAAGATGCGTCCCATCGGCCACAAATTCCTGGGACTCAACCAGGCCACGCTGGTGCCAGAGCGCAACCAGGTCATTGCGCTGATAGGGAATGAACGCATCAAGGGCAACCATGGTCTGTGCCAGTGCCTGCTCAATACGCATGAACAATCCTTGCAACCCCCAGCCACGTTGCGCCGAGATAGCAATATAATCGTGGGGCATCCCCAGTTCTTCCGCCAGCGAGCTAACTTCTGTCTCGCCAATGCCCGGCATACGATCCACTTTGTTCAGCACCGTCAACATAGGACGATCGACAATGCCCAGATCACGCAACGTGTTCTCCACTGTGTGCGCCTGCTCTTGCGCATTGGGATGGGTGAAGTCAATGATATGCAACAACAAATCCGCCTCACGAATTTCTTCCAACGTTGCTCGAAAAGCCGCCACCAGCTGGGTCGGTAATTTTTGAATAAACCCGACCGTATCAGTGAGCAACATCAACTGCCCGCCCGGCAGCACAATCTGGCGTGTCGTGGGATCGAGAGTAGCGAAGAGCTGATCTTCAGCACGTACATCAGCATCGGTCAGCGCATTCATCAGCGTTGACTTGCCAGCATTGGTGTAGCCCACCAGCGCCACGACCGGAATGCCACTCTGTCGCCGCCGCTTACGGTACAGTTCACGATGACGATGCACATGAGCCAGCTGTTCTTTCAGCCAGTTTATGCGCTGATTGATTAACCGGCGGTCAAGCTCCAGCTGCGTTTCACCAGGCCCACGTAGACCGACTACCCCCCCGGCAGACATACCGCCACCGCCTGCCTGTCGTTCCAGGTGCGTCCACTGTCGGCGCAGGCGGGGCAAGAGATAGTTATACTGCGCCAGTTCTACCTGAAGCCGACCTTCGTGCGTATGGGCATGCTGTGCAAAAATATCCAGGATCAATGCCGTGCGATCGAGCACCCCAATATTCAGCTCTTTCTCCAGATTACGCGTCTGGGCAGGGGTTAACTCATCATCAAAAATCACGAGATCACACTGCTCTTGCGCCACACGCTCGGCCACTTCATGCACTTTACCGGGGCCAATAAAAAACTTGGGGAAGGGATGGGTCAATCTCTGGTAGATACTACCCACGACTTCTAAGCCGGCCGTGTCTGCCAGTAAGCCTAGTTCCTGGAGCGAGTCAACAGCTGTCCAGGAATTTTTAGCATCGGCGATTTCTGCGCCAACGAGAAAAACCCGTTTGCGGGGGACTTCAGTTGTATGCAGCCGACCATTATCTGCGGAAAACTCTTTGTTTATGGTAGTCTCCTTAAAAGGGTTTATATATTATAGCAATGCTGCATCAGTCCTGAAGAACTGGAGACCAGGCTTTCGCATGTGGAAAACACTGTCCAGGCGAAAGCCTGGTCTCCAATGTACAATTGATATAGGATTGCTATAGCTGTACAATTATGCACAAATCTGACATCTATTGTAGCATTTTCAGCTACCTGGATCAAGGAAAAAAAGAAACAGGCTCCACGCCGATGCGCCTCGCGTCTCCTCGCCTCCTCGCCTCACGCCTCACGCTCCATAGGAAACAGGTGACCGGAAAGAGGTAACGGTGAGCAATACGAACCAGCCTGAGCATCTGTCACCTGTCACCTATCACCTGCAGAAGCCTCGTAGATCGGCAACCGCGGATCACGGCCCCGGTACTGCCCTTTGATCCAGGCATAGCGCGGGTCATCCTGATTGGCAAGACTCTGCGCACTGCCTGCCAGGACGTTCAAATAGTAGGTTGTGGAGCCAGGAGCGCTCGTGACTGGATGATACCCCTCTGGCACCAGCACCAGGTCGTTGTGCTGCGCTACCAGGATAGTGTCAATCGGCATTCCGGCCCGATGCAGCGGCGACTGCGCGTCCGTATAAATGCGCTGGTAGGCATAGCCTGCCGGATGATCGAACTGATAGAAGTAGATTTCCTCCAGATCGGCCTCGATCAACTGTCCAGCAGCGTCGGTGGTATGTACATCATGCTTGTGCGGTGGAAAACTTGACCAGTTCCCGCCGGGAGTATAGGCCTCGACCACAACCAGCCGCTGACATGGAAACCCGGGCGGAATGATTGTGTTGACCTGGCGTGTAGCTTGATCGCCACCCCGAATTTCTACCTGCACCTCGGCCGGAATGATCAAGTGCGGTGCATGTTCAACGGTAGTGGGAACCCATGCGACAGCAAACATACTATCTGTGCTGGCGCGTACCGACAACGTGGTGTGCCATGGCAGGTAGAGCGCATGCGGTAGACCAGCAAAGACATTGCTCCGCTGACCAAGGTGCCACTGGCCGCGATTGGACTGCACCTGGAGCCGACCGGCCAGCACGATCAGCGCCAGCTCGTGGGTGCCCGTCGCAAACGACCATGTTCGGGTGGCAGTCAGGTGCCGCACTTGAAAGTGAATGTAGTCCCATCCCGCTTGCTCCGGAGTAACGGCGACTATCAGTTGTGGATCGGCGCCATCCTCCGGGTGAATAATGAGATTTTGTGCATCATAACGCATAGTGTACTCCTGCTGTAACCGTTCAGGTAGTTCCTGCGCCAGGCCGGAGCGCGGAGACCGCCGGCCCGCGCAAAACCGTTGTTGCGGCCCGTTCAAAACGGGCCGCAACGAGGGGACTCTCGGATGGGCAACACCCGCTCCTGACCATCCCACCTGAACGACTATCTCTTTCTGATTACATCTCAAGTCCAATCCATCCGTTGCCATGCGTGGCATGGTATAATCTTTATAATCCCGATGGATTTCGATGCATAGAGAGTGACCTCTCGATCAATTCTATTCCTACAACGAGATTTCATCTCAGCAGGGGTGCGGGGGCCACAGGCCCTCGCGCACGTTCCCTGCCGAGCCTCTCTACCCAGGGGATGCCTCGTTGTAGTACTATAGGACATCGGAGTCCAGGCTTTAGACCGAACGCAGCTAGCTCCAGGCTAAACCCTGGACTTCAGTTCTTTACAACTGATGCAGGATTGCTCAGGTTCATGATATAAGTATCATTGGCACGAAAGGATGTTACAGTGGCAAGAAAACAGTGGAGTAGTCCACCAGCCATGGATATTGATCCCCAGAAAACGTATCGTGCAGTCATGGAAACCAGCCGCGGTACGATTGAGCTTGAATTGTATGCCCAGTTTGCACCCAGAACCGTGAATAACTTCGTATTTCTGGCCCGTCAGGGCTTCTATAATGGTCTCAAGTTTCATCGGGTTATTCGTAACTTTATGATCCAGGGTGGTGACCCTACTGGTACCGGCAGGGGTGGGCCCGGTTATAAGTTTGAAGACGAGTTCGTCGGTAATCCATTACAACACGAAACCGGGGTAATTTCGATGGCTAATGCTGGCAAAAATACCAACGGAAGCCAGTTTTTTATCACCCATGGGCCCCAGCCCCATCTGAATGGCAAACATACTGTCTTTGGTAAGGTCATCCACGGGCAGGATGTGGTGAATGCCATTCGCCAGGGTGATACGATGACCAGTGTCGTCATTAACGAAGGTTAGCCGTACCGCATAGTCGAGAGATTATTGCCAGATGTAGGGTTCTCTATCCAGTCCGCATCTTCGTATACACGAAAACGGATTAAATAAACCCTGGATGCATTCATGTGCAGATTGGAAGCGATCGTTTCCGTATTGAGCATAGCTTCCGGCTATCAGTAGCACAAATATTGACCATGTGTAAAAAATCACTATAATATACCCTTAACCTTCTCCTCAGCTATATTCTTCTCTCCTGTGGGCGATCTGGTTCTATTGTCAAGGAGGACAATCATGCAAACGTATAGTCCTGACAAAATCCACAACGTTGGATTCTTTGGTCATGTTGGTTGTGGAAAAACCACCCTGACTGAAGCACTTTTACTGACCGGCCATACGATTACGCGCATGGGGCGCGTTGAGGATGGCTCCACGGTCAGCGACTACGATCCCGATGAGCAAAAGCGCGGCATGTCCATCAACCTGTCGGTTGCGCCGCTCGAATGGCAACAGCATAAAATCAATCTGGTTGATGTTCCAGGCTATGCCGATTTCGCGGGCGACATGGCCGCTGCCATGCGTATCGTTGATGGGGCGATCATTGTGATCGACGCTTCAGGTGGCGTTGAAGTTGGCACCGAGCAATCCTGGGAGCTGGCGGTGCAGATGAACGTTCCACGTATGCTATTCATCAACAAACTTGATCGTGATAACGCTAACTTCTTCCGCTGTATCGAGCAGGCTCAAGAGATCCTTGATGCTGCTGTTATTCCGCTACAAATTCCGATCGGTAGCGCCCGCGATTTTCGTGGAATTATCTCACTCCGCCGTCAACGAGCATGGTTCATTTCCGACAGGCACGATGGCAGTTTTGTCGAGGGTGATGTACCACCTGACCTGGATGCCCTGATGCACGAGTGGCGTACACAGTTGATCGACAAAATTGCGGCCACCAATGATAACCTGATCGAACGCTATCTTGAAAGTGGTGAAGATGCGTTAACCCGCGAAGAATTATTGACTGGACTACGCTCGGGTATTGCGAATGGCAGCATTGTCCCGGTATGTTGCGGATCAGCACTCCAGGTAGCCGGTATGGCTCAACTGCTCAATGATATTATTGACTGTATCCCCTCTGCTGCCCATAAGCCGATTGAGTTGACCGATCCGGCCAGCCATGAGCGGGTCACCCTGCCCGTTGCCGCTGACCAGCCACTGGCGGCGCTGGTATTCAAGACACTGGCCGACCCCTATGGCAAAATCAGCATGTTCCGCGTTTACACAGGCCAGTTGCAGGAAAATACAACTGTCTACAACCTGCGCACGCAGAAAGATGAGCGGGTGGCCCATGTCTACATGCCCTGCGGCAAGGAACAAATGCCCGCTAGTGTGATTGGCCCTGGCGATATTGGCCTTACCACCAAGCTGACAGACACTACAACCAACGATGTGTTGGGATCACACGAGCGACCGTTGCTGTTGCCCCCGATCCAGTTTCCTGCCCCGGCCTTTACGGCGACTGTCAAGCCACAGACCCGGGCCGATCTGGACAAACTGGGTTCAGCACTGACACGGATCGTTGAAGAAGATCCAACGCTGCGTACGGATCGCGATCAACAAACAGGGGAAATGCTGCTTTCGGGTCTGGGCGAGAGCCACCTGGAAATTATTGCCGAGCGGATGAAACGTAAGTTCGATACCAATGTCCTGATCGAACTGCCTCGCATTCCTTATCGCGAGCGCATTCGCGGCAAAGCTGAAGCAAGTTATCGGCACAAGAAACAGACCGGTGGTGCCGGGCAGTTTGCCGATGTGTCTCTGCGTGTCGAGCCGCTCGATCCCGATCCAACGCGCGAAGATCCGCTCGAATTTGTCAACCAGATTGTGGGGGGCGTCATCAGTCGTGGCTTTATGCCTGCTATCGAGAAGGGTGTACGCGAAATGATGATGGAAGGGTTGCTGGCTGGCAACCCGATTGTCGATGTGCGTGTCACCGTTTTTGATGGTAAAGAACACCCGGTAGATAGTAAGGAAATCGCTTTCAAAACTGCCGGAGCTCAGGCCTTCAAACTGGCTGCGTTGAAAGCGCAACCTGCAATTACCGAGCCAATTTATACGCTCGATATTACCGTGCCTGATCAGTTCTCGGGTGATGTTATGAGTGACATCAGTACGCGCCGTGGGCGGGTGATGGGGATGCTCCCGGCCGGTAAAGGTAAAACCACGATTACGGCTCAGATACCATTGGCCGAATGCCAACGTTACTCGACCGATCTCCGAGCGATGACTCAGGCGCGGGGGAGTTTTACCATGACCTTCTCACACTATGAAGATGTGCCCGCACACCTGATCGATACCCTGATAGAGCAATACAACAAGGAGCGCGAAGCGGCCCATTAGGCTGAATGCCTGGAGAACAAGCCAGCCCCAATAGGTACAAGAAGGCCCGGCATGACGCTCCCGCAGTGTATCTGCATCCAGATCTGATGCGCCTGATGCTGCCATAGTCAGTATCAGGCGCCATCAATTCGATCAAGGAACCACACCAGTGGCCTATCTTCACACCAGTGGCCTATCTTGCTGAGCCGATCAAACCATCCTATCAGTCTACAGGGATGCGCCCCCCACCACTCCGCGGGCACATCTTGCCGGGCCGATCGAACCATCCTATCAGGCAAGCGTGTATCGGCAACCTGTATAAACCAGAGCGTATCCGCTATGAGTACCGCCGACGATTGCGATCGACGGCGTGTTCATCGTTCAAGGCTCCCATATGACTCAACACAGTCTCTCGTGTAGGAATGCAGGAGACACCCATACCTTCCACACTCAGCGCTGCTACAATGGCTGCGAAGCGAACCGATGCAAACGGGTTGCCAGTTTCACGCAGGCGAATCAGCAAGGCGGCTGCAAAAACATCGCCTGCACCGGTCGGATCAACCTCGATGGCCGGGTGAGCCGGAATATGATGCGCTTCCCCATCCACAAACAGGGTCACGCCATCAGCACCATGCGTTAGCGCAACCAGTCGGCAGTACCGGGTGTAGTAGGCTAGGCTGGTTGGATCGCCACTGACATCTTCCGTACTAATCACCAGCACATCGATGACCCGGAGCAATGCGGGATCGGGCTTCCAGCCAGGCTGCGTCACCAGTGATGGCAGGGGGGGATGCCACTGGCGCATCCAGCCTTGCGGCGTAACACCAATGATTGCCTGGGGAAAAGCGAACAGCATGTCCAGGGAACATTCATGCAAAACCGGCCCTAGATGTACAATGGGTGACGCATGCCATGCTGCTGGTATTAAGTCAAGATCAAGTGGAGGCGCGACGGCATGGACAAACTGCTGGCGGATATGATCGGTATAGCGATTCGCAAACGTCGAAGTTGTGACGGAAGGGATGCAGATGATTTCAATCGAGGCAGGCAGATCAGCCGGCAACTTGGCTGCCGCCGTCAGGATCGCTGTGTTCAACCCCAGACGCTGAGCGGTTATCGCGGCATACAACGCCGTGCCGCCTGATATACATGTATTGCCTGCGAGCAGATCCTGCGTGATGTGCCCAAGGACAAGGTAGTCAGGTGCTGACTGCTTCATAGCCATAGTATATCATGACGCGAGCGTCTGCTGTGCAACCGTGATACGCTCCATGCACCAATCTGAGAACCGCCGGTTCTCAGGACTTCGCAGGATAGATCACAATCTTGCGATTCTCTCCCTCGCCCGAGCTTTCGGTATAAATGCTGGGATCATCTCGTAACGCCAGATGCACAATCCGGCGCTCATAGGCGGCCATTGGTTCGAGCGAGATCGGACGTCCGCTTTGCCGAACGCGCTCGGCCATACGTCGTGCCAGGCCTTCGAGCGATTCCTGGCGACGTTGCCGGTAGTTCCCCACGTCCACCACAATCTGCGGCCAGCGTTGCACCCGTCGACTTACCAGCAAGTTGAGCATAAACTGCAACGAACGCAGCGTCTCGCCACGGCGTCCAATCAACAAACCCATTGCCTCTTCATCAGCCCCCTCAACATGTAAGGTAATCGTCTCTTCTGGCTCACCGCGCTGGTCAAGCACCTGCGATGTCACTGCAGTCACATAGCCATGAATATCCATACGATCGAGCAGATCCTCCAGAATCCGCCGCGCCAGCGTAACAAGATCGCCAGTGTACGCTGCTATAGTTGGGGCCGCAACTGCCCCTTCATCATCATCAACCACCGTGACGCGAACCAGTGCTTCATCGCCTGAGTCGCCCGACTCCAGCACCGCGATAGCTACTTCGTCGCGATCCTTCCCCAGCTGAGCCAGTGCCAATTCGACCGCCTCAGCGACGGTGCGTGCGCTAATCTCGATGCTCTTCATAAAGCTCATCCTCCCGAATCGTTGCTAGCGACGACGGCGTGGACGACGCGGGTGTGCTGGTGGGCCTGCCTGTTGATGGATGTCCCCTATCGCCTGATCCGGTGGGCTATCGGCTGGTTCTCCTGTTGCAGCTGATGCCTCGCGATCCAGTAACGGCCCTACCACATTCCAGAAACTAGAGCGTTGTGCCACAGCCGCCGTTCCGCCTTCTTGCACCACGACATCACTGTCTGTCACCGCGCTGGTTGGGGCCGCCAACGTAAGTGTTGAAGTGCGCGCACGATCCGCAGGCAGAAATGTGAGGTAGTTCGCCAGCGTACCCCACCCCGACGTAAAATATTGCTGAATCACGCCAATCATACTACTTGTCACCCAATAGAGCACCGCGCCAGCCGGAAACGTAAACGCAATGTATCCAAACACAAACGGCATGATCAGCATCGCCTGAGACATTGCCTTTTGTTGCGGATCTTGCGCACGGGGCATTGCCATGAGCTGTTGCATCAACTGCATCACCACCGACAGCACGGGTAACACGAGATAGATAGGCCCATTAAAGCCATCATCGCCAAAGGGTGCCAGACCGAGATTTATCCCCAAAAAAGGGCGGGTCACCATTTCGGCTACTGCCGGATTTTGCAACATTTGTTGCACCGTCTCGCTCAGATGTTCGCGGTTTTGCGGCAACATCAAGCGAATAACGGCTTGATAAACACCAATAAAAATAGGCAGTTGCAGCAGCATCGGCAGACATCCACCGACCGGATTAATTTTGTACTGCTGGTAGAGCTTGACCGTTTCTTCCTGCAGTTTTTTGGGTTCTTTGCCATATTTGCGCTGCAACTCTTTAATCAGGGGTTGCAGTTCCTGCATTTTACGGCTAGAGTGAATCGACTTGAGCGTCAGTGGGAGCATCACCACCCGTGTTACCGCCGTAAAAATAATTATCCCGATCCCCATACTCCCGGAAAAGATCGAAAACCAGAGCAATAACTGCTCCAATAAAGACACAAAATTAGACCAGAGTGTTCCCATATAATCACTATCCTGACATTGTCAATCTATTGGCTCACAGCCGATCAGCGTAGGGATGACGCACTCCCATCACTGGCCTGTGGGTCAACATCACACCACAGATGCGCTCGGCGTAGCAGTTGCTCAATGGTTGCCTGCAGGGTTGTAAAAGGCATGGTCGTCACTTCAGCGGAACGTACAATAAACACCAGATCCATCCCAACGACAATATGATCGAACATCAATCGTACCGCCTCACGCAAACGCCGTCGGGCACGATTGCGCCGTACCGCTGATCCCAGGCGTTTCGTCACCATAAAGCCACAACGAGTATGCTTACGGCGATTGGACGCCACGTTGAGTTGGATCAGTGGGTGATAAACGATGCGCCCTTCGCGTCGGACTCGTTGAAATTGTTGGGGACGCCGGAGCCGGTGTCTACGCTTCACCGCAGCATGACCTGTATACAGCCAAAAGACAGACGCTCACCCAGACCAGAGCTGTGTGCAGACATCTGCCTTTTATCCGCAGTCAAAAAGCTCAATGCCACCGGAACACAAACCTATCAGCGATGACCACGACGAACGGCGCGGCGCTCATCACTCACCGTTAACTTCCAGCGACCCTTGAGTCGGCGGCGGTGCAGGACATTACGCCCGTCTTTGGTACTCATCCGCGCCAGAAACCCGTGCTTGCGCCGGCGTGGAATACGTTTTGGTTGCCAGGTGCGCTTCGGCATAGCCCATACTCCTCAACGATGATATCAAGATCCCTTTTGTTTCTCTCTCCACACACTATTTCTTTTGCTGAAACGATTCCCTCTGTCTGAATGTGCATCTCATAGGTCTAGAAAGCAAAGATGAATGGCATTATACCTGCCGCACCATACTGGTGTCAAATAGGCGGTACCCGAATCCATGGTCAGACCTGCGGGGACAACATGGCGATCCGACCGAAGTGTGGGGTAACATAGACGCGCCCCTCATTCTGACCCGAGTGGAGATAAACCCTCCAATGATGCAGGTTTCTGTCCATCCAATGGTAGGGCGGGGATACACATTACACCGCTTGGCTTCCTGCATATAATATATATGAACAGGTACAGTACCTGACACCCATTCGGATGGGGGGATGAGAAGCCTTGCCCGTCCAGGCGTTGCTTTTCGACCCTGGGCGATGGTGAAGTTAATTTTGAGAGATTGCCCCTTCCCGGTGTTGCTTTTCGACCTGCTGGTAACACAGGGGGTGTGTTACCAGCATTGCCCTTCCCGGTGTTGCTTTTCGACCCGTTGCAGCACTAAAACCCGCCACAATAATAGGCCGAAAAGCGGAGGGGTTGCGGGGCCTGGCAGTGGCTCCCGCAACCCCCGCAGACGAACGTTCTCCAGAATGGGTACAATAGACGAACACAGATCAAATACCTCTCAAGTACCTCGATCGGCGTTCTGAAACGACAAATTCCTACGTCTTGGCGCTCATTGCGTTGGATTACTCGTTATCACCCACTCGTTGTAACGTACGGCGATGGGCTTCACGCTGCCGTCGGGAAAACCGATCTTCCTCATCATCATCGTCATCTGAACGATGACGACGCTCTTTGCGTCGGGAGTTGCCACCAAACTTGCTTAACAGATCCTCCAGGGTCGCATTACCAGAAAACTCCTCATCCGGGTCGCTGGCAGAACGAAATGGCTCTGCAACCGGTGGTGGTTCTGGCGCTGCCGCCCGTGAGCTACGACGGCCTCCTGTATCTGTTGGACGGCGACGCTCCTCTGGCGTGGGCGGCGGAGGACTCTCAGGTTCAGGTGGACGATCCTCGAGGCGCATGGTCAGGCTAATCCGTTTACTCTGCGGATCAACTTCGAGGACACGCACCTTAATCCGCTGGCCTACTTGCACCACATCTTCGACCTTGTCCACGCGTCCTTCAGATAGCTCAGAGATATGCACAAGACCATCGCGCCCAACGTTGATATCCACAAAAGCACCAAAGGCCGCCAGACCACTGACCGTGCCCTCTAGTATCTGGCCCACTTCCAGTTGCTGGAGCTTCTGTGTCCGTTGGGCGCGGCGCAAACTCAAACTAATGCGCGTTCCTTCAGGATCGATCTCGAGCAACTTAAAAGTGTAGCGTTCTCCTACCTGCACCGCATCTTCTGGACGATCCACGCGCCCTTCGGAGAGTTCGGAGATATGAACCAGACCATCCTTGCCTACCCCGATATCCGCAAAGGCACCAAAAGAAGCCATACCGGTAATCACACCTTCGACGACATCACCCACCTTGAGGAGGGCCAGCGCTTCACGGTCAACATCGGCCCGTTTGGGGCGACTGCGTGGACGCTGTTCAGGGTTCGCTCGTTCGCGGGGCGTCCGCATCGTCAGGCTAATGCGCCGAGCATCGACATCAAGCCCTTTCACCCGTACCTTAACCGTGTCGCCAATCTGCACCAGATCTGAGGGTGATTCAATCCGGGTATCGCTCATTTCAGAGATATGCACCAGGCCATCACGTCCCACACCCACATCGACAAAAATACCATAGAGTGCAATCGATGTCACACGCCCTTCTAATTCGGTACCAACCTCCAGATCCTTGAGGCGACGGGGCCGAGGGCTGGCTTCCTGGTCTTTAACCGGGATAAAGCTTGCTCCAGGGGCTTCCTCTGCATCAAGCATCGCCGCAGTGTTCGCCGTAGCCGTAGAACCTGGCTCACCATCAGGCGCAGAATTACCTGACATTCCCAGGTCAGCATCCACCAGTCGGTGTTCCGCACTCTCGGCCACTTCTGTGGCGCTCACCTCAACCGGAGCCGGGCTTGCCTCCAGGCGATCGTCAGGTGTACTATCGGGTGCTATCATTAGTGGTTCGGTCTCCGATAGCAGTATCACCTCAGCCGATACTGACTCTGCAACTGGCTGCTTCCTATCACCGGTTGGAGCCACTGTATTTCCAGGAAGTGACAGCACCGCCGTCGGTTCTTCCGTTTCGGGTGGTGGCACCACCACCGATTCTTCCGTTTGCTCATACATAGTTATACGCCGTTCTACCTCGCTTTCCGTCTGTCCCTCAGCCTCAACCAGCTCCTCAGCCTGTTCTGCAACTGGCGTCTCAGCTAGCACCTCAGCTGGCGCTATGTGTGCCCTGGCAGAGTTCTCGTTCCGTGCCTCGGGAGTGGACTGAACACTAGCGTCCGCGTCTACCAGATACTCTTGCGAGCCAGCCTGTACCACAGCCGGCACATCCTTCGCTGTGGCTTCCTCCCTACGGTCCTGATCGATCATCACCAACATCCCTCCTGATACTTGTGAAACCAGGGTTCCCTCTGTAACACCTGAGACACAGCACGCTTACGCTGTATCTGGTTCATACGAGTCGCGTGTTTCTCATTTGCGCACGTACCATCTGCGCCAGGCCACCCTCATCAAGTTCCTCCAGCCGATAGTAAATACCGTTCAAATGCTCTGCCAGTTGGCGAGCGAGACCGCGCTCAAAATGCGGGTGTTCTGTGTCAATTACAATTGCTCGCATAGCGTGGCTGGCAATAAAATCTGCCACACGGTAGGCCTCAAACTGAGGAGGCAAATGACTCATCGACACATTGGCCTGACCATCAGTCAGTAGCACCAGCAACGGAATAACCTCCTGATCATGGAGACAGGCACGTGACAACACCTCATACCCTGTTAGCAAGCCACGAGCGAGGGGGGTTTTACCGCCAGTTGGCATTGTGTGCAAACAACGTTGCGCCAGATCCACACTATTCGTGAGGGGCAAGAGAATATGGGCCGAGCTACGTTGAAAGCTGACCAATCCGACCCGATCCCGACGCCGGTAGACATCATGCAGCAGTGACAGGATGGCCGCCTTGGTTGAGCGCATCCGTTCGTCGGCTGCCATACTCCAGCTAGCATCAACAACAAAACAGACTGCGTTGCGGGTGCGGCGGATGCGTATTTTTTGCCGTAAGTCGGCCCGTTGGATAATAACTTTTGATCGGGGTGCAGGAGATTCCATACCGAGAAACTGGTCTGCCAACTGTGCTTCGGGAACCATCCCATTCTGGCCGGTTGCCCACTTGAGCGCATGGCGTCGGCGTTGATACGGTGCCGCCTCACGCAACGTTGCATCAACTGCCAGATCGGTCAACCGTGGTACCACCGTGCTGGCAATATAGTGCCCTTGCTTACGTCTGGTGCGCGTGCGTGTGCGCCGCCCAGGTAGCCGCCGCAACCGGGTCCAATCACTTTGACTTTGCAGACGCCTGATGGCAAAGGGTAGGTCGGGTTGATGTGTCATCCCACCAGTTGCATGTTCTTCTAAGACTGCAGCATATCCCCCATCACCACCACTCCCCTCTGGTAGCCCGCGCAGCACTGTTGTTGGCCTGGGTGTTTCCGGATGATCGCGCTTCAATTCACTTCGCTGATCTTTTTTTTTACTCTCATCTTGCGCGAACGTCGTTGTCCGACTACTCTGAGAGGATTGTTCCAACACCATCTTAATCCGGTCTTCATCGACTTTTACTTCGGCAAACGGTTGTCGCCGCATACGATGGGGCAAAGCCAGTTCCGCGGCGAGCTGAATATCTTCGATGAGTAAGGTGTCACGCCCAGACCATGCGGCCTGGGTACGGGCCGTTTCCAGGATCGTCAAATCAGCCCGATGACCGTCAACGCCGAGTTCGATAGCCAATCGTGCCACAGCCGACATATCGGTAGCCGCAATGTGTACCTGGGGCAACAACTCACGAGCAACCACAATTTGTTGAGCCAGTGCTTGCTCAGCCGCCTGCCATTGCGCTACAAAGGCCTCGGCATCAGCTTCATATGCCATACGTCGCTCAATCACCGCCACGCGGCTCGGCACATCACTCAGACCAGCAACCTCCACTGACAGGCCGAACCGATCCAGCAACTGTGGGCGCAGCTCACCTTCCTCGGGGTTCATGGTACCAACCAGCATAAAGCGTGCGGGATGCGAGACACTGATACCTTCACGCTCAACGGTATTGACGCCCATAGCTGCCGCATCCAACAAGATGTCCACAAGATGATCATCGAGTAAATTCACCTCATCGACATACAACAGTCCCCGGTTCACCTGTGCCAGCAGGCCAGGCTCGAAACGCCGCTGACCTTCGGTAATCGCGTGTTCAAGATCCAGCGCGCCGACCACACGATCCTCTGAGGCCGAGACCGGCAGTTCGACTAAACGGGTTGGCCGCACCAGGGTTGGAAGCGGTTCGTGTGTTGCACGACGATGGGTACAGGTAGCACATAACAAGGCTGGCTCGTCAGGGGCACACTGGTAAGGACAGTCGGCAACCACTGTTAGAGAGGGTAACAGACCTGCCAGAGCGCGTACAGCGGTTGACTTGGCCGTTCCTTTTTCGCCACGAATTAAGACCCCACCGATACGAGGATTGATCGCATTCAGTATTAGTGCCCGTTTCAGTCGCTCCTGACCCACAAGTGCACTGAAGGGATAAACTGGTCGCAAAATCGGCATAAATTTATGGTGAGAACAACAAAAGCCCTCTAGCCTTTCTCAGGGCCAGAGGTATATGCAACGGCGCCTTATCATCTTCGGAATAAACGTGTCTCGACACAAAAAATGTCTGGCTCTTAATGGCGTGAAACCTGGCACTACCCTATGGTTCCATGGTTTCCTCCAGGTATTCCTCATTTTCCCACAAAGATATGCAAAAGTCAAATGTGTGCCAGATCATGAGCATAGACAGGAGCAGTCGCGTGATTTCACGCACAGGAAAGGGGTAATATGCGTCAATACCAGGCGGCACGCGGATCCCATCTGTAACCGCAAGCACTCCACTAGATACCTGGACTCCATCTCGAAGCGATGCCCATGCCAGTGCTGTAGTCGGAGCCGATCATCATTCTGTCATCTCATACGAAACAGGTTATGCTATAATACCGTGGAATGTAACCGCAACAGGCTCAAGCGTGCTTGCTCGATACACAACTGGATGGGGTTGTCCAGCAACGACCGTATACGGCCTATTAGGGGGGCAGCAGGTCAGGTATGGTATCGATTCAGTTTGACCCTGTTGACTGATATGTGCGATTATTCTACCTCAAGTCTGGAGTAACCACGTGGCTCTATTCAATCCTTTCAATACGGTGCTTGGCGCTTTTAGTCGTGACCTGGGCATCGATCTAGGAACGGCCAATACGCTTGTTCATGTACGCGGCAAAGGCATTGTCATCAGCGAGCCATCAGTTGTTGCCTTTGATATTCGGACGAAAAAGTCCCACGCGGTAGGTGCAGAAGCGAAAGCGATGGTGGGCAAAACACCGTCTAACATTGTAGCGGTGCGGCCACTCAAAGATGGCGTGATTGCTGACTTTGATGTGGTTGAGAAGATGTTAAGTTATTTTATCAAGAAAGCACACGAGCGGACTTTTAGCCTGATACCACCCCGACCACGGGTGATCATTGGCGTACCTTCAGGTGTAACAGAAGTAGAGCGCCGTGCTGCCCGCGATGCAACCTTGAACGCCAATGCCCGTGAGGCCTATGTCGTCGAAGAACCGATGGCGGCTGCGATTGGAGCGGGACTGCCTGTGCAGGAGCCGATGGGCAGCATGATAGTCGATATTGGCGGTGGAACAACTGAGGTGGCGGTTATTTCACTCGGCGGTATTGTTATCAATCATTCCATCCGCACAGCCGGCGATGAAATTGATGAGGCGATTATTCAGTTTGCACGCCGTGAGTATAACCTGTTAATTGGTGAGCGCATGGCTGAGAAATCGAAGATCGCTGCCGGGAGTGCCTATCCCCTGGACGAAGAAATCAAGGTGGTGTTGCGTGGGCGGGATCTACTCACTGGACTGCCCAAAGCAGTTGAGGTGAGCAGTGTCGAAATTCGAGAGGGCATTGCGGGGCCCGTCAATAATATTGTCCAGGAAGTGCGGGCAGCTCTGGAAGAAACACCACCAGAACTGGTGGCTGATATTATGGAGCATGGTATTACGCTTGCTGGAGGTGGATCATTGTTGCATGGTCTGGATCGGCGGATTGCGGCCGAGACTCGCATGCCAGTCTATGTTGCAGAAGATCCGCTCTCGTGTGTGGCGCGTGGAGCAGGAGAGATGGTTGAGAATTTTTCCGATCCTGGTTATCAAGATATACTGATGCGCTCACAGAGTACGCGCAAAGCGAAGTATTGATGCGTAATTATCTTGATGATCAACCGATTAATCTTGCCGGAAGCACACCTCGTCGGCCACTGCTGATGGCACTGACCCTCTGTGTATTGGCGCTTATGCTGTTTTTTGCCGACTCGCTGGGCTTCATGACACCAGTACGCGGCCCTCTCGAATGGGCCCTCAGGCCAGTGGCCCAACAGTTGACCTCCTGGCGGAATGGGGTACTTACCGTCACAACGACTATAACCAGTGTGCCACAGATTCGGGCCGAAAATGAAGCTCTGAAACGCCGGATCAGCCAGCTTGAAGACGAGTTGATCGCCCGTGAACAGGCACTGGCCGAAAATACACGCCTGCGCCAGCAACTCGGAATCGAGGAAGAACATCCCTGGCGCTTGCTTGGAGCCGAGGTTGCGATACGCTTTCCTGATGCTGGTCGGCGTGTGATCCTGATCGCACGTGGCCACAAAGCGGGGATCGAGCCAGGGATGGCCGTCATCAGTCAGACTGATAGTGGGCCAACGGCGCTGGTCGGGATTGTTGAGGAGGTCGGCCTGTATATGGCGAGTGTGCTCCTGATTACGGACTTTGGCAGCCAGGTGAGTGCACGGGTCTTGCATGAGCGTGAGACGGCGCTGGGTATTTTGCAGGGACAATGGCAGCGTGGTTCACGGTTACGATTGGAGCAGGTAGAACGGGGTATTACACCTCGTGTAGGCGATACGGTGGTGAGCGCTGGTCTGACCCGTGAACTACAGTTGTCCCTGCCACTTGGCTCAGTACCCGGTGGTATACCAATTGGTACTGTCGAGGCGGTTCGCTCTGATGGCTATGCTCTGGTCGCCGAATTACAGCCATTTATTGACTCGGAACAGCTTACCTATGTATGGGTAATACTCGGTCAAAAAAATTAGAAGAATACCTGGTACGAGAGACAACTCTCATTCTCAGCATGGTTGCTCTGGGCCTGGTGCAATTGAGCCTTTTGCCAACACCACTGGGATCACCGCCTGCCCTGTTGCTCGTTCTGGTGGTGTGCCGTGTATTACTGGGGATTGGGAGTGGGACAATCTTTGCCGATAGTGGCATCGAAGGGGCGGCACGCTGGGCTTTTTATGGCGGCCTGATCCTCGATATTGGTAGTGCGACACCGCTTGGGAGTCACGCTCTGGCGCTCCTGGGCGCGGTGATTGTCGTTGCGGTAGGTACAGCCCGGTTACGTGTTGATGGGCCGTTCCTGCCATTACTCTCCGTACTGGTTGGTTCCCTGGTGTATGAAGTCGTGCTGACAATACTGGTGTATAATCAGTTCATAACGCTCGATGAATGGTATATGTATGGGATAAACATTATTTTTCCCAGTGTTTTATTAACCCTCATCCCCGCACTCCCGCTCTTTTTTCTTCTGCGCTGGATGTTTCGTGTACCGTAGCGTCCCGCCGTGACGCAAGCGTGGGCAACCGTATGTGACGCCGTCTTTTGCCGAACGGGGTACGGAAACCACAAAATGCATGAATAAACAACATATATAAGGTGCAGAGATGAGAGGAGTTCGTCATGGGTGCGATTCAGGTGTAGGAGTCATGCATAACGGACGCCAGTGCTATGCAACGAATACTGGTCTTACGGATCCTGTTGCTGTTGATTATCGTGGTGCTGATCGGACGATTGTATCAGCTCCAGCTGGTCGATAGCGATGCTCGACGGTATGGGAGTACGGTTGAAGGCGTTACGACTCGCTATGTGCCAGTACTTCCCCGGCGCGGTGAAATTCTGGCGCGCGATGGCACGACGCTCCTGGCCGAGAGTGTGCCGATTTTTAGCATCGCCGTGCTACCCGGTTATTTGCCTGCCCGTGGTTCAGCACGGCGAGCAACCGTGCTGGGACAGGTAGCCCAACTGGCTCGGCTTACCAGTACTCTGGTTGTTTCCCCTGCAGATGCCCTGCAACAGAATCCAGCCCTGCGCTATGACCTCTCGCACATAACCACTGACTCGCTGGTGTATGCATCACATCCACGAGGGGCATTATTGGCGAGCGATGTCTTAACACTGACGGTTCCTGCTGATCGTACCCTGGATGCGATCGAAATAGCCCGGGTCTACAGTGATGTCCTCACGTTGAAAAACCCGATTGAAGATCTGATCGATCCGCTGAGTGTCGCCAGCTACCAGACCGTCGTGGTCAAAGAAGATATCTCGCCAGAACTGGCACTAGCGGTGCGAGAAAATAGTATGTATTTACCCGGTGTGGTCGTCGTACAGGACTATCGCCGCCATTATCCAGCAACAGCCTCTGTCCCCTCTCTCTCGCATATACTTGGCTATATCGGTCGAATCAATGCCTGTGAACTGGTCATCGAGAACCCGGCCACATCATGGCTGACCGGCCTGGTGGATACGCTGAGTCACATACCTGACTGTGGCATTCTACCCAAGCAGATTGATCCCGGTATACTGGCTCGCGGTATGCCCCCCTATCGACGCGATGATCGCATTGGAAAGTATGGACTTGAGCGTGGATACGAGGCGGAACTGCGTGGCGACATGGGTATCAACACCCTGACAGTTGATAATCTCGAGCGCCCGGTCGGCCCGATTCGCACCGAAATCCCGGTGCGTAATGGAAGCAACTTGATCTTGACCATTGACCTGGAGTTTCAACACCAGGTTGAATTGATTATGCGGCGCTGGCTGGTTGAGGGTGACGAACGGCGCCAGCGAGCCATTGGCCATAAGCGTGAGTATCCGCCTATTACCAATGGTGTGGCAGTTGCCCTCGATCCGCATACCGGGCAGGTACTGGCAATGGTTAGTTTGCCAACCTACGATAACAACATCTGGGTTGATCCAAGCCGAACCGCTGAACTGCAGAATATTTTGAGTCCGGCTGACCCAGAGGCACAACAAGAACTGGCACGACTGGCACCATTGACCAATCGGGCAATCGCCGGGCAGTATCCACCTGGCTCTTCGATCAAGCAATTTGTGGGCGCAGCCGTGTTACAACGTGAGGTTATCAGACCAGAGACCCGATTGTATGACCCGGGTGCGTTGTTGTTACGCGAAGCAGGTGGTACTATCTATGAATTGCCCAACTCGTCACGTCGGCATAATGGTCTGATAACAATTTCAGATGCCTTGATGGTGTCATCGAATGTCTTCTTTGCGTCAATTGCCGGTGGCAATGATCAGGCAATTAACCTGCGCGCTAATGATCTGCAGATCAAAGGATTAGGGATTGAAGGGCTATCGGAAGGCCTGGGCTGGTTCGGATTTGGCAGGCCCACCGGGATCAAGATGATAGGAGAGGCATCCGGGCTTGTACCAACACCAGGCTGGAAAGCCTATACGTTGCGCGAACCCTGGACGACTGGTGATACCTATAACATGTCGATCGGGCAAGGATATCTCGAAGTTACCCCGCTCCAGATGGCCGTCGCTACTGCGACGCTGGTTAATGGAGGTATACTCTATCGTCCACAGCTTGTTCAGGCGATCAGCGATAGCAGCGGGATCATTATAGCAACCGTTGAACCAGAAGAGCTGTCGCGCGTTCCGGTTGATCCAGCCTATCTTGCTGTGGTGCGTGAGGGTATGCGCCGCTCAGTTACTGAAGGGATTAATGTGGCTGCCCGCGATCATTGCTCTGGTATACCGATTGCGGGCAAAACGGGTACTGCCGAATATGGTGGATTGATTGTCACCCCCAGCGGGCAGATTACACGCCGCAGCCATGCCTGGTTTGCTGGTTTTGCACCCTATGATGATCCGCAAATTGTGGTGGTGGTGCTGTTTGAAGGAACGGGCGACCTCGAAGATGGTTCGTCGACCATGGCGGTACCCGCCGTGACACAGATTCTACAAGCCTATTTCAAGGTAACACCACCCGAAAGCCAGCCATGGGAGTGCCCGGTGCTACCAATGTGGCAAGAACCAGTACCTGCAGAAGCACCAGCGATGGAAGAGTCCGGGGAAGCAGGAGCGTGGGTGGACGACGAACCACCGCCAGAGGAATAGACATAGCATAGATTGCTGGTCTTTCATCCTTATGTCTGCTATAATTTTGGCATAAGCTCGCGTTTAATCTACAGAACGTACGTGGTGGCATGGTCAATTCGTCTTTTCGCCTGCGGTAGAGTGGTTCTTTTTCTGCTTTTCCCGCCAGATCTTCGCCGCAGGCAAAAGAGACGGTTCATTCACGCGACCGCATAAGTCCTGTATTGTTGATGTAACCGTGATAAGCGATCTGGTGATAATAAAAGGTGGCAAGGAGGGGTTGCGACTACAACTCGATGAGGCAGCGGAATGGTCGGCTGTCATAGTGGCGTTGCGTACCCAATTTGACCAGAGCGGCAGTTTTTTTGCCGGGGCGCGGTTGCTGGTTGATGTGGGATCACGCTTGCTCAACGAGCAGCAGCTACGTGAAATGCTTACACTGATGCAGCAATATGCGCTGCAACCAGTGTCGCTCACCGCGTCGGCGCGTGAGAGCCGAAACGCAGCGCGGTCGGTCGGGTTGCCAGCGCGTCCCGCACCAGCACGGGCGCTAGCAGCATCACCAACACTTGACGATGAGGCGGCAATCCTGGTGACCCGGACGGTACGATCAGGCCAGGTGGTGCGTCATCATGGACATATCACCCTAGTTGGTGATGTCAACCCTGGATCGGAAGTCATTGCGGGTGGCAGCGTCGTTGTGTGGGGACGCTTACGTGGGTTAGTGCATGCGGGAGCATTGGGTAATCGAACGATGTTTATTTGTGCACTTGAACTCCAACCTACGCAACTGCGAATTGCCGATTTTATTGCCCGCACGCCCGAAGGCACAGCCGGACATACACCGGAAGTGGCCCGTGTCGAACGAGATCAGATTATTGTCGAAGCCTGGGAAGTATTTCGAAAGTAGCTGACAACCATGCCATGATCCGACCGTTGCCCATGCGCAGGCATAGGCATAGAGGGGACAGCTACACTATCAGGAGCAGCTATGGCGCGCGTCATTACCATCACGTCTGGCAAAGGTGGTGTGGGGAAAACCACAACGACCGCAAACCTCGGTACGGCCCTTGCAATGCGTGGGGCGCGAGTCGCGGTCATTGATGCCGACATCGGGTTGCGTAACCTTGATGTGGTTATGGGGCTAGAAAATCGCATTGTGTATGATCTGGTTGATGTGATTGAAGGTCGGGCACGTCTACGCCAGGCACTCATTAAAGATAAGCGGTTGCCGGAGTTGTTTCTGCTGCCGGCTGCGCAAACACGCGATAAAGAAGCGGTTACACCCGAAGATATGATTGCGTTGACGAATCAAATGCGACCGGACTTTGACTATATTCTCGTCGATAGCCCGGCAGGAATTGAGGGCGGCTTTCGCAATGCCATTGCCGGGGCGAATGAGGTGCTGATTGTCACCACCCCCGAAGTTTCAGCCGTGCGTGATGCGGATCGTATTGTGGGCCTGGTTGAAGCGGCCGAAAAAGGGCCACCCCGGTTGATTATTAACCGCATTAACTCGCGTCTTGTCAATCGTGGTGAAATGCTCTCGATGGAAGAAGTGGTCGAGATTCTGGCGATTGAGCCAGTCGGGGTGGTACCTGATGATGAAACGATTGTCATTTCGACCAATCGCGGGGAAGTGGCAGTGTTTGACCAGCATTCTCAGGCCGGGCGGGCGTTTGTCAATATTGCTCGCCGAGTGGCCGGTGAAGATGTACCCCTGATGGCATTCACCGATCAACAGGGAGTCCTGGATCGGTTCTTTGGCCTGTTTGGGCGCAAGGCGAGGTGAGAGAACCGTGAGCTTTTTGAATAACTTGTTCAACAAACGTGAGCGCAGCGCACAGGTGGCAAAGGAGCGCCTGTTGACGGTGCTGGTACATGATCGGGTGAAGCTGACCCCTGAGAAACTGGAAGAACTCAAGGCCGAATTGTCGGCGGTTGTTGCCCGCTATGTACCTGAGGCAGAACCCGCTGAGATTGAGGTGACACTGCTCCGAGGAGAATCGTCCGATATGCTCAAAGCTGATATTCCTCTTCGACGTTCTCGCCACGATGAGTAGCACGGTGTCTCCCCCGCTTGATACTACTCAAGCCACCTGCGGTCACTTCGTCTATTTCCTTGCCGGCCTTGTACGAACCTGCATCGAAGAAGGAGGTATTGCCAGAACGTATGATTCTTTTTTCACACGATCCGCAAGCTGGGACATTGTATTGTTATTTCACCGAACTGGAAGCGGGCCAGGCGGTTGCCGAATGGGAGTACCCCGCCAGTCTGTTGCTTGATCGCGCTGGCCGGATTATCGGGGTGCGCCTGAAGCTGGACGACGAAATCACGTTGGATCAGCTCGATCTGGCGCTGGAACACGAACATGTCTCCCTGGATATGCAGTATGGTCATCTCAATGTGAGTACCAGCACCACCGACCCGGCGCAGGTGGTGGATCTCGAAGCTGCGGCGTTACTCGATCTTGATGACGAGGGGCGGGTACTGGGCTTTGATATTGCGGTTCCGAAGGAGTTGACCACACCGACACGTCTGGCTGTCCTGGAACCATATATGGTGGCGCTCGATGATGCCGATGTACCACCAACTATCACCCAACGATTGCCGCCACGGAACAGCACGGCACCCGTAACGGGTTCTATGCCGACCCTGCCCACCGATCGTATGGTGCAGCCAGTTCAACCCGACGGCGCAGATCTGGCACTACTCCCGCATGTCGGCTTCGTAGCGCTGGTTGGAAAGCCGAATGTAGGCAAGAGTACGCTGCTCAACGCAATGCTGGGCCAGAAGGTAGCGATTGTTTCACCACGCCCGCAGACTACTCGCGTGCCACTACGCGGTATTTTGACTCGCCCCGATGCCCAGGTGATTTTTATTGATACCCCTGGTATTCATGAACCACGGCACAAACTGGGCCAGTTCATGGTCGAGACGGCACGGCGTTCTATTCCCAATGCAGACGTGGTGTGTATGGTGGTTGATATGAGCATGCCTCCGACCCGCCTTGATGAACACATTGCGGCACAGGTACAGCAAACCAATGCACCGCGTTTGCTGGTACTCAATAAGGTTGATCGGCCTCCCCGACAGGGGTCACATCTGGACGCCTATCGCGCATTGGGTACATGGGATACTGAGGTGGCGGTTTCAGCCCGCACCGGGCAGGGATTGACGGCCCTGCTGGAGGCGATCGTCACCCGATTGCCCGCCGGTCACGCCCTGTATCCAGATGAACAGGTGGTTGATCAGACCGAGCAGCATCTTGTGGCGGAACTGATACGTGAGAAGGTGTTACATTTCACCCGCGACGAAGTGCCACATTCGGTGGCGGTTGAGGTCGAAGAATGGGAGCAACGCCAGAAAGCGACGTATATTCGTCTATCAATTAATGTGGAAAAAGAGAGCCAGAAGGGGATTTTGATTGGAGCCGGGGGCGAGATGCTCAAGCGGATCGGCACGATCGCCCGCGTGGATGTCGAGCAGATGCTGGGCCATCCGGTCTTTCTTGATCTGTGGGTAAAGACCCGCCCAAACTGGCGCAACGATCCAGCCTCGCTGGGCTGGCTTGGGTATCGCCTGAAAGATTGGCAATGTTAGGAAATACGCGTGCGGAAATTGGAAGTAGGACGGTGTTTCAGCAGACCCTATTTCCTGGAACCGGCGAACAGTGTATCTTTTAACGTTCAGACAGTACTACGGATGGAGAGACGGCAAGACTTCTGCACCGAAAACGCGCAAGAACTCTTCCTGGTTACGCCCAACGTTGTGAACATAGATCTCATCGAAGCCCAGGTCAATAAATCCTTGCAGGTGACGTCGGTGAGCCTCCAGGTCGGCGGAAATGAGGACACGACCCGTGAAATGTTCGGGACGAACCAGCCTGGCGATAGCGGCAAAATCTTCGGGGGTACGAATATCCTGCTTGGGGAAGGCCATACCACCATTCGGCCACTCAGTCAGGGCATACTGTAGCGCCTCCTCGTCTGTTCTGGCCCAGGAAACATGCAACTGGAGCAATCGCCGCAGCGTGATCGGGTCACGGCCTGCATCGCGTGCACTCTGGTTAAAATTGTTGAGAATAGCCTGGAGTTTTTCGTGATTGGCACCGGGAGTAATCAGGCCAGCGCATGTTTTGCCCGCAAACCTAACAGTCTGGGGGCCAGTGGCGGCGATATAGATCGGTGGTGGTACCGGTGGGAGGGTGTAGAGTTGCACTTTTTCCATCGTGAAGTAGCGCCCCCGATAGCGAGCCGGGTTACCACTCAGCAGCTTCTGAACGAGATCGACGCTTTCGATCAGCATTTCCATACGTTCGAGCGGTTCTGGCCATACGCCACCAACCACATGTTCATTCAGTGCCTCACCGCTCCCCAGGCCTAACCAGAAGCGTCCCGGAAACATTGCTGCCAGGGTTGCCGCAGCCTGGGCAATGACGGCCGGATGGTAGCGAAAGCAAGGACAGGTGACACCAGGGCCAAAAGTATGACTGGTGGTAACGCCCAGCGCACCCATCCAGGCATAGACAAAGGCATTATGGCCCTGTTGTGGTACCCACGGCTGGAAGTGATCGGCAGCCATAACGCCCTGGAAGCCATGCTGTTCAGCCAGTTGACAATAATGCAGCAGATCGTTGGGATGAAACTGTTCTAGTGCAGCAGAATAGCCAATAGTCGCCATTCTTTTTTTCCTCACGTAACGTATAGACAGGACACAGTCGCTCAAACCCAATATCTTTCGCCTTTGACAGAGAAGGAGGAGAGAGCCGAACAGAGGGTCAAACTGAAGTCAGGAAAGAGGAAATCGCCGGTCATTGCATCAGACTGCTATTTCGTCTTTTCTATCTCCTATTTCCCGATTTTGAACGACCGTGTTCCTCCTATCACTTCCAGTATTCCCCTGTACCTATTGTACTCACAAAACCAGCCTGGTGGAAGTCTGTGATCGTGTCAATATCCAGCGCCAGGGTAGGTGAAACATAGATCTGAGGTACCAGACCTGCCCGTTTTGCAGCATCGATATGCTGCACAAAGCTGTTTGCCCCAAAATGGAAGACCAGCGAGGATGGTAAATGGAAGCCAAGCGCATTGGTGCCCTGCCTGGTGTGATCAGGCGCGATGACAAACACCCCGTGCGCATGCAGGGCAGTAACCAGGTGTTGCCGATCAGCAGTGGTGATCAGCGGCACATCGGCGGGAATGATGAGCAACGCTTCTGCTCCAGCGGCATAGGCTACGGCCCGTGCTTGATCGAGCGCCGCATTCAGGTCGTTGGCTTGATCTGGCAGCGGACACGCGCCGTGTGCCATCGCTAATGACCAGACCGCCGTGTCCGGGCTAATAACCCATACCCGGTCAATAGTCAAGATCCCACCGGCTGATCGGTGGGCGCTGCAGTCGTTCGGCTCACCAAGCAGTACCGTCAATACCCGACGCACCATGCCGAGCACCAGCGCCCGGCGTTCGTCAGGAGCCAGAAGGTCGGCCAGACGGCTCTTGGCTCGTTGCAGATCTTTCACCGGAACAACAACATGAATGTTCATAGATCTCATACGGGAGATACCGACTCCCTGCCAATTGCACGTGCGGCTGTTAGCACCACGTGCGCCAGGTGCGCTTTCTCGACGCTCCCACGCATAATCGTGTCAGTCACGACGACCCCAATGCCCAAGGCCTCAATTGCGGGCTTGAGTGCGGCATCAACCTGATCTATCACGAGGACGTTGAGGAAATCACGATAGGCATACGCCACACCAATGGCTGATACGTCCCATCCCATGGCACGCATCAGGGGAGCCGCCGGGCCTTTGAGCGGGGCACCTGCGACAATCGGGCTGACCGCGACAATCGGCGCGGACGTGGCATGCAGGGCGGTGCGCACGCCTGGCAGAGCCAGAATAGGGCCAATGCTGACCACCGGGTTGCTGGGGGCCAGCAAAATGACCTCGGCTGCAGCAATGGTTTCCAGCACACCCGGTGCGGGATACGCATGCTCGCTGCCCACAAAGCGTACTCCCAGAACCTCATCGGCAGCCTGGCGTTGCACCAGGTATTCCTCAAAGTGAAATTCCCCGGCAGTGGTAATGATGTGGGTAGGCACCGGTTGATCACTCATAGGGATGATACGCACAGCCACACCCAGTGCGCGGCGGAAGTGATCGGCCACCTGGCTGAGAGTTGCTCCCGTGCGTAACCAGGCCGTGCGCTGAATGTGAAGGGCCAGATCCCGATCACCCAGACGGAACCAGGTTGGCCCGCCCAGTCGGCCCAGCCACTCCAGACAGGCGGTAGTATCGCCGTCAATACCCCATCCCCGCGTCGTGTCAATTACACCAGCCAGCGTACAGGTGACAATATCAAGATCGGGGGCAATATGCAGCCCGTGGAGCTGAAAATCATCCCCCGTGTTGACAATAGCCGTGATAGTCGATGGCGGCACGACCTGTATCAGACCTTCTAGAAAGCGGGCGGCACCTACACCCCCGGCGAGCGTTACAATCATAACCTTATGCCCGACCTTCTGCTATTCCCATCGCACCACCAGATCGGCCAGGGAGTACCGTTCGCGCCGATGCGGATCATATGCCGCATAGCCAATGGTGATCAACGCGTGAGGAATCAGCGCCATGTCCAGTTCCAACACTGCCCGCACCACATCGGGACAAAAGAGCGGCGCACACATCCAACCACTATCCAGGCCCAGGCTATAGGTCATCAGGAGCATGTTTTGTACGGCACAGCCCAGGCTCTGGATCGCCATCGTCGTCTCGGCAGCCTGCCGTTCTGCGTCCGGGTAACGATCCAGATCGGCCAGATAGAGGCAAGCGATGATGCTGGCAGGTGCACCCAGGATACGCTGCCGGGATTTTGCCAGGCGTGCGTCAATCGTTGCCGCATCCTGCCCATCCAGAGCCAGGTGCTGCCGCCACTGCGCCGCCATTGCATTGGACAGTTGCTCGCGCCGTTCCAGGCGGGTGATCACCGCAAAACGCCAGGGTTGGCGTCCATGTGGTGATGGTGCCCAGCGTGCTGCTTCGAGGATCTGGGTCAACTGGGCGGTGGTCACGTCCTGCTGCTGATAGGCCCGCACTGAGCGCCGACCCTGAATAACCTGCATAATTGCCTGTTGCCTGTCCATAAGATCTGTCTTCTGCACACCTCGTTCTCATGACCTGCGGTACACGATGGGTCATCCGCCGACACCAGTTTCGCCTGTAGGAGCGTAGCTGGATTGGCACGTTGGAACGTATTGCACTGCCACAGGCAAAAAGACTATTTGCGATACCAGCGTGTACTTTGTGTTCATCATGTGTACGTATGCCCGATTTTACAGCATTTGCGTTCCTAGCGAAACAGATCTTGCTCCGGGTTGCGGAGCAAACGACGGGCACTGGCATGCGCCGGTGTATAGTGGAAGCCACGCACAATTGCCACCGGTACTGCATCGATTTTCCCCATCACCAACTCGGCTGCACTCGCCAGTTCATCCCCAATCGCCAGGGCGCTTGCCTGTAACAGATACCCATGGGCATCATACACGCCTGCATAATCCACAAGCGGATCAAGACCGGCAACCCCGATGGCAATGTTGACCTGCCCTTCACGCCAGGGACGCCCAAAACTGTCAGCAATAATGACCGCCAGTTCTATACCCGTTTGCCTATGCAGCGTATCACGTATGTTGCTGGCACTGCGATCTGGATCGGCAGGTAGCAAGGTGACGACACGCCCGCCGGCAACATTCGACTCATCTACCCCGGCATTGGCACAGATCAGCCCGTGATGGGTTTCGGTAATCAGCACACCACGATCCATTTTGACAATGCGGCGGGTTTCGCGTAGCACCACCTCATAATAGTGAGCATCTTTGTGCCCGTGAGCCGCAAGCGCGTGCGCAAAAGCTGAAGGCTGCACGTCGTCTGGATTAACGATACGTCCTTCGGCCTTGGAGACGATCTTTTGGGCAATGACCAGTATATCACCAGGTATAAGCGCCTGATTGTTGGCGGTTACGGCCGCCAGTATCAGTGGAACCAGATGAGCGCCTGGACGCACTTCCGGCATGCCACGCAGCGGCATAATCCGCAGTTCATCGCTCATAGTATCCCGTTTACAAATACCTATCCACCAGCAACCCAACCTGCTCACGAGTCGTCGCCGGAATGACCGAAGGATCAGTAATGATCGCGTTCTGCAACGCAGTGTGGGCCGGGCTTTCAAAGCCGGTGCCAATCAGTGGCACAACGGCACGGATAACCTGCTGCGACAGCGCAGCATTGGCACGTAATACCGCCACCACCGCATCGACAGTAACCGAGTCATGATCAGGATGCCAGCAGTCATAGTCGGTAACCATAGCGAGCATCGCATAGGCAATCTCGGCTTCACGCGCCAGCTTCGCTTCGGGCAGGGCAGTCATACCGATCAGATCATGTCCTCGACGGCGATTTTCCATGCTCTCGGCCAGAGTGGAAAACTGCGGCCCTTCCATACAGACATAGGTACCACCTCGATGCACGGTTGCACCCGCAGCCCGTGCGGCAGTATACAACCGTTCGCTCAAAATTGGGCAAAAAGGATGATCAAAGGTGATATGCACGACTAGCCCATTGCCGAAGAAGGTACTGGGACGAATACCTTTCGTCCGATCAAACAGCTGATCAGGGATAACAATATGGCCGGGGGCATAATCTTCGCGCAAACTACCTACGGCACTGACCGAAATGAGATAGTGTACCCCCAGTTGCTTAAACCCATAGATGTTGGCGCGACTGGGAACTTCACTGGGCGTGAGGCGATGTCCGCGTCCATGACGTGGTAAAAACGCGACGCGCTGCCCGCCAATGTCTCCCAGGACATAGACATCACTTGGTGCGCCAAAAGGGGTTTTCAGCGCAACTTCTTCTACATTGTGCAGGTCTTGCATAGCATACAACCCGCTTCCGCCAATGACGCCAATATTCGCCTGGGCCATCGTCTGTTCCTCCTACTCTCCTCTGCCTGGACAATACTTTGCGAGATTCAGTTCTATTTTTATTCCTATTTCGTATACAGAATCCAGCATCCGTCAAAAAATACTGCATCTATCGCAACCAGCAAGCTTCCCCGAATGGTACAGTAGAGCTCAGGCCTGAGCCTGGCGAACGTTCTGTCCAATTTCAAGCCTGGACTCCGATCCTTCACCGCTGAATATTCAGGATAACGACAGGATGCCATCGGTGGTATCAGTGTCTGCGAACAGCGCACCGTGTGCAACAGTACTATGAAGCCTGCATCGGGTTACAGATGAGAGTATAGCGCATCGCCCGGCTTGTCGCAACAGGTCAGATCATGATACAGTTGCCAATCTGGTTTGCGTTCTCAACAGGTCTGTGCTAGGATCAAAAAAACATGATCAAGATGTCCTGCCTCATGATATGAGATCCACAATGTTATCGTTTCATAATACGACAACGAGGCATCCCGTGGGGAGGAAGGCGCGGCGCGGCTTCGGTTCTCCGAAATCACCGCGCCCGTTTCCGTGCCGGTGCAGCCGCGCTGCACCGGCACGGAAACGGGCGCGGGGGCCGCAGGCTCCTGTGCCCCGGCCAGGATGAAGTCTCGTTGGAGGAATAAGCACGAGTTACGCTGTTACTTGAAGCTCCTGTCTTTTGTAGTCTGCAGCAGCATGGAAAGGGCTGGTTTCCTGGAAAAATTTCGCCTACGACGAGATCTTCCGTTCTGGTAGGGTGGTCTGGAAGAGCGATGCCGCTTCAGGCGTTTTCGAGCTGTGCGGGGGACGCAGGCCCCCCGAACCCCATGCTGGCCAATGTCTCCCTGAACAGCGAAATTTTTGTGAAAAACCGGACGAAGCATACCGCTCTGCTGGTAAACCCCGTAGTGCTGATAGACGACTGCGTAACACGTGTAATAAAATAGGCTGCCCATGGCATTCCATTAGAGACATTCCCAGGGTATCAGGTGTTATGAGCATAATTGAGGATTGCAATGCACTTTGAAGAGGTGGTTGACACCATTGGTAAAGGAGTCGATGCTGTCGGAATCGGGTTCATCGTGATTGGCATCATTGTTGCTACCGGGCGTTATATCATCGCGTTGCGACGCAAGGCTGCCGATGCCTATCAGTTTTATCGCGTTGGTTTAGGCCGAGCGCTCCTGATCGGCCTCGAAGTACTGGTGGCTGCCGATGTCATTCGCACCGTTGCGATTGATCCCACTTTTACTAACGTGGGTGTGCTGGGACTAATCGTCCTCATTCGTACCTTTCTCGGTTGGGCATTGACTCTGGAACTAGATGGACGCTGGCCATGGCAAAACATGGAAAGCTCGACCATCTCGCACACGGTACGGATCGCCGACACCAATCAGAGGAAACAGAACACCGATATCGATGAAGAGAAAATAGTGCGAGTGATGGTTGTGCCCAATAACGATGTCGTTACCGCACCGAACCGACGGCAAGAAGAATGATACGATGCTTCTAATACGTGTGTGGTAGACAGTGCGCACTGGTTTTGTTGGGAAGGCCATCTATAGAGGGAACAACCTATGCAACTGGATCAACGAGTGGCACTGGTAACGGGTGGTGCGCATCGTCTGGGGCGAGCAATTGCTCTAGCACTGGCCAATGCAGGTGCCCATATTGCCCTACACTATCATCGTTCCGAGGTGAGCGCACAGTCCGCACTGGCTGAACTGGCGTCATACGGTGTTGAAGCCTGTGCGCTGGCAGGCGATCTCACACAGGTTGCTGAAGCCGAGCGGGTGGTTGATGCCGCTGTGTCCCGGTGGGGGCATCTCGACCTGGTGGTGTGCAGTGCGGGCATCTGGGAGCGTACGCCACTCGAAACGGTGACAGAGGCACAGTGGGATGCGCTTTATGCGCTGAATGTACGCAGTGTGTTTTTTCTGGCCCGCCGTGCCGCCCCCCATTTACGCGCTGCCCAGGGATCGATCGTGGCCATTAGCGATGTGGGCATTTTGACTACCTGGAAGGACTACACACCCTATCTCTCCAGTAAGGCCGCGCTAGCAATGCTGATGCAGAACCTGGCGCGTGAGCTGGCACCAGACGTGCGCGTCAATACTATTGCGCCAGGCCCGGTGTTGCTTCCAGATAATTGGGACGAGCAAAAGCATACACAGGCTGCACGCAGTACGCTGCTTCAGCGCGTCGGTCGTGCCGAAGATGTGGCCGAGGCCGTGCTGTATCTGGCACAGGCCGATTATGTCACCGGGGTGATGTTGCCAGTGGACGGCGGGCAACGACTGAAGTGATCGGTGTACGATCTGCTATACTATAGTGATGACACTATATGATGAGTTGCGTACGATTCCGCTGTTTGCCAAGCTCGACAAACAGACATTAACGGAAACCGCTCGCCGGGTGCGCCGTTGCACGTTTCGCCCTGGTCAATACATTGTCTTTGAAGATGAACAGCCACCTGGTCTCTTTTTTGTCCTCCGTGGCCGGGTACGCCTGTCATGCACTGCGCCTGATGGACGCGAACAGGTACTGGCGATGGTTGGCCCTGGTGAGAACTTTAATACGGTCTCGATTTTTGATGGACAGCCCAATCTAGCGACGGCGCGTGCTATGAGTCCGGTCGAGTGTTTGCTGATCGTGCGGCAGGATCTTTTTGCGCTGCTTCAGGCGCATCCTGATCTCGCGCTGGCTATGCTCAGCATTATGGCCAGTCAGTTGCGCGAGCTGGTGGGGTTAGTTGAAGATCTGTCCTTTCGCTCGGTACGTGCCCGTCTGGCCCGGCAGTTGTTGATTGAGGCTGCCGAGGGCATGGCCGAGTTGACGCACCAGGAACTGGCGGAACGTACGGGTACAGTGCGCGAAATTGCCGGGCGAGCTTTACGCCGCCTGGCCCAGGAGGGGCTGGTGCGCCTGGAGCGCGGGCGGGTCATTGTGCTTGATGCGGCTGGTCTGCAGCAGGTTGTGGAAGAGTGATATTGATTTGAAACTCATACGGTTCCTTTTGGAACTTTAGTTGCAGACACAAAGTAAGAACGGTGTTATGCTGTGTTTACCTGGGAGTGTCCCAGAATGTTACCAGTATTTTTTCCTAGATTATATGGAGGCAATGTTCAATGGCGTATGTTATTGCCGAGCCGTGTATTGGTACAAAGGACGCATCATGTGTGGCGGTCTGTCCAGTTGATTGTATTTATGAGGGTGATGATCAGTATTATATTAATCCAGATGAATGCATCGACTGCGGCGCATGTGAACCGGAGTGCCCCGTGACGGCCATTTTCGCCGATGACTCTGTACCGCAGCAATGGCAGAGCTATATCAAGAAAAACGCTGACTTTTTTGCAGGATAAGCGCTTATCATAATTGTGCAGAGACGCGCTGGCTTATGAAAGCCAGTCAGTGACACAACGTAAGACCGGGTTGCCAGTGGCAACCCGGTCTTGATCTGTACTGTATGCAGCGTACTGGTGCCACTATGTGGCATTCTTCTTTCTCACCCACGCTTCGATCTTTCATGACCCATCAATGCCTAATAATTGGCGCAGCAGCACCTCATCAGCTGTTGCTAAGGGAACTGGTGGTTGACCCGGAACTCCAATCATTACTCTACCGGGTTGCTCCGTCTGTTTGAGTTTCTCTTGAATATCCAGCAAGTTCTTTATAACCTGAGTTATGCCAACCGCAGCACCAATCGTTGCCCCACTGGTCAGGGCACCAATTTCTACGACAAGTTTGATCGTTTCTAAATTGAGGATAGCTGGTGATTGACGGGTTACGTCTACATAGGGTGTCAGGCGCTGTTCCAGTTCAATACTCAACGCCTCTGCTTCAACCGGAAGTGTTATCTCGATCACGTCAGTCATAGGATCCCATTCCTTTCAATATAGTCCCGGGCAATGCTGCTCTGTGAGGTTGTTGTGACAGAACAGTATCGCCCCGGTAGTTATGTGCCGGGCATCGGCACTGGCACTCCCGGTGGTTGTGGAAAGATGGGTATGGGCTGGACATCCGACGGTGGCGGCGCTGGCGCTGGCGCTGGCGCCGCTGGCGCTGGATCTGGTGGTGCTGGCGCTGGATCTGGTGGTGCTGGCGCTGGATCTGGAGGCGCTGGCGCTGGATCTGGCGCTGGCGCTGGATCTGGCGCTGGCGCTGGTGGCGCTGGCACCGGTTGGGAGTCAGGCTCACGTACCCCCAGGACGACCGTTGTTCCTGGCATAATCGCATCTCCGGCACGGGGCAGGCTACTCACAACTGCATATGATGGGTAGAGATCATAGAGATCGGGAATACGGTTTCGGCCTTGATAATCTGTATACACCGATGTAATGCCTAGCCGTGCAAGTACGCCACGGGCCTGATTCTCGCTCAACCCGATCAGGTTAGGCATAACGACTGCTCCTGGAGGCACCGGCGTTGACACCGGGGTAGCCGTAACGTTCGGAGTGGGTGCGCTAAAGCTCGCGGGTGAGCAGACCGGGAAATTCGCTCCACCAACACCCGCACTCCCGCCCGACCAGCGATATTGCACACGCTCAGAAGGATCGGCGGGTGGTGTTTTCCAGACAGTTACTGTCGTAAGCATACTGGAAGGATAATGATCGCCAGAACGAGGAATGCAATAGCGACCTTCACCAGTACGAACGACCGTTACACGAGTGTAAAAGTCACAGGCACCACCAATCTGTCCCTGCAACTCCGGCTGTTCTGCCGTAGCGTAGACGCCATCGGCGTTCACCATACGCTCAGTGAATAGTTCCTCAGTGGCTCCGCCAAACGGCCCTGGCAAACGGCAGATCGGTCGGCGCTGGAGTCCAGGTGCCAGCGTGAAGTCCCATGGCAGCGTGCCACCGGGAAACGGCGCACTCAACATACTACGGTATTCAGGCCGGGTATCGATCCAGGTAAACAACTCTTCCATCACATTCGCCCAGATGACACCACCACCTTCAAGACTCTCGACCTTGTGTGTTGGTTCATTGTTGTTGTTACCGCTCCATACCCCGACCGTCAGATACGGGGTATAGCCCACGGTCCAGGCATCGCGCCAGTCGTTGCTGGTACCGGTTTTAACGGCAGCAGGGCGCGATAGATGAAGCTTGCTGTTCAAGCCCCAGATCGGTTCGCGGGCCTTATCATCGCTCATCATATCAGTAATGATGCTTACCAGACCAGCATCAACCACTTGCTCACCACGATCAGGCGTATATTCACGTAATACCTGCCCATTTGCATCCGTAATTTTGAGAATAGGCTCCGGAGGGAAATAACGCCCACCACTGGCAAGCGTGTTGTAGGCAGTTGTCAATTCGAGGAGAGTCACCTCACCTCCACCGAGCGTCAATGACAGACCGTAGAAGCTCGAGCCGCGCTTGAGCCCCTCTTTGATACCTACCCGATCAAGGTGTTGCAGGGTATAATCCAGGCCAGCATATTTGAGCGCCTTGACTGCGGGCATATTCAACGAATTTGCCAGCGCACTACGAATGCGCACGGGACCATTCCAGCGCTCGTTGTAATTCTGGGGGGCATACCATTGACCATTCCCAATGGGAAACTCGGTGGGCACATCCCACAATATGGTAGCGGGGGTCATCCCGCGTTCCATTGCAGCGAGATAGGTGAAAGGTTTCAGGGCCGAGCCAGGTTGGCGTTCGCGAGTAGACACATTGACCTGCCCATCTAGCACATTGCCGGTCTGCCCCGGGGTGCGCGTCGGCTCCACCGCATTATAGTCAATACTGCCCACCATAGCCAGGATCTGACCAGTATTGGGCTGCATCACCACCACCGATGCATTGTGGATGTTGCGGTCGCGTAGTTCACGGATGCGCTCGGCGGCTTTCTGCTGTACCATCCGTTGCATAGGGAGATCGAGCGTGGTATAGATTTCCAGACCACCCCTGTTAACCAGTTGCGCACCAAATTCTTCTTCCAGCAAACTACGCACATAGAACACGAAATGCGGAGCATGCAGCGGCACCTCCTGGGGCGTGAAATACAGATTCTCGCTGATGGCTACCCGCGCCTGGGCTTCAGTGACATATCCTTCGTCAACCATCTGGCGCAGCACTGCGATCTGGCGCCATTTGGGGGGAGCCAGATCATCGGGTAGTTGATAGTCTTGACTGATCCAGCCATCATCCAGGCGCACACCAGGCAACACATCACCACGATCATCACGTTGCAGATAGTACATCGGATCATAGCGGCTAGGGAGTTGTGGTAACCCTGCCAGTAACGCGGCCTGGGCCAGGTTCAGATCTCGGGCCGGAATACCAAAATAGGACTCACTGGCCGCCTCAATCCCATAGGCGAGATTACCATAGTAAATCTCATTCAGATACAACTCCAGGATCTCTTCTTTGCTGTGGCGCTCGTTCAATTCCTGAGCCAGAATAATTTCTTTAAACTTGCGTTGATAGCGATTCTCAAACAGGCGTTCTTCCTCAGTCAGAATAATATTCTTAATAACCTGCTGGGTAATGGTTGATGCGCCACCCGTCTCTTCACCCGCGCTGAGGCTGGTATAGAGCGTGCGCGCCATACCCTGAAAATCAATGCCGGGATTGGAGAAAAAGGTCTTATCTTCAATTGCAATTGTGGCCTCAATCAACCACGGAGACACATCATCAAGACTGACCCGCGTGCGCCGCCCGGTATCAAAGAACTCGTAGAGCAACGTGCCATTGCGATCATAGATCCGCGATGTTTCAAACACGGCCCGTGTGTTCAAGGCATCCAGGCGTGGCGTCAGCGAGGCGGCCACCTGGGCATAGGCACTGTAAGCACCGGTGATCAATGCCAGAGTGATCAGCACCCCTATGATCAGCAACACTGCGAACACCTGACCAAAAAGCACAAATACGTTATTCGTTGATGACCTGACCCGATTGTGCCGCAACAGACCGGGATAGAATGCGCGACGGGGCAGCATTCGACCGGCATAGGTTTTACGAAACCGATGATCTCGTAACATAGGCGATGCATTTTGGCGTGTACATCGTACGGTGTCATTGCTGCTCCCAGGTAATGGCGGAACAGACTGGGTACGATCTACAGCATATATAAAGCTATCGTCGCCACAAGCATGGCGCTGCCAGACATTGCCTGAAAGCTTTCTGATCGACAGGTTCCATCGCATAGTATAGCATACCCACCTGTTATGCAAGCTGATAGGCGAATGATAGCGCCTGCCCCCAGAATTGTCCACTGACGGAGAGACTGTTTGAACCATTGGCCTGAATGGGTACCCTCCTCGGTGTCGCATCCCGATCTCTGGGCCAGACCTGGACAGCTTTGCAGACAATTTCTGACAATAAGCTGATGGAGCATGCTATAATTTGTAACGTGTGCGTTCAAGTGGTTGATCGCATTATATGATAATACTACATACACGTGTAACGACCATTGCGAATCTGTTATGTTGCATTCAATCATTAATCAACAACTTGGACGGTATCTGATCACGGCACTGCTTGGACGAGGTGGTATGGCCGCGGTCTATCGCGCTCGTGATACGGTGCTGCAACGCGATGTAGCACTCAAGGTGCTGTATCCACAATATACGGCAGAGAAGGCGGTGCTGGAACGGTTCAAACGTGAAGCCATTACAGCTGCCGCCCTGGAGCATCCGCATATTGTGCCCATTTATGACGTAGATGAGCAAAACGACCTGGTCTTTATCTCTATGAAGTTGCTGGAAGGACGCACGTTACAGGATATTCTCAACGAACGTGGCACGATCACGCTGGCTGAGTTCATGCCTATCCTGCACCAGATTGCGTGTGCGCTCGATTATGCTCACGGTCGGGGTATTGTCCATCGAGATATTAAGCCCGGCAATATTATGCTGCAGCTCGCGCCCAATCTTGGCACTGGCGGGACGAGTATCAGCACAGCGACGGCAATGCTGGCAGATTTCGGGATTGCCAAGGTACACGATATACCTGGCTTGACCACGACCGGGGCGCTGATTGGTACACCCGATTATATGGCTCCCGAGCAAATTGGCAACCAGAATGTGGATGGACGGGCCGATATTTATGCACTGGGAATACTGGCTTTTCGCGCTCTGACTGGGCGTCGTGCGTTTGAGGGCAACACGCAAGAGGTATTACTGGCGCATCTCTACCACCAGCCGCCCGCGCCATCAACGATCAACCCGCAATTGTCTGCCGCAGTCGATGCAGTCGTATTGCAAGCGCTCCACAAACAACCTGATCAGCGCTACCCAACAGCAGGCACGTTTGTGCAGGCATTGAGCAAGGCCCAGATGGATACCACCGTGATCGGGACATCTCCGGCGGTTTTGCAATCATACATACACCCAGGTTCGTCGAATACCGTTACGCCTGCGGCGGTATCCGGTTGGCCGTTGCCGCCACAGGCGATCAGGCCTGCACAACGTCTGCCAGGTCTACCAGGATGGCTATCCTGGGTCAGTATGGCCCTGATGCTGGTGCTGATCGGGTTTCTGCTGGCACTGTTTGTGGTCGGTCAAACGAGCAGGATAGTGGACAATCAAACTAGTGATAGACCAGCCGGTGTCCAATCAGCGATCATAGCCACCGAGACAACCGAGGTGCCAGTAGCAATCGTCGATGGGCCATCACCAACTGCAACGATGCCTGCGTTGCCAACGGTAGCGGCTTCGCCAGAAACGGTACCGATAATACCGATTGATACCACCCTGCCAGATGAGCCGGTGGCGGCACCTGAGCCGACGGCACCTGTGCCGAACACCCCGGTGCTACCACCACCGCCGCCACCGCCCACCGGCACGCCGCCGCCGCCACTGCCCACCAGCACATCGCCGCCGACCAACACACCCACCGGTACGCCACCGCCGACCGACACGCCCACCAGCACGCCACCGCCGACCGACACACCCATCAGCACGCCGCTGCCAACCAACACACCGCTACCAACGGTGGCATCTTCCTGTCCACAGGAATGGCTCACGGGTGGTTTTGGGAAGCTCTACAATGACAATGTAGAGGTGCGGGTCAGGCTGGGATGTCCTACAAAGAGCCTGATACCTGATCGCGCAACGATCCATTTCTTTGATGGTGGAACGATGTACTGGTGGGCGCACAGCGATACCATCTATGTGTTGCTTGATCCGGTTGCTGGTGACTACCTGGTAGTAGACAAACAGGAAGCGGCATCCTATCCCGAACCAACCCCCGACCCTGATGATCCACAGGCCCCGGTGCGTGGCTTCGGGCGGGTGTACTATCATAGACCCGGTGTTCAGGAAGCATTGGGGACACCCCGTTCCACAGAGATCGTTCTCGACCCACATGGGGTCTGGCAACCGTTTGAGAATGGATTCATGCTCTGGGTACCGGCACAAACCGACCCGCAGAACCCTCTCAAATTTATCTTTGTGCTGTATGATGATGGGACATTTCAGTACTACCGGGATAGCTATCAGGATTAATTGCCTGGGCACAATTGTGACATAATCGGGGTACAGAAATGAGAGACCATCGTTTGTGAATGAACCGAATCAGCGTGCATCTTTTGTTCACGCTGATTCGGTATTGGATATCAGCATGATAATGCCGTTGAACGTCGGGAAAGGAGCGACAATCAGCATGCGACCAGCATTAATGTCGCTTAAGCTTATGCCCCCTCAGTCGCGGGGAGTAACGTTGGCACGACCAGCGTTGCAGGCGCTGCTGTCTGAAGTACGGTTGCAGCCCGTAACGCTGGTTGTTGCCCCGGCAGGATATGGCAAAACGACATTGCTGGCGCAATGGGCCAGTGAGTTGACCCGTACCGGCACAACCGTGTGCTGGGTGACTCTTGATGAGGGTGATCGTGATCCGGCACTCCAGCTGGCCTATCTGGTACGAACCTTTCAGTTGCGATTGCCGGGTATTGGCGATCAAGCCTGGCGTATTTTGCATAGTGCGGTGCAGCTTGAACATGACTGGCCGCTGGTGGCTGGTGCGCTGTGTAGTGACTTGCAGGCTATGCTGACGCATCCAACGTTCCTGTTTCTGGATGACCTGCACCTGATTGCCGAGGGGCCAATTACCAGTCAGTTACTCGGGTACATGCTGCGGGCAGCACCACCAATGCTGCACATAGTGCTGGCATCACGACGGCCAATCAACTTCGCCCCCATACCACGGTTACGGGCCGAGAACTCATTAATGGAGATGAGCCAGCACGATCTGTCCTTCAACACATTTGAGGTACGCCTGTTGCTGGAACAGAGTGGGGTGTATCTTGAACAGCATGAGTTGCAACTGCTTATGGCACGCACTGAAGGCTGGGCATTGAGTGTACAACTGGCGGCACGGGCGCTGGCACAGCATCCTGCGCCGCAACGAACCCACTTCTTGCAAACAATGGGTGAGACTCAACAGGAGTCAGGCCTCCTTGATTACCTCGCCTCCGAGGTACTGGCGGATCTACCGCCCGATCTGTTACAGTTCCTCTCGCTGGCTGCATTACCTGAGCAGTTTGATGTTCCACTGTTGGAAGAGGTACTGGCGCAACACAATGTTGGCAGCCTGCTGGCACGTGCGCAACAGATGGGCTTGCCGCTTGTCAGCGTGGAGCGCAAAGAGCAACTGGCAGCATTTCAGCGGGATGGTACAGCGACCGAGCGCCTGGGCACCACAACCTTTCGGTTTCACCCGCTGTGGCGCGAGTTACTGTTACGACAAGCCCAGACGTTTCTGAACCCCACTGACTGGGCGACGTATCAGTGTCGCTTCGGGCATGCCCAGGAGCAGCGGGATAATCTCGAAGCAGCCTTACATCACTATGCACGGGCTGGCAATACAGACGAGATCATCCGTGCGTTACGCGAACAGGCCTGGCCACTGATCGACAGCCCTCAGCGTGACACCATTCGGCGCTGGATCGAACAACTGCCCGAGGAAGTCCGTTCTTCTGACCCGGAGTTACTGCACATGTGGGGCTGGAGTCAGTGTGTCCTGGCACCCAACCAGGCAGCAACGGCGATCAGTGCTGCGGCTGAAATTTATCGGCTTCAGGGCTTGCCGCAACGCGAGTTACGTGCGCTGAGTGACCTGGCTGCTCTGTTGTTCTGGGAAGATTGTCCCGATGATTTTGCCGCCATTTGTATCCGTGCTGTCCGTGCAGCCAATCGCGTTCGCGATGCCTGGGCACGCGGGGCAGCGCTGGTCAGCGTGGTTGCACTGCTGTATAATCGTGGCCGTTACCAGGCTGCCTTGCGGGTGGCACGCCATGCAACCCAACACCCGCGTAATTCGTTCTGGCAATGGTTGCTGGCGCTGATCGTCTCTGATATTGCCATTCAGCAAGGTAGTCCAACGACCGCACTGCTGACGATTGAGGAAGCCCTGGCGGTTCCTCAGATTGATCGCGATGACCGGTTGCGCCAGAATTTGCTCCGCCAGCAGGCCATGGCTCTGTATCAAAGTGGTCAAAGCACCGAGGCGATGGAACTGGCGCTGACGACCCATGCCAGCCTGAGCAACTACTACAACAATGGTGCAATTGGTGCCAGTGCAACCCTGGTGGCCCTGCTGCTCATCGATCAAGATCGGGGAGAAGAGGCAGCCACCTACCTGGCGCAGGCCCGGATGATAGCGCACCATACGGGTGCTGCCCCGCTGTTGACACGGGTGCAGGCGTTGGAAGTCTATGCGACACTGCGCACTGAACCGGTGCAACTCTCAACCGCTGCCGCACTGGACGCACTACGCGCGCTGGATGATAGTGAGGATGTGGGCCACAGCCTCTGGTTGCGGTTGCTGCTGATCATAACCCTGGGCGAGAGCGGTGCGATCAACCGTGCGGCACAGTTGATCCAGGAGGTGATTGCCCAGATGCACGCTCGTGGCGATGGGTTGTTTCTGGTCATTGCTCATCTGTATCATGCCAGGCTGGCGCAGCACATGGGTGATGAGCCAGCCCGACTGGCGGCGCTCCGCGCCGGGTGGGAACTGGCCGAAACACGCGGATATGCATTTCTTCCCTTTCTACCGCCATCAGTGCTACAAGCAGCCGTTCTGGGAGCGCTGCAACAGGGGCTGGCACCTCATACCACCGCAGTCATCTTGCGGCGTCAGTTGCCACAACAGGCAACATCGTTGCTCGTGGGGCTGCTCAAAGATAGTTCGGCTGACACGCGTGCCCGTTCGGCGATATTGCTGGGCGAACTGGGAGCAACGACGGCATATACGGCGTTACGCAGCCTGTTGCGCGATCGGACGCTGCGGGTGCGAGCAGCCGCCGAAGATGCGCTCGAGTCGCTCGTCTATCGTCCTTCATACACGTTGCGCGTGCGCATGCTGGGAGCATTTACCGTATGGCGCGGTGCCGAGGAAGTGCGTGACCGTGACTGGCGGAGCATCAAGTCACGGCAACTGTTGCAGTTATTGTTGATTGAACAGGGCCGCATGTTGCCCCGTGAGCGTATTATGGATACGCTGTGGCCAGGGCTTGATCCCGAAGCCGCAGCCAACAACTTACGTGTCACCTTAAGTCGCCTGACACGAGCGCTGGAACCCGAACGCCCGGAGGGGGTGGCAGCCTGTTATATTCTCCAACAGGGTGATACCTATGGCTTTAATATCGAGAGCGACTATCAACTCGACTCGACTGATTTTGCGGCAGAGGTCGCACATGGGCAGGAAGCTGAATATGCTGGACGCTCGGCAGCAGCGATCGCTGCCTATCGCCGGGCTATAACGCTTTATGGTGGGGTGTTGCTCCCCGATAGTCTCTATGAAGACTGGACGGTGGTGGAGCGCGAACGCCTGTCTCTGCTCTTTAACAAAGCCGCTCTGCGCCTGGGCACATTGCTGTTGGCCGAAGGATTGCCGCATGAGGCCATCGGTCTGGCCTGGCGCGTCATTGGCTATGACCAGGCGCAGGAGGAGGCCTATCAATTGTTAATGCGGGCCCATATGCAATTGGGAGAACGTAGCACCGCCCTGCGACTTTTCAAGCGATGCGTAGCAGCGCTACGTTCAGAACTGGGGGTGGAACCATTGCGGGAAACCCTCGCTCTTTATGAAACATTACGCGGTATTGATGAAGATTCAGGATGAGTGGAGGTTGGTGCTGTGGGCACTATGTCAATGACGCCCAGATGCAATGTAATAAAAGCAACAACATCTTGAAGCTGCTCGATTTGCTGTTCATTGCCTGTTGTGACATGTTGAATGCGACCACGCCAGTGTTCAGGATTCGCTGATCCGTCGTCCTGCACCACCAGTCGCAGCAAAAAGGACTCTATCCTGCGAGCGCTCATAGTATTCCCTCATCGGCTACCGTCGCAGAGAAGAAACGGCAACCCATAGCTCATTCCTCTTTTTTTGAAACCTGGTAACAGCATACTGTTGCACAGTTACCAGATCGTTACCACAGGTCGGAGATGGGGATCGGCGGATAGCCCCCTGTCCTTGACAGACAAGGAGACATACCAATGGAGTATACAATTGCGTTGCTGGCGGGTGATGGCATTGGCCCCGAAGTCATTGCCGAGGCAGTGAAGGTGCTGATGGCCGTTGGTAAGCGGTTTGATCATCGCTTTATCACCCATGAGGGGTTGATTGGTGGCTGCGCCATTGATGCCACCGGAACAGCACTCCCGCAGGAAACGATAACGATATGCCGTAATAGCGATGCCGTCTTACTTGGAGCAGTCGGTGGCCCCAGATGGGATGACCCCGACGCCCGTGTGCGCCCGGAGCAGGGGTTGCTTGGCATTCGTAAGGCGCTGGGATTGTTCGCCAATTTGCGCCCAGTAACCGTGCATCCTTTATTAATAGATGCTTCACCACTCCGACCTGAACGTCTGGAAGGGGTTGATTTGCTGGTGCTGCGTGAGTTGACCGGCGGCATCTATTTTGGCGAAAAGCGCCGTGAACAGGATGAACATGGTGAGTGGGCCAGCGATCTGTGTATCTATTCGCAAATGGAAGTTGAGCGGATTGTGCGTATGGCGGCGAGCCTGGCACGTGGCCGACGCGGCAAGCTGACCCTGGTGGACAAGGCGAACGTCCTGGAAACCAGTCGTCTGTGGCGTCGTATTACCACTCGCATCGTACAGGCCGAATTCCCTGACATAACCTTCGACACGATGTTAGTCGATGCCTGCGCGATGCATCTCATCCGGCGTCCAGCCGACTTTGATGTGATTGTCACCGAAAACATGTTTGGCGATATTCTGACTGACGAGGCCTCGATGCTGGCCGGGTCGATGGGTATGCTCCCGAGTGCCTCGCTCGGCTCGATTCAGTCCTCGCACGCCCACCCGCCAGCCGAAGCGGTGTCTCTGCCCCAGGCGCGTATGGGCCTGTATGAGCCGATCCACGGGAGCGCGCCCGATATTGCAGGCCAGGGTATCGCCAACCCGCTGGCGATGATCCTGAGTGTCGCTCTGTTGCTGCGGCACTCGCTGGGACTGGAGCACGAAGCCCATACGGTTGAGACGGCCGTTCGTCGCACGCTGGAAGCCGGAATTGTTACGGGCGATATCGCCCGCCCCGGTCAGACCGCAGCGAGTACCAGCCAGGTCGGTGATGCTGTCGCTCTGCGGCTCCACGATGCTTGAATAGGGAATACCAATTAAGAGGAGAAATGCCATCATATGGAGTGAGGGAGAGAAGTGAGAAAAGAGAGGAGAGACGTTTCGGCGCTTGCCAAAAATGGTGTTCCTACTGAGGTAGTGTTTCAGCGCTCTCCCGGGGCGAGGGATCGTGCCCTCGGCATAGTACCTCTCACACCTCACTCCTCTCCCCTCGCTGCTCTGGTTATAGCATACGGGCATTACCATAAGAATACCAGGATGGCACTCTGGTAGCGATCCAATCTCGGTGTGCTAACTGGCGGTAGGTTTGCCCTGGAATGACGGTAGTGAGCCAGAGCAACGATTGTGCTACAATACACGTGAACCTGGTTCTGTTGTTCCTGAGAGATCCCACGCAAGCATACCGGGGTATGAATGCATTCCATCTGCATCCCGGTATGGTGGATGCATGAATGGGCATTACGAAGAGAAAGAAAAGGATAGGTATGTTTACGCCACTGAATCGGTATCGAACATTGGCACCGCTTATTTTACGCATTGTTATCGGTATTATTTTTCTGGTACATGGGTTGGAGAAGTTCGGGTTGTTGGGTGGCCCTGGATTGGGCAAGGTGAGTGGTTTCTTTGGCAGTATTGGCATTCCTCTAGCCCCACTCATGGCGTTTGTGGTGGCGGTGGTAGAGACACTCGGTGGGCTGGCGCTGATCCTGGGCCTGGGAACGCGCATCGCGTCGATTTTGCTGGCGATCATTATGGTGGTAGCGATCTTTGCCGCCCAACTCCCACAGGGTACTGGCTTGACTGGCCCTGGCGGTTTCGAGCTTGACCTGGCGCTACTGGCCGGATTGCTGGCACTGCTCCTGCTCGGTTCTGGCCCGGCCGCACTGGAGCAGCGATTGCTTGGCCCGCGCTATATCTGATGCACATTCAAGAAATAAGGAGTCGGGGCGGGGTTACCCCGCTCTCCAGTCAACAACAAGGACGGGGCACCTGTGTTTCCTGATGGACGAGACCGAAACATCCACACTCTCTCTGGCATATTTGTGATGCGAAAGTGACACCCACCATGCCCCTAAAGCGCTCGATTGCGATTATCGCCCGCGACGAAGAGCGGTATATTGGCGGCTGCCTGGCAAGTGTTGTGGGGCTGGCAGATGAGATCGTGGTACTGCTCGACGATCGCTCGGTCGATCAGACGGGGGCGGTGTGCCAGACCTATGGTGCCCGCGTCTATGTCGAACCGTGGCGCGGGTACCCGGCCCAGCGCAACCGGGCGCTGGCGCTGTGCCAGGGCGAATGGGTTTTGTTCCTGGATGCCGACGAGCGCGTGACCCCGGCGTTATATGCCGAGATAGCGGCGGTAACCGCCGGAGCGCAACCCGACATAGCGGCTGGCGAACTGTCCGCCCCAATGATTGCCGGTTACTGGATACCTCGGCACAATATTTTTTTTGGACAGACACTACGTGGCGGTGGCTGGTATCCCGATTACCAGTTGCGCCTGCTACGCCGCACGCAGGCGCACTATGACGAGCGCCGCCTGGTACACGAGCTGGTGCAGGTCGCCGGAACAACGCGGCATCTCAATGGTCATCTGCTGCACGACAACATCGAGCATCTGGGTGAGTTCTGGCACAAGCAAACCAGGTATGCTCTGGCTGAAGCGTGTACCCTTGCTGCCGATGGGCAACGAGTACGCTGGCGCACCTTTGTGGGCGCTCCGGTACGAGAGTTCTGGCGGCGCTTCATTGTGCTGCATGGCTGGCGCGATGGACTGTTGGGATTGTTTCTGTGCGGCACGCTGGCCTGGTTTGAGGTTGTGAGATGTGGCTTTTTGTGGGTGTTACAGGCAGAGCGCGGCCAGTGGCCACGTATAGCAATGAGAGGTAGTCGTGAGCGTCCAACACATAACGAATGAAATTCGCCGCGAGGCCAACAAGGTGCTGGTCGGTCAGGAGGAGCCGTTTACCCTGGTGCTGGTGGCACTGCTCACCGGAGGGCATGTGCTGCTGGAAGGTGTGCCCGGCACAGCCAAAACATTAATGGCCAAGACACTGGCGCAACTGATACAGGCTGAATTCAAGCGCGTACAGTTTACACCAGACTTGATGCCATCAGACGTGGTGGGGACACAGGTGTTTGAAATGGGTACGGGTCAATTTCGCCTGCGCAAGGGACCGATCTTCACCCAGGTGCTGCTGGGCGATGAAATCAACCGCGCTCCGGCCAAGACCCAGAGCGCCCTGCTGGAGGCAATGGAGGAGCGCCAGGTAACCATTGAAGGGCAGCGGCTGGCATTGCCCGATCCCTTCTTCGTTCTGGCAACCCAGAATCCAGTCGAGTATGAAGGTACCTATCCGCTACCCGAGGCGCAACTTGACCGCTTTTTGTTCAAGGTGCTGATTGACTATGCCCCGCTCGACGTAGAGATGGAAGTCTTGCGCCGCTATAACCAGGGATTTGATGCCCACCAGTTAGATCAGCAGCACCTGCAGCCAGTGGTGACCCCCCAGGTGCTGGCAGCATGCCGCGCCGAAATCCGTACTGTCCAGGTAGATGAGGGTATTCTGAAGTATATTGCCGACATCGTCCAGGAGAGCCGCAAGAGCCTGGATCTGCTGCTGGGGGCCTCCATGCGCGCCAGCATCGGGTTGTTGCTGGCCAGCAAAACCTTTGCAGCAATGCAGGGACGGCAGTATGTTAGCCCGGATGATGTAAAATTCCTGGTGCGCCCGATCTATCGGCATCGCATCATCCTCAAGCCAGAGGCGGAGATCGAGGGCTTGAATGCCGATATGGTGATGGGGCGCATCCTGGCGCGGGTAGAAGTGCCCCGCTAACCAGTCGGTGTTCCTGTACCCTTGCATGCGTGTCCGAACCATGACCAACAACGTCTGAACACTTTCCAGGATACTGTTTCTGCGCATTCGAAAGCGGCAGTACCGTATTCTGTCATCTTCGATCCGGCAGAACACCTGCACACCGGAATCTTGCACGTGTATGAGCGTGCGATCGGGCGACGTACCTACCAGGAATTATCAGATGGGTGGATGGCTGGCGTAGGCCTGGGGGTACGGCTGTGGGACGGTGTGTTTGAGGGCAGAACGACCCGGTGGCTGCGCTGGTATGATGCGCAGGGATACCTGATTCCTACCGGAGCCGAGCGCGCCGAGCAAGAACGCCAGCGCGCCGAGCAAGAACGCCAGCGCGCCGAGCAACTGGTGGCACAGTTACGGGCGCTAGGCATTGAGCCAGATCTGAAATAGGAGGCAACCTGGCAGGGGGCAGAATCCAGACAGGACGGAGGGCGCTGTGCGGGTACATCCTGACCATACCACCGGGTACGTCCTGACATAGTTGTTCCATTCTGGCGGTCGCAGGGGAGATAGCTGGGGGTAGAATGACGGTGATGATCGCAGTGCAGCCGTGTTGGGGACATATGCACCATCACGCCATGCGGATTCCACCAGTGCCGAGCCTGCCGAACATACCATCCAGCACATGCGTGATCAAACGCTCCGCAGCCGGTCGAGAGCGATCGACAGCCCCGTGCCTCATCACGGCGACCTTCCGTGCCCGCTGTTCAATTGAGAAACCGGGAGTTGCGCGTGTGGGACGTTGAGTAGATTGCGATCCAGGGGTCGGGCACCCACAAGGGGTGCCCCTACCTTCCGCCCTGTCCGGTTAGAACACGAGCGAGAGGAGGCCCCCGTATGCGTCTGGAACATGCTGCTGGCCCTCATGGTTCCTACCCAACTGAATCCCGGTCACTGGAACCCCCGACTGTGCGGCGCGGTACGCAGAGTGCGGGTGCCTGGGAAGGAGCGCTGGTGATGCATCCGCTTGACCCGGTTCCGCCACCCGCGTCAGACTCCCCGATGGCGGTTCGGTTCGCACTGTGGTGCGGTATGCCGCCCCTCGCCCGACTGATCATGGAGCGCCTCATTCCCCTGGGCTTTGTGTTCGATCCCCAGGCCGACACGCTGGCGCTGATCGATGCACCGATTGGGTTTGCGCTCCAGACGCTAGACACACACGATCTGGCCGCACGTCTGATCATAGTCGCGACCAGCAGTCCATGTCCAGAGTATTGGGCCGATCTGTCCACCTACGACCCGGCCATCTTGTTGGTGGGCACGGAGCTGGATGCCCCCCTTGCGGCGGCGCTGGAGCAGGTGGCGCACGGAGCCCGCTACCAGCGGCTGCCCCCCGTGCAATCACCACTGACTGCTCAGGAGCGCACCGTGCTGCGCGCCGTCGCACGGGGGTATACCAATGATCAGATCGCGCAACGCATGGGACTCTCGCCCAAACGTGTTGCGAACCTCCTCACCGCCATCTATGCCAAACTGCAGCTGCCCAATCGCGTGGCACTGGCGCTGTACTATTGGGGCCGCTCAGACCTGCTCGCGGTGAACCCGGAGGCACCCCCCACGTAATCGCGTCCAGGCGGGAGGAAGTTCCCGCATAGACGGGAACTTTCTCCCTTGTGGGCGCGGGGGGGATGCTATACTATTTTTTAAGAATACAGGTACGGGATAATAACAAGCTTAACCCTAATGTAGCCGGTGCAATCACTCATTGGTATTATCCATCGAAAGTGTTGTTAGACTAAGAGCTATACCAGCACTATAACAACATGCATCAGGGATACCCAAAAGTTTGTTTGATTATCATAAGGATGCCAACTGTGAAGCAGTTAAACGGTTCGATATATCCCGTATTTGCCTCTCATTCAGTTTAGGCGATTGTGTTTTTGCTAAGGCTAAGTGGTTCGTCCGGCTGCAACTGTTCACATTTGAGAGGACAGTCATTTTAATGATTAGTATCAAAGGCTAAACAAGGAGTACACTATGTTACACGTATACTCTCGTCATATTTGGACAATTTTGCTCGTGTTCGTAATCCTTCTAACGTCTATGGGGGCTACGGCACAAAATTCACAACCACCCTCAGATCCTACACAAGGTGAAGACCCAGCCACTTATGATGCCAGGGTGTATGCCGCCCAACTTGGTATTAGTATTGAAGACACGATGCACCGTTTTGAATTGCAGCATGTGGCCGGAGAGTTGGAGGCAGAGTTGCGGAGCAAAGAAGCGGCAACTTTTGCTGGTCTCTGGTTGGAACACACCCCAACATGTAAGGTCGTCGTGCAATTCACTGATGCAACCAAAAGAGACATTTCCCCTTATCTCCAGAACACAGACCTGAGTGCCAGTGTTGAAGTACGTACAGCCAATGTGTCTCTGACTGATCTGGAGAAAGCCCAGGCGGCAGCCTTGTCTGCCATTGCGAGTACAGGGATACCTGTCGAATCTGGTATCAATGTAAGGGAGAATTGGGTTGAACTCTATGTGGCCGAACGTGCCCGTCTTGACAACGCTATGCAGAAGGGGAAAGTGCAGTTATCTCCCAATGTTAAGGTGATTACTGTGCCCTCTATGGGCGAGTATCAGGCTATGGAGGGCTGACGTTAAATACCTGCACCAGTGGTTTTGCAGTCAAGAACTCCAGCGGTACCAAAGGCATTACAACGGCTGGTCACTGCTCGAACACTCAGCGTTACAATGGCACAAGCCTAACGTTTCAGAGTGAAAATACGACAGGCGCTTATGATATCCAATGGCACACCACTTCGAACTATACGGTGAAGAACAAAATAAAGTGGTCGAGTGCTGGCTCTACACGCGACATTACTGCGACGAAAAGTCGTACAAACCAGGTTGTGGGAGGATATGTTTGCAAGTATGGTCAGACCAGCAACTACACTTGCGGATACATCTCTGATAAAAACTTCTCTCACAAGGGGAGCGCAACTTATATCCGAGTCGATAACACTGCTGGTTACACCGACCTCTCTCAGGCAGGAGATAGTGGCGGACCCTGGTTTCTAACTGGTGATGCGTATGGCACGCATGTCGGTGAACCTGGAGAAGATCCCAATGATGCTATTTATATGGCAATCAACTACGTATCTGGAGTCGGCGTCAGCGTAATGACAGCTCCGTAAAGTCGAGCGGCGCTTAATATCCCTTTAGTCATAGGCAATCCAATGCTTGTGACTAAAGGGGTCTTTCAGGTGCGACAATGTAAACTACACCATTGGAGAATAAAATGATAATAGCACGTTTTAACGTCAAAATGTGGACACAATTGTTATTCATACCCATGTTTTTTACGATAGTCGCTTCATGTCAACAGAACTCGGTTGATACAACCTCAGCTACTCCTTTTTTTCCACAGCAGCGAGAAGTTCCTTCTGTCTCCATGGACGCTTTACTCGTAGGAAAACTTATCTTAGTAAAAGATTGTCTTCGTATGCAGGACAGTGATAATAGTAACTATCTTTTAATCTGGCCGCAAGGTTTCTCGCTGAACATTGAGGGTGAATCCATTCAAATTAAAGATAATACCGGACAATTCGTTGTTCGCGTTGGAGATAATGTCAGAGTTGGCGGCGGTGAAATTCCGACCGAACAGATTGAACATTATGTGTCACAAACTTTACCAAATGATTGTTCAGGTCCTTATTGGATTGTAGCTTCAATAGCAAAAATAAGCTAGAGAAACAGTGTGAAGCGCAAAGCGCAGTGCGCAAAACAGGTGAGTGTAAAGCGCAAAGCGCAGTGCGAGAATGGTACCATGTTTTCTGCTTTGCACTCAGGCCGCTTTGCGCTTAAGTCGTCGCTACCCCGTAGTGCCCCGACTCCGGATTGACCGGGTGCCGACGCGGAAATAGCGGCACCCGGCCAACGCTTATGCAGTGGTACCAACCCTTTAATCGTCGTCGCTCGTGCGGGCACCGAGCTGGCGATCGAGCATGATCAGCGCGGCACCCTGTCCACCGCTCATTTTGAGCAGTTCCACAATCCGAGTCACACTCTGCTCCTCTTCCACCTGTTCCATAATAAACCAGTGCAGCATCACCTGGGTGGGATAGTCATTCTCCTGAACCGCCAGCGCATAAATCTGGTTAATCAGCGCCGTCACTTTTTGTTCATTCGCAAGGGCTTGCTGGAATACATGCAGTGGCGACTCGAACGTTGTGAGAGGCTGATCAATGGCCTTCATCACCACTTGTCCGCCCCGTTGATTGATAAAGTCAAAGAATTTCAGCGCGTGGGACACTTCTTCCTGGTACTGTACCCGCATCCACTGTGCAAAACCGGGCAGGCTTAATCCCTCAAAATAGGCCGACATAGACAGATAGAGATGAGCCGAGTCAAATTCATACTTAATCTGATCATTCAGGGCCGCATGGAGCGTCTGGCTGAACATTACTGAGCATCCTTCCTTACCTGACAATCGATCATGGCCCATAACAAGGGCAATAATATGGATTATTCAGGATTCAACAGAAAACCCATCGTTTCGAGCAACACCTGTGGATCAACCGGTTCCTTCACAATAGCGACTGTCCAGTCGCTGGCATAGGGCATCGATTGAAGTTGTACCAGCGATAAGCCCGTGACAATCACGATCGGAATGTCGGCTGTGTCATCATGAGCACGTAACTTTTCGATCAATGCTTCTTCGTCCGTTCCAAGAGCAGGTAGCGCGATCACGTACAACTGGGGCCGAATAGCCGGCAGTTCATCAGGTGCACACAGCGTCACCGTAAATACATCAGTAGGAATTGAAGCTATAAGCCGTTCCTGCGTAACGGCATCTGTGGCAATGACGGCAATCTGTGGTGGCATAGGCAAAGGCTCCTCAATAACACTGACAGTGATCAGCATTCTAGCACAGCCCTGGCTACTCTGCCAGTAGCTACCGGGGGTGACAGGCCAGGCTTTTGTCCATTATCAAGGAGGGAGGAGATCGTTTTGTTGATATCCGCTGGTTCTATGCCCACTCCTTTTTCTTGAAGGCGGTGAAACCGAGGAGTGAGGGGAGCGAGAAAGGAGAGATGTTTCGGCACATGCCCGAAATGGTGTTTCTGCTGAGGTGGTGTTGCAGGGCTCTACCAGGGCGAGGGATCGTGCTCTCGGCATGATCCCTCGCCCGCCTCACTCCGCTCCCCTCGCTGCTCTGGTTGCGTTGCTATACTCACCCCTGCGCCGAAGGCGGTGTAACCCTTTCTTCGCCTCTTCGCCTCTTCGCTTCGCCTCTTATTTCAGTGCTCACCCCTGCGCCGAAGGCGGTGTAACCCTTTCTTCGTCTCTTCGCCTCTTCGCTTCGCCTCTTATTTCAGTGCTCACCCCTGAGCCGAAGGC
>DAOTWD010000117.1:0-7507 GCA_034435975.1 Chloroflexaceae bacterium | reverse complement strand
CGTGATTGCGCACGAAGTCGCGCATCAGTGGTGGTTCGCGCTGGTAGGCAACGACATCTACCGCCAGCCGTGGCTCGATGAAGCCTTCGCGCAATACAGCGGCATCATCGCCATCGAGGAAGCCTACGGCCCCGCGGACGGCGCAGCCGACTTCGAACGCGAGGTGATGCAGCGCTATCGCGGCGCCCTGAGCGACGGCGACTGGCCGGTTGGCCTGGCAATCGACGCTTATCCTAACTTCAACGTCTACTACCGCACCGTCTATGGCAAGGGCGCGTACTTTTTGCACACGCTCCGCGCCGAGTTGGGCGAAGAGGCCTTCTTTGGTGCCCTGCAACACTACTACTGGCAGCACCGCTATCGTGTTGCGACCACCGCCGACGCACAACAGGCATTTGAGGCTGCCAGCGGACGCGACCTGGAAGCGCTGTTTGCGCAGTGGGTGACGGGCGTGGGGCGTTAGACCCCGTGCCCGTCAAGGGGCAGAGGATACGCAGAGGTGATTCCTGAGATGGCGAACCAGCAAGACAACATCCTGGCAACACGCGATAAAGACTCTGGAGAATTGGTCTATCGGATAAATCGGGTAACGCAAGGCGTGATTTTAGTTCGGTTAGACGGATTGCATCCTGATACGAAGGCAAACATCGTATCAGCCGCCATCGCTGCACACGGGGCAGAGACGATCGGCGCATTTACTGTTATTAGTGCAGGCAATATACGAATACGAAAAAGAACTGCGTGAGAAATAACAGCAACAAGAGCAGTAAAAAATCCGAGGTTCTCTCTCCACTGAAACCATTAATCTCTTGACACTATGAACGTCCATTTATCGTCCTGAAGATATTTTTGCTGTACTCTTGTCAATCTCTCGCCCAACATTTGCTGTAGCCAATGACGCTGTGCGCCCCTGAACCTAGGCAAGTTTGCCAGCGTGATCGCGCACCGACCGTCGTCGCGCTCCCAACTGCCGCAGCAGCCCGGCTAAGCTCTGGCGTTGGGCCGCGTTCGTGGCGAACAATGTATCTCGATGTTACCGAGGACAGACAGAAGTATGCTATACTGATTGCATATTCACCATCTTATGAGATAATGTATGAATCCGATAAGATTTAACTTTGGCCCTATCGCTCGTACCTCTGCTGGTGATCAAAATGACACCATCAATCTTGCCTCGCTTCCCCTCCATGTTCTTCTCGATGCGCTTACTGCGGCTACCAGTGCCGAGGAGTTTATCGCCTGGTTATGGCATGACCTGTACAAACCGGCTTTCCAATGGGTAAGAAATACAAATGGCAGAATTAGTTGGTATCATACACCGGGGAGAGGAGCATTCCAGCAGGCACAAGGCCGCTTTGCAGCCAATATTAATAACACTATAAATCTGGTATCTACTCATCACGACAACACACCTCAATTTAGAATTCCCGAAAAATATATTATGTCTGACCAGGGCGACCAGGTTAATTTAGGAAAGAAGGCAAATTACATCCAATTAAGTATTGCTGCCGAACCTGCTTTAGCTACAGCATTAGTTCGCATGGCTATTGCCGATGCATTTATTGAAGTCGTCACGCGGGATGTTGCTGCATCGATTCAAAAGAAACTTCAATCGGGGGGCACTCCAATAGAGCGCGTGCGATTTGAGTTCAAAAGTATCCCTGGAATCAGTTTTACAAATCCTTCCGACAATGTAGAAGTATGGAATAAGGTTGGCAGATCATTTGATGTGCGTTTCGATGGCACAACCTTTGTCATGAAGCACTTTACACCGACAAATACCCAATCTGACACAACCTTTACAGCCGACCTGACCGGCAATATCCCTACACCTGGTGAACTCATCAATAATACTATTTCTCTATCAGAATTACTCGTTCTCTATCAAGATAGTCGTACAATTATCATGGCTGTACCGCAGCCGCAAATCTATGCCCTTGATGCGGCAAAATTAGACAAGTTAATTCGTCAGACAATGGAAGGCACTCGCAGACGCCTTGATAGATTCGATATACTAACTGTTGCCAATGGTATCGACTACCTCAAAGAGGCTTTTGATGCACAGATAAAGATTCGGGAAGTTCCAGTTGTAGAAATCAATAACATGCGACCACTTGAAAAGATTGTGCTTCATCCTTCTGAACTTCTAGCCACAGCACGAAATTCCACCATAGGGCGCATGTGTAGAATAACAGGAACGCCCTTTACAAGCTCACTTGCTCCCAGTTCGACAAATCTCAGCGATCTCTTCTCTAGTTCGTTTGTAGACACGGAGTTTACTGCACTCTCTGGCGACATTTCACCACTGGCCTATTTCTACTTGCTTAATTCTCCCAATGCAGGTGGTGCAGGCAAAGCAGGTGTTGCTAAACGTGTTTCGTTACGTGGCTCTCTTATGCTTTTGGCTCCTGCATCACATGTTGCTTTTGATGAAGGCCAGGCGTATGCTGTTGAGCAGCCTTTACTTGACCAAGCTGGCCGTTTTGCCAACACGCTCAGTCGTGTCACTGTTACCACGCAAGAATTTACGCTTTTTCAGCAAATATCACGGCGTATTATCGCCAATTTATGGCAAGGTATTACTCCAGGCGAACCACTACCATTACCCTACCTTGGAGCAGTAGCGCTTACACATAAGCAAGCACAGACTATTAAACAGTTGTTACCGAAGTTCAAACATCTCTTTACGAATGTTATGTTACAAGTTTATCCGTTTGAAATCCTGATACGTCCTGCTATTGAAATCGTTATGGAAACATCGCTTACTGATCAGAAACACGCAGGAAAACATACTCTGTTGAAAACCACACCACGAGTCGTGACGGTTGAACCACGCACAACCGTACCACTGCTGATAGACGATAAGACGCAGGTCAATGTGACTTCAAGTCTGCTCGAACGAGCCGAAATGCTTTATCGTCTTATGCAGCCGTTACGACGTCAGAGAAATAAGGTAAAGCAGTCTGACCTTTGGCTCAAATTGATACTGAATAGTACCGATCCTATAACTGCTGTATTTGAAAGCGCCCAGGCCACGCTTGACTCGAAGAAACTCCCGAAGAATAGTTCAATAGAGAACGAGGCATTCAGAGATGCTGAACATTTCTGGCGTCAGCATTTCGGTACAGGAAGTCCGGCGCACAGTTGGGATGTTTACGAGCAACAGCATGACGAAACCAGCACTGCCCTTGAACAATTTCCTGCGATCATAATGCTGATCCGAGCATTGCATGATCCAGATACGGAAGGGACACTACCGTGACTCAATCACAGGACAAGAAGCCTAAAAAGCCATTGGAGCAGACTCTTGCCGAAGCTCTACAAGCAACTAAAGCCCTGGATTTGCAAAGCCCACGGGCCGACGCTGTGCGATTGGCTGTTCAGGCACTGTTGCTTATGCGTGGTGGGATGAACCCCGAGCTTTTTACCAGATCAGATCGCCGGTTCAATCCCTATCCTGCGTTGGTCAAATATATTCGTGCTTCAAACACAGAAACATTGGGTGCATTAGCCGATGACGTACTGCGTAATATCTCGCCTGAATTTATTACACTTCGATCACTGGGTTTACCTGCTGAGGAAATCTACCGTTCAGATGAATTAGGCCAGCAGGCGATGGCGTTACTCAAAGAGGAAACAACTCCGCTTGTTATGCTGATGAAACGGATTTACCAAGAAGCACGCGGATTTGACGAGGCGGATTCAACTTCTATCGAGAATTCTACACCGAGCGATGTCTAGTATAGTAATAAACATTATTTGTTGCGACTGATAATATCTTGATAGGAAAGGCACGATGACATCTACAACTACTGATGCGTTTGTCAGCGTTCGACTCACACTGGCATATTTGGCCGAGCAGCCAATCATCCACACAGATGAAACCATTGGAAACATCAGCAAGCTCAAAAAGATGCGCGTCATCTATAATGGGAAACCAGAGTCTGTTCCTGCGCTTTCTGGTAACAGCTTTCGCGGTCAACTGCGCGACATTCTTGCCGATCAACTTTGCTCTAGCTTGAGTGATGACGGCGCAGCACCACTTACCTTCACGAATAATGATGCGTATGGCATCCTATACAGTGGCGGTGCGTTAGGCGAGAAAAATAAGAGTGCGGTGCTACTCAAGGATTTCCAAGCAAACATACCCGCCATACGGCTTATGGGCGCAGCTTTTGGAAATGTCATGTTGCCCTCGAAAATAGCTGCTACTCACATTGTTCCTTGTGCCGAACAAACACGACATATCGTACAACATATGTACGATGTTTTTGACCCGCCTCTTTTCTCCGAAGAGGCCTGGCCAAGGGCTCGCGATCTGTTATTTAACGATGGGCCACTCACCCGCAAGGATGACACACGCGACCTTACACGACAACGCTTTGCGAACTCCGGCAATGTTGCCCTGGCGGCACTTGCATCAGGCGACGCTGGTGAAGAGGAGCGCCAAAAAGGTCATCAAATGATTTACTACGTCGAGTGTATTCCTCCTGGCACCTGGCTTGTACAGCAACTTTACTCGAAACTTCCGCTCGATCAACTTGAGCTAGGCTGTCTCTTCGATGGCCTGACAGCTTTTCTGGATCAGCCTTCTATTGGTGGCCGCAGTGCAGCAGGATATGGTCAAGTGCGTGTCACTATCCGAGGGACTGTTGGCACAGAAAACTTCTCGTGGCCCGGTAAATGGCCTCAAAAAGTCAGTGATGCTATTAAAACTTATCAAGATTATCTTAAGAACAAACAAGAGGATTTGCTCAAAGCACTAACTGCCCAAAAGCAAAAGGCGGGAGTATGAGACGCCGCAACTCTACAGCAGCAGTGTTTCAACCAGACCCACAAGTATACGATGCTTTATCGGCTGCACAATGGACTTTCGGGCCTACAGATGGCCTCACTGTCTATAAGTTACGATTGTACTTAGCTACTCCAGCCATCATAACCGAGGAGAAAGGCAACGCCCCAGCAGTCGGTTTACCAACACTTGACGGCTTTTTGAGCTACATTGCATTTCGCGCTGCACTCGGTGATGCTTTACAAACACATCCTGATCTTGCACAAGCGCTCATCTGGCAGTGGAATATAGCGCTTCGCGATCCGGCAATGTGGATTAATTTTCCACTTCCACTCCGTGAAATAGCCTTACCTAATATGCCCTCGCTATTTGATTGTTCAATTGGTTTGCCAACATATACCTCAGATAGGGTTTTGATACCAGCGGGCGCATTCTTTGCCGATCAGCTAAATTTGAGGACATATCCTGCCCTTGTTGATTCCATTCCATTACGCCGTCGAGTAACACAACCCCTTGAGCGACGAATCAACTTGAGCAGTAAACTGGAAACAGCAGAAGGTTCCAATAAAGCTCTTGACAATCGATTATATTTTCCCCTCACGACGAGCTACACATTCTACTTTCGTGGCGATAGACAAGGGGTTGAGCGACTGTTAAAGTACGCCATAGAGGAACGGATCGGACTAGGGAAGAAGACAGTGCTTGGTCATGGACAGATTGCTCAATTTGAAATTGATGTAGCAAAAAATACAACCAAAACATTCACAAGTTACATATTGAATAATACTCAATTATCTTTCATCAAGAGCTTGCCATATGACTATGTACTTCTCATAAGAAATACCCAGAACCCACTACAGCAAGAGGAAAATCAAAGGCTTTTTGGGTGCAATCAATTTAGCTTGGTCGCCATTATAGAAGTACTCGGCGCTTATCGTACACCTTATTGGCAAAGAAACCAACGTACGCAAATTATTCGTTATGGCTCAATCATTCAATGTCGATAATAGTACACAGCTCTCACTGCTATTCTATGCCTGAGCATCGCTGCCGAGCGAAGAAAACTATCGAATTTCCATCGAAATACAACGAAGTGCGGCATGACAAGCACATGCAGCCGACCGCCTACGGCGCACAAGATCGTGGCTTTTTTAGTGCCGTCCTGTGTAGTGCGCCTTCGTCGGCGGCTAACGCTGGCCACTGGATGGCCTGTATCAGTCCCACATCCATGTCAATACCGCTCTTTGACCCTATCAGCGAGCCTGCTCCTCATCAGTACCAGACGAGTCTGGTTTAGCTGCTCCGGTGTAGTATAGACGATGGTGAACGGACGAGACCCAGGGGGAGTTGTGATGTCCTTGACAGAACTACTGCCAGCTATTCATACGTTACCGCGTGCCGGTAAATTGCGTCTCATACAGGTACTCGTCGCCAAGATCGGCAACGAGGAAGCGATTGGTTTGCCGCCAAGAGATATATCACACACCATCTGGACGCTTTATGATTCCTATGCACCGGGCAGGGAGCAGGGTAGGTTGTGGTAACATGACTACTGACAGGATGAAAGCAGTTGCAAACCCTGGAGGTAACCCATGGAATGCAAAAAGTGTGGCAGCACCAACATTGTCAAAAACGGACGCACCGCGACCGGCCAGCAGCAGTATCACTGCCGTGCGTGTGGTGTCTCTACGGTCACCGATGACCGCGCCCGCGAACGTGCTATCAAACGGGAACTGGTCGAAAAGCTGCATCGCGAACGCGTATCGCAGCGCGGTATCGCCCGCGTGACGGGCATCAGTCGGCCCACGATCATCCGCTGGCTGCGAAAAAAAGTCCTGCGCCCCATCGGGGCGACGATCCTACCAACGGCGACTCGTCCCGAGATTGAGATCGACGAGCAGTGGTCGTATGTGGGCAACAAAGGCGACGTGGTGTGGCACTGGGTCGCCGTCGAGCGCTCCACCAAGCGGGTCGTTGGCTGGGCTGTCGGCGATCGATCTGCTGCGACCTGCCGCACGCTCTGGGAATCGCTGCCTGCCGATTACCGCAAACGCGGCATCTTTTACACCGACGAGTATGTTGTCTATCGACAGGTGCTGCCCGCATCGCGTCACCGTCCGCGTCCGAAAGGGCACGGCGCGACCAGCCAGGTCGACCGGGCCCACAACACCTTCCGGCAGTGGTGTGCCAATCTGGTACGGAAAACGCTGTCGTTCAGCCGGGATGCACACCTGCACGCGGTGCGCCTTCGTCTGGTCGTAGATGCCTATAACGCCGAGCGTACAGGCATCTGGTAGTATCAGTAATCATGTGACCACCACCTTACTAGCGTCCATATTCCTCCGAATCTAAAGCCCCTCCGAACAACTGTCAGAGGGGCCATGCCAGGCAAACTTGCTGGCTCCCCCCTGGTTGAGCTTAAGCGCGGGCAAGGCAGTATGTTACACTCCACCAAAAGGGTGTGACGCATGTTCTTGCACGCGCCTCACCGGATCGCCGGGGGCCTGAAGGCCCCGGCTCGTGTTCCAAAGGCAGCGTGCGCGGCCTTTGCAGCCAGCACAGGCTGGCTTCGCCGACCGTAGCCCGCGGCTTCAGCCGCCGGGCGCTTGACAGATAGACCATATTGATCTAGACTGTTACTAACAAGGAAATTTATTGGTGTCGCTCCTTCGTTAGGCGCGGCGTTTGCATGAACATATGTCACTGTTCCGACCC
>DAOTWD010000116.1:0-43197 GCA_034435975.1 Chloroflexaceae bacterium | reverse complement strand
GCGGGGCGCGGGCGGTGGCCAACCGAACGGGGGTGCACCCGGCACGGATGCGGGCACGCCGGAGCCGTGCCCTACTCTATGCCGCACGCGAGAAGCGGGCGAGCGGGAGCGCGTCCCGCCGGGGCGCGGGCGGCGTGGGCCTGGGTGCGCGGGTAGCGGGGCGCGGGCAGCGGCCAACCAAACCGTGGGGTGTACCCGGCACGGATGCGGGCACGCCGGAGCCGTGCCCTACTCTATGCCGCACGCGAGAAGTGGGCGGGTGGGGGCGCGGGCAGCAGGGGCGCGGGCTGCGGGGCGCGGGCGGCGGCCAACCGAACGGGGGGTGTACCCGGCACGGATGCGGGCACGCCGGAGCCGTGCCCTACTCTATGCCGCACGCGAGAAGTGGGCGGGTGGGGGCGCGCCCCTCCGGGGCGCGGATGAAGCCCACCGGCTATTTTATTCGTTGCCTATTCGTTGACAGGAGAGGCGCTTGTACGGCTGCACGTTACAACCAGAGACCTTATGGGGTTCTCAGCGTGAAACTGCGCGTCTCAAACACGGCCTCATCGTAGGCGATGAGGCCAATAATGATACCGACCTGCCCCTGGCTGAGCGTATGATCGGTCAGCGTGTCAACATAGTGATCATTCACATAAAACGTGAATTGTGAACCAGCGCCAATGACTGCAATCCGGTTCATGGCCCCGAGCTGGAGGTGTGTAACAGGGCTACGGGGAATCAGCGTGGTCGTATCACCGCGGTCAACCAGCGCTACTTCATAGCCCCCGGTATCCGTGACCATAAAGCGATAATAACGAAAGCCGCCGTTTTCCTGGAGCCGAAAAATGACCCCATAGCTGCTGTCGCTCGCACCACTTATGCGCTGCATATGCGCTTCGAGATAGAAATTGGCAACAGGGGGAATTGAGGGCCGTAACCACCAGGTGGTGTCTTGAAACGGTGTCACCTGCCAGTGGTGGACACCGTTCTCGATGCGAATAGTACCATCAACCCGTGGGTTCGCATAGTTGCCCGTGAACCATGTACCAGTACTGCTGGTAAAGGTATCGGCAAAGGCCACCGGCCACTGGAGGGCCACCGATAACCGATCTGGCACCGTGTCACCCGGCTGAACTGGCGTCGGATCGGGTGCCGACAGTGCTTCCGTCGTAGCCTGCACCTGAGCCGCAACCGTAGCCGCGATGGCCTGTGCCTCGTCGGTGGCCCGCGCTGCCACCTGGGTTGCCTGGAGCTGCGCGACGACGGTGGCTTCAATCTGAATCGCGTCGGTCGCCTGCATTGCACCCTCCGTCTGGATAACCTGGGTCGCTTCGACGGCCGTCATGGTCGATGTCTCTGGGAGTACCGTGCTGATCAGTGGGAGCTTGCCGGTCACCGTCTCTATACCGGCTGCCACGCTGTCTATCGGCACGTAGGTAGAGTCCCTTCCCGGTACGAATATGCTACTCGCCAGGTTCCATAGGTGATCGCCGATCAGGAATCCTATCACCAGCAGCACCACCGCCAGCACCAGCGCCACCAGACGACCCGATCCCGACGGTTTCTGCGTGTCCAGCAACGCCTGGCGCATCGCCGCTGCATTGGGCGGACGGTCGTCGGGATCCAATGCCAGTGCCTGCTGCAATACCTGCCGGAGACCTGGACTCAGATTGGGGGGCAGCAGCAACGGATCGGGTTCGTTCTTTACTCTGGCGGCGGCCCGCGTCAGCACATCGCAGCGCGGTGGCTGATCCAGCGCATGGCCGCTCAACAGGTGATACATCGTCGCCGCCAGGCTAAACAGATCGCTTCGCGCATCCGTTCCGGCGCCCTGTACCTGCTCGAGTGAGGCATACGCCAGGGTATAGGCATAGACGCTCCGCTGCCCCATGAGCGTTGTGAGCATCGTCGAACCTTTGGCAATCCCAAAATCGAGCAAGAAAATCTCATCGTTCGGGGTAAGCGTAATATTATCGGGCTTGATATCCCGATGAATAATCGGCGGTTGCTGCTGGTGCAAATACTCCAGTGCGTCCAGTACCTTGATAGCCCAGGCCACCACCTCCGCTTCGGTCAATGGCTTCCTCTCGATTCGCTGGCGCTGCGCCAGCAAGGTTGCCAGATTCTCGCCTTCGATATAGTCCATCACCAGAAAGCGCCCGTAGGCATCGGTAAAATAATCGCTGACTCGTGGCAGCGCCGGGTGACGCAACTGGTGCAACAGGTGTGCCTCACGCTGGAACGCCCGTTCCAGATCGGCCACCTGTTGTGCAGTCAGATGAGGCATGGGGAACATCTGCTTGAGCGCAACCTGGCTCTTGAACGTCTCGTCAATCGCGGCGTACACTGCGCCCATGCCCCCCTGCCCGATCAGCCGCGTAATGCGATAGCGACCGTGGACAATGGTACCGGATGGTAAAAGAGTAGACATGCGTGCTGCTCCTGGTACAAGAAGGGACAACTACTGCTACTATAGCGCAGTGTAGAAAAATTGGCAATAGATCGGGCGTTAGCATGTGAGCATGTTGTGTATTCTGCAATACAGTGATCATAGACTATTTATTGGTCGAACCGGCCCGTATGGTCGCCTGCAACGAGAAACAACGGGGGCCATGCGAGGCGGGGCGAAGCGATGGTTCCATCGGTAGTTATGGTGGGGCCATGCCAGCATTGCAGGGCAACGTGGGGCATGGCGGGGCAATGCGGTCGATACGGGCATGGCGGGCACCACACCACACAACGCTCCCCCACTTTCCCGCTCCCCCGCTCTCCCGCTCCCCCACTCTCCCGCTCTCCCGCTCCCCCACTCTCCCGCTCCAACGCTCCAACGCTTGGACGCTCGACCGCTCGAACGACCATGGCCCGGCCATGCGCCTCGCGCCTCACACCTCACACCTCCCCGCCATGCAACGACCTGAACAATGTCCTATAATAGAAACAATGGATACCCCCCAGGGGTGGTGGGGTATTGCCAGAGAAAGGACGAAGCTTATGGCCGAACAACACCTTGAGGTTTCAATCATGGGCATGACCTGCGCCGCGTGTGTGCGCCACGTGGAAAAGGCGCTCACCCGGGTTGACGGCATCAGTGAAGCCAGTGTGAATCTCGCCACCGAGAAGGCCCGGGTGGTCTATGATGCTACCATTGCCAGCCCGACGCAGATCAAAGCCGCCATTGAGCATGCGGGCTACGGCGTGCGGAACATACCTGCGGCGCATAACGCTCTCCCCACCACGCCTGCACCCCCATCAGGCGACATCACGCTACCAGTTGAGGGTATGACCTGCGCCTCGTGTGTCAGTCGGGTGGAGAAGGCGCTCAACAAGGTAGCGGGCGTGACCGAGGCCCAGGTGAACCTGGCAACCGAGAAAGCCCACGTCGTCTTCGATCCCGCTGCGACCAGCGTCGATCATCTGCGGGCCGCGATTGAAAAAGCCGGTTATCGCGTCGGAGCCATGCCTGCTCCGACGGCGCAACCCGCCGCAACCGAGGACACGACCGCAGAAGAGATTGATGAGCATGATCGCCAGCGGCAGCGCGAGATGGATTCCTTGCGCCGCAAGTGGGTGGTCAGCCTGGCAATCGGGGCGGTGATGATGGTGATGATGTACATCCCCATGGGCGTTGACATGCTGCTGATCGCGCCGCTGATGCTGATTGCGGCGACGGTGGTGCAGTTCTGGGCCGGGCGGGTGTTCTTTGATGCTGCCTGGGCTGCGGCCAAACATGGGAGTACCAACATGAATACGCTGGTCGCCATTGGCACCGGCTTTGCCTATGGCTACAGCGCGTTTGTCACCCTGTGGCCCACACTGGCGCTCGAATGGGGCTTCCCGTTCCATCTCTACTACGAGAGCGCGGTCATCATTATTGCGCTGATCTTGATGGGCCGCTGGCTGGAAGCACGGGCGAAAAAGCAAACTAGCGCGGCGATCAAGGCGCTGATGGGTTTGCAGGCGCGCACTGCCCGCGTGATCCGCAATGGCGTGGAGCACGATGTGCCCATTGCAGCCGTGCAGGTAGGCGACCTGGTGCGCGTACGTCCGGGTGAGAAGGTGCCGGTTGATGGCATCATCACCGAGGGCCGCTCGGCACTGGACGAGAGCATGCTGACCGGCGAGAGCTTGCCGGTGGAGAAGGGCGCGAACGACGAGGTGATCGGCGCAACGCTCAACAAAACGGGTAGCTTTGTGTTTCGCGCTACCCGCGTGGGTAAGGACACAGCGCTGGCGCAGATCGTGCGCCTGGTGGAAGAGGCGCAGGGATCGAAAGCACCGATGCAGCGCCTGGCCGATACAATCTCTGGCTACTTCGTGCCAGTGGTGCTGGTGCTGGCGGCGGTGACGTTTGGGATCTGGCTGGTGTTCGGGCCACCGCCAGCATTGATCTATGCCCTGACAACCTCAATTGCGGTGTTGATTATTGCCTGCCCCTGTGCGCTGGGCCTGGCAACCCCCACCGCGATCATGGTCGGTACCGGCAAGGCCGCCGAGAACGGCATTCTCATCCGCGGCGGTGAGGCGCTGGAACAGGCACGACGCATTAATACGATTGTACTGGATAAAACCGGCACGCTGACACGCGGCAAGCCCCAGGTAACGGCGATTGTGCCCGCTGAGGGCCAGAGCGGGCGCTGGTCAGCGGATGACCTGCTGCGGCTGGCGGCCGCCGCCGAGGTTGGCTCGGAGCATCCACTGGGCGAGGCGATTGTGGCGCGGGCAAAGGAGCAGGAATTGGAACTGGCTCCAGCCACCAACTTCAGCTCGATCACCGGCAAGGGCATCCAGGCGATGGTTGAGAATCGGGCCGTGGCGCTGGGCAACCGGGCGCTGATGGAGCAACTGGCGGTGCCGCTGGATGGCCTGGTGGCGCAGGCGGATACACTGGCGCAGAATGGCGCAACGCCGATGTATGTGGCGGTTGATGGCGTGGGCGCGGGCTTGATCGCGGTGGCTGACACGCTCAAGCCCGAGTCGCGGCTGGCGGTGGAGCAGATGCAGGCGCTCGGCCTGGAGGTGTGGATGCTGACCGGCGACGACCGCCGCACAGCCGAGGCGATTGCCCGGCAGGCGGGTATCACGCAGGTGATCGCCGAGGTGCTACCAGAGCAGAAGGCCGATCAGGTACAACAGTTACAGGCCGAAGGCAAGATCGTCGCCATGGTCGGCGATGGTATCAACGATGCACCAGCGCTGGCGCAGTCCAATCTGGGCATTGCCATCGGCACTGGCACCGACGTCGCCATGGCCGCTTCAGACATCACGCTGATCGGCGGCGACCTGCGCACCATCGTCACCGCGATTGCACTCTCGCGCAAAACGGTGGGGACGATCAAGCAGGGGTTGTTCTGGGCCTTTGCCTACAACACGGTCTTGATCCCGGTTGCCATGGGTATTCTCTATCCGTTTTTCAATATTTTACTCGATCCGATCCTGGCAGCGGCAGCGATGGCGATGTCAAGCGTGAGTGTGGTGACGAACGCACTGCGGTTGCGCAGCTTCCGCCGCCCGGAGAATGCCGAGGCCATTTTACATCCGCCGCTGCGCGAGCGCGTGGGCGAGTATGCCTTCCTGGGTGGCATTGCCGCCATCGCGCTGCTGGTAGGCGCAATTTCGCTGGCCCTATCGCAGCCGCATCACACCCACCCGCCACAGGCGCTGGCGATGCCTGCCGGTGCGCATACGGCATCACATGCGCATAATGCGGATGAAGATGTGCATGCCGAGGCACGAGTTGCTCCTGATGCGCACGTGGACATGCAGGAGCAGGGCATGGCAGCAACATTCAACGATGCAGCCGATACAACCACGACGACTGTTGCGCCTGATGTGGCCGAAGTCCAGGTGCAACTGATAGCGCCGACGACAATCGAAGCTGGCCTACCAGTGCCGATCACCTATCAGCTTACCGATGTACAGCAGAACGCGCCGCTGATGGATGTCGTTATCAATCATGAACAGCCGTTGCACCTGATTGCGATCAGCCAGGATCTGCAGCAGTTCCTGCATGTACATCCGCAACCCACCGGCAAACCAGGCGAATATGCGCTGGATATGGTCTTTCCGACCGATGGCGTGTACTGGCTGTATGTCGAGTTTATGCGCGCCAATGGGCAAGAAGTACGACAACGCGATGAACTGGTCGTTGGTACGCCTACCACTGTGGCGCCTGATTTGATGGTTGATCTGGCTCCGCGAACAATTGGTGATCTGCGGGTGACGTTGATCGGGGCCGAAGACGTGGGGATGGAAACGCCAGCACACATGCTACTGCGGGTTGAGGATGCGCAGACTGGTGCGGGGATTACCGAGCTACAGCCCTATTTGGACGCACCGGCGCATATTGCCATCGTGAGCGCAGACGGCACGACCTTCGCCCACACGCACGGTTTGATCGATGGCGATGATGATCATGGTGCGCATGGTGCTGAGGGGCACGACACAGACAAGAGGGAAAACGCGGTGCACACACACAGCGCAACCAGTGACCGCTTTGGCCCGGAGATTATCATCCATCACCCGTTTGATGCACCAGGGATGTATAAGATCTGGGTGCAGTTTCGCGACCAGCGGGGCGAGGTCATCACCGTCGCTTTCGTGACCGAAGTGCGGTGAGGCGGGAGGCGCGGATGCCAGCAGTCTCACGCCTCCGCGCCTCTGTTTTTAACGCAAAGACGCGAAGGCGCAGAGTTGTTTATATCCGCCCATCACTGCTAACCAGGTAATATGGTGCTGTATATACTCCACGTCCACCTCCTTTACGTCTTTGTCGCTCTGCACTTTTAAATTAAAGCCAGAGCGTCCACTGCACACCTCGCGTCCTACCTCCGCGCCTTTTTGTCTCTTCCCCATGCAACCACATATCATCTTTGCGTCTTTGCGTTAAAACAAGCGCGTCCACCGCGCCACCGCGCCATCGCGCCACCGCGCCACTTCGCCTCTGCGCCTCTGCGCCTCACGACCCTCCCAGCACCGCCTCAATCGCCTCGCCAACGATAGTGACGATGCGGTCGAGTTGTTCGGTAGGCGTGATCAGTGGCGGGGCCAGGCAGATCACGTCACCGCGCACGCGGGTATACAATCCACGCTTGAGCATCTCTTTGGCGAGGCGCGGGCCAACTTGAGCGGAAGCAGGGAATTCCTGGCGTGCCGCCTTGTCTGCAACGATCTCGACCGCCGCCAGCATCCCCCGTCCGCGCACCTCACCCACCACCGGCAGGCTCTCCAGCGTGCGCAGTCGCTCCAGCAGGTAGTTGCCCATCTCCGCCGCTCGTGCCACCAGACCTTCTTGCTCGACCAGTTTGAGGTTAGCCAGCGCCACCGCGCAACTGGTTGGATGGCCGGAATAGGTGAAGGCGTGCATCCAGCGCTGCTCCGGTGGCACGCTGTGGATCGCCTGGCGGATCTTGTCCGACACCCCGATGCCGCCCAGCGGAACATAGCCGCTGGTAATTCCCTTGGCAAACTGCATAATATCCGGCTCGATGCCCCAGTGTTCCAGGCCAAACCACTTGCCGCTACGCCCGAAGCCGGTAATCACCTCGTCGCTCAACAGCAACACATCGTACTGGTCACAAATGGCACGGATGCGCGGGAAATAATCTTCCTGAGGAATGATCACCCCGCCCGCACCCTGGATTGGCTCAGCAATAAAGGCGGCCACCGTGTCCGGCCCCTCGCGCAGGATCGCCTCTTCCAGCAGATTCGCCGCCGCCACGCCGGGGCTGGTGTGGGCATCGCCGCCCTTGAAGTAGTAGGGATAAGGCGACTCGATGTGTAAGAAGTTGGGCACGCGTGGCTCAAACATTGGCCAGTAGATCGGCATACCGGTTGCACTCATCGCCGCCAGCGTGACACCGTGGTAAGCCAGCTTGCGCGAGATAACCTTGACCTTATCGGGCTTCCCCTGCGTTTTCCAATAAAAGCGCGCGGTCTTGATCGCGCTCTCGTTCGATTCTGCACCGCCGCTGGTGAAAAAGAAGGTGTTGATCGAAGGATAGCTCAGTTCGCTCAGGCGCTCGGCCAGTTCGATCACGCGCAGATTGGAAAAGCCGGTATAGGATGAACTGAAGGCCAGGGTACACATCTGCTGCATAGCTGCCTCGGCCAGCTCGCGCCGCCCATGGCCCACATTCACGTTCCACAGCCCGCTCAACCCGTCAATGACTTCGTTACCCTCAATGTCGATCAGCAACGCTCCACGCCCCTCGACCCAGATGCGTGGTGTCTGGTGATCGTCAGGATGGTACAGTGGGTGCAGCAGGTGCGCGAGGTCGGCCTGGATACACTCGGTTGCATCATACATTGGTTATTACTTATCCTTTCTTTCGTCTTTATTAGTACAGGTTCCTCAGAGAGGCGTAAGGCGTAAGGCGTCTCGCGTCCTTGCCTCATAGCCTCTTTTTTAACGCAAAGACGCAAAGGTGCAGAGGAAGAGAGTTGCCTGTTTCCTGGCATTGCTGCTGATCAGGTAGTGTATGGTGCTGCATTTCCAACCTCCACCCCCTTTGCGTCTTTGCCACTCTGCGCCTTTGCGTTAAAAGAGCGTCCATCCGCCACCTGCTGCCTCGCGCATTCTCGCGTCACTCCCGTCTGGCAAAGGCAAAGATGCGATAGTTGTCGGCGGTTGTTGTCAAGCAAGATCGTGGCCCGCAACTCAAAGCGCCCCTCTGCTCAAAGCGCCCCTCTGCATTATCGTTGCGTACCTTATCACTCAATATCATACTACCAGATGAACGCAACTCGGCTATCTCATCCCCGACACTGATGTTACACACTGTTAGCTGAGAGGCACGAGGTGCCGTCGTGCGTCCCACTGGGGTGCGGGCGGGCATGGCGAACGCGGGTGCGCGTCCCACCGGGGCGCGGGCGCGGTGGAGCGTATCCCTGGTGCGCGCTTGTGCGCGCTCCTCTGGAGCGCAGGCGCGGGGAGGCATCCTCACGACGGGCGGCGTCTCGGCGTGCGGTGCACCCGGCACGGCCGCGGGCACGCCGGAGCCGTGCCCTCCATGCCACACACGACAAAGCGGGCGCGGTGGAGCGTATCCCTGGTGCGCGCTGGTGTGCGCTCCTCTGGAGCGCAGGCGCGGGGCGGGCGGGATGGGGTATGGGCCGTCCCTGGCATACCACACAGCCTGTCACCTTTCCTTCATCCATCCACCTGGTAAAAATCCAGTTACAACTACGTCTATAATAGATAGGCAACGTTCACCTGGAGCGGTTCAGTGGGAGTCTCTCTCTGTTCAACTGACAGTCTCGTCGAAGAGTCACACCTCCAGGTCGCTGACTCACTGCTTACACAAGGAGATGTTTCGATGCTGCGATTCAAACCAGGGTATCTGCGCTACTGGTGGGTGTTACCGTTCGTGCCCTCTGGTCTATTGCTGTTGTGGCTGATCTGGCCCGCGTTTGACCCGCGTCTGCCGGCCAGTCCAGACAGTGCACTGCAAAATCCAGTTCACTTCTGGCTGATTACGGTTGCGGGCCTGCTGTGCCTGGGAATTGGCGCACAGATGAGCAGTGCTGCCCACCGCCGCAATGATGCGCGCGTATTTTTGATTGCGCTATCGGTTGTCAATTCAGCCGGTGCGTTGCTGTTGCATGCACTGTCAACACCCACGATGCTCATCCCTGAACGTAATGTCGGATTTATCCTGGCGGCACCCGTGGGTATGCTCCTATCTGCGATCTTTGCCGCAGCCAGCGCCACCCGCCTGGTTGAAGAGCAGGCATCTACTATCATGGCTTACCAGGGCATATTGCGCTCCGGGGTGATCGTGTTCTGGGTGATCTTTGGTGGGGCCGCCCTCCTGCAACTGCCTCCCTTTGCGTTCTTGCCCAGTCCCGATGCCGTCCAAACACCACTTATGTTTTGCATCATCGGCCAGACGCCGCTGCCCACACTACAGTTCCCGGTCACCGCGATGCTGCTGGTGGGTACCGCATTGTCTGGCTGGACAACCTATCGCTATCTGCAACTCTATCGTCAGCGCCGAACTGTAGTGCTGTTAGGGCTGGTTACCACTTTTGCGCTCCTGACACTGGTTATCTTGAGCGTGGGCCTGTCGCGCACCTGGCATGCCTCCTGGTGGCTATGGCATGCACTGATCGTGGTGGCCTATGGCTTGCTGGCCTACAGCATCTATCACCAGTTCAGGCAAGAGGGCAGCACCAGGATTATTTTTGATAGCTTATACCTGGAAGAGACGATCAAGACCATCCGCCAGGAATATACCAGCGCCCTGGAAACGCTGGTGGCTGCGTTTCAGCAACGCGCGCAGGCGCCCTCTGATGACCCAGACGAACCGGTGGCCGCCCAGGTTGCCGAACGCTTCGGATTGAGCAGCGGTCAAACACAGGTACTGGAACAGGCGGCAGCGGCCCTGGCTGGGGAACGGGAGCAGATTTCGCGGCTGGGAGCGCTGGTGGCCATAGGCCAGGAAGCCAGCGTTATTCTGGATGAAGCGCAGTTGTTGCAGCGAGCGCTCATCCTGACCAATCAGGCCTTTCAGCACGACCAGATCAACGTGGCGCTGGTGCAGGAAGGTCAGCTCCAGTTCCTGCCGCAAGATATACCGCCAGGAGCGACCCTACCTCGGCCATTAGCCGCAGAACGCTACCAGACCTTGCGCAACCAGGCGATCCAGACTGCGCAACCGGTGGAGGACGGTGGGCGATTTGTCATTCCGTTGCTGGTCAAAGGCCATGTTGCGGGCGTGCTGGAGGCGCAGCGCCAATCGGGTTCGTTTGCCGAACGTGATCGCTGGCTCCTGCGCTCACTGGCGACCCAGCTCTCGATTGCGCTCGAAAATACACGCCTGTACCGGCAGATTGACGTTCTCTTTCGGCAATATATGCCCGCCAGCGTTGCCACCACCTTGCTGGCCGACCCGTCGCAGGCCGCACTGGGCGGCGCAGTGCGCGAAATCAGCGTTCTCTTTGCCGACTTGCGTGGCTTCACCACGATCTCCGAGCGCATGTCGCCGCCACAACTCGTGGCACTGTTGAACCGCTATTATGGTGTGGCGTCGCAGGTAGTGCTTGAGCAGGGCGGTACGATTGACAAGTTTATGGGCGATGCGATGATGGCACTATTTAACGCACCGGTCTATCAGCCCGATCATGCGCTACGGGCGGCGCGGGCAGCGCTGGCGATGCAGCATGCGATTGCGCCGATTATCGCCGAGTCTCGCGATATGCCGCAGTTTGGCATCGGTATCAACACCGGGGAGGCGCTGGTGGGCAACATTGGGAGCGAGAGCATTCGCAACTTTACCGCCATTGGTGACACGGTCAACCTGGCCTCACGTCTGCAAACCCGCGCCGACGGTGGCAAAGTACTGATCAGTAACAGCACCTATGCGCAGATCAAGGACATTGCCAGGGTACAGTCGCTGGGAATGATTCAGGTCAAGGGCAAGCAAGAGCCGCTTGAGGCTTATGTGCTGATTGACTTGTGCGAGTAGTGGGTTGACCACTGGCAATGACCGCTCAATAGCGCCCTGTCCACCTGACCAGCTTGACAATATGCTTAGAATGGTATTATCAGCGATGATCGCTGAGCTGCGCTCTGCTCGCCTGTCGGATCGTTAACCTGCAATGGGGTAGGCCAGGTTCATGGCGGAGGGTTTCGCGATACGATACATAGAGAAGATCGGAAGCCAGGTACAACCAGGGCCTTGTTTTGCATAAACGTGAAGATATGGCCTTCGGTGGACAGATAATCGAGGAAGGCAGACACTGCAGCCCTACCCGACTCGTACGGGTGGTGCTGTTATGATCGTAGAATTCGATTACCCGGTATTGGAGGTCTTCAATGACATCAGCAATCTTCCGTACATGGATCAGCCGGCTCATCACTGTTTTCTTGTTGTTCGCTCTTGCAGTTGCCTTTCCGATGGCAACGAGCCATTCGCAACCAACAACGGTAAAGGTAAACACCTGGGGGAAATTGTTCCGCGGCCCGTTTCCTGGCTGGTGGACAGGGGCGGGTCCTACCGACATCATTAACACCAGCGATGGCGGGTATGTTGCGACTGTTATCTGGAATAAATACGAAGGAGGAAACCTTCATGCAGGCATTATAAAGTTCGATGGCAATGGCAATCTGGTCTGGAACCGTCTGTTTGGTGGTGATGGTGAAGCACAACCCTTCCGGAACATCACGCTGCAAGGCGTTATTCAAAACCGCGATGGAGGCTATACCGCTGTCGGGTATCTTTCGGAAGACACCTCGGCAGGTCGGAGTTTGCATGTCCTGGTCATCAGGCTGAATGCCGACGGCAGTGTGCGCTGGCAAAGAGTGTACGAACGTGTACGCGACAGCGTGGTAGGGGATGCATTCAGCGGTCTGTACGGTCAGCGTGTATACGAACGATCTGATGGTCATCTGATTGTGACCGGAAGATTGGAGGTAGGACAGGCCTCACCCTGTGCTGGTCATTGGGAGAATGGTCTCGCGCTTCACCTGGATCCGAGCGGACAACTGCTCAACCACTACCTCTTTGGTGGGACGGGTTTATTTTTGGGAGATCAGCGCACCTACTATACGAACGGTGGCGAATATCTGTTAATAACGCCCGCCTGGACAGGCACTGAATATACCGCAAATCTACAAAAGTACTCTGCAAACGGCGAATTGATCTGGAGCCACTTTTATGGTTCAAAAATAGACGCAAAATACGCGTTCGTCGCTGAAGTGTCAGATGGGTATCTTGTTGTCGCTGAACGGAGTGACAAACGCGACAGTGTATTGTTCAAGATCAATTCGTCCGGCAATGTTGTCTGGCAACGCGCATTTAGCGTCTATGGAGGTTCATTCAGAGGCACACCGGTGTTCCTCGCAGTTGACAACGATGGTGGCGCCCTTGCTTTGTTCTCAAATGGATTTTCGACTCTCGAGCGAACACTCGTGAAAACGGACGCCGATGGGCGGCTCCGCTGGGCGAGGAACTATAAGAACGCTGATGTGACGGTGATGCGCCCTGCGCCCGGTGGTGGTTATATTGCCAGCGCAGCCGGTTATGAGACCCTGTTCGCCCGTCTCGATGAGCAGGGGATGCTCGAGCATGCGTGTACTGTTTTACCGCAGGAGTCGGCGAATATCACGGAGTCCAGCCTCGATCCGCTATCGATCCGGGAAGGGCCGCAGCGTCATCCGTGCAGCGATACCGTTGCCAGCGGTACCTGGCGCGCCAGGGATGTTGACGTGCGCATCGAGGCCAGTTTCCAGCAGAGCAGTGTCTGCGCGCCGAAGATCGATTTCAGACCGGCTTCGCTCGACTTCGGGAACGGATCGATTGGTCAGGAATCGCAGCCGAAAAGAGCTGATGCTTCGAACTCCTCTGGAAAAACGGCGCTGAAGATTGAGCAGGTCACGCTCTCCGATCCGTTGAACTTCCGTTTGAGCCGCGATAATTGCACCGGCAAGACGATCTATCCTGCGAACTTCGGTTCAGGTTCAACCGGTTGTGACATTGAGGTTGTCTTTCAGCCGAAACGGCTGGGTACGTTGCGCGCAACGGTGCGGTTGAGCGGCCCGCAGGGCAGTGCGGAATTGCCGTTGCAGGGCGCACTCACCAGCAATCTGGAGGTCGCCGGCCCAACCTTCGTGAGTCCCGGCCAGATCGCCGATTATGGCATTCGCTTCTTTAATCCGACCAGCTCGCCTATTTCTAATACGGTGCTGGTGGTGCAACTCCCGTATGTTGCCGAGTACGTTGATAGCACCAACAACGGTATATATTGGCCGGAACGTCACCAGGTCTTCTGGACGCTTGGAACCCTCTCGCCAACGACTGTCGGCTCCGTCGGCGTGCAGGTGAAGTATCGGTGGGGACTGAAGGAAGGGAGTGAAATACCGGTCCTGGCTTTCCTGAACGGCGACGGAAGCGGGGTGCTCGACGTCACGCCGTATCTGAACTATACACCGGTGGAGGTAACAGCCAGCGCCGAATTGAGCGCAACCGAATGGCAGGCAGTTTTAGCCGGACACGCGGAACTGCGTCGGCGGTACGAGAACGCCGTGCAAGATGGCTTTCAAGCCGGCGTCCCCGTTCGCCTGACCTTGAACCGTGGCGATCCGATTGTGAGCGTGCCGCTCGTCAAACCCGCTCAGAAGAGCGCGATCATGCTCAGCCTACAAGGAACCACGGTGCAGGAACAGCGTTTTGCACCAGACCGCTATGCGGTGGGCAACGATAGTGGTGGCTTTACGCTGACCCTCTCGACGGGGGCGATCGAACTCTGGGACACGCCCACTGGTCAGGCGATGCCGGCTGCGATCAGTTACAACCACTGCATGGTTAATTGTGCCTTGAAGACGATTGCGCTCTTCGTTCCAGGAGCGGTCATTGAGACCGTTGGGAATGTGATGGATGGGGTGGACTGTGTTGCGTGCGCACGCGGTGATACTGACGCCTGCGCCGAATGTGCGTATGCCGCCTTAGAGATGACCGAGAAAGTCGGCAAGCGGGTAACCATCCCGATCGGATTGACTCTTGACGCCATCGACTGCCATCGCAATTGCAGCGACCCGCACAAACGTGATACCTATGTATGCACGGCAGACCTCAAAACCTGTGCCGGCTCGGTCACGACGTGGCTCTCAGGAAGCAGAGACATTGTCCGCACATGGCGCTGCGGCCCGAACGGCATGTGGGTGGCCGTCCCAGAATTTACCTACTGCGAGCGATGGGAGTCGTGCGTCCAGGGCGTGCAAGGGGCGGAGTGCCGGGAATGCATATTAGATCGCATTGGCCTCCTCGCATCGGCTGAGGGCCTTTCAACATCGGAGAGAGACTCCGTTGAGATGTTCCTCGCTTCTTTCACTACCCCGTCTACCGCAGCAGGAGCGCCAGCGCAACCTGAGGCGACCCTGACGACCGATCAGCCAAATGCGGCCGATCTCTGTGCGGCGCAAACTGCAAGCGGCGGCTTCTGCGGCAGACGTCGTACCACGGTGCGCGTGGCGCGTGACCCGAATGCCAAGATCGGGGTGCAGGGGGCCGTGCTGCCAGGGCAGGAACTGACCTATACCATCAGCTACGAGAATGAGGGCGCTGGTGAGGCCTACGGCGTGTATATCCTCGATGAGTTGAGTGACCTGCTTGATGCAACAACGCTCGATCTCGGCGGTCAGGGTCAGTATATTAGCTCTACGCGCACGATTATCTGGGATATTGGGACACTGGCACCCAAAGGTGCGAATGGATCGTCCGGCGAGGTCAGCTTCCGCGTGCGTGTGCGCGCAGATGCGCCGATTGGTGCCGAGATTGTCAATCAGGCCACCGTGTACTTTCCGAGCGTGCCTGAGGTGACACCCACCAACGCGGTCATCAACCGTGTGCAGGCACTGGCGGCAGTGCCCCGGCAGGTGTCCACCAGTGCGAATACACCGGTGCCGATCACACTTGAGGGACGAGGGGCATCGGAAACGGGGTTGCGCTTCACGATTGTGGAAGAGCCTGTCTTTGGCGCGCTCAACGGCACGGCACCGAATCTGACCTACATACCGATGAACGGGTACAACGGGATGGACTCGTTTGCCTTTACCGTGAGTTCCGGTGATAGTACCAGCGAACCGGCGACGGTCATGGTTCAGGTTGGGGCGTCCAGAGCGAATAATCTGGTGTATCTACCACTCATCCAGCGTTAAAAGCTGGTGCGATGGGGCGCGAGCGCCCGCCCCGCGCGCTCGCGCCCCGGAGGGACGCGCACCCGGGTTCGTCCTCCCAGGGGCGCCCATGCCCGCCCGCGCCCCGGAGGGGCGCGCTCCCAGGGGCGCCCCCGCCCGCTCGCGCGCTCGCGCCCCAGAGGGACGCGCACCCTCGGGTTCGTCCACCCAAGGGCGCCCCCGCGCGCTCGCGCCCGGTGGTGCGCACCCCACGTGCACATTTCTACTATGGCACCATCCGGTATTCCAGGCGCGGCGTCTGGGGCGCGATCAGGGTACGCAAGCCGAGGGGATCAGACGCGGCCTGGCTCTGCGCCATCCCCAGGAGCAGCAGGTCACGCAGAGAAGGAGAACCACGGTAGCGCACCACCAGCGCCCGCTCCAGGCCGGCCAGTTCCTGCGCTCCAGCGATAGCTGTGTCGAGATTGCCCAGTTCGTCAACCAGATCTAACGCAAGTGCCTGCCGCCCGGTGTAGATCCGCCCGTCGGCAAGTTGCAACACCACATCCCGTGGCAGGCCACGACCTTTCTCGATCACATCGACAAACCCTTGATACGCCTCGTCAATAATGGCTTGAAAGATCGCCGCCTCTTCCGGCGTGGTCTCACGGGTAGGCGAACCAATATCTTTGAGTTCGCCACTCTTAAAGACGATCTGGCGCAGACCGAGGTTGTCAAACGTTTCTTCTACATTGAGCAGCGAAATGATTACGCCCAGGCTACCGGTCAGCGTATCGGGGTTGGCATAGATACGTTCACCCGGTGTGGCAATGTAGTAGCCACCGCTGGCAGCAACACTACCCATCGAGACTACCAGGCGCTTCTCAGCGTCGCGCAACTTTTGGAGCTCCTGGTAGATTTCGTTGCTGGCGACTACTCCGCCGCCAGGACTCTCGACGCGCAGCACCACCGCTTTGACCTGTGGATCGCCGGCTGCCTGGCGGATTTGCGACAACAGTTGCTCATGACTCAGTTCATCGCTAAACAGGCCCGAACCGGCGTCCACACCAATGGCTCCGCTGACCGTGATAACCACAATCCGATCCGTGCCACTGCCAGAGATAATCTGCTCTTGCCAGTCAGGGGCCGGAAGTGTACCACTACTGCTGCCGCTACCGAACGCCAGCAGCAGCGCCATGCCACCCAGTGGTAGAATAGCGCACGATAGGACAATTCCAACAATAATAGCTAGCGCAATCAGCCAGTTGCGATTTCTCATAGTATAGCTCCTATACATTTACTCAAGGTATGCCGTGGGTTCAATCTGTATTGTACCGCACCGCAGATCTATACGTCTTGCTGATCCCGCAACTTTGCTATGGGAGATCGTGCGCAGTCAGGGCATACTGTCCATACCGCGAGCCGCCTATGCTTTCACCACATCAGTATGACCGGCTTGATATGCGCTCAGTGCAGGGCTAGCAGCGTGTAGGAACTGTGAGATTTCGTCTATCAGCAGTTGATACGACGGTCAAAATCAGGTATGCTTAGGTATACGGTGTAGTGGTTTTTTGTCCCCACGATGGAGTGAGCATGATGAATAACACCCAGCAAGCTCAGGCGAACGAGTTGCTTGAAACATTTGCGTTGTTGGATACCTGGGAAGACCGCTATGGCTACTTGATCGATCTGGGGCGTGAACTGGCTCCCCTGGACGCAGCTCATAAGACAGAGGAAAATCGCGTACATGGCTGTCAGAGCAATGTCTGGATGGTGGCTGAAGCCCACCCGACCGATACCGGTGTCGTGATTGAGTTTCAGGCCGAGAGTGACTCGGCCATTGTGCAGGGCTTGATCGCCATTTTGACGAAGATCTACTCCGGGCAACCGGCGGAGAAGATCTTGACTTTTGATATTCAGCACTTTCTGGAGCAGTTAGGGTTGAGCCAGCATCTCAGCGTGAATCGGCGCAACGGGTTGTATGGTATGGTGCGGCGGATCAAGCTGCTGGCGGCTACGCTGGCACCCGAAACAGCGCAGGCACTCAAGTATGCTGGTGAGCTGGATGACTAAGGCCACGCGCTTTGAGTGCCCACGTCGCTCCTGTCATTTACGCCCTGGCGTTAACGCCGGCAGCGCCAGAGCGCCAACTGTTAGCCTGCCAGCTCCTGTACCCGCTCAACCAGCCGTTGCAACTCGGAGAAGCCTAGCTGCCAGAACGCACGATCACGAGGGTCAACGCCCAGCGCAGCCAGCAGATCGGCCGGCGCCTGGCTGCCGCCCGCTTCTAGCAGCGCCATATAACGTGGCACGAACGCCTGGCCCTGCTTGCGATACATGCCATACAGCGCCAGCACCAGCAACTCCCCAAAGACATAACTGTAGCAGTAGAATGGCGTGTTGATAAAATGCGAAATATACGACCAGCCCAGTTCATAGCCTTGCGTTTGCTCAACCGCATCGCCATAATAGCGCTCGTTCGCCACCAGCCAGCGCTCACCCAGTTGCTCCGGTGTCAACCGTTGCTGTGCCCGTCCATCAAAGGCTGCCTGCTCAAAGCGGGTTAACACATTCTGGCGGAACACGGTGGCGAAGATGTCCTCAATCTTGCTGCAGAGCAATGCCAGTTGCGCCTGGGGATCGTGCTCCTGGTTCAACAGATGCTCGAACACCAGAATCTCGCCAAAGACCGAGGCCGTCTCTGCCAGCGGCAACGACGGAAAATAGTTCAAGAGCGTCTGCTGGCTGGCCAGTACAAAGTGGATGCCGTGGCCCAGCTCATGCGCCACAGTCATGACATCGCGCAAATCGTCGGTATAATTGCATAGCACATAGGGATGCAGCGTGGGTGGATAGCCATTACAAAAGGCTCCACCGCGCTTGCCGGGCCGTACCTCGGCGTCGATCCAACCGTTCTCAAAGAAGCGCGCTGCCGTGTCGCGGAAACGCGGGTCAAACCGGCCAAACGCCTCCAGGATCAAGGCGCGAGCTTCGGCGTAGGTACGCCGGGCATGCATGCTTCCAACCGGCGCATACTGGTCATAGATCGCCAGTCGGGGCAAGTTGAGCAGGTGTGCCTTGAGCTTGAAATACGCCTGAGCAATGCCATAGTTCTGCTCAACCACCTCCATCATCGTTGCTACCGCTTCCGGCTCTATCTGATTCGCCAGGTGGCGCGGTGCCATTGGATCAGGATAGTGTCGCAGCCGGTTTATGGTCAAATGATCCTGCAACAATGTGTTGTAGATGTAGGCTAGCGTCTGGGCTTGTGGGCCGAGTACGGCATAGAGTTGGGTATGTGCCTGCTGGCGTACATGGCGCTGCGGATGGCGGAGCAAGTTCAAGATGCTATCGAGGGGCAATTGCTGGCGTTCGCCTTCCAGTTCGATCGGAAAGCTCAGTGCCGAGGTCAGTTCGGTATAGAACTGACGCCATGCCTGTACGCCGGTAATGTCCCGGTCGTTGAGTAACCGCTCTTCTGGCTCAGACAAGGTGTGGGGCTTATAGCGACGGGCGCTATGGAGATAGTGACGATAGGGCGCGAGCACGGGATCGTCAAGCAGGCGGTGTGCATCGGCATCGCTCAGGGCCAGCCACTCCAGGTCGAAAAACAGAATCTGATTGTGAATGGCCGTGAGTCGCTGGTCAACGCGCTGCTGTAAATCACGATGTTCGGCTTTGCTGGTATCCGCCGCAAACAGGAGACTGGCAAAAACTGCCGGACGAGCGGTCGTATCATAGAGTGCTTCCAGGCGTTCCAATCCCTCACGCAGATGAATCGCCTCCGGGCCGCCGGGAACGTTGATCGTCCCCCGGTAAATATCGGCAAATACTGACGCCTCGGTTGTCGCTTGGTCTAACATTGCCATGAGCTTCGGATCGTCATAACTCGCAAACAGGTCGCTCAGATCCCAGGTGACACCCGCAGCACTGGTTGTTATTGACATAGCAAAGCCTTTCTTAACTTACTGATTTTAACGTAGGACACTCGTGGTTAACCACCGTTAGCGACATCATGATACCTGATTGTGTGTGTTTTTGCGTCAGGCATGAGGCGGGGAGGTGACGAGGGTGCGAACATCGTTCGGCACATGCCTTTTTCTGCCAGCAGCCAGCCGGGTGACGGCCAACATGCCTGTGACCGAGGATATGTCACTGGCGTTGTCAAACGGCTGGCGAACTATGTGCATGTCGCGGTCGTGGCCGATCAATCTGGGCGTTCATCAGATTCCGCGCTCCTGGTAGATGGGGCGCTATAATCGGCGCTGCGACTGCCGCTGGACGTCAATATGGCAGCAGTTGTACGCAAGTCAGCAGGAAAAACTGGTCACCATAGTTATGTTGATAAGCGCAACGCGCAAAAATCAGATAAATACCATAGACTCTGGCTTACATATCGATTACAATAAAAACCAGCGTTTACAGCCGCGGCTTGCTGTGGCAGGATAGCTTATCTCATCCAGAGCGCAGGGGGCGCTCGATCTTTCAATGGAAAGGGATTGTCCACCTATGATCAAGCATCAACAGGGTATCACATTTTTTATCATCATCATCGTGCTGCTCGTGTTACCTTTCAGCACAAACCTTGCGCACGCTGCTCCTCCGAACCAGACGGAGAGTGTCATTGCCAAACCATTTGAGCGCTATTACTGGCGCCATGATGGGCCACGTATTCTGGGCTATGTGCAATCGTATTTGCTGGATATTAATGGTTACCCGTCGCAATATTTTGAAAAAGGACGGATTGAGGATCACAGCCATGAAGTCAATGATCCTACATGGGCATTGATGTATGGTCGCCTGACCGTGGAGTTGATGGAGTATGCCTGGTGGTTGCCGGTTAACAATACCTCGATTACCTACGGTGATCTCTGGGCCTATACCGAGCAACGCTTTGGTGTGCCAGAAGGGTTTAGCACTGGTACTATGCCGGTTGAGGGCGGGGTATTTGTGCCCTTTGATGCACAACTAGGAGCCGCACCGGGCTATGTGATCCCGGACTACTTCTGGGCCTACATCAACCGGGCTGATCTCTTTCCGGGTGGATGGTTACACAATATCGGGCTACCGCTCACCAATGGCTTTTTGATTGAGACGTACAAAGGCGGTACATCGCGCACGATTGTGATGCAGGCATTTGAGCGCACGGTGTTGACCTATGATCTGCAGAATCCACCCGAATGGCAGATCGAACGTGGTAATATTGGAACCGATGCACTGCTCGCGATTGGTATGACCCCTCTTGCGATTCAGCCCATACGCCCGACTGGCCCCAAACGGATTGAGATTAGCCTGGATCGGCAGTGGCTGTATGCGTTTGAGGGTGATCTTCAGGTCTTTGATGCCCCGGTGTCAACCGGTAGGAATGGCTTTGAAACGCCGCGCGGATCGTTCGCAGTCTATCTAAAGTTGGCCAGACAGGATATGCGTGGATCGGCGCAGGGCGAAACCTGGAATGTACCGAATGTGCCACACGTGATGTACTTCCGGCACGGTGGCTATGCCATTCACGGTACCTACTGGCATAACACGTTTGGCACCGGTGCCCGTTTAAGCCATGGATGCGTTAATCTCCCCCTTGATAAAGCAGCCTGGCTGTATGACTGGACACCAATCGGCACACCAGTGATTGTATACTAACAGGAGTGATAGTCCGGGCCTTTTCGTCGTGCCTTTCGGTTCTTTGTTCTCCCCTTTTTGCAGTAGGCGAAAAGGGGAGAACAGAACGGTGCTTCCACGCTGCCGTTGCTCTGGAGCGACCTTTGCAGGCGGGGTACACAGATCAAGAACCTCTGTCTATCCTGTCTGTCTCTGCGGTCAAAACAACGCTCGTAACCATATCAGGTCACGGAGTGTCGGGCCTATGGCTCCCACAATCCTTTGCTGCGATCCTTCCCTGAAACGAGTACCAGACCTCGTTATACCACAAAGGTGACAAAACTGTCATTAAAAACTTCGTCATATTTAGCGCATGTTCATATACAACTGGTATATTATGCCCTATATGACACTTATTTTACGGTTCTAGCCCGTAAAACCAGAGGTTTTCACCCAATTATAGAAATAGGAGATAGATAAAAAGAAGGTTAGGAAATAGAAGGTCTTTCCAAGGATCCCCTATTTCCTGCTTGCGGTAGTCTCGTAGTGCCACGTTGCTGTATGCCCAGCTTTAGTCCTGGGAGCCGTCACCTTATTGTCATCTCGTTTGATCGAGTGATAGTGAAGACAACGCCATCCACAATGCCCCCAACCAGGTGCCCGATCCGGGCTAACCTGCCAGTGTAGAACAAAGCACACTCCATTCACGTCTATTGACAATCCTTAGAAGTTGTCCGAAAAAAGGGGGCTGTGGAGCAAAACCCCACACGATCTTCCCTACCCGCCGCGCAGCGGCGGACAGAAACAGGGTTTTTTGAGGACTGCGCCCTCCAGACCGCCCCTTTTCAGGCAGGCTCTTATGAATGTAACACAGTGCGATCCGGGGTATGCATGGTGGTGCTTCGAATATTATACTCCTGGTTGATCAAGCAGTAGATCGCCATCATGAGATTGTGGTAGAATAAGTATCGTCCTGCAATAATAACACGATGTTGTCGGTTAGCCTGTTGATATAGGCGTCGTCAATATGTGCCAGGTCGCTGGCAATATATTCAGTTTTACACGTCCCTTATGACCGGCAAGCGTAACCCATCAAGAAAACCATGCGGCAGTGGTGGCCCGTTTTGAATATTGTTCAACGAGTCGCTGCCCAATGTACCTTAACATTACATTCATTACATTGCTGGTGGAACGCTTGCAACAGGTGCGTATTGTTGTTCCTGGCGGTGAGTCACAGTTATCCAGTATGGCTTGATGACGGGGAAGCGCGGCGTATCAGCTGGTTTACCAGACTGTGGCAAAAACGTAAACTTCGGCATAGGACATCATGCTATCACCGCATAGTATCCAGGTCTAGATTATCAAAATCTTACCCTTCGGAAGCGGAAAGGACAAACTATGACCAGGCGTTTCTGGGAAACCAGAATGCTAGCCGGGATTTTTATGCTGACCTTGCTAGCATTACCCTGGCTTGTGGTACCGCAAGCCAGCAATACTTTCTCAACAGCAGCAGCAATGGCTGTTGATCCTTTTGACATTGCCCGTATCAGTGGGGATTCGACGTATCCTGACGCATTTCGTGTGACCAACATTTCTGGACTGACCCAGGTAGTGGCCTGGGAACTGGATTGCGCTGATCCATGGGACTCAGACGGGGTATGTGATGATCGCAATGGTATTGTAACACTTGCACCAGGTGCTTCCCTGGTTGAAGGGTTGGGACTGATCTGCGCACGCTGGCAACTGAACCTGGATTGGACAAGTGATGGTCAGTGGGACTGGAGCGGCGTAGCCGAGCCCTGGTGTGATATCCCACGCACAGCCTGGTCATATCAGTGCGCCGCCTATGACGTGGATATTACCGGGGCAGGTATGAAAAACCAGAACCCCCAGACCCTCTTCATCCCCGATTCGTTCTGGTCAACGATCCAGGTAGGTGGCGCAGGATTTGAAGTGTTGCCACCTGCAGCAGCGGAGTTGCAGTCTACCAGCGGGACTCAATTCCTGACCGATCCCTTCGTCTTGAGTGCCAATGAAAACCCATCTGCAGTTCAGCCTCCCGGACAATTGTTAGGGATGATGGGCTATGTATTTACTACTCAGGGTGAGCCAGGTGAGATAACCGCTACCGTGACCGAACGTTGGAACTGGCGCGCGACGGTCGAGGGTATTGTAGCCTATTATGCTGCACCAACCAGTATGTTGTACAGTGGTGTGGGCACAACTACGTTGCAATATGCCTGGGGGGGCGATAATGGGCAAGGCGCAATCGGGCCAGCTCGATTGGAACTGACCTTACCAGAACCATTGCCCGTGACTATGGACGTGGTGGTACGAGCAGCGATAATGGAAATGAATCCTGATGATCGTATCGCTATCTTACGTGCTGAGGCCGGTGGCGTCACGGTGGAGGAGGTGTTTAACGCACCTGATCCGGGTAAGAATCAGCTTAATCTGATAATCTTAACCCTCCCTGCGGTTCCCGCTGGCACTGCTACCGTTCTGGTTGAACTTGAATCACCCAGAACACCAGCAGGTGGATCGCAGTTTGATGGGCGTGATCGGGGTGACTCGGTATTCCTCCTGGGCGCAACCGTTTCACATCCCTGTCTGTTGCCAGATTATCCAGAAGCCACCAGCACTCCCACCGCTACACTGGAGCCGGGTGTGACCACTACAGTGACGAGTACGTCCGAGCCAGCGGTTACAAGCACCCCTACGCCGTCGGCTACTGCAACACCCGATCCGTCCGCCACAAATACACCGGTACAGACAAATACTGCGACCGCAACGGCAACACATACAGCGCCTGCGACAATGACACCAGCACACACCGCCACCAGCACGCCGGTCGTCCCAACCCTGACCAGCACCGCCACCAGCACGCCGGTCGTCCCAACCCTGACCAGCACCGCCACCAGCACGCCGGTCGTCCCGACCCTGACCAGCACCGCCACCAGCACGCCGGTCGTCCCGACCCTGACCAACACCGCCACCAACACGCCCGTCCCGCCGCCCGTGACCAACACCGCCACCAACACGCCCGTCCCGCCGCCCATGACCAACACCGCCACCAACACGCCGGTCGTCCCGACCCTGACCAGCACCGCCACTGCCACCTTCACACCGACCAGTACGCCTGTACTAACTGGCAGGATTGGTGATCTTGTCTGGGAGGATGACAACTGGAATGGAGAACGAGAGAGTTGGGAATATGGGGCGATAGAGGTACCGGTAAAACTCTTCCGGCGCGACGCTGATGGTATCTTTCGATTGTACAGAACTACCTTGACCGATTGGGATGGACAGTATCTCTTCAGCGATATTCCGGCAGGTCGCTACTATGTCGCTATCGATCTGGCTAATAGTCAATGGTATCAGCGATGGTTCTCAACCACTGATAACCCATATGGCCCGTTCAGTCTGGCACCGGGGCAAATCTTCCTGGATGCAGACTTTGGTATCTCTTACTCTGGTTCCTGAAACGAGACATTCCCTGGGGTAGGGAGACTCGGCGTGGCTTTGCTCCTCTGTAAAGTATCAGGCTGTTTTCTGAAGAAAGCAGCCTGACGCTTTATGCACCGGAGATACCCCGTCGTCCATCACCACGATAGGTTCGTTTCTAGCAGCGTGGCATGCTTGCTGGCTTAGCCAGACATTCAGTACAACGCTTGCACAATTCGGGGCACAATCAACCCTTCGATCAATGCCGCCAGCAGGAACCCGGGCAACAATATCAGTAACCAGGTTTTCCAGAAGGTAGCTAGCGACCAGAGCATGTTTTGCCCTACACTAAATCCAGAACGAGTCGATAGCAGCGACAAGCCAACCCGTATGCCCAATGCGGCACACAGGATTATCATTGGCAACTCAATAACGCCATGTGGCAAGATATGGGCCAGCAAAAACTGCGTAGGACTCTCTGCATCTAACGCAAACCAGTTGCCACCTGTGGCTTGCAACGTACTGGCTGCAAATCCGATCCGGGCAAAGTGGACAACTGGCAGCATGCACGCAAATATCCCGAAACTAAACAATGACAGGATACTGGTAAGGAACGATACCCGCAGATTGCGTGCCAGAATGTGCCAGACGTGTTGCAGCGATGGGTCAGCCGTCGTACCAATCTGGTTCAGGTCATGACGGATTAGCTCTATGGGGTACATATTGCCAATAAAACCACCACTCAGTACTCCTACCAGAGCCAGCAGCAGGGCGATGCTGATCGGTGTACGCAGTTCGCGGAGCAATGCTGGTAGTTCATAGCGGTAGAATCGGTGTGGGTCAAACGCCAGGCCCCGATACATAGCTGGCACTACCCCGGCTGGCTGATACTCACGGAAAAAGGTGGCAAAGTCTTGAATGATCTGGTTGAGATCGAATCGGATATGTTCCCGTGATAGAATTTCTTCCCGACTAAAGGTGGCCATTCCGGTGCGTATGAGTGCCAGTGAGATGATCGTTAGCGAGATAATGATGATCCAGAGAACATCCCAGCGTTGAGCAATAATGAACACAGACTGAATTTGTAAAAGCGCCGTGGTGGGCAACAAAATAAAGCTCGAGAGCAACGTGGCAGCGCGAATGCTGCTGGTATGACTGGAAATAACCACAGCTCCAGCCACCATGGTTAGCGTAATCATACCGATCATCAGCAGGAGCTGTACCAGCCGCCCGGCAGTCATAGCAAAAAAATAGAGTTCGGGATAGATGCTCGCCAGCAGAGCGGCAAAGAGGAGCATGGCGGCAAAGCTTGAGAGCAGCGGCACCAGCAAAGATGCGCCCAGCTTGCTGATATACAGATCGCGATCCGTCATTGGCATCGCCAGCAGTGCTTCCAGGCTACTGCGCTCCCGTTCACCCACAAACGAGTCGAGCGCGGTGATCAAGGAGAAGCTCGATGGGATAAAACCTACCAGCAGGGTGGCAAACGGTACCACTCGTGCAATTAAGCGCGAGTCTCCGACAAAGTTCACGGCGATATCTGCGCCGCTAATCAACACAACCGGAAGAACCAGCGAGAGAATCGCAACCGGCAAAAGGGTGCGCCAGTCCGAAAGAGTATCGCGTAATTCACGTCTGGCTACGGTCAGTATTGGGTTCAAGAAAGATATGTCATGTACATACAGATCAGATTTTAAATCAGAGATAACGGCTTGCGTAGGCAATGATTCCGCCCGTATCCCAACATCACGTCTCAGTCCGATACGGGTCAGTACGTGCGCAAGAGATAAGCCATCGTGCCCTCGTGCCAGTATTTTCTCTCGATTGAATAGGGCCATCCCGGTGCGTACCAGCGTACCCGCCATTATTGCAAAGATCAGTGTGGCAATCCAGAGCAGATCCCACCGTTCATTAATAATCATGAACGCTTCTACTTGTATCGCCAGCGCGATCGCAATCAGGATAAAACTCGACATCAAGTTCGCAGCACGGACACTATTGATATGGCTGGAAATGACGATGGCCGCCGCGACCATCGTTGCAGACATCAGACCGATCAGCACAAAGAGATGTATCGTATGCAGCACAGTGATTGCACTGGCATAGAGCGTCGGATTGCTCACATAGAGCATGATGAGATAGACGAGCATGGCCAGCCAGCCCGAGATTAGCGGTGTCGCAAGGGATGCGCAAAATTTGCTGATATACAGTTCATTGTCGGATATGGGCATTGCCAGCAAGGCCTCCAGGCTGTTGCGTTCACGTTCGCCAACAAAGGCTTCCAGTGCGGTGATGAGCGAAAAACTTGAAGGAATAAAGCCCACCACCAGAATGATGAACGGTACCAGACGCATCGGCAAGCTCTCATCGTCAATGAAATTGACGACCACGCTTGACGCACCAACCATCAATTGCGGCATCAACAGCGTCAGCAGCGAAATGGGCAACAGGATCCGCCAGTCCGTCAGAGTCTCACGGACTTCGCGGCGGGCGATGGTCGTCATCGTGTGCATGCTCATGATGACACCTCCTCCTGTTGGGTCGTCGGTGCCAGGGATGCCCCGCTCACGACATCGACTGGTCGCTTATGGGCTATAATCGGGGCACGCTCATGCTGGTCGGTGACAACGTTGGTGGGAGTTTTGCCAGTTTCTGGTGCAACAATCCTCAAATAGACATCTTCCAGGCTACGCGATACTTCGGCCAGGGAGACCAGAGCATACCCTTGCGCCGACAAACGGGTGATAATCTGCGGGTTGATCCGTTGCGGTTCGGCACAGCGATAGCGCAGGTAATTGCTGCCAATTTCTTCGATCGGCACCAGATCGTCCAGCAGCAATGCAACCGACTGGTGATCGTGAGCATTGACCAGCCGTAGTTCCCAGATCGGATCGCCAAGCAATTGACGCGAGATCTGGGCAATTGTCCCCTCGACAATGATCCGCCCACCACTGATGATCGCGATCCGATCCGCCAGGATTTCGGCCTCGGTGAGGTTGTGCGTCGTCAGCAAGATCGAGCGATCAGCAGCACGTAACGCACCAATCGCATCGCGGACAGTGCGGGCACTTTGTGGATCCATCGCCGTGGTTGGCTCATCAAGAAACAAAATAGGCGGGTCGTGGATCAAAGCACGGACGAGGGCTATCTTCTGCTTCATCCCTTTGGAATAGCTATCAAGCTGTTTATGCCGTGCGTCCCACAGGTCAAACTGCTTCAGGAGGACTTCGGCCCGCTGCTGGCTGTGCCGAGATTCCATGCCCAGCAATGCGCCAAAAAAGCGCAGGTAATCCATCGCATACATGCGACTGTACAGGCCGGGATACTCGGTCAATAACCCGACTTTGCTACGGACGGTGCGTGCTTCTTGCACAATATCGTGCCCGCACACACGCGCCCAACCGGTGGTGGGCTTCAAAATAGCGCCAAGCATGCGCACCGTCGTGGTTTTGCCAGCCCCGTTTGGCCCCAGGAGTGCCAGCACTTCGCCTGGTAAGATCGTGAGGGTGAGATCGCGTACTGCATGAAATGCGCCAAATTGTTTGCCAAGCTGATATGCCTCGATCATACATTCTTCCTCAATGTGTCATCATTCGCTGAACAGGTAATAGAACTCTTATCTAGCAGTATAGCAGGAGTTTATTACCAGAGCATGCACGATCGGAAGACGTATGCGGCGAGGACGTATACGGCGAGGAGGCGTGAGGCACGGAGATGCTCCTTTCAACGCAAAGGCACAAATGTATCTTTATGTTCAAGCAAGTGACTTTGTGGCACGACAGGACGATACAACGAGGAATCAGGGGCAACTCGGCGATGGTATGGTATCTTCAGGGACAGATAACAGGCTGGTGCAGCGTCCTATTTCCCGTACCCTATCTGGTAACAACCGAACAATATAACGCCTGTCCCTTCTCCACATGACCCTGCGCTGATCTCGACGATGATCGATTACCACGCTGGGGAGAACGACGGACTGAACCACGAGGGGGTACACGGCGAAAGAAAAAGTCAATAAAATAAAATATTTTACACAAAAAAGGGCACAGCACGCTGTGCCCCAATGACCTGTATCAGTTAAGCCGGAAAGTTAACAACCGTTGGTACGGTCAGAGAAATAGATCCGGCTGTGAGATCCATCAATAACTGCGGCTGCGTGAACCGCCACGGGAATCACGACGCCCACCACCAGAACTATCGCGGCGCTTGTCCTCTGCCTCATTAACCCGCAACTGGCGCCCATCTTCCTCACGGCCATTGACCGCATTGATGACCGCCGTCACATCGCTCGTTTCCATCTCTACGAAACCAAAACCGCGTGAACGACCAGTGTCGCGATCAGTGATGACGCGGGCACTCTGTACTTCACCGTGGGGTCTGAAAATATTTTCTAACTCAACATCACCAACACTCCACGGCAAATTCCCGACAAACAGCTTGACATACATATAGAATCTTCTCCTCGGCGGACGTCCCGTCTTGTGACGTTACCGATACGGCCCAATCGTTGAGCCACCATACTAACCCCTATGCTCAGGGAACAGTGCTAGATCAGGAACAGCTCCTGTCTAACCCGCACGAACACCCAACGTATTTTGCGGAATACAGTTTCGGCGAGCAGACAGAGAGAGGTTAGAAACCGAGGATCACTGATGCAAGACTCGCTGTTACCATACGTTGGTCGTCTTCATCAGTATACCACACTTTTGTATTGTTTGCGAGAGTCAAGAACAGGTGAACAGGTGCATGGCAATGTCTTCATCCTATACTATGCCCGCATCGCTTGCAATCCCCCCAACGATGTATGCTAAGATCGTTGGGACACCCCTCGTGGGTACCCGCATCGCCCCGCACTGCCTGCATCGCCTTGCAGTGCCCACTGTGCCCGCGTCGCCCGCAACAACCACGCGATGCGCATCGATGCATCCTGATGAGCACCCGACGGTCTAGCAGTTGGCTGGCCTATTTCTCATACGGTTACAACCGGCGCTCCGACACCCCAACGACCCGTAGGATCCTCACCTGGCGACATGCGGTCTGGCAAGAGCCGGTCAATCAGCTCAGAGCATCGAAATCAGAAGCCTCGGCTTCAGTCTGCCCTGGAGCGCTCTGGCTGAAGCCCCACTCCTTACATCCGTGATAATAACTCCCAACTTGTGTTCTTTGAAACCGCCGCATAACTTTTATGGTACACTACGCTTCCAACGCTCCGGGCGGATTTGAAACCAGGGAGAAGAACTCACAATGAGTTTTATCCAGGCAACGTAAGGAGATGACGATAATGAGACATCAAAAACGATATGTGGTGCTGCTATGTTTGCTCGTGCTATGGCCCTTCACGCTCAGTTCGAGCCATGCCCAGGTCGAAGAACGGTGTTTCGCCGAAACGGGCTTTTGTATTTCCGGTGCCATCCGAACCTATTGGGAGCGTAATGGTGGCCTGGCTGTGTTTGGACTACCAATCAGTCCCTTACGGTTTGAGACGATTGAAGACTGGACAGGATTGGTGCAGTGGTTTGAACGCGATCGACTGGAAGACCGCACGGCCCAGGGGCAGGGGGTACTAGCAGGTCGACTGGGGGTCGAATATCTTGACCACATCGGTACCCCCTGGGAATGGGGCGATGTCACCGAGGCTGGCCCTGGCTGCCTGGCCTTCCCCGAACAATCAGGTCATCAGATTTGTGGTGCTTTCGCTGCCTATTGGCAACGTAATGGGGGATTAGAACGCTTTGGTGTGCCAATAACGGGCGAATTTGAAACTATGGTGGAAGATCAACCCCGCACTGTACAGTATTTTGAACGGCGCCGAATAGAGCGCCATCCTGATAATGCGCCGCCTTTTGATATCTTGATCGGACTGTTGGGGCGTGAGTTGTATGAGGAGCAACTGGCTAATCAACCAGTCCCCGAACCGGTACCACCAGGAGCAGTACCGCATCCAGGCGGCGTCTGTGCCACTAATGCACCAGAGCCTGTTCAGGGAGCGCAGGCCTGGATGACTGTTCCGGAGCCACCGCTCCTCACAGATACGACCCTGTGTGTGCGGCTGATCCTCGACAACCAGGCAATCGAAGGGGCCGAAGCTCGTGCCATTGCTCGCTATCGCACCGTGACAACCGAGGTCGGGCCAGCAACGACCGGGCCCGATGGTGTGGCGGCAATCTCTTTTAATATCAGCACTGCCACTCCTGGCTTTACGGTCGTCATGAGTGCCCAGGTTATTCACGATGGACAGACCTATATGGCGGAGACCAGTTTCACACCGCCACGACTATAGCAGTGCTGCTGAGACGAAATGGGGACGGGGAAGAGTATTGACCTTCCCTGTCCCCATACTCACGCAAAAAGACGAGAACCTTACGATTGGTCTGGTAGAGTTTCTCTACCAGACCACGACTCAGCGCACGATAGGTTTTACGGGTATCGATCAGGTGCCTCATCCTGGTGTGATGCACGCGCTTTTTCTCCGTAATACTGGTTTCAGCATTTTGAAATCGATACTATCTGAAAGGTTAACGATGGCGATGGTGTATAATGTTGGTAGAGCATTATGGGACTTACACGGTGATCTATTCGCCGACCATTTTCGCCTGCAGCAGCGTAGTAAGAACAAAAATCGCGGTGTGTTTGGGCAACCTTCATAAGTCGTGGATATGTTTTTTGTGGAAGGAAAGCCGAGGGTAACAGAGGTAAGGTAAAAAATTATCACCTCATTTTGCTCTCCACTCCTGCTGTTTTCTGCTCTAGCTCCTTTCCTCTTTCCTGTACAAGCGATGGCCGGTTCGCTCTATTCTATTTATCTGGCGTTGCAAACTCACTTTGGCTCAAACCCGACATGGTGGCCGATTTTTGGCGACGACGCCCCTTTTGAGATGATGCTCGGCGCAGTTCTGGTGCAACAAACCCGCTGGGAAACGGTAGAGGGAGCCATCGTACGTCTACACCAGGCTGGACTGTTGAATCCACCAGCCCTGGCGCAGGCCGATGTGCAGTATGTAACAGAGCTATTGCGGCCAACAGCCTTTCATACCCAGAAGGCTCCTGGTATTATGGCAATTAGTGCCTACCTTTGCGCCCGCTATAACGGCAGTGCTGCAACGCTGCTGGCCCAACCGCCAGCTATCCTGCGCCCGGAACTGTTGAGCTTGCCACGGATTGGCCCTGAAACAGCCGACGTAATTATGCTCTATGCAGGTGGGCATCCCCAGTTTGTAGTGGACGATTATACCCGGCGACTGTTGGGGCGTATTGATCCGCAGCTACCTGATCACTATCCACAATCCAGCACATCGGTATCACCGAGGGTACCTGGTGCCACCCAACGCTCGTTTGACTGGCAACGCACTCGCTATGCTGTTGTACAGCAGTTGATTGTCACCACGCTCACATCCGAGATGGAGGCGCTGCCGTGCCTGGCTCAACCAGACGATGAATACCTGTCAGCGCTGTTTGGTGACTACCATGCGCTCATCAACGAGCAGTGTGTCCGCTATTGCCTGGCTCGCAATCCGCGCTGCGATGGGCCGCCAGCACGCCGGGTCTACAGCGTGCAGGAAGGACGTGAGTCGTATCTGGAGCGTCACGATGGCTGTCCGTTGCGCCCAGTGTGTGCGTACTATCAATTGCAGAGACGTGAGGTGTCTTTGTGTTAGCAGGTTGACACGTTAAGGCGTGCGCACACTAATACCTTTATGTTAAAACAGAGATCCTCATGTCGTGCGGACATAATCGAGTGCATGTTCATTTTAGAGGACGTACATAGTATAGCAAACATATACCAATGATAAGAGGAGATTAAGGACAAAGCTTGATCCCCTTTCTTCACAACCAATCCAGGATTACTTTATTACGGTCAGTGTACAAGAAGCGCAAAGACGTAATCAGACGGACTTTTTTGGCTCGGCAGTGCCAAACCACGCATCATAATAGAGCGCGGTCGACGTGCGAATTAAGGGATAGGGCTGCCAATCAACAGGATGCTTGTGAGCCAGCGTCAGTGCTTGAGTTCCCGGTGTCAGCAACTTCCCGGTAGCCCAATGCTCGCGCATTGCCGCCTCACTCAATAACCGCGCCGCGAGTACTGAGTAATTTTCAGCGCTGGCATTGACTGCGTCGGTACGCAGACGTGCTGCTGTTCGGCGCAGCGTCTGCCGTAACTGTGGCAATGTCAACAGGAGGCAGGTCGGACAGATATTACCCAGAAATGTATATTCCGCATCGGCCGCCACGCCACAAATCGTACGCAACGGAAAGCCAATACCACACATCACGCATTCCTGAAAGACCGGGCCACCAGCAGAACGTATGCTGTGCGGATCGTAGCGCACCAACCCGATACGTACCACTGAAATAGCCCCCTCACCCAGGGAGTATGGCAACAGGCCAGAACGCTGATCATCCGCCGCGATATGGTGAGAGTATGGTTCAGTCAACGGCTCCTCTTTTTCTAAGAGCGTGTCTGAAAAGGGGTATGGCGTGCGGCCGCTATGCTGCCGCTGTGTTGACAATTACTCTATGAACCCGGTTGCTGTCCATTGTAGACAGAACGTGAGCGGCATAGCCCTACACGGCTCCATTTTCGGACAGGCTCTAAATAACACGAAGTCATATTCGGCGTTCACCATGCTATACGCTATTGTAGCATGATTGCAGACGAGTTGGCCATGCAATCGTAGCGGAACAGCTTGAGACGCTACCGAAAAAGTTGCTCAGATGATATATAATACGTACATCTACTCCATATGTATAGTTTTTGGGGGCTGTCAACGTCGCGTGTCTTTCAGGCCCATTCCATGTCTTGCTGACTCTCTGGCCTGGAAGCATAACATCTCGATCCGGGAGTGTGTAGCCGGTTGCTGAGGATGGACAACGATGAATATTCTTGTTGTGGGTGGGGGTGTAGCTGGTCTGACCTGTGCGCGCATACTTGACCATGCTGGCCACACGGTAATGCTGCTGGAAGCCAGCGATGATGTCGGTGGGCGTGTACGCTCTGACTATGTCGATGGCTACACACTCGATCGTGGCTTTCAGGTGCTATTCGAGAGCTACCCGGCAGCGCAACGTCAGTTGGATCTGGATGCACTCCAGTTGCGCCGCTTTGATCCGGGAGTCATTATCTGCGTCGATGGGCAGCGCAAGGTGCTGACCGATCCGCGTCGTGATCACAATGTTGGCGCGGTTGTGGCAGCAGCACTGACCTCTACTGTGACCCCATTCGACAAGCTGCGCACGCTGCTGTTGTCACGCCAACTGGCGCAACAAACCATCGATGAGGTGCTGGACGGGCCGGATATGTCCACGCGCGAATACCTGATCCAGCGCGGGTTCAGCCAGCGTGCCATTACCAACTTTTTTCAGCCGTTCTATGGCGGCATTTTTCTGGATCGCTCCTTACAGACCAGCGCAAAATGCTTCAAGTTTACCTTGAAGATGCTCAGTACCGGGGCAGCGTGCATCCCAACACGAGGCATGGGGGCGATCAGCCAGCAACTGGCGCAGTCACTTAACGCCCATGGGGGCATCAAGCTGAACACCCCGGTGCAAACGCTGCTCACATCTGACGGGCGGGTGGTGGGTGCCCGCCTTGCCGACAGTACCGATCTATCCGCCGATGCAGTGGTGCTGGCAGTTGCTGCGCCGGACGCCGCCCGGCTGTGCCAGAACCTGCCCGCACCGCTTACCGCTCCACTACCGCACGACTCGCTGCAGACAGTAACGCTCTACTTCAGCGGCAGCCGACCGTTTTATCACAGCCGCAAAATCTTGCTCAATGCCGCTGCTGATGCCCTGGTCAACAATGCCCAGTTGCTCACCAACATCGCCCCAGAATATGCACCGCCGGGTTGTCATCTCCTCAGCGCGACCATCCTGGGGCAGCCGGCACTACCTGACGATGAGCTATGTGCACGCGCGCTGGCCGATCTGCGCCTGATGTTCTGTGGCGACGCAGCAGCGCTGGATGCCCTGACAACCTATACCCCACTGCGAGTCTATCGCATTGCCTATGCCCAGTTTGCACAACCACCGGGTATCCATCCCCATCTGCCCGACAACGACAGTGGTGTGCCCGGCCTGTATTTCGCTGCCGAATTTACCGAAGCCAGCAGTATCAATGCGGCCATGATCAGTGGTGAGAAATGTGCCACACTGCTGCTGAACCGTAAAGGACAGCATTCGTCAAACAGATAAAGAAGAGGATATTACTGGTTTTTTGTCTGATGCGATGAACAAGGTACTCGATACCTATCGCGAGCCGTGGTGCAAACATTATGATGTGCATAACGAGCAATATTCATCATAAACCAGATTTATTCCATGCACTTGATTAGTTTAATCAATTCTATGTCGCCAGATCAAAAAGTAGATCGCTAATATCTCGCAGACGTCGGCCTTCAATCAGCATGTTTAACATATCCAATTGATCTTCATTTTGTGCTTCTGCAATTGCTTCTTTCAACTCAAATAAAGCAAAATGATAAACACAATCTAAATCACCTGTACCTAAAGCGAGTGACGCAATCCGTGTCGGTAATGGTTCCGCAGTGACAGCAACAATATGGGGGACATGACCTTTTCGGTTGCGAATAAGATTCAAAGCCTCAGTTCGGGCATTCTGTCCTCGATCACTGCGTAGTGTCCATTTACAGGAGATACTGGCATGCAAGATTGGATGTGCATTACTAGAGTTTGCTATACGAAAAGGGGTAAGTTGAGCATATATTTCTTCTGTGCTTATTAAATCTTCCTGGTGGTTGATTTCGTTATCTATAACCGGTGATCTTCCAATAAGAATATCAGGCTTGATAATATAGTCTTTGCCTAGAGAAGACGCTAATTCTTTGTTATTTTTAATGAGTTGCTCTAAATAAGCAAGATGAGCATACTGATCAAAATATGAAATTGGCAAATGTGAATAGTAGTACCAGGTACCTGGACGTAGATGCTGTAAATGTTTAAAAACTTTTTCTAAAAAATCCCTGGTAATTTCCTCAAAACGGCCCCCTGAAGTTTGCCCAGTAATGATTTCAATTCCCAGGTTATGACCCAGACGGTTGACAATGCCCCAGGCTAGATGAATGCTGGCTTTGTTTCCCACGTCAGCAAAGTTTGGATACCCTTTGCTAGAATCGTGGTTTATTCTGATAATTTCTGCACAAATACGGCGATGATATGCCTGGCGTAAATCTGCTAATTTCATGGCAACAGCTACGGTTTATAAAACCCAATCACATACTCCTCATGCATACGCTGCTGGATCTGCGAGTCGTGGTTGCGAACCGTTCCGGTTGGTAGCATACGTCGATCACGATCAAGCTGACGAACACCAATCCTGGGTACGTCAAAGCCAATGCACCGACCAATTTCAGCCAGGCATTCAGGCGTTTGAGTATCCTGGCCGCGCATAACGGAACTACCCACCACAATAATCGCCGCTCTGTCTGAACGTAGTACTCGGAACATTTCGCGTAATACACCTGTCATTTCAGAATAATAACGATGCAAAACTTTGCCTTTTTTCAGATCATACCTGGCTATAGTCTCAACTATCCTCATAGTATCTGGCGGTAATGTCTCAAAAATCATATCAGTGATGGTTTCACCCCCAATATACTGCTTGCGCCTATGCCCAAGATCCGGAATAGTATGTCCTAACCACACGAGCGAAAATTTGTGCGCTCGCATGTAATCAATCGCATTCGCTGCATAGGGTGGAGACGTAAAAATCAAGTCGATCGAAGCGTCAGCAAGGGGTAAATGCTGGGCATTACCGGCATGAATAGTCGCTCGCCCTGCCTGTGCTTCCAGGGCCGCTAACCCTTTCACATTTTGCCAGAACCGCTTTTCAAACTCATCAAGAGCCGAACGTACTGTTCTCGTTAAAATGTTGTCGCGCTGCCTGGCACCCCCAGTTCGATCATGACCGATAATGACCTGACCATCTTTTGCAATCACAAAGCGGGCACGATGTGGGCGGGTGTGGGCCAGATCAAGCGCCAGTGAAACTCCACCAGATTTCGTAATAATGATGGAAGAGAAAGTTAACTCAAAAAAGGCCCTGATATGAGGATTATTGATTTTCTCGATTTCAATCAAAAGTGCCAGTAATTCCACCTGTGTTTCCGGCGCGAACCAGTAATCAATAAAGGTGCGAGATTCGTCCGTCCATCTGCTCTGCAATTGTGCTTCTAGCTCTGATCGTCTTGTCTTAAACAAGATTTTGGCCTGAGAAATTACATGCTTACCATGACGCATAACCAGATCTGTTTGAAGGGGCGTGGTCTTGACGGTAGCTATAAGCCGTGCCAGGGGATCAATGTCAAAACCAATGCCCTGACGTTCAGCCAACAGCGCTTCTATTATGGTCGTACCTGAACCGACCATCGGATCAAGCACGCTGTCACCTGGTCTGGTCAGAGCTGCAATAAACAGACGCGGCAACTGTGGCGGGAATTTCGCGGGGAAGGCATGCAATGAATGCGAGGCATAGTTGCCTCGCTGGTCATGAAAATTCAGGTTTTGCGAGAGTAGCCAGATTAGCCGATCACGGTAAGACTCTTCTGCTGGCCGCAGATCGCAGACCGATAGTGGGAGGCGTAACTGTTCCATGTTATACTCCACAGGCTCAAGCGGTAGCACATTATGTGTATTATTCTAGCCGAACTTCAGCCTTTCGTCTACCAGTCCATGGCGTAACGCCGCGTTATTCTAGAACACGCCCCTGGATATACAGCCTGTCACGGGTTCAATATCTCAGAGATGGCAGAACCTTGAGCGCATCAAGACGACCAAAATGATTTTTTATACGATAGTACATGGTGCTGATGCGCTCTTCCAGGCGAACGACAACGTGCCCAATTTTGCTGCGCGTAGGGTTATCCTTTTTGTGTGCTAATGTCTATTGTCCATTGAGCAAAAAGTGTATCATAGCCTGCAGAGAGCACATAGATGCCTCCTGATTTGAATTGGGATGAACCAGAAGCGGAAGCAAAACCAGATCAACGCTGTCGCGTAGCAGTAATCAATATATCCGTACATAAGACTATCCTGGTACCCGACCGGTTGCGTGCAAGACGACACAGGCAGCACCCTCAACCGGCCGTACCCGGCTCTGATTTTGTCTCAGGGTCATCGTTTGTCTGCTCGTTGCCAACCTGGTATTCAAAGCCGGCACGTTCTGCCACCATTGAGAGGATTTTCTGGGTTGAACGATGCGGCTTGTGGACGCCGGTCTCCCACTCACTAATAGTTTGCTGCCGTACCTGCAACTCATCCGCCATCTGACGTTGAGTCAGCTGTAAGTGCTCACGGAGCGCCTTGATTCGATGCGGGTTCCATCCGGGTTTTTGCTTATCACTGCCGGGTAAAGGGTATTTGATTTCTTCTTTCATATCTCACCTCAATCACAGATCATACGTGGTGGTTCACTCGGCCTGTTCCCTTCAGCAGAGGAAGAGCAGGCACAGGGCACGACCCCTACGCTGACGAAGGCGAAAAAGACGTCTGGTTCGAGCGACCGCATGCGCCCGGTCACTAAACGTCTTGCCGATCGGGCACTACCTGGCCATACAGCATAGCTGAGAGAGCGCTCGTACACCATATGTCTATTCTAACACGACAGCGGATAATTATACAGCAAAATGACAGGGAGGGCAACAGCAGAATACCGGCCTTCCATTCGGGTTGGTATGGGATATGTCAGGATTATGGATGTCAGTCTATCGGTGACACGAGGTAGGCGCGGATAGCACCAGATAACCTTTTTGCCTGCGGCAGAGGGGTATTTTGTCTCGTTGGCCCACGACCGCAGGCAAAAAACCATGGTTTTTGATCGACCGCATTCATAGCAATGGCCGGATCATTTCGTTGCGTAGCCATCCTGGGAGCATTCGAGTACTCCTTCTGGTGGGACGTGGCGAAACCGCGCCCCACTAGATATGGTGGTTTCGACGAAGTGAAGCCGTGCCACGCCTTTCTACCCAGGAGATGTCTGGTTGTAGCCCTAGCCTGCAAGAGTAGCCGCTAAGAAGGTGGAAACGTGCCAACAACGGGACGTGCCACCATCGTACACTAGACAGTAATCGCATTTCCACGGTAGATACGTCCGCGGTAGCGGCTTTCTTCTGGTTCTGGCAATGGAGCGCTGGTTAGCAGCACCGCATCAACAAAACGACGTAATTCCTCCTCTTCCTCTGCGGCATTGCGCGGCTCTTCTGCCCGGGCACGACGTGTCAGGTCAACTTGATTGACCGGCACCCGATGCACCGTGCGCTCGCTCTCAACACCAGCAGTAGCTGTAAAGGCATGGAGCGTCGTTTTGACAAAGTTCGCCAGGGCAAACTCCTCTAACGTTGAACGTGCTGACGTCTCAGGTGTCACCAGCACCAGTTGTACCCCGTCGATCAGCGACACCTTCTTCGTTACCCGGAAGTGATGCGTCAGGTTATATTCCACAATCTCGGCAAAATCCTGTTCATCTAGCACCCCACTCCAATCACTGCCACTACTACCAACCAGTGGTCGTGTCGGCAGCGGGCGGAACGGCATACACACCACCGGGCCAGGACGATCATATTCGTGGCGGGCGCGATCAATCGCTTCTTCAACCTTGCCCCTGGAGGCAATCGCACACAGCCGACCGCAACCACTATACTGTGGCAATTCGCCCAGCAGACTCTGCGCCGTCTCCTCGGTCTCGGTAATTAACACCACCCGCCCGACATCGCACTCCTCCAGATAAGAGCGTGCTAGAGCCACCAGGTGCCGACGCAAATATTCGCCAATTAAGTAGACCGTTGTACCCCGCAACTTTTCCAGTCGTACCTGACCAGCCTTGCCAAATAGCTCCCCCTCAGTCACAGTGCGTTCAAAGCGGAGGCCGCCCGAAGGATGGAAGGTCTCACCACTCACATTCCGGTCTGCCAGATAATAAATAGTTGCCATGGCCACATCAAACTCGGTCGGCATCCGCTGGAGATAGAGCATACTCAAAATGCCGTCGCGTACTTTGCGTGCTTCACGTTCGATCTGGGATCGCGTAAAGAACGGCACTGGTGGCTCTGGCAGATTTGATAGAAAGCGGGTACTATCGTGCACATCCAGGTGTCCACCTATTTCCAGGCGGCGCAGTAATTTCTCGGCAATAGAGGCATTCAGCAGATATGATCGTGATGAACCTTGTGTATCACCTTGCTCCCAGATATTGATCGCCAGACGACGGAGCGGATCAGGCAATTGACTGGCATAGCCTAACGCCTGTACCCCATTTGACACCAGCGTATCCAGAAATGCGGTAACCGGAAGCCCCGTAGCACGGTGCGACTCAATCAGTGCCGCGTGAACCTCGTTCAGGCGTTTGTTCTCCAGAATCAAGCGTGCCCGACGCATAAACAGGCCAGGGCGCTCACCAGTTCCACGCAGGCGATCACCATCAACCGGGCCGGGAGCCAGCGCATTAATCTGCACCTCTGGCCCCAGAAATCGGGCAAATGCTTCAACCATCGCTCGCTGCCCTGCCTTACTCACCGCATAGTCTGAACGGTTGGGATAGGGAACCGCCACGTATTTTTCGCCCCCAAAATAAGACGATACATTTAAAATATAGCCACTGCCCTGCGCCTTCATGAGCGGTGCCAGCTTCCGAATGAGCGAGAAATTGCTGGTGAGATTGGCCTGGATAGTGCGGTTCCAGCCTTCCAGTGGCATATCAATCACCATTTCCTCGGCGCCCGCAATACCAGCATTGTTAATCAGATAGTCAACGCGCCCAAACGTCTCCAGCGTATGCTCCACCAGTCGTCTAAGCTGTGCTTCATTGGCAACGTCAACATCAGCCATATACTGCACGCGATTCTCGACATTAGGGTAACCGACCTCACGTAATTCACGCATGATACGCTCGCGCAACTGCTCAAGTTGCCCGGCTCCCCGTGCAGCCAGCATCACGTGTGCCCCACTGAGTGCCAGCAGGCGCCCCACCTGACCGCCGATGCCCGCACTGCCCCCGGTGATAAGCGCCACTTTCCCCAGGTGTAACCCCAGAATGCTCTCAGCCCAGCCAAACGCCGGCCGCAGCGCCCCCGTCGTATCTACAATATTTTTGGGCAGATAGAGATTGATCTCGGCCATATGCCGATCACCATTGAGTAACCGTGCCGCCCACGCACAGGCAAATTCCAGACTCTCATCCTCCTTATTGACATAACGTACAATCTGGTTAGCCCAGACTGGCTTACGTTCATCACGGTGTATGCCCGGTTCATGGGCTTGCTGCTTTGCTATATCCAACGCTGACTCGTGTCGCCATACGCGGATCAGCTGCTCAACCGCTGCCCGCAATATATCGGCATACACATTGCCGTGTCCATCGTCACCGTTGCTCATAAAAATAACCTGCGGCTCTTTGGGAAGAGCACTCCGGCTCCAGAAGCGTGCAATCAGGGTGGACAGTGCCACAACACCCCCAATTTCTTCTTCCAGAAATTGCGCCACCGTCTCATCACTGGCCTCGATTACATTGGGATACACCTGATCTGAACCACGGGCAGGCAGGATAATCACTGCATTAATCACCCCGGTCTGCTCTTGCACCTGAGCTAGCGCTGACTCTACGCTTTCTGGTTCAAGTGGATTGAGATATACTAACAGGGGGGGAATATAGCTTGGCCCTTGCAACTGGCGGCTGGTTTGCAACACCTCCTCGACCTGCGAAATAGCGGCCCGACTACGAAAACCAAGCGCGACCTCCGCCCCGCACGAGCGTAACACCCCGGTGAGGGCCAGCACATCCTCCACCTGATTACCAGCGCAGATCAGCACCACCTTACCTGAAGCATCAACCGTGCGTAACTCCGGGCGTGAGGTAAAGATCGTCCGGCTCTCGTCCGGCACATCCATCCCATTCGTAACTTCAAAGGGATGACCGCTAAAAGCCGCCGCCTCATCGCTACCCAGAAACACCATCGTGTTCGCCACATCGGCCGGTTTCGGAAATGTCTTGACCAGATTACCGTTGGCATCAACCCGGCTCAGGCGCATAATCTGAAAAAACTCCTCGGCAGTACTGCCGTCTGGCATACCTTTGAGGTGATCCATGGATCGAAACACACTCCGAATGCGCTCGCTGTCAATTGGCCCCGGAAAAATGTTGTTGACGCGAATACCGCGTTTGCCCAGCTCGAGCGCCATATGCTGTGATAACGGGTTAGTTGCCGCCTTCGGCACCACATATGGAATCCGCCCATAGTAATCAGTACGCGAGAAAATAGTTGAAACGTTAATCACACTGCTGCCTGGCGGCATATGCGGTGCAGTTGCCCGCACCAGATTCCAGGTAATACCGAGCAGATTGCCAATTCCATCGCTCAACGTTTCGGTATCACCTTCACGTAACTCAGCGCGTGTCAGCGGAATATCGGGCAAGCGCTGGCGGGCACCAGGGCTACCAGCATTATTTACCACCACGTCAATGCGCCCAAACCGCTCCACCACTTGCTGCACACCTGCCCGCACCTGAGTCATGTTACTGCCGTCCATCGCGACAACCATGATATGTTCCGGCGAGCGTCCCTCCTCATTGATCAACCGTTCCCGAAAGTTATTCAGTTTGTCCATATTCAGATCAACGACGACGACAGTTGCTCCCTCATCCAGGTAACGACGCGTAATCGTCTCCCCAATATTGCCCGCACCGCCAGTGATCAAAGCAACTTTCCCCGCCAGCCGTCCAGAAGTAGCCACATCGCTCATGTACCGGAACCTCCTCTTCTCTACAGAAACTCCATCTAATGCCTGTCCCGCTATCGCCCAATGCTCCACGTTATCTCAAATATAGTCTGCTGGTTTTTCTTACTTTCCGTTCCCTCTGTGCTATCTCCTACTCAGCAACAACGAACGATTGGATACGCTGCGCTACCCTCTCGGCATCCTCGGCTGTCAAAAGGACTCGCGCTTATACCAGGGACGAAAAAATGAGAAGCAAAAAAGACTTAGCCTTTGTGACTTTTTCGACACGCTGCAACTGAAGTACATGGGACTCAAAGATAATACCATAAAAATTACTCTCTTATGGATGCGTGCGTATAGCTCTGAGGTTACATCATAGCAGACGACCCCAGGCCGTTGCACCCGATGCAAGTCTTCACCCACGCCGCGATGAAGTCTCGTTGTAGTACTATATTGCTCGTATCACTCGCGGCTACTATATAGGGTGGGATCTCGATCACATACAGATAGACTTGCGTGGCTCCTCATGCGCTCTATAGAGATGCATAAATCTCTGGTATCTATTCCGGAGAACGTTCGCCAGCGAAAGTTGCGCAGGGGTCTGTGTCCTACCCATCCACCCGAATGGGTACCATAGGTCTTTGACGCATAGTAGAATCGCAAACCCCACCACCAGTTAGTGATGGGGTTTGCTTGTGGTAGCGGCGGGTGGATTCGAACCACCGACCTTCGGGTTATGAGCCCGACGAGCTGCCCCTGCTCCACGCCGCGGGAGGATGATGGAGTGTCCTGGGGGGCATGGACCTACGCTCCCAGCCGGGAACCGGCCAGTA
>DAOTWD010000115.1:0-3802 GCA_034435975.1 Chloroflexaceae bacterium | reverse complement strand
CGTTGGGCCGAGCGCATCATGCCCCTTCCCATCCTCATGCCAGCAGGTGTGGTACAATCAACAACGTGCCGGCGATCGAACACTCGTGCAAGGGAGCAGGGATCGATGACCATACCAAACCATCCCATCACTGTTCCGTTTGACATTGACAAGCTGATTGAGATTTGTCGGCGCAACGATGTCACCTTGCTCGGGCTGTTTGGCTCGATGGCGCGGGGTGCGGCCAATGCCCAGAGCGATATCGATCTTCTGGTACGCTTCTCGCGACCGAAAAGCCTTGTCGCCGTGATTGCGCTGGAGCAGCAGTTGGCAGTGGCCCTGGAGCGCGAGGTCGATCTGCTCACCGAAGCGGCCGTGAGTCCCTACCTGCGTGACCGTATTCTCCGTGACCTTCAGGTGCTCTATGAGGCCAGATGACACTGTCTATCTCCAGCATGTCTTGGATGCGATCCAGAAAATTGAAACGTATCTGGCGGGGGTCGATGAACCGTCCTTACTATGCGCACAGTTTGATTCAAGACGGCGTGATCCGCCAGCTCGAAATCATCGGCGAAGCCGTCAAACGGATCACGCCCGTCACCCGAAGCCTGGCCCCTCAAATCCCGTGGCCAGCGATCGCAGGGATGCGCGACAAACTCATTCACGATTATTTTGGGGTTGACCTCAAGCGAGTGTGGCTCGCTGCCCTAACGGATGTCCCCATCCTCAAGACGACGGTTACCGCAATCCTGGCTACGCGCCAGGCCAATCAAGGAGATACGCCGTAGATCCCACGATAAAGCGCCTGAGCATCCCGGAGGTATCGCGCACCTCCCCGATTGGATCACACGGGAAGCCTATTCCGATCAGGTCAGCAGCGCCGGTTTTTTGGGCAGGAAGCGAGGTGTATCCCCATCCGATCTTCTCCTCGTATGCATACCCAGGCCCGCCGGGTTTTTCCGAAGCCCGGGTCAGACCGGAAGCGGCTCGGTGGGATGCGGTGCTTTCGGAGTTCGCACTTCCGTATGAGGTGATGCGGACGGCTGTAGCTCCTCGCGAAGATCTGATGGAGTTTCTGGAAACTACGTATTCCGTTGCTGCGGACCTGGGTGGATGGAATCGAGAGCAACTGGAATGGAAGGAGGGTGAACGCCCGCCTGTTGGAGGGCTGAAACGGCAGGTCTGACTCCGCATGAGAAAGGTTCACGTATCTGGCGGCGACCCGGCATGCCTATAGGGTACTGACAGGCGCTGTATGACCAGGCATTGCACCTGACACTCTGCTTCGTGGGGCACACGTGAATGCCAGGGCGTTATGTGACAGGGCAGTAGGAAGATGACCGCGATATCTTTGTGCGGCAGAAGCGCTTGCATGACCAGTTTATGGTTTGGCCGGTCGTGGAGGTGCTGGGCGTTGTCTCTCCACTGGGTGACAAAGACTTCTTTTTGTTCGTGCAGTGCAGTTTGTCACTTCTGGTGTGGGTAAAAATCTCGACTGTGGTGTCGTAGATCGTTGGGCCGGGCAAGAAGGGGCAGACGAGCGTGTAGGCAGTGGAGCCTTGCGGCTGCAGGCGCAAGCGCCCAGCAGGCGCATCCACATGAGGGCTTCGCCTCGCTGTGCCTGGCTTGCCGCAGGAGATGCGCAAGCCGTTGAGCGCTTGTGCATAAGGAGTAAATGTGTCAAAAAATTATCTATTTTCAATTGTGCTATCAATACTGGTAATCACAATCCTGTCATTTTTCTTTGAAGTGACTGGAATCATTTCATACGGATCGATTGTTTTAAGCATCTGGCTAACACTAGCAATAATTGTGATTTGGTGCATTTCTTGGGTGTTACTGAAAACATGCTTAATTAAGCGACTGTTTCAATTACAAACACCCTTAAAACTGCCTCTCTTATTGTTTTTATCTGGAATAGCAGGAGTTGTTATTTCAAATCTTTATGCTTTGCCTGCTGTCCCCTCAACAACATTATCTATTAATGATCAGTTGAACTACATGTACAAAACTGATCAGGGTGATAGGTTGGCATTGCGGTTCATAAGACTAAACGAGCGCGATCAAGAACGCATACAGCGAGTTGTTAATATTCTTGAACAAGATGAAATCCTATCTCCAGAGAATCTGTACCAAGCCGCCACAATACTTCAACACGGAACAGGGAGCGAACATTATGAAATGGCATATATACTCGCAAAGCGAGCAAATGAATTGGGATACGAAAATGAATTATGGAAAGCCGCTTATGACCGCTGGATGTTGTCTTTAGGAAAACCGCAAGTATATGGGACTCAAACTAAAGCAACACTTACTATCTTTGGTGTACAAGTTGAGCAAAAATAATTTCTTCATTTGTAACGCGCCCAACAAAGCGTGCACCTGAAGCTGGAGATTCTGCGCCCACTTCAAGCAGTTTTCTACGCTCGAGCATTGCCCCAGCGCAGGTAACGCACACCGTTGGGCGCTTGCCCTAAAATAATCGAAAGAGAGCAATGTCTTTTGTAACGTCGCTAAAAATACTCTTTGAGTATTTCTTATCAGTTTTTATATGGTCAATTTTGAATCCTTATGGATTAGTACAGACTTTACAACAAACAGTGGGACAATTCATAGCTATTAGTCGATCTATCGTGAAAGGCGTCATGTACGACGACACTGTGACTTTTGTTTTGCCGTTCGAAGGAACCTGGAAAGTTGCGAATGGCGGTATTCGCAAACAAACTTCCCATTCGTGGAATCTCATAGGGCAAAGGTATGCTTATGATTTTGTAGTGGTTGACGATGCCGGGAAAACATATCAAGGTCCTTCAAACAGACCAGAAAACTATCTGGCTTTTGGAAAACCTATCCTTGCAGCATCCGATGGGATCGTAGTGGATGTGCGGAATGACATCAAGGATTACCATCGAGCAGGAACAGGATGGGTAGATATAAAAACTCCCGATATACGTGGAAACTACGTCGTGATAAAGCACAATTCTGGTAGATACACTCTTTACGCTCATCTAAAAGCGGGCAGTATAACGGTAAAGAAAATTCATTTTGAACATATTATAAAGCGCCCAACCCGCGCTTGCACCCGACGCCGCGAAGCGCAGCGGAGCGGCGCGGCTGAGCGGCATACCGTTGGGCGGGCATGCCGATGGTGGTGGCGAGTGCTGTCTGTAGTGCCTGGCGCTGAGAGGGGTATCTAACGTGAAAATAAGCTGCTGGGGCAGGGGAATGGGGAAACCGGGTTTCCCCATTCCTCCCCCCGCGGGAGGGTTTGGGAGGGCGCAGCCCTCCCAAGAATAACTTTATTTTCATTGCGGCGTTGTGCGGCGCAGCCGCATGGACGGCTGAGGTGAACCTAAACCGCCGGTGGGAGGGTCTGGGAGGGCTACGCCCTCCCAGGAACAAGTCTGCTGGCGCGCGGCGCAGCCGCATAAAGAACCAGTATCAGCGCTCCTCAATCAGCGTCCGCAGATCGGCCAGCAGGAGGCGCGGGCTGCGCGCGCGCATGCCCACAATGGCGTGATCGACGCCGGGGTAGACGCGCAGGCTGATCGCCGGGTTGCGCTCGTTGAGCAAATAGGCGTTGCGCACCGGCACGGTCGTATCGCGGTCCCCGTGGATCACCAGCAACGGCAGGCTGATGCGCTCCACCACTTCGAGGGGCGTGGGCGGCTGCACCTCCCCCAGGCGGAACCCCAGCAACGGCGCCACCGGGCGCAGCCAGGAGACGGGGGCCACGTGCCTGACCAGGTGCGGTCGCAGGCCGCCGGTAAGCTCGTAAGCCGCCGGGGCGCTGACGGTGGCCACCGCGTCGGGAAAGGGGAAC
>DAOTWD010000114.1:0-12579 GCA_034435975.1 Chloroflexaceae bacterium | reverse complement strand
CACCACCCATAGAAGGTTCGCCCGTGTTATTCCTGGTATTACTTGCCGCTATTGGTTGTCTGGCAATCATCTACCTGATCTATCGACGCCAGCTTGTGCTGCAGATCGGGTCATTCGGAGCGATCGGACTGGCGGTGTTGAGTCTGCTGATTCTGTTGTTCAAGATGGTCGACGCTCAACCAGATCTCCAACAGACCGACTTTGTGAACATCGAGACCCACTATCAATCTGGTCTATTTGGTACTATCCTGGGATATCTCGGGATCATCGTCGGTGCTGTCTTGAATTTGACCGAAAAAGACCTTCCTGCTCGTGCTGAAATGAGCCAGAAGACAGTACAATAGACAGGGATTTTCCTCGATAGGAACCATCCCCTGAGACTGAAGTAGCCATGATCTTCGGGCCAGGAACGCCCCTGGAGCAGCGATACCGGCCCGATTACTGGATACAGTCATGAGGAACACGAGATAGGCAGTCGCTCATCACCACGGTCTTTTTTGCCTGCGGCAGAGCGGGACGTTGTCGGTTTTTTTCCGCAGGCCCAGGTAAAGAGGGGAACGAACGATCCCACCGTGTACCTCGTGCCCCTAACGAAACGGTGGCGCAGCCAGGATACCGCCCTCGCCGAGATTCCAGACCTTGTTCGGGCCCCGATCCAGGTTAAAGGGGGTACGTGGCCCCAGATTGCGATTATAGATGTCGGCATAGTTGCCGACTTGCTGGATAATCTGGAACGCAAAATCATTGGACACGCCCAGGTCGGTGCCAATCGTGCCATCGAGGCCTAAGAGGCGCCTGATGCGCGGATCGGTCGTGGTTTTGACAATATCGGCCACGTTCCGCTGATCGACCCGCAGCTCCTCAGCATAGATCGTGGCAAAGATCGACCAGCTAATCACCTCCTGCCACTGGCTGTCGTTCTCAATAAACGCTGGAGCCAGCGGTTCACGTGAGATCAGATCACCCATCAGATAGTGTGCTGTTGGATCGGTCAGGGTTTGCTGCTTCACCACCAGTTGTGAGCGGTCGCTGGTTACAGCGTCACACCGACGTTGATCGTAGGCATTGAAGGTCGCATCCACCGATTCATATGGCTGGATGTCCACACTGATACCCCGCGCTGCCATCTCATCACGTACATTGCTCTCGCTGGTCGTGTCAGCGGTAACACAGATGCTGTGACCGTCTAGATCGTTGGGGGTCGTCAGATTAGCATCGAGGTGTGTAAGGAATCCCTGTCCATCGTGAAACGTGATCGGGCCGAAATCAACCCTCTCGGCCAGGTCACGCTCAGCCGTCCAGGTCGAGTTACGAAACAGGACATCAATCTCGCCCTCACGGATAAATTCCCACCGCTCGGCAGCAGAGACCGCGCGAAACTCAACGCGGGTGGCATCACCAAAGATAGCCGCAGCGACCACTCGACAGAAATCGACATCGAAGCCGCTCCACTGGCGGCGCACATTGTCGTAGTAGCCAAAGCCCGGCAAATCGGGGTTCACACCACAGATGAGCGTACCGCGCTGCTGCACCCGGGCCAGCAAGCCACCTGTTGCACCCACCGGTGTGTCCGACACTGCCGTTGGCGACTCACGGGCTTGACCAACGGTTGGAGCTATCGTGGATGGTGGGGGTGAGCCAGGGGGAACCGAGGGAGCAATAATAATCACTGGCGTGGCGGTTGGCGGTTGTAAGAAGCCCAGGTCACCACAGCCAGCAATGCAGACCAGAGGCACAAGCGCTAACAGACGCCTTATCGATATAATAGATCGAGAGGTAACCATTTGCATTCCTTTTTATGATTACGAACACATAGACTGGAGATACTCTTACGACTTCATGAACGAGATGGCTGCAACTCTCTGGTTGTTTGGGAGGTGCTTCAGGATTCAGGGTTGGCGATACCGGATCAATAATGACAGGAGGCCTATATCCAGATATGACGTATAGGCTATTGCTGCTACATGTGATGATGAGTTACTGTGAAGAAGTACCGCGTAGAGGCAATCGAGGTACCGCCTGCCCGATCGTCTGGGTAACATAGCGACCCTGGCGACCGGGCGGGATCTTCTTCCAGCGAGAAGCGATGGTCACAGCAAGCCGATGGGCAGACCGGGCTGTCCGCCACCTATTCAGGCTGTGTTACCAACTCCTCACCCGCAACCCAGCCTTCACGCCCATCACTGGTGCGGATACGCCACCAGGTATAGCCATCAGCCGTGAGCGGGCCTTCGAGCAACGTCAACTGGGTACCAATGGTGAGACTGTCGTGAACGGTTGCGTTGAGGCCAGGCGCACTACGACGGTTTAAGCCCTTGCCACCTGCTCTGCGCACCCAGGCCGTTGCCCCAATTGCCAGACCTTCAGGCCGGGGTGCTGCCACAGGTTGTTGCGGTGCGCCGGCGGGAGCAGCGGGGGCTGATTGGGTCTCGGCTTCCTTAAGCCGTTGCTGAAGCGCCGCCATCTCCTTTTGCATCGCTTGCAACTGCTTCTGCATGTCTTCAGCGCGCTTTTTGTCAGCTTTTGCCGCTTCGAGTTCCTTATTCAGTTGCTGTATTTCCTGCGCACGTTGCGAGAGTTGGGCCTGCATCTGGTTGATGGACTGCCGAATTTCCTGCTCCTTCCGAGCCGCTTCTTCTTTCTTGCGTGCCTCTTCTGCCTGTTCTTCTTCCCGTTTCTTGCGGCCAAACATCTGCGTATCCTCTCTTTCCTGCTATGACTGAACCAGCCTGATATCAGATTCGGTTGATTGCGTATACGTGACTGTCAGGCTATCCGAGGGGGGCCGGAGTTACGTTCGACCGCCCCATGGGGTTCTGGTTGCCGGGTGCCACACCAGAGACAGCGGAACCCCTGATGGATTGTACCACCTTCGTCATCGAAGTCAACGGACGCAGGATCCGGGGTGTATCGAATATTCAGGATCGATCCGGTATGTTCTTCACCCATCGTTTGGCATGAGCAGCCACGATCAAGTCCTCAATAGTGATTGGAATGTATTCGTATGTATACAGATACTCTATGTTAAACAGGTGCCAGATGAAACGGGTAAGCTTACCAGCAAACAAATCCCATCCTTCTGGCCCAAAATGGCGGTAGTAAGGAAAATCGGATAGATCAACACCAAAGGCTTGTTCAAAATGCTCAAAAAACTCAACCGCATCATCGCCGTCTATTCCCAGGTCATCCAGAAGACGCGTGGACAATGTAAGCTTTGACGGGTGAATCCCCGTCTCACGCGCTACGAACGCTATAATATCTTCTGCCAGGATGTGCATCTATTTCCCTCTAGTCTCGTGATGAAGGGGATGTCGGGGATTGGCATCTTCCTCAACGCAACGACCCTCAGCTCTCCCCAGGAAATAGCAGTCAGGAAATAGGAAAGAGTACTACAACGAGACATCCCCTGGGTAGGAAGGCGTGGCGCAGCTTCAACCCGCTGAAACCACCGTATCTGGTGCGGTGCGGCTTTGCCGCGCCGCACCAGAAGGAACCCATACACGGAGACCGCAGGCCCCCGCACACCGGCTGCGGTGAAGTCTCGTTGTCATAATAGGGAGCCATTGGATCAGACTTCTATATTATCTCCTCTTTCGGCAAGTCTTGTTGCGGTGATGTACGGCCCGGTCAATCTTTACGGAATAGCCCGTACCGCCCCGGCACGTGCGCCCGGGGATAGCAGGGCGCCCCCGCTTGCGCGGCCTCGGCCCGCTTGACGCCGGCAAACGGACGGGAGAGCCTCCCCGTCAGCGTGCGTAGGGCACCGGCACACGTGAACGTGCGGTCGGTTGCCGCACATACGATCACAACCGCACTGCGGAAAACGTTCGGGCGCACCAGCCCCCCATAGCGGTGGAGTGCCACCACACGGGTGAACAACCCGTGAAACCTGGGCAGGTACGCCTGGGTGCCACTGCAATATGCCACTTCTTCCTCGGGCAGTTCAGGCGTACAGGCACCAGACTGCATACATCGCCACGTATGCCTTCCGGTCTGGTAGGCATCAAAGGCAAGAATCCCCCACCCAACGACGGGAAGCCATCTTCCAAAAAAACTCCCTATTGATTTCGTTCGTCGAAACCGAAACAGTCCAACAGGAGCGGGTAACCGGATGGGTAATTGTGCATTTCGGGTTAGCTTCCGCAGACCGAGTGAAAGGATTGATGTCCCTTTTGCAGCGCCTTTGAATTTTCCACGCGTTGAAATAATGTTGAACCCTGCCGGAGCCAGTAAACTTCCGAGAGAATGCAATCCCAGGGTGTCACCAGGAGACTGGAGGAGACACGTTCCCAGAGCCGATAAACGTATCGGATCCACAACATTCACCGGATCGCTATGCACATACGCATACAAGGTATCACCGTCCGCACCGCTCATCGAGCCGAATCCAGCACCCGGTCTCGGCACTATACGCCTGTACGCCAGAGCGCGTCAACGCGGTGTGCCGATCGTACCACCTGCCCACGCACCCGGATGGCAGGATGGGTATCCCCTATGATAAGCCCTCCGGGCATCATCGTCCAGCCGCTGCACCACCGGCCCTGTTGCGGTATCCATGACCGGTTCCGTACACTACCCTCGCCAGGAAATAGCTGTCAGGAAGTAGGAAATAGCTGTCAGGAAATAGGAAATAGCTGTCAGGAAGTAGGGAATAGGGAGCCATTGGATCAGAATTCTATATATTCACCCCCTCTGCTCTCGCCTCTGCGCTCTCGCCTCTGCGCTCTCGCCTCTGCGCTCTCGCCTCTGCGCTCTCGCCGCAGCAGTGCCATACGTGTTATACTTGTATGCCAGGTGCGGCCCAGAAGGATGTCGTATATCGGTTTGCCCGCCTGTGCTGCTGCAAAAGCACTGGCAGGGTCTCAGCCATAGCCCGCCCGAAGTGCCATACCAGGGGATACCTCGTTGTAGGAGTGGAAAGGAGGAACCACGTGCTCCATCGCGAAGATCCTGCGGGATTCATCGTCATTACGCAGCCGACACATGCCTGGATCGCCGGGCAACTGGCACAGGCCTGGGGCAATACGTGCGTCGGTCATTTTGAACCGTGGGCCGATGTCTGCCTCGGTGCTGAACAGCACGACATTGGCTGGCTGGCATGGGAAGCCAGTCCGACTTTGAATGGACAGACCGGTCGGCCTCACAGCTTTCTCGAAATGCCCACGCTGCTCCACGTCGCTATCTGGTCTTCTGCGGCGCGGATGGCGCTGGCGCTGGGCCGCTATCCGGCGCTGCTGGTATCGCTACATGGGACAGGGCTGTACGAGCGCTATGGCCGTACCTATGCTACTGCGGATGAGGAGCGAGCCGTGCAGGAATGGCTGGCTGGCGAATATACGTTACAGCGCGAACTGATAGCCAGTTTGCAAGCCGATTCGCACTATGCACCGTATGTCACGCAAGAAATGATCGCTCGCAATCGACAACTGGTCGCCGTATGGGATATGCTCTCGCTGGCGCTGTGCATGGGCCTGGACACCCCCCACACGTTTGACGCTGTACCGGCTGCGAACGGCACCATAGCGCTCACACTGACGCCCATAGCCGATAATGCACAGCACATCCATGTCACACCCTGGCCGTTTCGGGAAGAGAGAGTGACGCTGGTGTGTGAGGGTCGGCGGTTGCCGCAACAATATGAGAGTGAGGAGCGTATGCGACAGGCATTATTGGCGGCACCGTGGGTCACAACCCGTCTGGTTCTGCACCCAGCCGCAGATTGAGGCGTACCTGTTGAACCAGGATAACGGCTTTTCAACTGGCCAGGGGTGAGCAGAACGTCAATATGCGTTCCAGGGATTGCTGTATCATAGCCTGGTACCGACGCTCTGGGCCGGTACCAGCTTCCTGGCCAGGTAACCAGCAACGACACGCTCTATGCGCGCTCGGGCGCAAGGCCCCACTTTTCGGGTGAGCGCCACAGGCTAGACAGGATCAACTCACGGATAAAGATCAGCTCCTTGGGCAGTTTATCGTACAACTTGAGGAACAGTTCTTCGTGCGAGAGAACTTCGCCGATCCAGGTATCCCGATCGATCTGCATGACCTCGTTGAAGCGGTCAGGCGAGAAATCCTCCATTCCGCGCCAGTCGAGATCCTCATAGCGCGGCACCCAGCCCAGCGGACTCTCAACGCTGACGGCGTGCCCACGAGCACGCTCGACCACCCACTTCAGCACACGCATATTCTCACCAAAGCCGGGCCAGGCAAACTTGCCATTTTCGTCCTTGCGGAACCAGTTAACCCCGAAGATGCGCGGTGGGTTGGGGATCTTGCGGCCGAATTGCAACCAGTGGTTAAAGTAGTCGGCCATATGATAGCCACAGAACGGCAGCATCGCAAACGGGTCACGGCGCACCTGACCAGCACCACCGACTGCCGCCGCCGTCATCTCCGAACCCATCGTGGCGGCCATATAGACGCCATAGTTCCAGTTAAAGGCCTGGTAGACCAGCGGCACGACAGAACTGCGGCGACCACCAAAGATAAAGGCGCTGATCGGCACACCCTGAGGATTCTCCCATTCGGGGTCAATGCAGGGACACTGCCCGGCGGGAGCAGTGAACCGGGCATTGGGATGCGAAGACAGGCGCCCACAATCCGGCGTCCACTTCTCGCCCTTCCAGTCGATCAACTCGGGTGGGGGGGTCTTCGTCATACCTTCCCACCACACATCGCCATCGGGCGTGAGCGCCACATTGGTGAAGACCGAATTGGCTCTGGCCGAGAGCATCGCGTTGGCATTCGATTCCATCGAAGTACCGGGTGCCACTCCGAAGAAGCCATATTCAGGATTGATCGCATACAGCTTCCCATCCGGGCCGGGCTTGATCCAGGCAATATCATCGCCAATCGTTGTGACTTTCCAGCCATCGTTCTCGAACGCAGGGGGGGGGATCAGCATGGCGAAGTTTGTCTTGCCACAGGCACTGGGGAACGCTGCCGCTACATAGGTCTTCTCGCCTCTGGGATCTTCAACACCGAGGATGAGCATATGCTCGGCCAGCCAGCCTTCATCACGCGCCAGCACCGACGCAATGCGGAGCGCAAAGCACTTCTTCCCCAGCAACGCATTCCCACCATAGCCACTCCCAAATGACCAGATCGAGCGCTCTTCGGGAAAGTGGACGATATACTTGGTGTCATTGCAGGGCCAGGGCACATCCTTCTCACCGGGGCCGAGCGGCTTGCCCACACTGTGCAGGCAGGGCACAAACTCGCCGGTCTCACCCAGCGCATCATACACGGCCTTGCCCATACGGGTCATAATGCGCATGTTGGCGACCACATAGGGCGAGTCGGTCAACTCAACGCCAATATGGGCAATTGGTGAACCGATAGGCCCCATGCTATAAGGAATGACATACATTGTGCGTCCACGCATCGCGCCATCGAACAGACCGCCCAGAATCTGCTTCATCTCGCGCGGATCCATCCAGTTATTGGTCGGGCCAGCATCGTTTTTGCTCTGGCTACAGATAAAGGTACGATCCTCCACCCGCGCAACATCACTGGGATCAGAGCGAACCAGATAGCTGTTTGGGCGCTTCTCTTCATTCAGCTTGATAGCCGCACCAGACTCGACCAGCAACCGCCACATCTCGTTATATTCTTCTTCCGATCCGTCACACCAGTAAATGGTATCTGGCTTACAGAGTGCGGCCATTTCCTGCACCCAGTTGCGTAGTTTCTCGTTCTTCACATAAGCTGGAATTTCCATAGTACCTCCCTGGTAGTATGCGTCCGTCTCACTATGTAGGACACCCCTTCGTTCCACCGAACGTGTTGGCGCTCCACACGCCCTCACCAGAATAACCCGTGATCGCCTGACGAAAAGCCTTTGAATGACGACTCCCGGGGCGAAAGCAACTGTTGCTCTCGGAGACTACCACCCCGGTCTCATGAGATCCCGCTGCAGAGTGTTGCGTGCCGCATTATGATCCCTTTCCAGCACCAGCGTACAATAGGGTCAGGAGTGTATGCCGTCACTCACCCGCTGCTGCATGAGTTCGCCGCAGGACGAGCATTTCTGGGATGTGTACGCGGGGGCTACCAGCACGACGGTGTACTCAGCCTCTTCCGCTTTGACGCACGTCATACAGACAGACTGGCTCCACGCCACATCCCGAAAGTTCTAAAGACCCCGTCCCAGGTTGTGAAGTTGTTGGTACCATCTGTTTTGATTCTCCTGGCTTACAGAGATGATACCACAACATGGTTAAATGATAAAGTTTTCGGTAATTGATGATCCCAGGACGTGCTACAATAGTCATAATGAGACATCAGCTCAGCAGGGGTACGGAGGGACGAGGCCACGCTACGCCTCCCCCGGGGCTGACGATATAATACCTTGAGCAATATGAAAGATACAGGGTTCAGTCGCCTGGCCACGTGAATCTCGTAATCGTTCAGGCGGGGTGGTCAGGAGGGGCGTTGCGCCTCCGGGAGGTTCCTTGTTTCGGCTTGTTCAAAACGGGCCAGACAACGGTTTTGCGGGGGCCTGTGGCCCCCCGCAACCCGGCTGGCGCAGGTATCATCTGAACGGTTACTGCACCTCTGACGTATGATGAATCGGCCTGAAGCAAACCACTGGACACCGCTGGCACTGGCACTTGGATACGACTGGTTGCTGGGTGAGCCGCCGAATGCGCTCCATCCGGTGGCCTGGTTGGGGCAACTGGTGACCACGCTGGAGCAGCACGCTCCCTACGATGCGCCCCGCGCTGAGCTGCTGTATGGTGCGGGTATCACCGTGCTGACGGTCGGTGTTGCCGCCGGCGTCGGTTATGGGCTGGAACGAAGACTGCAAGCGCTCCAGCGATCCGTAGCAGGTGCCTCCGTTGGCACAATCGGGTTAGCGATGTTGCTCAAAACCACCTTTGCCGCCCGCACCTTGATCCGCGCCGGAACTGCTGTCCAGCGTCCGCTCGAAGCCGGTGATCTCAATGCGGCGCGGCAGGCGTTGCGAGCGCTGGTCAGCCGCGATACGGCGCAACTCGACCCGTCGCAACTGGCTGCTGCCGCGATTGAGTCGCTGGCGGAAAATACCAGCGACTCGTTTGTGGCACCCCTGCTCTACTATCATTGCTTCGGTCTAGGCGGGGCCTGTGCCTATCGTGCGGTGAACACGCTGGATGCCATGCTTGGCTACCACGGGCGCTATGAGTTTCTAGGCAAGGTTCCGGCCCGGCTTGACGATGCGCTCAACTGGCTACCGGCCCGACTCACCGGCCTGCTGATTGTGGCTGCGGCCAGCCTGGCTGGTGCCCGGCCACGTCTGGCATGGCGGGTGCTGCGCAACGATCATGCACGCACAGCCAGTCCGAATGCCGGTTATCCGATGAGCGCCATAGCCGGTGCACTTGATATCTGCCTCGAAAAAGTGGGGCACTATCGGCTGCATACCGCTGGCCGCCCGCCCACACCGGCCGATATTCAGCACGCCGCACGTCTGGTGTCGCTGACATTTGGCCTGACTGTGATCGGACTACGCTTGCATTGGATGTGTCGCAGGAGCAACGATGCACGATCGTAAGAGCGCCACTGGCATTCAGCCACGCCCGGAGCTGGAGCACGTTCCATCCGTGCCGCACGGCGGCTTTCACTGCCGATCTGCCATGATGCCCGAACCGGCAGACTTGCTCGATTTCAGCGCCAACGTCAACCCGTTCGGGCCATCGCCTCGTATCTGGGACGCCATGCGCACAGTGCCGATTGAGCAACATCCCGACCCGCGTGCTACGCCGTTGCGCCTGTTCCTGGCTGAACACCTGGGCGTTGAACCGCGCCAGTTGCTGGTAGGCAACGGCTCGGTTGATCTGATCTACCACCTGGCGGTTGCTTACCTGCGTACCGGTGATCGGGTGCTGGTGGTTGAGCCAACCTTTGGCGAGTATGCCACCGCCGCCGCTATGATGGGTGCCGAGGTTGTGCGCTATCGCACGGATCCGGCCACGCATTTTGCGCTCGACATCGAGGCATTTCTGGCGCTGGCACGCAAAACACAGCCACGGCTGCTCTTTCTCTGCAACCCGAACAATCCCACCGGAACCTATCTGAATCAGGAAGCCATTGTGCAGATCCTGACGCACTGCCCGGATACGCTATGCGTGCTGGATGAGGCTTTTGTGCGCTTTGTGCCGACGGCCTGGTCGTTGCTGGACGTGCTGGCAAGCGCCAGCAACCTGCTCATTCTGCGCTCGTTGACCAAAGACTATGCGCTGACCGGCCTGCGCGTGGGGTATGCGCTGAGCCACCCGCCGATCATTGCCGCCCTTGAAAAGGTGCAACCGCCGTGGAGTGTCAACACGCTGGCCCAGGCTGCTGCCATCGCTGCCTTGCAAGACGAGGAATATCTGCAGACCACGCTGACCACCCTGGCGCGGGCCAGTCATGCTCTGGCACAAGATCTCGTTAGGATACGGCTGTGGCCGCTGCCCTCCCGCACCCATTTCTGCCTGCTGCCCGTTCCTTCGGCGGACGTGTGGACACGCGAGTTGTATGCCCGGCAGATCCTGGTGCGCGATTGCAGTTCGTTCGGCCTGCCAACGTATATCCGGCTGGCGGCACGCGGTATGCACGACAATGCGCGCCTGGTGGCAGCACTGGCCGAGATTGGAGGACGCCGATGCCCGGCCGGGTGCTGATGATCCAGGGGACGATGTCCTCGGTGGGCAAGAGCTTGCTGGTTGCCGCGCTGTGCCGCATTTTTCGGCAGGATGGCCTGCGGGTAGCTCCCTTCAAGGCGCAGAACATGGCGCTTAACTCGTTTGTCACCCATGATGGGCATGAGATCGGGCGCGCGCAGGCGATGCAGGCGGAGGCAGCCGGGATCGATGTGACGGTGGAGATGAATCCGATTCTGATCAAGCCCGAAACCGACTCTTTTGCCCAGATCGTCGTGATGGGCCAGCCGTGGATGCGCCTGCCGGCCCGTGACTATATGCACCGTCGCGCTGAATTGTGGAGCGTTGTCACCCGGGCGCTCGATACGCTCCGTACCCGGTATGACCTGGTCGTCATCGAAGGGGCGGGCAGTCCGGTCGAACTCAACCTGCGGCAGAGCGACATTGTCAATATGGCGATTGCGCGCTATGCGCACGCCCCGGTACTGCTGGTGGGCGACATTGACCGCGGCGGCATTTTTGCGCAGTTGCTCGGCACTCTCATGCTTCTGGAGGAACCGGAACGGGCGCTGGTGCGCGGCCTGATCGTCAACAAGTTTCGGGGCGACCCCCAACTGTTTGAGACCGGTGTGCATATGTTGGAAGAGCGTGGCCACGTTCCGGTACTGGGCGTGGTACCCTTCATCCGCAATCTGCGCATCGCCGATGAAGACTCTGTCGCACTTGATGATGCGCGGCCCATGCCCGCGGTGGACACCCCGGCGACGATGGCGGCACAGCTAGACATTGCCGTCATTCGGCTACCGCACATCAGCAACTTTGATGACTTCAACCCGCTGGCGGCTGAACCCGCCGTCAACCTGCGCTTCGTCGAACACGTTGCAGATGTGGGCCACCCGGATCTGATCATTCTTCCCGGCACCAAAACAACGGTCGCCGATTTGCACTGGTTGCAAACCTGCGGCCTGGCGGCCTGCCTGATTGCCCGCGTGCAAGCTGGTACGCCGATCATTGGCATTTGCGGTGGCTATCAAATGCTCGGCCAGGCGATTTACGACCCGGATGGGGTCGAGGCGAGCAGCCCGGTCACGGCTGGCCTGGGGCTGCTGTCAGTCCAGACCATCTTTGCAGGCAGCAAACAAACCGTTCGCGCACGCGGGCGCATTGCCACCAGCCGTGGCCTGTTTGCCACTGCACACAACCTCGATGTCGAAGGCTATGAGATCCATATGGGCCGTACCACCCTGGCTGCTGGTGCCACCCCTCTGCTGCATGTCACCGCCCGTGGCGCACAGCCGATTGAGGACAGCGATGGGGCGCTGGCAGCCGATGGTCTGGTAGCGGGCACCTATCTGCACGGCCTGTTTGACAATGACGCTCTGCGCCAGGCACTGCTCAGTCATCTGGCTACGCAACGCGGCAAGCCATTCCCGATCCGCACAACGCCGTTTGACCGCACGGCGATGTATGACTATCTGGCCGCGACCACCCGTGCCAACCTCGATCGAGAGTCCCTGTATCGGATTATTGGCATAGACCACCTGGGGCAGGGTACAGATGTGAAACCTATCACGTAATGAGAGTCCGGAATTATTTTTCAAATTATAGTATAATGCGTCATCAGGCGATGGTTTCAACAATATGTACAACCAATTCGGCTCAGGCATTCCATTTCGCCTGCGGCCGCGTTGAAGCGGTCTGAGCGTTGAAGCGATGAAGCGTTGGAGCGTTCGAGCGGTCTGAGCGTTCGAGCGTTGCTTCACTGCTTCACTGCTCCCTCAGAGTCCTGATACTCGTAATAAAAATGCCAATCAACTGATGACTCCACTGAAAAAAGGTAGCACCTTGGCATCTCATGCAAGTGTGGTACAATAGTGCCACGCATGGTTGAGGGGATCGGTATGTTTCGCAATAACGATAAGCACCTCCAGTGGCCCTTGTTCAGCAGCATTGA
>DAOTWD010000113.1:0-3842 GCA_034435975.1 Chloroflexaceae bacterium | reverse complement strand
GCTGTGTACCGGGTCATTAACCGTGACCGAAATTATGACCAGAACCGGGCTGAGTCAGTCAAATACCTCCAACCATCTGGCCTGTCTGCGTGAGTGTGGCCTGGTGATCTGTAGCCAGCAGGGACGCTATGCCTACTATCAACTGAGCGATGAACGCGTGGCGGCAATGCTGGCGCTGGTTGATGCATTGCTGCTTGATCACGCTCCGCAGATTGCAGCCTGTCCCCACTATGCTGATGAAGAAAGAGGTGATTCATGAGCGATGCCCAACAGACAATCGAGATTCCGGTGCAGGGAATGGACTGCGCCGAGTGTGCAATGCACGTTCAGCAGGCGATTGCGGCCCTACCCGGCGTGACAACGGTGAACGTGTTGCTGGCGGCGGAGAAGGCGGTCATTGCGCTTGATCCGCTACGGGTGGATCGGTCAGCTATTGCCCAGGCGGTGCAAAACGCGGGCTATACCGTCCCGATCACCAGCGACCGCGCCGAGGCACCCGCGAGCATTGAGCAGTTGACGCATTCCGTGTTGCGCCTGTTTGGTCTGGTGATTGGTGCCGTGCTGTTTATTGTGGTGATTGGCGAGTGGCTGGGTGTGTTCGACGCCTTTACTGCACACCTACCCTGGCCGGTCGGTCTGGCTATTGTTCTCATCGCGGGCTATCCCGTCTTGCGCAACGTGGTATGTGCCGCGTTGCAGCGGAAGATTACCGCCCATACGCTGATGACGCTGGGCCTGATTGCAGCGCTGGCGGTGGGTGAGTGGGCGACAGCCGCAATTGTGGGTTTCTTTATGCGCGTGGGCGATTATGCCGAGCGCTTCACGACCGAGCGAGCGCGGCGGGCGGTGAAGGATTTGACTGCGCTGGCACCCCAGACGGCGCGGGTGCTGCGCGACGAAACCGAGCTGGAGGTGCCGCTGGAAGCGGTATGTGTGGGTGAAACGGTGATTGTCCGTCCAGGTGAGCAGATTCCGGTCGATGGGGAGGTGATCAGCGGTCAGGCTACGATCGACCAGGCCGCGATTACCGGCGAGGCGATGCCGGTTGAGGCCGGGCCAGGTACGCACGTCTTTGCCGCTACGCTGACGCGCCTGGGCAGTCTGCGCATCCGCGTGACGCATGTGGGCGCGGATACGACCTTCGGGCGCGTTATCCGACTTGTGGCCGAGGCTGAGACGCACCGGGCCGAGGTGCAACGCATCGCTGACCGTTTTTCGACCTGGTATCTGCCGGTGGTGGTGACGATTGCGCTGTTGACCTTGCTCATTCGTCAGGATGCGCTGGCAACTGCGGCGGTGCTGGTGGTGGCTTGCTCGTGTGCTTTTGCACTGGCGACACCAATCGCGATGCTGGCGTCGATTGGGGCCGGAGCAAAGCGCGGATTGCTGATCAAGGGCGGCAAGTATCTGGAGGTACTGGCCCGCGCCGATGTGCTGCTGATCGACAAAACGGGCACGCTGACCATAGGTCGCCCGCAGATCACGCGGATCGTACCGCTGGGTACGCTGACGGAAGCAGCATTGCTGAGGCTGGCGGCTACCGCCGAGCGCTACTCGGAGCATCCCCTGGCCGAGGCGGTACGTCAGGTGGCGCAGCAGCGTGGGATTGAGGTGGGCGAACCGCAGGATTTTGTGGCGGTACCAGGGATGGGTGTGCGAGCCGCTGTTGATGGGCATATGGTCATGGTCGGTAATCAGCGCATGGTGCTGGATACAACACCGCCACCACTGGCGGCCGAACTGGAGGCGCAGGGCCAGACGCTGCTCTACGTGGCCTGCGATGGGCAACCGGTTGGCATTCTGGCGGCGGCCGATACCGTGCGGCCGGAAGTACCGGCGGCGCTGGCGGCAGTACGGGCGCTAGGCATTCGGCGTATGGAACTGCTGACGGGCGATAACGAGCGGGCCGCCGCGACGCTGGCCGCACAACTGGGCATCGCCTATCGTGCGCAGCTTTTACCTGAAGACAAGATTGCGATTGTCAGAGACTACCAGGCGCAGGGACATACGGTCGTAATGGTGGGTGATGGGGTGAACGACGCGCCCGCGCTGGCCCAGTCCGATGTTGGCATAGCAATGGGTGTGGCCGGAACGGATATTGCGCTGGAGGCGGCACATGTTGCGCTGATGCGCGATGATTGGCTGTTGGTGCCGGAAGCGCTGCATATCGCCCGACGCACGCTCCGGGTGGTGAAGCTGAATATCGGGTTTACCGCCGTGTACAATTTGCTCGGCCTATCGCTGGCGGCACTGGGCTTTTTGCCGCCGATCCTGGCAGCGGCGGCGCAGTCTTTGCCTGATCTGGGCATTCTTGCCAACTCGTCGCGCCTGTTGCGCCCCTCAACAGCCATCAACCGTCAACCGTTAGCCGTCGGTGATCAGCATCTCCCGCAGCCAGTCAGCGATCAAGCGTAGCGTGCGCGGGTCAATCGGCAGCGACAGGTGGCTGGCGTGGGGGAGCAGGTGCAACGTGCCCCATGGCGGCATAACCCGCGCCACTTGCCTGGCCTGAACTGGCGGCACAATCGCATCGCTACCGCCATAGATCAACAGCAACGGCAGGCCGTGTGCTGTTGCTGTAATACGCTGCAAACTGCCGATCACATCCAGCGCCTCAATCAAATCGCGGGTGCCAATTGTGGCCCGAATGCGCGGTGACTCCCAGGCGTGGACGATGTGGTAGGGGCTGCCATCGCGCAGGAGGCGTAGCACCGCCGGTTGCAGGAGCCACAGCACTTCGCGCAGCATATGCCAGCGGGTGTACCATAACCAGATCGGCGCTTCCAATACCACCAGTGCGTCAGCCATGGCGGTATCGGCCACAGCCCGCAGCGCAACGCACCCGCCGAGACTGACGCCGATGACACCGACGCGCTCGTGACGTATGCGCAGCCATTCCAGCGAGCCGATAATGTTATGCACAATAGCGGGGAACGCTTGCGGGCGCGGACTCTCGCCGTGCCCATCCAGATCGATCAGCAATACGGCCATGTTCTGCCGGAGCAGCATGTCTACGATGGGCCAGGCATAAAAGGTCTTGTTGCAGCCGGAGCCGTGGGCGACACACACTGCGGTGCGTGTTTCTGCGTGGGGCACAACATACAGCGCCGGTACCGGGCCGGTGGCTGTCGGTATATCCAGCCGCGAAATCTGCCGGTCGGCATAGATACCAGGGCGCAGGCGCAAACGCGGATCAAGCGCCCGATTACGCCAGCTTGCCAGCGCCAGGTGGCCGATCAGCGCCGGCAGGCTGGTTAGTGCCAGCGTAAGCCACGCGCGCCGCCCGTCACGCCGCAGTTGGCGTAGGGCCAGAAACAGGGTAGGCGCGATGCATACCTGCGTCAGCCGACCCGTTATGCGCAACCCACGCAAGCGCAACACCGCTGCCATTGTCTCTAACAAGCTCAACCAGAACAGCAAGCCATATATTGAGGAGGCAAAACCATCACGTCCCTGCATCCTTGCCACCCCCGATCTCGTTTTTAACGCAAAGACGCAAAGGGGCAAAGACGCAGAGACCTGTGCAGAACATAGAGTAACGACTGTGGTCGTCACTACACACCTCGCGCCTCACGTTCCACGTGTAGGGCACGGCTCCGGCGTGCCTGTGGCCGTACCGGGTGCATCCCGTCGTTCGGTTAGCCGCCCCCGGTGCCCCGGCGGGACGCGCTACGCCTCGCATTTCGTCGTCTCGTGCCAGGCAGACTGATCACCACCGTGCGCCGCCGCTCTTGCCGCAGCCAGTGTGGCAGGCGTATGAGCAGCAACACGATAGCCAGCCAGATTCCTACCAGCAGCGCTCGACTCGCCTGCGCTCGCGAGAGTATGCCCAGTGCCAGCAG
>DAOTWD010000112.1:0-3730 GCA_034435975.1 Chloroflexaceae bacterium | reverse complement strand
GGGTTGCTGCAACATTGAGCTGCTATAGTGAGCGAGGATGGTTTCAGGGGAGATGCAGTCAGTCTATCCCTATGGTACACCAGAGTCCAGGCACTACCGAAGCGAACGCTGGAAATACGGTTTTTTATGACTCATTGCAGGCTTACTATAATGCGGTGTTCAATATTTTAACGCTCAGGTTGATCTGTGATAATCTATTCTTCAATAGCAATAAGTCCAGGTATTGACATGTAACAATTAATCCCTGGTACTATCCAAAAAACCTGGCTAAACAGAGGATCTGAAAATTTAGATATTGGACATCGTCAATAAATGAGGTAAAACTATGCGAAAGAAGCCACTTCTTGTTATCGGATTGTTGGTAGTTATCGTATCTATTGTTCCTGCGACAAAGGCCCAGGCTCAACACTGGATACACGTACCTTACAGTGCAATATTATGGCAGAGACATGCCCCAAATAACGCTTGGAATGCTAATGATCTTCACTGTAATGACAATTACTCTCAATGGAACGCAGTACCCCAAAATCAGATCATGCCAACAAACAATCTCGGCACACATGCTCTCAATCCCGTAACAGACGCAGCAGCAATATGGCATTGGGGATTTTCCGGTTGGTTCGATTGCACCCAGGGTCTATGTTGGGTAAGGTTATGTAATACTGATGTCTGGGATTCTGATCCATGGTCAGTTCGGCTTGGAAGTTGGTAGTATTAAGCATGTTAATAATTAAGTAAATACATTCGTTTTGACTGGATAATAAGTGGTCTGATTAGTTTCATCTGCTGGGTTGAACTTATGATAAGCAAGTCGCAAAAGGCTATTTCACCTCGTCAAATCAAAGTGGTTGTACCACTGGACGGGGCACTATCCAGGCTCAAGCCTGAACGCCGGTTTGTTCACAAATGATATAGGACTATAACTAAACACAAGTTATGTGGTGAAGATGGAGTCTGTCGTGTGTCCCAACGAAACGCCATGGCATGCTAACCAGAGCGTCAGCGCAGGGAAGCATCTCATGGCGTTGCAATGAAGATTTAATGCGATCGCTTGCATTCGCTCACGATGACATGGTTGAGCGTAGCTGATCCCACCGCGTAATACCGTTTCAACTTGCGCTGTAGCACAATCTGTAATGAAGGATAATACCGTGAGCTTACTTATTTCACAAAAAATATGCCTGCTGTGTAGTGTTATGGTGGTGTTGGTCTCCTGTCAATCACGCAGCATTTCTACAACAACTGAAGAGCAGCAAACGACGATTTCTTTTGCAGTACATGACCACCAGCGTGAAATATATGAAACATTTGCACAGCAGTTTATGACCGAACAACCAGAAGTACGGGTCGTTATCATTTCCAGCGATGAGTTGATCCAGCAGCTATTGGCCCAGAATCCGCAGCCAGACAGCCTGACTCAGAGCCATTGGATACTCGCGCATGCTGATACCACCTTTGCCGGTAATCTGACAGAGCTAAGTCAGTATCAACTCATTCTCAACCTCCTACCATTGATGGCTGCCGATGCCAGCTTCGACGAGACCGATTTTTACCCGCAAATGCTCGAACAGTATATGACGAGGCAATCTCTCTGGGCTTTACCACGTTATCGTGCGATCGACTTGTTGAGCTACAACAGAGATTTGTTTGAACAATTTGATGTCCCATTCCCAGAGTTGGGTTGGACATGGCATGAAATGCATCGTGCTGCCGAACAACTGGCTCGACAAGAGAATGGTCAGATTGTGGTTGGCGGATTACTTGCTACTCTCGGGAGTGCTGGCGGACTGTTAGGCGAGGTATTGAGGTTACAAGGGGTTGATTTCGGACGGCTACCTCCCGATCAGGTGCATTTTCAGCGTGAAGATCTGCAAGACGCTATCGCCTATATCCAACGCTTGCAAACAACTGGTGCGCTTATCGTCCCCAGAGAATTAAATCCTGATGTTGAGCCGCTGGTAGATAGCTATGAATTGTATCAAAGTGGGCGTCTTGGCATGTGGGTCAGTGGTGTTTTTACACCACGTGACAACCAGGGCAATCCGCTAGACACGGAGGTTTCGTTTACGGTTGGGACGGTGGCCTATCCTGCTGATGAACATTACTTTGGATCCATTGGCGAAGGCTATATTGTCAGTGCCGGCACAGTGGCACCCCAGGCATCCTGGCAGTGGATTGAGTTTCTTTCCCGTCAACCAGTAGTATTTGAGACCACATCCATAGCTGGTACGATTCTCGTACCAGCCCGTCGTTCGGTCGCTGAGGCCACCCATTTTTGGGAACAATTCGATAATGATACGGCAGAGGCTGTGCGCTGGTCAATGGCCCACGCAACTGGCGAAGCGGATCGTCCGCCTTATACCCAGGCCTTGAACATTTTGACTAAACTGACATACGATCTCTTTGACCAGCCTGAACTTGATGCCCAGGATTTGACAGCTATAGCTCAACAACGATTTGAAACCGAACTTGTACAGACGCTCTTAACACCAACACCAGAAGTGCCAGATGCGCAGTTAGTCGTTGCTACACCGGAGCCGACCATAGATCGGGATCAACGCACGGTTATTACCTTTGCTGCCCATGGTCGCAGCTATACAACATTGAGACACCTGATCAAACCATTCCATACGCAGCAAGCCAATGTCTTTATCCAACTCCAGGGTAGCGCTCATACTGGAACGACCAGCACGATCGACGGTCTGGCACAAACAAGTGATTGCTTTATGTGGGCAGGTACCTTTCCTGAAAAAGAAACCCAGTTGGTGCTTGACCTTCAGCCCCTCCTTAATGTTGAGCGTCGTCTTCTATCAGGCGCATATCCTGCTCGGTTTCGCGCACCGTATCAATGGCAGGGCGGAGTGTACGGATTGCCCTATACCGTTCAATTGCGGGCATTGCATTATCAAGCCGATCTATTTACAGTGGCGGGTATATCGAACCCAGGGCCTGAATGGACATCAGATGACTTTCTCGCTGCGGCGCAAGCATTGACAGTTGAAATAAGTACTGAAAGGCGATATGGTTATGTTCCCTATAGTGGTGTTATTCCCGATCTCTTATTCTTTATTCAGCAAAATGGTGGTGAACTTCTGCGCAGAGATGGTGATCATCTCCTGCCAGACTTTCATAATCCCATAGTGATTTCGGCGATCAATTGGTATTTTGATCTGCATCGTGTACACGGTGTTATGCCAGCACTCAATACAGTGGTGAATGAGCAAGGGGGTGGCAATGAAACAGCGTGGAATCTGGTGCGGAACGGTCAGGCGGGGATGTGGTTTGGCCCGAGTACACGTATGTTTAACACCGATCAGGATCAAACGGAAACACCGTTCGATGCAGCGCTGGCTCCCTTACCGATCGGTAATACCGGATTGCACACCAGTGATATGCATATCCAGAGTCTCCACATCTCAGCTCAGACAGAACACCCACAAGCTTGCTGGGAATGGCTTGTGTTTCTGATCAACAATTCCCAGATAATGACCGGGCCTGGTATTTTTCCGGCACACATAACGGTGACGCAGGGAGGCGATCCGATCGATAGTTTATCATCCCCAGAGCAGCACGTATTTGAAACCTATGTCAGTTTCCTGGCTAACGATGATCAGTCAGATTATCCTTATATTCCCATAGATATGCAATTACCAGTACTACAGTGGTTTTTTCAGGCTCTGCATCGAGTTATTACAGAAGATGCCAATCTTACAGACCAGCTTGTAGCAGC
>DAOTWD010000111.1:0-1832 GCA_034435975.1 Chloroflexaceae bacterium | reverse complement strand
CAACATTATGTTTGTAACAATACTGATAGTAAGGAGAGATTCTTGGCTTGCTGATGGGCTAAAGCGCAACGCACTCTCGACCCCATTGCTGACTATCAGTGCCGAGGCGCTGTTTATGCCGCCTGGTTCCTTTGTTGTTCATGCGCCTATCCGACCGGTTGGCTGACAACGGCGTTGACTGAGATTAATCGCGAGCCGCAGATGCATGCGCTGTGCTGGTTTGTCGATGCGTTGCTCGGCGAAATTTGGAACGATTTTCGCTTTCAGCAGCCACCATGGACGCCTCTACGATGCGACGAGGGAGTTTGATCACCTGTTGCAGCAATAGCGTATCCAGGTTGTGTCGGAGATAGGTTGCTACCTTTGTCATTGTTGCAGGCCATCAGCCTTCCTGTACGGTGGGAGATCGTGCGAATGCGGTGACCAGAACATGGAGCGGCGGCGCAAGAAACAAAAATGCTAGAAAAACGCCGAACAGGAATGAAAACCATGACCCGTGTAGCACTGGGATAGTGAGATAATTGCGCACCATGAGACCGACCCTAAAGCATGCCAAAACAGTTGCCACCACACCAAAAAATCTGCGGTTTATCGGCGAAAGGAGTAGGGATAGCCCCATAAGTACCCATAAGAAAAGGCTGATTTCACTCAATATACGGAAGTCAAAATACCCTTTGATGATCACCAGATCGTCGTTTCGATATGCCGTAAGCAATATCGTACCGGCAAAGAGCATCCACCCGATTCCAGCAATGATAGCGGTGATGTCGGATTTGCGGATATGTTGTATTCGGTGTGAAACCATGGATTGACGTGTCATTTGTCGCATTACTCCTTTTATACCAGGGAACACTGGCAAAACATCGGTCAGGATACAGTTCAAGGGACTGAGCATCATTGCTAATTAGCGAAGCGGAGTATTTGGCCAGTCAGGCAGGTTACAAGGATTGATCCACGCAGGGCAAAAAGTACTTTCTGCCCAGCACGCAGCAGCATTGTAGCATTCATCCCAAGCATCAGCACTATGAAAGGTAGCTGTAGCACCATCAGGAATTTTACGGGCCAGGCAATTTCCCCAGTTTGGGTGATCCCGATAAATACCGTCAATCCACTGCTCTGGTGGAGCAGCCCAAAGGAGGTTAACACCATTTTCCGGCTTTACTGAGTACCTGGCTCCATTTCGGCCAGGATTAGGAAAATTCCATACGACTCTACCATCTCTCCATATAGGCGCATAGCATAATTGTAATTGTGAGGTTATTGCTTCTTCGTAAGGAGCATTTTGCGTGATCTTTATTCCCAGGAGTTTGGCCTTTTCATTTTCCTCTTCGGATATCAACTTTGCTAACTCCTCAGGTGATATTGGTTGATTACGTAGTATATCCACGTATGTAGCTACTATTTCCGCAAGCTCCTGATCTTTCTTGATTTCTTTCTGGAGTTCCTGGCATATAACGTCAGATGTATCTTCCTGCTGCGCTGCAATCGGTTGCGTGAACCACAATACAAGTACAAACGGGGTGATTGTTAATACAATCAACAGATTGAGCGACTTGAACTTGAACATTACTGTGTCCTCCTGAGATAATTGTGGATACCTGTACTTCAAAGGCGGTAGCAAGAAATGACTTCGATGTGACCTTCGAAAAGAGTTTACCATAATGGGTTGTAAAAAACGGAAGTTCAGGCTTTAGCCAATGAGTCATAAAAAACCGTATTTCCAGCGTTCGCTTCGGTAGTGCCTGGACTCTGGTGTACCATAGGGATAGACTGACTGCATCTCCCCTGAAACCATCCTCGCTCACTATAGCAGCTCAATGTTGCAGCAACCC
>DAOTWD010000110.1:0-16065 GCA_034435975.1 Chloroflexaceae bacterium | reverse complement strand
CGAGCGTACCTTTGGCAAGCAGTCCTTCAAGCGTGGTGCGGTCGTTCTCTGTCAGAGTCAGGTGATCTTTTTTCATACCACCAGTCTATCCGATATCACCTCGGAATGCAAGAGAACTTAGTTTACGGACTACTAAGGTGAAACAGGTAATTCTTTCTCTTCATCCCAGTCTTCGCATCGTACTGTATCGGGCGCAACCAGACGGTATCGCCATCCACTAAGAGCCTATCCGAATAACCCGGCAGCACGCAAGGCAATCAAGCCACAGGCGAAGTGGAGGAAGGCAAGATAATGCTCAGGCTTTTTCTCCCAGCGTATCAGCAAACGACGGAACCGATTGAGCCAGCTGTGGCTGCGCTCAACCACCCAGCGCCGCGCACGCCTGCCCGCTTCACGGGCGATCTCCTTCGCTTCCTCGCCGCGACTGCGCATGTGCGCCGTGAAGCCAAATGCGCGCAAGGTCGCGCGCACTTCTTCATAATCATAGCCTGTATCCAGGCACATGCCTTGCGGTCGCTCCTCCGTCGGCTCCGGTCGCTCCACGACGATGCGCTCGATCGTCTCACGCACCAGTTTCATATCGTGGCGATTGGCGCCATCAATCGCCACGCCGATGGGGACGCCATGCCCCTCGGTCAGCAACGACCGCTTGACGCCCGCTTTCCCGCGATCGGTTGGATTGGGGCCGGTTTTTTTCCCCCCCTCGCGGCGCCTTGGTCATCGCCCCGTCCATCCTCAGCCAGTCCCAATCAATGCCTTTCAGTTCATCACACCGTTCGACGCCGACCTGCCAGCGTTTCAGGAACACGCCAGCGGCGACCCACTCCCGAAAGCGATCATACGCCGTGGATTTGGGGCACAGGTCCGTCGCGTTTAACGCCGCCCACTGACAGCCGGTGCGGAGGACGTAAAAGATGGCGTCGGCGCAGCGGCGATCGGACACGCGGGGACGACCGCCGCCAAACCGATGGGTGTTCACGTGGACCGGCAGGAGCGGTTCCAGCACGGCCCACAGGTCGTCCGAGATGCGAAAGTCGGTCGTGGTCTTGTTGTTTGGTGTGCGCGCACGCGTGCGCTTGGGTGTTGGTTCAGTGCTCATACGATAAGTATACCAGTTTTTCGGATAGGCTCTTATTGAAAGACCATACCTTGATTGCTCGTTGACATCCATCAACACTTTTCTGGCACGATCGCGATTGCCCATACCAACAGTACCGCCAGGAGGAACCAATCGACGCCAGATTATACCAGCTTGTGTCATAATAGACAAGCTGACGGAACGGTTGGGACATCGCCGTGATGTACAGGCACCGGTTCCCGACTCCGAGATGGTGACGATTGTGGTCATCACCGCCGAAGCAGAGACGTGAGGGAAGAGGAGCATCGATGTATGAACGGGCCTATTGCCACCGAGGCACCGTTGTTGGGCGATAACGCCCACACCAGTGCGGCCGTCCCCAGGGAGAGAAACCGGAGCGCACCCCTGGGACGCGTCCCCTGTCACCTTGAAGACGACTCGATCGTGTCCGGCTTCGCCAGGTTCAAACGGCAGATGTCTTTGAAGGCACACCCACGCGGGCAATCGTCACGCGGGCGTACTGCGAAGTGCCCCGCCCGCACGCCCGCTACCACTTCCGCGACACGCGCCGTCATCGCACTCAGGGCCGTCTCCCGATCACGTGCCGTGAGCGGTGTGCTGCGCTTGCCACTGCCGAGATGAAAAAAGGCGGCCCACTTCACCTGTTGCCCACGAGCCAGCAAGTGCTCGGTTGCCAGCAGGTACATCGCCAGTTGTACATCGCGTCCGCTCAACGTCTCTTGCAGCGACCGGGGAGTGCTGCTGCTCTTATAATCGATCAACGCCAGGCTGCCGTCTGGATGCTGATCTATACGATCAATACGCCCCACCACCAGGATGGTTCCCTCGGTTGTGGCAAGCTGGAGCGGCGGTGCGCCCGCCCGCAGGCCGAAATCCTGTTCCACACCCGCCGTCCGCAACGCTGACCACTCATCGCCTGTACGGAGCGCTCGCCGGAAGGTGTGGATCAGGCAACGGCGCACATCGGTCTGATCCCAACTCCAGAACGCATCGGGGGCAAACCCATACCGGGCTGGCGCATCGGCCAGCACCCGATCTGCCGCTGCATGCAGGGTGTCCAGGATCGCTGCTTCGTGTTCACTGCTGTGGACATGCTTCGCCTGCATCCATTGCTTCCCGGCCTCGGCCAGAATTGCGTGATAGAGCCGCCCGCGCCCGGCCTGCTCCAGCCCATCTTCTGGCTCGGTGCGCTGCTCCAGTTTTAGAATATGCGCGGCGGCAAAGCGAAAGGGACAGGTGATATAGTTGTTCAACTGAGTGATGCTCCAGCGATGCGCTGGCCCGAAGCGTTGCGCCAGTTCAGTGATCAGGTCGGCATCGTCCAGGACACCCTCAAAGGCACCATAGGCCGTGGTACCCTCACGCTGGCGCTCGATAGCACAGGCGCGGCGCACGTGCTGGAGCAAGGGTAGGCACGCTTGCTCGCGTTCAGAGTCGAACGAAAAAGACGACCTGTTCCCTGCCTGTTGCATCACCGCAATCAACCTTTCCTGGTCGGACGCAGCCTCGTCAATGTCGGGCGTACTGCCGGCTGTTACCCGGATGGTGGGCACACTCGCCGGTTGGAGCAGACTCAGCACGGCGAGCAGATAGGGCGAAGGAGCCAGCGGATTACCGCGCTCATCAAGGTAGGTACGTGCCAGCGTCAGGCTGCATCGGGCGCGGGTCACTGCCGCATAGAACAACGAACGCTCGTCGGCGGGATCGGGCGGTCTCAGATTGATGCCGTGTTGGGCCAGAAGCGTGCGCTCACGCCAACTGTAGAAGGGCGGATCAGCCGGGTGTTGTGGGAACTCGCCTTCGGCCATGCCCAGTAGGAAGACGTGATCAAACCGATCACCGCGTGCAGCCAGGATGGGCAGGACGGCCACCCGATCTGCGGTCGGTTCGTCTCGCCCATAGCGAGCGCTGGCAACAGCAGCGCGTAGTTCGGCCATAAAGTCACGATAGGGCACGGGCGGCAAGGACAACACCTGCGCCGCCTGAACCAGTTCATTTAGCACCCGCGCCAGTCGTCGGCTGATCTCGGCCACCGGATCAGCCCCGTCACGCCCATAATCCAACAGCGCCAGTGTGCGTTCCCTGACCCATGCGCTATAGTCGGTAATAGTTGCCTGTTCCGGCGGCGTCAGCCAGTCTACCCAGGCGTCGAGCAAGGCCAGCAGCGCCGTGGCAGTAGCGGGCTGGACAACCACATCCTCCAGGTCATCGTCGGCAACAACCGGTTCGGCCTGAGCCAGCGCGGTCAGCGCCGCACGCAACCGTTCCAGCCCGCCGGTCACGCCTGCCGCACGCGCCACGCGATCCAGCAGGCTGGCCGCATGGCGCAGGCTGGATACTCCACCCGACGAATGGGGATCCGCATCCAGCCACCACGGCGTATACTCCAGGCTGCGCCAGACCTCGACCAGGGCACGGCGCGGATAATCTTCAAGTGGGAGCCACAGCATTGTCAGCACCGTGAGGATCGGCGGTGCCTCATGCAGTGGTACCCCGTCGTACAACGCCAGCGGCAAGGCATACTCGGTGGCGACTTCGCGAAGCAGCGGCACATACAGGTGGCTGTCGCGACAGAGGATTGCTACCTGTTCCGGCGCGATGTTTTGCTGTAATAGCGTTTGTACTCGGCGCAAAACGGCACGTACCTCACGCTCACGGTCAGCAGCGGCGATGACGGTCAGCGTGCCGTCATTTGCAATCAGGGGGGGCGGATCCAGGTTGAACAGGTGCTGCTCGATGTGGGTCAGCACGGCGGAACGGGGATGGACGGGTGGCGCATCTGGCGCATTGCTCAGATAGCTGATCGTTGGCTGCAAGGCTGCCACAAGCTGTGCCCGCGTGCGAATGAAGCGGCGATGGGCGGGGCGATCCTGGGCGCTGCCGGTCAGCGTGATCAGCACCTGTTCAACCTGCTGCGTCAATTCGGACAGCAGGCTCAACTGCAGCGGCGTAAACTGGTCAAAACCATCAACCACCAGCAGACTGATCCCGGCGAGGAAGCGTGGATTGTGGCGCAAAGTATCCCGGGCGAGCAGGAGCAGCCGGGGACTATCAGCCAGGTGCAACCGTTCGACAGCGGCGGTGTAGGCGGCATAGATTGCACCGAGTTCAGCATCGTAATGGCTTACACCAGCGGCTGCCAGCGCCTGGGGTGACACTTCAGCTTCCTGGGCCTCGGTGATAAACGCGCCGGTCATGGCGATAAAGCCGGGCTTGTGGGCTACCGAGGCGAAAATCGGTAAGCGGCCAGCCTGCGCCATATCGTGGAGCATATCGCGCAGCAGCAGGGTTTGCAACGTCGGACTAAGAGATACCAGATCGGGATGCGAGCGGCGCAGGATCAGCCCGGTCAGGCTATAGAACTGGTGCACTCGTACACGAGGGAGGCCACTGACGCTCCTCTGAAGGCAGCGACGCTGGCGACTATCGGCCACCAGCACGATCGCCCGCCCACGGCGCGGTGCGGTCAGCGCCTGCAGTGCGGCTCTGGTCTTGCCTGCGGCTGCAGGTGCGATCAGAAGGGTTGTGCTGGTCATAATCGTCCTGGCAATACGGCCCTCTATGCCACATACGATGAGCCTGCCGCCGGGCAGCGACAGAGATATTGTCCCATCGCCAGGGTAGAGCGAGCCCCCCGGCTTCAGACGATTGACGATCGTGATAGCACACCGCACCACTTCACCGAACGATCGGTATCACTAATCGTCAGGTATGTCGTTCTCTGTCTCCTTCAGGCAACGGCTTCTCAGCCAACGCATGGCGCAACCACCCACGTTATCGGCTGATCGTTCCATCCAAGTGGGGAACATCAAAACCGGTCAGAGAACAATTGTACCATATCGTGGTATTGCTGTCCAGTATCCTCTCCTTGCAAGCAAGGGAGGCGAAGGCGCATTTCGCTGTCGGCTGAAAGCGACAGTCCTCAATGCTCACTTTCATGGACACAATCGTCAATCGCCAGATAGTTGCTCGGCCTGCCAGCCTGCTCCCGGCACCCAACGGGCGACTGCGGTGCTGTCGGGGTCAAGGGCAAACAAGCGTACCCAGCCATTCTCCACCAGATTGCGCACGTCGGTGTTGGCCGCCAGGACAGCCGCAATCCGTTCCTGGGGTGCTTCGACGACCACCTGCAACCGTAGCGGTTCGTGATACCAACGACCATCGGGCGTATGCACCGACTGGAGTGCCAGGCCAGTCCGCAGATCACCGCCGTTGCCCAGTACCACACCCAATGAACCGACACGGTTGTGCAACGCTTTCGTGCCTGACCCGAACTTACAGTTATCGACGGTCGAGGCAAAATACTGTAAGTTAATCCATGACGCCACCACCATCGGAGCCGAGAGGATCAGCGTTAGGATCGAGTTATCCGGATCGGTTGTCCAGTTATACTCGTGTAAGAAGCAGCGACCATGCAGATTGACGCCACGTGTCCGCTCACGCCGGGCAGCAATAAAGGCGGCATTGCGCGCCAGTCCCCACTCCGGGCGCACCTCCGACCAGTCATAGGAACGCCGCCGCAGCAGTTCATCGAGAATGCTGCGTGGTTGCTCGGCCAGACCCAGATCGGGCGAGCGCTCGGCACGGGTATAGAGTTCCGCCTGTCCTAACCAGTACTTGAGTTGCGCCAGATCGGTGCGGTGACTGGTCGGAAGCCGCTCGGTATCCAACAATTTCACCTCATCAACGGTGGTATTATGCACTCCGGGCACAAAATAGGTATCGGCTGGCACGTTGTAGCCCCGAGACGGCAGTTGCGCGCGCACCACCGGGTCGTTGAGGATAGCCGCGGCAACACGGGCATTGATTGCGCCCCCATGTCCACCACATGCGCCACAATCGAGGCCCGCCGCGTGCGGATTGTTCGCGCTGTGGCCCTCATGCCCACACAGCAGGATCAACCGGGCAAACGTTTCCCGCAAACCGAGATTTTTCAGGATCGCCACCGCTGTATTCAAGCGGTCTTCCGTTGGAATACCGGTACCATTGCCATCGGGTGTCAGATCAAGATAGGCATCGATCTCATCGGTACGCTCCGGGCGTAAATAGTTCAGCGCATCACCCACCAGTCCAATGCCATAGGCCAGGCCCAATGTCTCCACAAAGGTAAACGAAGAGGCAGGCGCTGTCTGCCAATGCTTGAGGACGCCTTTGCCGATCTTGCTCCTGGCCGACTTTCGATCCTCCAGGCGGATGGTGGGTTTCAACAAGACTGGACAGCGCGGGCTGCTCTTGCCATCAACGCGCCAGTCCAGACTGATGCCAAAGAACCCGGCAAAGCCGAAGGTCTGGATGTCCGGCGACTGAGCCTCGAGATGGCGACGCAGCGGCTCGGAACGCACATCAATACAGAACACTGCCTGCACCGCTGGCCGATGAACGGTTGTTGTCGGTGCCGGTGGCGGTGCCAGCGATGCCAGTAACTGACGGGCGTAGCTGTTCTCCAACGCATCCTGGAAGATAATCCGTACCGACTCATCTTCAACAGCCGGATGGATCGCCAGGCGATGCGGCACCTCTACACCGCGACGGGCCAGCATTGGCACAGCTGCATCGGTACAGATGCGGATCGCCAGCAGATCCATAAGCGCACCTGGCTCGTCACTGCCGACTTCCCACGTCGAACGGCGTAGCAGGCAGGCCCAGCCAAATACACCACTCAACAAACGATAGAGATACGCTTTGCGATTCTCGGCAGGTACGGCCAGTCGTTCGAGCATCGTCATAATCGCCACGTCAGGTTGGGGGGGCAAGGCCTTTGCCCAATCCCGCCAGCCGACCAGTCCTGCAATCTCCAGCGAGCGATCAACCCGGGTTGCTTCCAGCCAGGCCGCGTAAAGCGTCTGATCCAGGGTTGGCTGGAACCACTGGGCACTCGTCTCCGGGATATGTACCGAACACCAGCGCGTGGCATGGTGGATGATTTTATCATGCAAGCTGGTCGCATAGTGGTAATCATACTGCTCGGCAAAAGTCAGGATCTCGCTGGCTGGGCGCAACGGGATCGGCGCATGCCCACTCAGGATCGCCTCGAGCGCGGCTGGATCTTGATCGGCATGCCGGGCCGCCTGCTCCAGATCAGCCCTGGTAAACGCGCCCTCTTGCCAACGGGTGCGATAGTACGCCACATCGGGCAATACCTGCGCATCCAGTCCATCATCAATGTCACGGGCTGCTTCCGCGATAGCTTGCCCGGCGAAGCCCAGAAACGGGTTCACTGCCACATAGTTTGACAAATCCCACAGGGGTGGTATCTTGCGACACACCTCGGCCACTTCGTCGCGCAGCAGATCGAGATCTGCAGTCGTATACTCAATCGCGTTTAACTCAGCTAATTTAAGCATGTTCCGCTCTCCTCACTTCAAAGCTATTCCAGATCCGATCGACAAAACGGTCGAAGATAATACCCAGGTAGAAGCCGTGCAGGGCATGCACATAGAAGGCACGTCCGGCAGCCGTTTGTCCGAAGAGTGGCAACAGCGTATGCATGGTTGCCAGACCCATAAAGGCAATTACGGGCAAGATCGCCGCAAACCAGGCCAGTGGGCTGGTCGATATGGCCAGGTGTCCAAAGACCGGTTCGAGAAAGACCTCGATGCCGTGGTACAACGTGAGCGCAACGATGGACAGCACGGTCATAATCAGGAAGGCGCTGAGACCTCGCATCAGAACATCACTGGCTGTGTAGAGCGACGTACGGAACGAGGCGATCCAGATCTGCCCGATCGACAGCGCCAGGATGGAGGTCAGCGCCAGTTCTCCCGGTGATTTGAAGGGGTCAAATCCGGTAATATGCGCTGCCAACGCCAGGACGGGCACCGAGAGGATCGTGCCGATCAGCCCCAGGAGCAGCGAGCGGGCAGGTGCCACACTGACGGCCATAGCTGGCTGCCTGGGCAGTTCGCCGCTGCGCAGGAATGACCAAGCTTTGTAGAACCCATGGCCAATCAGGTGCAACGTTGCGACCGGAAACGCCAGCAGGCCAAACTCGATCATCATAAAACCCATCTGGCTCACCGTCGACCAGGCCAGCGTGCGCTTGACGTTCGTCTGCGCCCACATCGCCAGCATGCCCAGAATGGCGGTGATGGTACCAACCAGCGCCAGGTTGAACAGGGCCAGGGGTACCATTGCGATCAGCGGCGCGAAGTGCAAGATCAAAACGCCGCCAGCGTTAATGATCCCGGCATGCATCAGCGCCGAAACAGGCGTGGGGGCTTCCATTGTTTCTGGCAGCCAGCTATGAAACGGGAACTGGGCCGACTTGGTCAGGGCCGCAATGACAATCAGCATGGCAATAATCGAAGGCGTAAACGACGTTGCATGCGCGGCTGTCGCCTGCTCCAGGAAGACATGCAGATCGAGCGTGCCCCATCCAATGCCAATCATCGCAATTGCTATCAACAAAGCAACGTCACCTAGACGGCTGATCAGGAATTTTTTGCGGGCAGGAGGATAAGCTTCCGGGCGTTCGCGGTAGAAGGTGAGCAACTGGTGCAGGCCAATGCTGGTAAACGACCAGGTCAGGAATAGCAGCAGCAGATTGATGGTGGGAACAAACAAAAAGGCCATACTCACCGTAAACGCCAGCCAGCGCATGAACTGTCGGTGACGTGGTTCGCCATCCAGGTAGCGTAGCGAAAACCGATAGGCAACCGCTCCAACGCCAGCCACCAGCAGCATAATCATGGTTGTCAGGCGATCAATGACCATCCCTGGAAGGCGGATCGGCTGTGGTATGATTGCCTGCCACAGCAACAGGAATGCTGAAAGCCCGGCCAGTCCAACCAGAAAAACCATCAGCTTATATTCAAAGCGGCCGATTTTGTCATAATTCATAGACATGTCTCCTTCTGTTTCCATCTTGCTTCCAGTACCTTTTGCACGTGTCTCAATTTGTGATTTTCGTGACTATGACAAATATATCACGATTTTCTTTTCGTTAATACCCAACAATAGTATAGTCGTACGGGGTACTTTCCTGACAGGTGTCACCTACCTATGCAGGTAGGTAGGCAACGGTTCCGTCAACAGCAACAACAGATTCATCGTTATGTAGAGTCAATCCACTCCTGCCACCGACCAATACCAGATCTTCATAAGCGTATCGCAATCTATCTGCATCAGGAAGCCTGAACGAACTTCAAATTCGCGATTACGCTACGGGGATCAACAGACCGGGTACGGTAGGGACGCGGCGAGGAGGCGACAAGGCATCTATACTTTAGCAGAAAGCTTTTACGTGGAAAGCGCAAAACAGGGGAATGGTGAGATGTGATATCGTTTTGAGCAGAAAGGGAACGCACAAAGCGAGAACGAGTGACCTGTTTTCCGCTTTGCGCCCTGGCCGCTTTACGCCTGGAAACTCTGCGCTTTCTGCACAGGCGCTTTCTGCTCCCTTGCTCCACCGCGCCAACGCACCACAATGTGCTCACTGCCGCCCCAACCGGCGTAGCACCTCCTCGTACACCTGGATATACTCGCTGACCATACGCTCAGCGCTGAAACGTGCCTCGGCCTCGGCGCGGATGCGCTGGCGGTCAAGGGTAGGAATCGCAGGCAGCACGGCGACCGCCTCCTCCACACTGTTTACCAGAAAGCCCGTCTCGCCGTGACGAATAAGCTCCGGCACCGAGCCACGCGGGCAGCCAATCACTGGTGTCCCACACGCCAGCGACTCGACCATGCTCAGGCCGAACGGCTCGGCAAAGTTGACCAGGTGCAGCAGCGCCGCTGCGCCACCCATAATCTCGTCACGGCGCACCGGATCGACCGGGCCAATATAGCGGATCTGGTCGTCGTCCAGATACGGTGCGACCTCGCGTTCGTAATAGGCCTGATCGTGAATAATGCCTGCAATAATCAGCCGGCGACCAGTGCGCCGAGCAACCTCAATCGCCTCAGCCGTACCTTTGTCGGGATGAATACGCCCCAGAAAGAGCAGGTAATCTTCCGGGTCGGGCCGAAACGTAAACTCAGCCAGGTTGATACCGTGATATACCGTTGCCACATAGTCCAGGGAGTGATGCCGGTCGGCGTTGCTAATCGAGACATAGAACGTGCGCCCATTATAGTGCTGATAGACCGGCAGAATACGTTCAGATGAAAAGCCGTGGATGGTCGTCAAGACCGGCGTTTGCACCAACCCGCTATACGAGAGCGGCAGAAAGTCAAAATGGTTATGGATCAGATCGAACTCATGCGCCCGCTCAAAAACGTTCGCAATGTGCAGACATTCCCAGACCTTGGCATCGAGCGTCAGATCTTCGCCATAGGGCCGTGGGCAAATCGCCACCAACCGCCCGCTGGTCAGCGAGTCGGCGGTGGCAAATAGTGTCACATCAATCCCCCGCGCTACCAGACCCTCAGTAATCAGCGTCACCACCTGTTCCCAGGGGCCATAATGACGGGGAGGCACCCGCCAGGCAATCGGTGCCAGCATTGCAATTCGCATCGTTATAACTCCACAACCGGCTTCAGCACCTGTTCCGAGAGGCGCAACTCCAGGAGCGACAGCAAGAACGCCAGCGTCGACTCGGCCCCCTGGTTCTGGTTGACGCGGTCGGGTTCCAGACCGTCGCGGCAACCGCCAGTGGTGGGATCATAGAGTGGCAGGCGCAGGTCGTTACGGCCAAGAAACCAGTCGAACGCCAACTGTGCTTCATTGCGCCAGCGCCGATCATCAGTAATGCGATAGGCCTCCAGGCAGGCTGAGATCATAGCATGCACCTCAACTGGCTGCTGGTCAAAGCGCGCCGGCTCCTCACCTCGACGATAGAAGCCATTGCAGCCGATGGGCACAAAATGCCCATCGTCCGCCCGCTGAATCCTGGACAACCAATCAAGCGCCGTCAATCCAGCCTCAAGCATATCGGTACGATCCATCCAGCGCCCACTCAACAGCAGCGCATGCGGGAGCTTGGCGTTATCGTAGGTCAACATATCCTCGAACCAGGGCCAGTCAGGTGTGGCGTTTGCCTGGTAAAGACCCAGCAACCGCTCGGCCAGGGTCTCACGCATATGGCGGGCGGCGCGGTCGCCCGAATAGCGGCGCAGGTATTCATGAATGCCCACCAGCGTGAAAGCCCATGGTCGTGGATGGAGCGACTCCATTGCTGTCGTCAACGCTGGTTCCAGCAGGCGACTGGCGGTGCCGATCAACCCCTGGTTGTTGGAGCGGCCCAACACCGTGCCCAGGGCCCAGATCGTGCGCCCGTGGCTATCTTCTGAACCTTCCATCTCGTGCCACTGCCGATCGTACGTCAGGTCATTCCGAAACCGATTACGCTCCGGGTTAAAGGCATACAGGAGAAAGGCGAGATAGCGGGTCGCCAGTCTGGTGATGATCACTGGATCCTCGGTTCCCAGTTCTTCTAACAAAATGGTGGCAATCAGTGCCCGGGCATTATCGTCGGTCGAATACCCTTCGAGGTAATTGGGAACAATGAAGGTCGCATGCTCAATAATGCCCGTGTCATCAGTCAGGCGCTGCAAATGACCCAGGTGCAACAGCGGCAATTCGTGCGGGCGCTTGTCCAGCGATTTGACCGCCGCTGAGACCGGGCGCGGGTGCAAGTTGCGCTCGACACGAATATGCTGGAACATCTGCATATAGTTCGTTGCCACCTGGGGCCAGATCATATCGCGCCCAAACATATAGGCCCGTTTGCGAATCGCATGCCGCTCAGACTCGTTCTCGAGCAGGTTGAGTACCTCCTTCGCAATCGCCTCTGGCGAGTTGAAGGGAACGAGAATCCCCCGGCCGTCACTCAGCAGTTCTTCCGCATACCAGTAGGGCGTCGAAATCACGGCCTTACCGGCCCCAACCGTATAGGCCAGCGTCCCCGACACGATCTGCGCTGGGTTAAGGTAGGGCGTAATATAAATGTCAGCCGCGCCAATGAACTCGACCAGTTCCTCGATAGTGACAAACTGGTCATAAAAGATCACATGCTCGTCAATACCTTGCTCTTTCGCCAGACGCTGCAGCATCAGCCGATAGGTCTCACCTTCATGCCGCTTGACATGCGGATGCGTCGCACCCAACACAATATAGACCAGGTTCGGATAATGTGCTAGAATAGACGGCAACGCGCTAATGACATGCTCAATACCTTTGTTGGGCGAGAGCAAGCCAAAAGTGAGCAGCACCGTTTTCCCCGCCACGCCAAACAGATCTTTGTAGAAGTTGGGGTCAACAAACGGGATATCGGGAATACCATGCGGTATCATCGCGATCTTGCTTTCAGGAACATTGTATAATTCCTGCAGAAACTCGGCTCCCAGGTTACTCATTACCACCAGGCGATCCGAAAGCTGGGTCAACTCGTCCATCACCTTACGTTGCTGCAAGTTCGGGTCGCGCAGAATGGTATGCAAGGTTGTCACGATCGGCATGCGCAATTCGCGCAGCAGAGCCAGAATATGGCTGCCGGCCGGCCCGCCATAAATGCCGTATTCATGCTGCAGGCACACCAGATCAATGTTATTGATGTTCAGAAAGTCCGCTGCGCGACGATAGGAGACCAGGTCGTTCTCCGCCAACTCAAAACGCACACGCGGTGGGTAGGCATACCCATGTGGAGTGTCATTAACCGGCACGGCAAACACATTTGTTTTGTGATAGGCTGCCGCGATGGCTTCGCACAGATCGGTGGTGAAAGTGGCAATCCCACATTGACGAGGGACATAGTTGCCAATCACCGCAATCTGATGAATGGGTGGCAATAGTTGCTGATTCATTCGTTATGCTCCTTGTAGCTCGCTCGATCAATGCAGAACTATGGCAAACACCCATGCCTATCGGATGCAAGCATGGCTGTTTGCGCATTGACCGAACTGTGTGCTTTGCACCATACTATGAAAGTATACGTTATACCCTGGAGTGCATTGCCACCATTATATGCGAAAAAGGGACGCCCCAGGTTACGGTTCCTGGGTTGCAGCGTCTGTGAACGGGATATTCAGGCTCAATGGCAACACCAGATCATGCTCGCGTGCGCCAGGGCCAGTCGTTGTCAGTCGCTCACCGGTGAAGAGGTCGTACAGGCCAGTGATCAGGCGATATTCACCAGGTGGTAGATCGGTTGGCAAGGGAATCGTATGGAAGGTCAGGAAACGATCACCGGCCCGCCATTCGAGCGAGGGGTAGCCGAGCGCGTCGTGCTGGGCAACACGCTGGTTGTGCTGGTCAACGAGATGCAGAAAGACGTGCAGATAACGATCAGAGGGAGCCTGTACCTGCCAGGAGAACGTTACTTCCAGTTCAGTGCCGAGCTGCCCTGGAGCAACAGTGAAGCCGGTTAACCGCAACCCACCGAGCTGGTTCTCAGTGCGAGTAGCTGGTGTCACCGACACGGGCGTGGTCATAGGCAGCTCGATGATCGTATAGGCATACTGACCACGCTCGTTAACGACGTTCTCACCCTGGAACCCCACCGCCAGCGCGTGCACACGATGATCGACCGGGGTGGTGGCCGGAATAAAATACCGTGCCCGTTGATCGGTGGGAGCCAGCGGCCAGCCGGTACGCGCATCAAACCAGCGCGCCGACACCGTGCGTGGTGCCAGATAGAGGTAGGTCGGATGGCGGTAGTATTCTTCGGAGATGTAGAGCGTCACCTCTGGCGGTGTCTCTTGCGCTGCATGCGCCGCGTCCACTGCGAACTGCATATAATCGTAGTACAACTGCGGATGTGAGACCCAGCGCCCAAAGTAGTTCCACGTGCCCCACACATTGATCAACATGAGAAGTATGGCGGCTAATATCGGTGCAAGCCTGGCTTGCGTATTCCATAGGCCCGGCACATGACCTGCTTGCATCCGCCGCGCTGCCCACGTCAGCGGCAGTGCCCAAATAATCATCGTCGGGGCTGCGGCGCCCATGGTACGCACATAGCTGGGGCTGTTGACCGACAGGATGCCGGGCACAACCATGATGATCCACCACAGCACGAGCAACGCCATCTCCGGCTCACGCCAACGCCGCAGCGCCAGCAACAACCCGACGTAGAACAGCCATCCCACCGCTACTGGCAACACTGGCGTGTGCGGCAAGTTGTAGAACAGTTGCGGGTCGCCCCGAACGCCCACCATGCCTAGCGTGCGCCAGGCATTCACGCCGATCTGCATGAAGCAGGCCGCTGGTTCAAGATCGGCACAGACCCACACCTGGCCAGTACGTTCGCCCCAGTCAGATGGCGTGCGCACAAAATGCAGGCCCAGCGGCAGCGCGATCAGCGCCGCGACCGCCAGCATTAACAGGCCTCCGCGCCACGAGCGGCGCAACAACGGGCGCTGCCAGATTGCCAGGTAGAGCAGCAGGGCCAGTACCAGGATTGGCACAAACCGGGCCGCCAGATAGGTGTAAGCCGTCAGGCCGAGCAGCATCCCCGCTGCGAACCAGTCGCACCAGCGCCGGGCCGCCAATCCGCGCAGCAGCAGCCAGACCCACAGGCTCAACGTTAACGGTAGCAGGTTGGCGCGAAAGCCAATCCGATTGAGGTGCAACAACCAGGACGCACCCGCCGTTGCGCCCGCTGCCAGCAACGCCCCGCCCGTGCCAATGCTGCGGCGGCCAACCAGAAAGACCACGATCACCAGTGCGACTCCTGCCAGCGCTGCCGGGAGCCGCACCGCCAGCACGTTGCGCCCGGAGAGTTCGATGCACAGCGCCACCAGGTAATGATACAGCGCCTCGCGCCCATTGTACGCCGAAAAGAAGATCGGCAATTTACCAGCGAGGATGTCCAGGCCCAACATACCATTGGCTGCCTCATCGAAGTGCAGACCCGCCGGTAGGCTGTCCAGTCGGTACAGGCGCAATCCGGCCGCCAGCAGCACAATCGCTGCGAGTGCTGTCCAGGTATGTGCTGGTCGCCAGCCATGGGTGCCCTGCATTTCTGTCACTGCTAGATCTCCTGTCATTGCCATATGGTTCGCTTGCCTGTACATGCTACAAGAATCTAGCCCCGTGCCGGTCATTTGTCAAGGGTACGGCGCGATGTTGCGCAGCGTATTGCAGAGGTAACAACGACCTCTAGGATGCCTGGACACAACTCGTGAGCAGGTGCCATGCTCTGTGCCGGCCACCGTTGATGTCAGGTGAAAAAGAACCGTCTTGCGCTGCCTGCCCGCGCCCCGGTGGGACAAGCTCCACCCCCACCGCCCGCTGTAGGGCACGGCTCCGGCGTGCCCGCAGGCGTGCCGGGTGCCCCGCACGCGGAGACGCCACCCGTCGCGAGGATGCCTCCCCGGCCTGTACGCGCTCCCAGGCGCGCTCGCCGTCCGCTGTAGGGCACGGCTCCGGCGTGCCCGCAGGCGTGCCGGGTGCCCCGCACGCGGAGACGCCGCCCGTCGCGAGGATGCCTCCCCAGCCTGTACGCGCTCCCAGGCGCGCTCGCCGCCCGCTGTAGGACACGGCTCCGGCGTGCTCACGGTCGTGCCGGGTGCCCCGCACGTGGAGACGCCGCCCGTCGCGAGGATGCCTCCCCGGCCTGTAGCGCTCCCAGGCGTGCTCGCCGCCCGCTGTAGGGCACGGCTCCGGCGTGCCCGCAGGCGTGCCGGGTGCCCCGCACGTGGAGACGCCGCCCGTCGCGAGGATGCCTCCCCGGCCTGTAGCGCTCCCAGGCGCGCTCGCCGCCCGCTGTAGGGCACGGCTCCGGCGTGCCCGCAGGCGTGCCGGGTGCCCCGCACGCGGAGACGCCGCCCATCGCGAGGATGCCTCCCCAGCCTGTACGCGCTCCCAGGCGCGCTCGCCGCCCGCTGTAGGACACGGCTCCGGCGTGCTCGCGGTCGTGCCGGGTGCCCCGCACGTGGAGACGCCGCCCGTCGCGAGGATGCCTCCCCGGCCTGTACACTCCAGAGGAGCGCGCTCCCAGGCGCGCTACGTTGCCTTGCGCCCCGGAGGGGCGCGTACCCAGGGGCGCACCCGGGGCGCGCTCCCAGGCGCGCTCGCCGTCCGCTGT
>DAOTWD010000109.1:0-5235 GCA_034435975.1 Chloroflexaceae bacterium | reverse complement strand
CATATGGCGCTGCTTTCTAGCTTGATGGTCGCAATCCTGGCAGGCTATGGTACGGTCTGGATCTCGGAACGTCTCGTTCGCAATACAGAAAGGATCAGAAGGGATCGCTCCAGATGGTGTCTAGGTCTCACCCTGATCGCAGCCATTGTTGCCATTGATGGGAACGCAGGATTGCTGGCGGTCGTTGAACGACCGGTACATCCCTTCTATACCACGCTGCCTGAACCGGATGGAGCCGTATTACCGCTACCCCTCTATTACAATATTAATCGGAGCGAGAACCTCACGCCCCAGATGGTGCATGCCTGGCCGATTCTGGGCGGATATGTGGCACGCCCACCGGCATATCCCTTTATCACCTACACTCCCGGCATTCGTGAGCTAGAGTCTGGATACGCTGAAGCGGATGACATTCTCAGCCCGGGTTGGCCCGAATCGGGGCAGCGGGCGTTGGCTGCGTATGCTATTCGCTACATTACGCTCGATCGTACGAGCGATAAAGACAGCTATTTTGCTCTGGTACGCGCTCGGTTGCAGGAGCTAGGGGTTGTCACACCGCTGGTGGCCGATGCTACCCTGGAGGTGTATGCGGTGCCCCGCTCATGGGCCGTGCAGCCGGTTGGCTTTCTGGGGCCAGGCTGGCAGGCGCTGGAACGTGAAGGCGAGTACCGCTGGCGTTGGATGGGTGCTGAGGCCGAAATCTGGTTGATGAATCCGCTCGCCGATCCGGTCGTGACAACAATCACGTTTGTCACTGCCAGTTATCAGCAGCAGCGTGCGTTGCAGCTTGTGCTGGACGATAGACCGCTGGGGTACTTCTCAGTTGCGGCTGATCAACCAGCATCACAGCAAATCCAGTTGCTCTTGCTTCCGGGGGAACATCGGTTGACGCTGTATGCCGAGGCAAGCCCTGATCCGCAACGTGCGAACATGCCTATCAGTGTGCGCGTGTTTCAGATAGACACCGCATTTCGTACTCCGTTCAGCACCGATCAGGTGTTGCCTTTATCTCCGCAACAGAATGTAGAGGTCTCAGGATCGTGAGATACAGGGATATGAAGACGATCTCGCCCGTACAACAGAAGAGCTGGCTTGCGATCAAACCCTGGGAAACCTGGCAACTACGGCACGTTGTTCTGGAAGTAGCCCTTGCCATGCTGTTGCTGGCTGCGGTAGCGGGCGTCTCCCTGTTTGCCCGGCTCCATCTGCCGCGCTATGTTATCGATCTGACGGTACCCATGCCCGCTGATGATCTGAACATGGTCGGTTTTCACGCCCTGGAGCTCAACGAGTCATTCACCTATCGCTGGTCAAGCGGTTACGCCTTCGTTCAGTTGCCATCCGGCTATCATGCTGCACCGCGCTATCTGGCTTCGGCGCGTGTCTGGGCAGCTCACCCGCAGGTGCCGCAACCGTTGACCTTTTTAGCCAATGAGCGCGAACTGGTGACGGTGCTGCCCGACCGTTCATTTCGTACCTATCATCTGCTGCTGACTGCCCCGGCACATGACGAAGCCACACTACGCTTTGCGTTTCAGACGGTGCCGTTCAGCCCACCCGGCGATGTCCGGGCACTGGGGGTCATCGTGACGAACATGACGATCCAGCCACTGCCGTACCGCGACGGGTCAGTGGCGCTGCTGCTGGCGTCTGGTCTGGCTGGACTGTGGGGGTGGATGCGCTGGCGTGGCGGAACGAGAGTGAGCACACTGCTGGTGTGCGCCGTGCTGGCGACATTTCTGTTGGTATTGTATGCGCTCTATCGCCCGGCGCCACTGCGTTATTCCTGGCTGGCTGGTGTTGCGCTGCTCGCCAGTGCTGCCGGTATGCTCATTGTACAGGCCACTGCCGCACGTCTGGCGTTGGCGCTGCTGGCAACGCTGGTGAGCTTTGGCGGGACACTCTGGCCGAGCTGGTTTTCTGATGATACGTTTATTTCGTTCCAATATGCCAAAAACCTGGTTGCTGGGCACGGTCTGGTCTACAACATTGGTGAACGAGTCGAAGGCTATACCAACTTTTTGTGGACGATGATGGCGGCACTGGTTCTCTGGCTGGGACGTGATCCCGTGTTCTGGGTGTATGTGGCGGGCGTGGTGCTGGCTCCGACAATTGTTCTCCTGACATGCTGGCTGGCGCTACGACTGATGGGTATCACCTGGGCTTTGAGCGCCGCGTTGTTTGTTGCGACCAGCCAGAGTCTGCTGATCTATACTGCACGCGGCGCGGGGCTGGAAACGGGCTTTTTTACGCTGCTGGTGCTGATGAGCAGTGCGTTCTACGTGTTATCCCAGACTGGCACGCGCAGAATCCATGTCCTGCTTGCGGGATGCGGGTTCGCGCTGGCAACCCTGACGCGCCCGGAGGGGGTATTGGTGATGGGGTTGACGGTAATGCACCTGTTGTTCGCTAGTAGTCAAGCGGCTTTGCAGGCGCAGGGCGGGCTTGCCTTTATGCGCGTGCATCCAGGACAGTGTATCAGTCATTCCTTGCGTGTCATGCGCGAGCCGCTGGTACTGATTCTGGGAACCTACCTGATCATTGTTTTACCCTATTTTCTGTGGCGATTCACGTATTATGGCGACCTGTTACCGAATACGTTCTATGCTAAGACCGGCGGTGGCGTGCCACAGGTGCTACGTGGCTTACGGTATGCGCAGGGATTTGCACTCATCTTTGGTGGCCCGCTGCTGCTGGTTTTGCTGCTGCCGCTGGGGATCAACTGGCGTACAACCGTTACAACCTGGCGGGGCTATTTTTTATTGCTGGTTGGGGTCTATAGCACCTATATTATTCTGGTTGGTGGTGATCATTTTCGTGGCGAGCGCTTTTTTGTTCCGTTAATACCGTGGTTGGCGATCTTGATGGCCGATGGTGGGGGGGCGATCTATCGTTGGAGTTGCCGTACCCCAATCCTCCGTTCAGTCACAGCCGTAATGCTCAGTTTCAGCTTGCTGGTGTTTAGTGGCTATGCGATCTCGCGGACGGCCAGTTTCGATCATATCCTGCGTGGCCTGGACGAGAGTGTATGGATCTGGCGCGAACTGGGCTGGTGGATGGATGATCACGCCGGATACGAAGAGAGCATCGCCGTCATGGGTGCAGGTGCGATAGCATACTATAGTAATCGCATGACAGTCGATCTGTTGGGGTTGAATGAAAAACATATTGCGCGGGTCGCAATGCCAGATATGGGCGTAGGGGCTGCTGGACACGAAAAGCGTGATCCCGATTATGTATTACATGTGCGCCAACCAACCTATATTCCGCGGATGTGGGATGATTATTTTGGTGGCGAAGAGGTATTAGAAGCACACTATACGTTGATGAAAATTCGCACACGCTATGGACGTGAAATGGAACTCTGGAAGCGGTTACCATGAAATTTTTGTACTTCATTCCGCGCTATGATCCGGCAGCAATGGGCAATCGCATCCATGCCGAGATTATTGCCGAGTGGCGGCAGTACGGTGTCGAGGCCGAGGTGGTGACGCTGACGTCTGGTTTGCAGCGCCTGGTCACGGAGGAGCATGAAGGTATTACCGTTCATCGCTTACCGGTAAGCGCCAATCTTGCGCTCAAGTTCGCCAATCGTGGGTTGGGCACTGTGCTGCACTATCCCTACCTGGCGGGCGCTCTGCTGCACTATCGCCGCTTACTCCAGACTCACCAGTACGATCTGGCGCATGTCGAGACGGCTTTTCCGCTGGGACTGGTAGCGGCGCTGGTTCCGCCGAACATGCATCCACCCCTGGCGGTGACATTGCCCGGTGCCGACATTATGGCCGAGCCGGACTATGATTATGGTTATGGGCGCTTTCGGATGGTGCGGGCACTGTTGCCACTGGTCTTTAAGCGATCTGCGGTATTGCGCGCCGATTCGCCGCAGATCCGTGAACTGGCTATTCAACGCGGGGCTGACCCGCAGAAGGTGGTTGCCATTCCCTACAATATTACCGCCGACAGTTATCCCCCACTGGAGATCGATCTCGATCAGCTCCGTGACAGGTGCCGAGCCGAAATCATTGCCCGTCACCACCTTGACCCCGTCCGTCCAATTGTGCTAAGCCTGAGCCGATTGCATCCCTTCAAAGGAGTGGCCTATCTGGTTGAGGCTATCCCGCAGATGCAGGACGTGGGGGTCAGGCCGCAGGTTTTAATTGTTGGCCCCAGTCGTTCGACACCACGCTTTGGAGATTATGGCTCTTATCTGCAAGCGCGTGCGGCGGAAGCTGGTGTATCTGAGGCGATCAAGCTGGTTGGTGCGGTCGATCATGCGTTGACGCTCACCTATCTGTCTGCCGCCGATGTGGTCGTTGTGCCTTCGGTTGCCGAGTCGTTCAACCGCGTAGCCGTTGAAGCTGCGGCGGTGGGCACGCCGGTGATTGTTACGAATACGACCGGGGTCAACGTTTATATTCAGGAATACCAGTGTGGCACGGTTGTTGCGCCGCGTTCCGGCTCGGCGATTGCCGAGGCCGTGATCCAGATACTGACGGATCAGCAGCAGTGGCATGTTTATCGCATGCATGCCCCGCAGATGGCGGCGGCCTTTCGGTCAGAGGTGATTGCTGTCGCCTTGCTGCGGCTCTATGCACCGCACGTGCCGGCTGTGCTGGATCATGATTGGCGAAAGAAAGATGTTAAGGCCGCTTTTTTATCAAAATCTCATCAAACTCTCATCCTATAATGGATATATCATCAGAAATAGCTTTATTTATGATTAATCTGATGTTAATCTGGTGATAAGCATTCCATGAAGCCGGACTTTTTGACAAACAGATGACTCGGTACTAGTATAGCTGCTCAATACTGGCATGGTCGTTCTGTCAAAAGCCGGTAATTATGAAAGGGTTTCGTGATATAGAGCAATCCTATTTGTCAACCGGCGTCCGAGGTTTAGTCTGGATGGAACACGACCTGGTTGATGGATGAATGTTGAACATATCCCTCATACACAAATAACTGGCACCCTGGCTTGAACCAGGTTTGTGTTGCCACAGGCGGCAACACGACGGCACGATACTCCTGCCTGGTGAAATTTCCAGGCTCGTTCTCCAGGACTCCGATCCGTCATACAGCGAGGCTTACTGTAGTTGTGCAGTATCACTCTGGAGCAATTAACCCGATGCCAGAAGAAAAACGTCAATAGCCTGTAGTGGTGGTGTACTATCGCAGAAGATCTGGCAGGTTGCCGTCTTCTCACGTTAAGGAGGAATGTATGTTAAAGCAACG
>DAOTWD010000108.1:0-7496 GCA_034435975.1 Chloroflexaceae bacterium | reverse complement strand
TACTACTTCAACAGCGGAACCTGGACCTTGCACCTCAAGGACGAGCAGCGGCGGAGCTACACCTGGGCGGAGATCGCCGACGAGGCGAACTACACGGCGACCTACACCTATGTGCTCCTCGAACCCGACGGGCACGGAGGGTACCGCCCCCGATTGGGCGAGTGGAAGGCGTAGGTGTGAAGCCATGCGTAACCGCCTTCAGGGATGTCAGGCGTTACGAAGAGCAAACGCTGTGGCACAACCTCAAGCCCGGTCTCCTCGCACACCTCGCGGCGCAAGCAAGTCGTGCCATCCTCATCGGGCTCGCACCCGCCACCTAGCAAGATCCAGAACTGAAGCCCATCGGTGCGGTCATAGACCGTGACCAGCAGAACATGATGGTCACGCGCGATGGCGGCCTGATAGCGAATACCCCGGCCTGGCATGGGTTCCTTTTCAGCCTGTGAGCGTTGCCGTTCCGCAGAGGTAGCACAACCAGGGATGCGCAGCGCCTGGGCGACGGCGTTTTGCGCTGGCCCTGCTGAGTGTAGCACAATAGGGTTCACCGGATCACGAGCGATTGTTTGCCTTGCGGAGGGTAACCGGTGTTAGCCCTCGCTCACGTCCTGGGCGAACTCAGCGCGCGATCGTAGGGTGCGACGCGGCCGTGCGCGCAGTCGCAGATCGCGGTTGTCATTCCATTGGCGCAGTCCGAATGTCAATCTATATAAGCCCTCAGGAATGTTTCAAAATCGATTGAAATTTTGCGGGGATTGTAGTGCTGGCTTGAACCGGCGCAGCTACACATCAGGCGGTTCAAGCTGGCACTACGAACTGTCAAGCTGAAACGCCCGATTCTGAAGCATGCTTTAGGCATACAATTGCGATGCTATGTCGTGGTAATAAGCAGTCTGTACAGTTGGCATGTCTGAGGTCCTCTGCTCGTGAGACCTCAAGCTGGGTGTCGGAATGCACCAACGGATTCCCGCCAATCACCAGGAGACCGGGGTCTTGAGGATAGCTGGGAAGCACAGGCATTCCTATGGGTATTCCTATGGATATTGAAGACCTCCTTGCCGATCTTAAGCAAGCCGGGGGGAGTGCAGCGGAAATAGCACACAAGTTCATCTTAGAGATCCGAGATCTGGATCGCGAGCGTGGGGCGAATCTGGCAAGATTACCACACTTGCTCGACAAACTCGAACGTCACCTGGAAAAGACTAACTTCCCACATCGTGAAGAGACTCGTGTCTGGCTAACTGATTATCGTGACGAGTTCAATCACTGGGCTACGGTTGCACGACAGCGTTTTGGGTCGGAGTTAGCTGATGCGTTGCAGTCTCTTAATATAACTCTTCAAGGCCAGATTCCTCTGCTCCGTGCTGGCCTCTTCGCGATCGAACTGCAAGCTGACCAGAACAAGGTGGCACTCTGGTATGGGCCACAGCAAGAGCGTCTTGGTGAGGCACCAATGCAGGCGATTGAGGTCTGCAAACGCATCGAGCGCCTCCGAAAGGGGCTCGGTAGCAGCCTGGATCCACATACCTTTGTGGGAAAGTTGGAAGAAGCACTGCGCCGAATACCACCCATTCAAGGGCAACGCGGCATACCAATTGGGCTTGTGCTGCCCGAGGTCGCCTTTCTAGTTCAAAGTGCTACTTTCTTCAGTAATCCAGTACGCGAAAACTATCGCAGTTATAGCCGGGCAGATTTCAGCTACGACCTGTTTCGCTGTGCCGAAGAGGTTCAGTTCCGTAAACGCTTCCAACTCGTTGTTGCCACTCGCATGCATACAGCACGCAAGACTGACTATCTCTGGGTCCCTTCCGATCTCTCTGGACGAGGCTCCACCTACTCTCACATCATCGCCGAGGAGGTTCGACCATGATCACAACAACTACACCTTCGCTGAGTCGTACCCTTGCGCGACGGATTATTGAGCACCTCGGCAGTTCAGGTCAGCCACCTGAGGAGGGCCTCCACCATTTCAGCGTCGGTCTAGAGCCGTACTTAGACGTGATCGATAGAGAGTACTTGCGCGACTATATCAGCGATGGTGGCGCGGCTTTCAAGATGGTGGTCGGGCTCTATGGAGGGGGCAAAACCCACTTCCTTTATAGCATACGGCATCTGGCCTGGACTCGTGAATACACTGTGGCATACGTAAGTCTGAAGAGTAGTGGTGAGTGTCCTTTTCATGCCTTGGAACTTGTCTACAAAGCTATTGCTGGATCCGTTGTTCCCCCTCTGGCTGCCGATGAGCGGGAGCACAGTTCCGATCGAGGGATCGGTTCGCTTCTTAGGGCCTGGTACGGCCAACGTTATCAAGCGTACGTTCAAGAGGGTATGAGCGTTGATATGACCCACGAGCGCCTCCGAGATGATATCGAGTCACTTGAGATTGGCCCAAGCATTAGCTTCGGCAAAGCGATTCGCTCTGCTCTGATGGCTCTCCACAACCAGTCGGAGGAGGATTTTAACAACGTCTGCCAGTGGCTCCTTGGCGAGGGGTTCGATCGGCGGATCCACCCACGGTATGGTATCCAGCAGAAAATTGACCGCACTTCCGCAATGAGCATGATCCGCTCGTTAGGGCGTACTGTGCGCGACCTTGGTTATACGGGCCTGGTCATCCTGCTCGACGAGGCGGAACGCGTTCCAAGCTTGAGCACGCGTAATCGTGAGCAGCACCTCAGCAATCTGCGGGAGCTTATCGACGAGTGCAGTCAGTTAACGTTCGCTGGAATTATGGTTTTCTACGCTGTCCCAGACGAAAATTTCCTTGAAGGTCGAACACAGGTCTACGAAGCTCTGAATCAACGCCTGATCACCGTCTTCAACATGCTGAACCCAACCGGTGTCAAGATTCTGCTGGAAGGCACAATCGAGGATCATGTGGCGTTTCTCTCCCAGGTTGGGGAACGTCTGTCTTGGATCTACTCGACGGCGTATACACATACCTTCCAGTCAGGCGATCTCGACCAAATGATTAGGTCTATAGCCGCCTGGGCCGAGCGCGTTCGGTATGGCGATGAAGGCTACAAGCGGTTCTTCGTTCAGAAACTCATCCAGAGTCTTGGGATTCTTCACCGCGAAGGCCGCATCCCCGACATTGAAGAACTCAGTTGATGAGGAGTCGCCTATGAGCCTCGTTACCATTATCCATCCCACCTACGGTCGTGGCGAAGTGACCGCTACTGAGGCTAATGGATTTTACCTTCATGTGCGCTTCAGTGATGGTCGAAAGCGCAAGATTCGTCGCGATCAGGTTGCGCTTGATGGGAATCCAGCGGTTACAAAACCTGGTAACCCGATATCTAATTGCTCAGGAAACGCGAAAAACCGTAAAGGACCAAGATGCTCTCGGAGGATCATTGAAGCGCTACGGATGGGCATTGTGCCCGATGCTGAGGTGGCTCGATTTACCTTTGGACGTGATCAAGAGATCAACGCTCTAAAAGCATGGATTCATGATCAGAATGATGGTTCACGCTTTATTGTTGGCGCCTATGGCACGGGCAAGACCCATCTGCTGAACTACCTGCGCACGACAGCGCTTCAAGCCGGTTATGCTGTCGCTCTTGTTGAGATGGACGGATTAGAGGCCCCCTTCTCCCGCCCCAAGCGTGTCTATAGCCAGGTAGTACAGAACCTTCAGGTTCCGATACCTGAGAAGCAAACCTGGCAACGCTTCCGCGATTTCCTCCGCCGTGTCCGGCGCAAGGGTCTATTGAGTGACCATCCGTATTTTCGGCACATCCAACCTGACACGGTTGACGAGCATATCTGGCACTGGATTGAAGGCCGTGAAGACGTTCATCGACCACGGGTAGACAAGGCAGACTATCGCGACTTGCCGGGACTCTATAACCACGGTACAGCAGCAAACATCTACTGCAACTTGCTGAGCGGTCTTGGCTGGATCTGTAGACAGATCGGTCTCAAAGGTCTGCTCTTGATCTTTGATGAGGCAGAAACCCTCTTCACCAGAGCAACGTACACTGCTAGCCAGAGTAGCTACAACTTTTTGGAAGCCCTTGTCGCAGTGGCAGACAACACGACCGGGATGACAGAGGATCCTGAAACTAAACGCTACAAGTTTGCAGCCCATGCAAAGGATGTACCTTTCCAATATCGCAACCCCAGCGGCCTGAAGCTAGCACTTGCCTTTACCGACATCTCCAACCTACGTTATTCATCAACCTTACACGATGTTGAAGTGCTCTACCTTGAACCTCTAGGCGACGAAGCTCTTGTGAGTGTCTTTGAGGAGATCCTTCAGTTGTACCAGAAGGCCTATCGATTTAGCAATCAGCATCTGCCACTTGAGGATCTGTACGAGATTGTGGCCCGGAAGGCAGAGACAACGCGCCAAAAGATCAAAGCATTCGTCGAGGCGCTAGATCTTATGCGTTTTTATCCGCAATCCACACCGGACGAATTGCTTGTATGACTGATAGAGCAACTATTACAGCTATTCGTAGAGATCTTCGTCACACGTGGCGCCCGTTTTTCAGCCGATTCGGGAACTTGACACCAGTACAGGTAGCGACCATACGGCCAGTTCTTTCAGGGGCAAACGTCATAGTGATGGCTCCTACGGCTTCTGGGAAAACCGAAGCGGTCGTTGCACCGGTAGCCGAGCAGCATATGCAGGAACGTTGGCAAGGTCTGGCTGTGGTCTACGTGGTGCCGACGCGGGCCTTGGCCAATGACATTCTGAAGCGGATAGGAGGCCCATTAGAAGATATGGGGCTCCGAGCCGTACTCAAGCACAGCGACTGGTCGTACCTTCCAGAGCGCCTGGATTGGCTGATTACGACCCCCGAGTCCCTGGACTCACTCATCTGCCGCCGTCCGCATATCTTCGCCCGGCTCCGTGCAATCCTACTCGATGAAATCCATCTTCTCGACGGCACTTATCGCGGCGACCAGCTTCGTGTGCTGCTAACCAGATTGCGTGACCTATCTGGTAACCACTTTGCCACGCACATTATCTCGGCGACCTTGCAGGACGCGGATAAGGTCGCCGAGCGTTACATGTCTTCGTATGAACTAATCGCTAGTACAGGTGGTCGCTCAGTTGATTTGCATCTGGCAACGACTCACGAAGAGATCTATCAGATTGCCCGCAAGTATAGGTGGAAGAAGGTTTTGTATTTTTGCAACAAGCGTGAGATGGTTGAGACAGTCGCCGATCAACTCACACCCATCTGGAAGCCATACCCAGTGGTCGCCCATCATGGAGCCCTCAACAAGCGGGCACGTGAGGAGGCCGAACAAATCTTGAATGAGTCGCCACGGGCAGTTGGGGTGGCTACCGGAACGCTGGAAGTGGGCATTGATATTGGCGATATTGATCTTGTAGTCCTGGCCGAACCCCCTTGGAGTCTCTCTGCACTGATGCAGCGCATCGGTCGTGGATGCAGACGCTCAGGGCGAATCCAGGCGGCAGCCATAATAAACTCACCAGACGACCAGGCGCATATAGAGGCTATGTTCGAGGCGATAAAGGAAGGCCAACTAGGAGTGGCACCCTACGAGGCCGACTTCTCAGTAGGAGTGCAACAGGCGCTATCGATTGTGTTCCAGCATCGAGGAACCGGCGCTTCTGACGACGATTTGAAACGGATGTTAACTGTACTGATGACTCCCAGCCTGACGGAGCAGATTCTCCTTCATCTTCAACATCGTGAGTGGATCGAACGACAGGGTGATCGTTGGTTTACGACCATGATGCTGATTGATGAGGCAGAACGTGGTAACATTCACACCAATATTCCGGACACGCAAAATTATCGGGTGTTTGATGTTGAAAGTAATAACGAAATCGGTCAGATTGCCGGACTGTTTGATGATGTATTCCTCCTGAATGGACAGGCATGGCAGGTGATTGATATAAAATCTACAATGATTCGTGTACGGCGGTTCCGCGGCAAGGCGAATGCAGCCCTATTTAAGCGCCACATCCAGGCTGGGCGTTACTTCTATCTGTTGCCACCATCTCTGAAAGCCCTCATACGTAACAAGTAGAGCGGTTGTGTGACGAACCAATCCACACCATGCCACTCACAGTATGTTTACCCATTGATGGAGTGGATAGTTTTGTTAGCGCGAAGAAGCCTTGAGATAATCCGGGAGCGAGGGCGTCCCACCGCCGAAGGGTTTCAGTAACGTACACGACTAAAGGTACACAATGACCCGGTTACAGGTACAAGTACAGTAATACCGGGATCGGTTGCGTGAAACTCGCCATACGTTCCTTCCAGGCTACGCCGAGTTGGAACAGGCTGTATTTCCAATCCCGCGCCGCGGGCTATTATCAACCAGATCTCGATAGCCCCGTTTCACCACCCAACGGCCCACGGCCACGTACCACAGGGACGCGATTACCAGCGGCAGCAGCAAGTGCGCAAACCGCTGGCGGTCCTCAAGCCCGCTCCAGTCCAGGTGAAAGCTCCCTGCGCTGCCGGTCGCGAAAGACCGTCTCAATCCACATCCGCCGCTTGCCCAACCAGCAGGTGTGTCCGTTCGCAGGCAGGTTCGTCATCACCGCACGTACCAGGACCTTGCCATCAGGGTCCTGGTTCCACCACGCCAGCACGTTGACCGGACCGTGGCCATCTTCCGTCAGGTAGACTCTGTGCAGATAGACCACCCTGGGCTGTCCAGCCATCCGGCTTTCCAACGACGTGGCCGGCCCATCGCGAGTGTCGGCCACCAATGTGGCTCCCGTGACGTCCAACAGGGCATCATGGCCAAGTGCACGGATCCAGGCAACCAGCTTCTGGCTAAGGTGCATAACCTGCGTGCCGCCCCCCGTGAGTCCTGGGCGCGCTGGCTGGTGCGGAACGAAAGAGAAGTCAAACCGTCGCTTTTCGGTTTGACTTCTCTTTCGTTTCCGATGCTGATAGTTGGTGAGCTACCCGTGCTGCGCCCAGAGGGCGAGCAGTCCCTCGGCGAACGACTCGCTGCGGATCGCCGTCACCTCCGCCCAGGTCAGGATGAAGGTTGCAGAGCGGCTTCGACGATGAGATCGCGTGGCCGGCATGGGCGCAGCAGCAGCCAATCACCTGTTGGAGCAGGGATCTGGGGAAACCTGGTTTCCCCAGATCCTCATCCGGTGGGAGGGTGTGGGATGGCCACGCCGTATAGGCACGAATGTAACGGGCGAGGGCTTCCTGAATCGGCAAAATGGGAGGGCACGCGCTCAGAAGCGCCCCTGAAAGCCCGTCGAGAGCTGTACCCCCCGGGCTGTATCGCCCCAAGCCGTCTGTGGCTTCACAGAGCCAATCATAGGACCACGCCCCAGGAACAACCTTTGCTGCACAGCATCAGGAGGCGGCGGCGAGGGCCAGAAGCAGCAGTGCCTGCATACCACGCCCAAGATTAGCGGGCTGAATATACTCATCGTGGCGGTGGGCATTGCCGCCGTCGGTCAGACCAATGCAGACCGATGGAATACCCTCGCTGAGGGGGATATTCGCGTCGGTGCTGCTCTGCTGGAAACTGACCGT
>DAOTWD010000107.1:0-4700 GCA_034435975.1 Chloroflexaceae bacterium | reverse complement strand
CCCACGTGGAGCGTAAAGGCGACATCGGCCAGAGGCAGCGTCGGATAGCTTTGCAGATACGCGCCGAGCTGATCGCTCATGGTTTCGAGCGCCGTGGGTGTCTGGGCCGACAGGAGCAGCAGTTGCCAGGGCCGGGTTGGGCCTGACGGCGGTGGCGGTGGCGCTTCTTCGAGTACGACGTGGGCATTGGTGCCGCCAATGCCAAACGAACTGACGCCCGCACGACGTGGATGGTCGCTGGCTGGCCATGGTGACAGGTGCGTCTGAACCGTGAAGGGCGTGGACTCAAAGGCAATTTGCGGGTTGACGCGGGTGACATGCAGGCTGGGCGGGAGCTGTTGATGGTGCAGCGCCAGCACGGTTTTGATCAACCCGGCCACCCCGGCAGCGGTATCGAGATGCCCAATATTGGTCTTGACCGAACCAAGCGCACAGAAACCAGTGCGGGTGGTATGGGTGCGGAAGGCCTGGGTGAGGGCGGCAACTTCGATCGGGTCACCCAGGCTGGTACCGGTACCATGGGCCTCGATATAGCTGATGGTGGTAGGGTCAACAGCGGCCATGTTCAGCGCCGCACTGATCACCGCCGCCTGCCCATCGACACCAGGCGCGGTATAGCCAACTTTGTTGGCCCCATCGTTGTTGATCGCCGATCCCTTGATCACGGCATAGATCGTATCACCATCAGTCTGGGCATCGGCCAGACGCTTGAGAACGACAATGCCTACCCCATCACCACGGACGGTGCCGTTGGCGGCGGCATCAAAGGCGCGGCAATGACCATCGGGTGAGGCAATGCCGCCCTCGTGATAGAGATAGCCTTCTTGCTGCGGAACTTTGACCATAGCCCCACCGGCAAGTGCCATATCGCACTCACCGTCGCGCAGGCTCTGACAGGCCGCATGCACGGCCACCAGCGAGGTGGAGCAGGCGGTCTGAATGGCAACAGCAGGGCCACGCAGGTTGAGTTTGTAGGCAATGCGTGTGGGCGCGAAGTCTTTGTCGTTGCCCACAAACAACGGATGGAACCCCACATCGTGCAGCAGTTCATGCCAGTTCGAGGCCAGGTTGTTGAGCAGATAGGTGTTCAGGCTCACCCCGGCATAGACACCGATGCGCCCGGCATAGCGATCAGGGTCGTAGCCCGCACGTTCCAGGGCTTCCCAGGCACATTCGAGCAAGAGCCGGTGCTGCGGGTCGGTGATCTCGGCCTCTCTGGGCGTCATCTTAAACAGGCCGGCATCGAATTCAGCGATGTCATCAAGAATGGCGTTGGCCGGAACATACTGCGGATGCTGCACCAGTTGAGGGTCAACGCCAGCAGCCAGCAACTCGGCGGCGGTGAAGAAGGTAATCGACTCGGTACCCGCGCAGAGGTTGGCCCAGAATGATTCAATCGTACGGGCACCAGGAAAGCGTCCACTCATACCGATGATCGCAATATCCGGTGGTGTATGCTGATCCAGGGTGGGGCGTACCAGATCACGATCAGTAGCCGGATTCTGTGTGGACTCGGCTTCATCTGGCTGCACATAGTGTATCAGCGCACTGATGGTGGGATACTTGAACAGGTCAAGCATCGCAATCTCTCGCGGCAAAGCGTTGCGCAGGCGGGTATGTACTTGAGCCATAAGCAAGGAGTGTCCTCCCAGATCAAAGAAATTATCGTGGATGCCTACCTGGTCAAGGTGGAGTACTTCCTGCCAGATGGTGGCGATGGTGTGTTCCAATTCGCTACGGGGTGAGACATAGCTCGCTTCAAGCTCCGGGCGTAAACCATCTGGCAGCGGTAACGCCCGGCGGTCGATTTTACCATTGGGAGTCAGTGGAAATGCCTCCAGGGTGACAAAGATCGAGGGTACCATATACTCCGGCAGGTGTTCTTTCAAAAACCGGCGCCACTCGTTGACGCTTGGCGTCAATTCTGGATTAGGCACGACATAGGCAATCAGCGTCAACATTTCGGCGTTCATGGTTCCTACATTGCGGGCCACCACAACATTCTGGTGAACAGTCGGGTGTCGGGCCAGCACCGCCTCGATCTCACCAATCTCAATTCGGAAACCACGAATCTTGACCTGATTATCAATGCGCCCCAGGAATTCAAGCCTACCATCAGGCAAATAGCGTGCCAGATCACCAGTGCGGTAGAGCCGCGAACTGAGGACGGGGGGGAGACGTTGCGCATTGGTCAGCACTGCGGCTGAGTTGTCATTGGGGTCGGAATGATCGGCAGGTTGCAGGTACGATCTGAACGTAAAGGGGTTGGGCACAAACCGTTCGGCGGTCAATTCAGGACGGTTGAGGTAGCCGCGTGCCAGACCATCTCCGCCGATATACAACTCACCTGGAATACCCAGCGGCACCGGTTGGAGATAAGCATCAAGAATATAGGTCTGTGTGTTGGCAATCGGGCGTCCAATCGAAATCTGGTTCTCGCCTGGTTCAACCTGGCATAGCGTAGACCAGATCGTGGTCTCGGTTGGCCCGTACATGTTCCACAACGACTCGCATCTGGGAAGCAGTTGATTGGCAAGATCACGCGGAAACGCCTCACCGCCACATAGGATTTTGAGTTGCGGGTTGCCACTCCAACCTGCTTCCAGCAAGAGCCGCCAGGTGGCCGGTGTGGCCTGCATCACGGTTGCTCCCGACGTGTGTAACAACTGGCTCAGGCGTACACCGTCAGTAGCCACGTCCCGACTAGCAAGCACGACGCGTGCCCCGGTCAGGAGGGGCAGGTACAATTCCAGGCCGGCAATATCAAACGAGAGCGTGGTGACCGCCAACAGAACATCGGTAGCCTGCAAGCCTGGTTGCCGCCGCATCGATTCGAGAAAATTGACCAGTGCCTGATGCGTAATCTGTACTCCTTTGGGCCGCCCGGTCGAGCCAGAGGTATACAGAACGTAGGCCAGATTGTCGGGCAGGACACCACTGACCGGGTTAGTGGTCAATTCACGCGCAATCTGCGGCCAGTCACGATCCAGACAAATCACCCGTGCCGTTGACGACGGGAACCGATCAAGCAGCTGCGCCTGGGTGACAATCATACCAGCCTGGGAGTCTTCCAGCATATAGGCCAGTCGCTCCGGTGGAAAGGCCGGGTCAAGGGGCAGATAGGCACCACCGGCTTTAAGGATGCCGAGCAATCCCACAATCATATCGAGAGAACGCTCCACACAGATACCTACCAGCATCTCTGGCCCGACGCCCAGACTCTGAAGATAGTGCGCTAGCTGGTTGGCACGAGTATTCAGTTCAGCATAGCAGAGTTGTTCATCTGCATAGCACACAGCGGGCACAGCAGGTGTGTGAACACTCTGGAACTCGAAGAGTTCATGGACGCAACAGTCACGAGGATAAGGCGTTGCCCAGGGTTGTGCTAACTCTAGGAGATGGCGCTGTTCAGCAGTGGTGAGCAGCGGGAGATCAGCGAGGCACTGGTCTGGATTGGCCGCAATACCCGTCAGGAGAGTCTGGTAATGACCAGCCATACGTGCAATCGTCGCAGCATCAAACAGATCCCGATTATATTCCCACCAGCCTGTCAGTCCCTCATCAGTATCGGTGATGGACAACGTTATATCAAACAGGGCCGTCTCATGCGGAACGTCCAGCAGCGTGGCCGTCACGCCCGAAAGCTGCAAAGAGACAGCAGGTGTATTGTGCAGCACGAACATAACTTGAAAGAGCGGCGAACGACTCAAGTCGCGCTGCGGCTGGAGTTCCTCCACCAGCTTTTCAAAAGGCACATCCTGGTGCACATAGGCTCCCAGGGTGACATCGCGCACCCGCTGCACCAGCGTTTGGAAGGGCGGATTACCAGAGAGGTCGGTGCGCAACACCAGCGTGTTGACAAAGAAACCGATCAGCTCTTCCGTCTCCGAACGGTTCCGACCAGCAATCGGCGAACCGACAATGACATCGGGTTGCCCGGTATACCGATAGAGCAACGTTTGAAAGGCAGCCAGCATCGTCATAAACAGGGTAACACCCGCCTGCTGGCTATATGTGCGCAACTGATCGCTCAACGTCGGGGGTAGCGCGAACGTCTGGCGTGCCCCGCGATAGGTCTGCACTGGCGGGCGGGGATAGTCGGTGGGCAGATCCAGGACAGGCAGGCTGCCACCGAGATGCTGCTTCCAGTAACCTAACTGCGCGGACAGAGCGTCTCCCTGGAGCCACTGGCGCTGCCAGACAGCATAGTCAGCATACTGGATGGGCAAGGCCGGGAGTGCGGGGGGGGTGCTGGTCGTCCAGGCTTGATACAGTATCCCAATTTCACGAATAAACTGGGCCATCGACCAGTCATCGGAGACAATATGATGCATGTTCAGCACAAAAATGTGCTGCCGGGCATTCAGGCGGATCAGCGTGGTACGCACCAGTGGGCCGCACTCCAGATCAAACGGTTGCCGCGCTGCGCTGGCAATCAGTTGCTGTACCTGCGCATGCTGATCAGGCGCATCCAGTCCCGTCAAATCAACCAGGGGCATGGCAATCGCGCCCGAAGGTGCAATCCGCTGCACTGTCTGGCCGTCAATGGTGCGAAAGGTGGTGCGCAATGTTTCATGGCGGGCTGCAATCTCGTTCAGGCTATGCTGCAGCGCATCGACGTCGAGCAAGCCATCAAGCTGCACGGCAGCCGGCATGGTGTAAAACGGGCTATCTGGTTCCAACTGGTTGAGGAACCACAA
>DAOTWD010000106.1:0-14812 GCA_034435975.1 Chloroflexaceae bacterium | reverse complement strand
TGTTTCAAGATACATAGCTGATAGTACGGCTACAGGGATATCCGCCATTTTTCTGAACCACGCTGAGGATGGACTTGCACCGCATGGCTTCCGAATACGTCAAAGCACCGGTAAGAAAGGGTAACTGAGTTCATAGTGAAAGGCGCTTTGCGCTTTGCGCTTAAACGCTTTGCGCTTAAACGCTTTCCGCTTGAAGGAGCCGAATGGTATACTAAAGCAAGCACTGAACAGCTTGCGTGAAAGGCACACCCTATGACCACCCGTGCGGATATAGCGGTCTATGATAAGCAAGACCAGCTTGTGCTGGTGGGCGAGGTAAAGAACAAACTTGCGGCGGCACCGGAATGGGCCGGACGATAGGAATATTCTCGCGCACGGCATCTACCCCAGTGCGCCATTTTTCCTGTTCGCCTTCCCGGATACGTTCTACCCGTGGACAGCTTCACACCAGCCTCTCGAATATACGGAGCCAGACTTCACCATTGATGCACGGCCCCTGCTGCGCCCGTATTTTGAGCAAGCAGGAGTACAGCCAGAGCAGATCAGCGCATCAAGCCTGGAGCTTATTATTGCCGCGTGGCTTGACGAAATCATCCACACCACCGTAGCACCGGAGGCACTGACGGCAGGCCAGCCGTGGCTGATTGAGTCGGGCTTATATGCGGCCATTGCAGGAGGCAGGCTCGCGCAAGAGGTTGCTGTGTGAATATCTATGGTGCAAGAACTTGCTGCCTACCATTGCCAACTGATACCCCGTTTCGACCAGGGCTTCAGCTTTATACAGGCGCAGATACAGGCGTGAAGGCAACTGTGCCTTGCAAATTGTGTGTATCATGGGTGCATTTATGCCCTGGGGTGTGGGGTATACTACCAATAGACACTTGTAAAATGAGGAGCCGCATGGATATTCACGAACAAACAGCCGAGAAAATTCGCCACTTGCCCGAACCGCTGGTACAGGAAGTCAGCGCTTTTATCGACTTCCTGCTGCTGCGTCAGGACGATGTACGCTGGCAGTTGTGGCTTCAATTCTCTGAATCGCAATTCTCCGAATCGATTGATATTGCCGAGTCGGATATGACCGACTATCTGACCAACCTGGAGGATTACGAAGAGCGGCTGGCACGTGGAGAAATCACGTGGTAACGATCACACCCGGCGACGTGGTGTTGTGCGACCTGAACCCGGTGGTCGGTACCGAGCAGGCAGGGGTACGGCCCGTAGCCATCCTCCAGATAGACCGTGCCAATGCCGCCAGTCCACATACCATCATAGCACCGTTCATCATGCAGATTCGCCACTCAACGCTGCCTTCGCATGTGTTTGTTCCAGCAGTCAACGGCGGACTAAGCCAGGACTCGGTGTTGCTGTGTGAGCAGGTGCGCGTGATTGACAAGCGCCGGATCAGGCGTGTACTCGGTCATCTGGACGATTTGTGCGCCAGATACGCACACTGCACGTCGCGTATGGTAGCACGGGCGATTTCGCTGCGCTGCTGGCTGGTCTCCCGGCAGGGGAGTTCCCGTTTTATGGGTGGTGATGCGATGCGGGCATCGCGGGGCGATGCCCGCATCGCCCCGCAATGCCCCACAACAATTATGCCATAATCGTAGGGGCACCCCTCGTGGGTGCCCGCAATGCGCGGCAATGCCCGCATTGCCCCATAATGCCCGCATTGCCGCGCATTGCCCGCATTGTCGGGCAGCGACTATACATGGCAATCATGGCGTTCGTTGTCCGACAATGTTCCACATTGTGGGTGACTACAAGGGTCGCCCCGACGATCATTGGGCGATGTTCACACTGTATTGTCCCGCCGCTCATCCCCCAACGGGGGGGATGAGCGGCGGGGAAGGCACGCCGGAGCCGTGCCTTCCAACGCGCCCGGTAGCGCGTCCCTCCGGGGCGCGGGCACTCATTATGGCAGGCGTTGTGCCGTTACAGCGATGCCCGGCGGCGCGATTGACGCCTGGATAGGATCGGGTGCAGTATAATGTGCATATCTGGTGCGGAAACTATGATATGCCTGTCCATGGTGCTGATCACCGGTAAACGGGAGAGCATCGCGTTTATAGAAAGGATGACCAACATGACGATCCGTTTCGGTGTCTTTGTCCCTCAGGGCTGGCGCATGGATCTGACCGAGATTGCCGACCCGATTGAGCAATACGAAGCGATGACTCGCGTGGCCCGCGCTGCTGATGGTTTACCGGGGTATGAGTCGCTGTGGGTTTATGATCATTTTCATACGGTACCAACACCGGAACTGGAGACCACCTTTGAATGTTGGACGATTACGGCCGCACTGGCCCGTGATACGCAGCGGATTAAGATCGGCCAGATGGTGACATGTAACGGCTACCGCCACCCAGCGCTGCTGGCAAAGATTGCCTCGACTGTTGATGTACTGAGCCATGGGCGTCTGGTGTGTGGTCTGGGGGCCGGTTGGTATGAACATGAGTGGCGGGCGTATGGCTATGGGTTCCCGGAAACCCGCGAGCGGATGGGTATGTTTCGTGAGGCGTGCGAGATTATCGTGCGAATGTGGACAGAAGATTACCCGGTCTTCCAGGGCAAGTATTACAGCATTGACAAGCCAATTAACGAGCCGAAGGGTGTGCAGAAACCGCATCCCTCGTTCTGGATCGGGGGCAGTGGCGAACAGGTGACGCTCAAACTCGTCGCACGCTGGGCCAATGCCTGCAATGTGTTTGGCGACCCTGATACGCTGCGGCACAAGTTTGGTGTGCTGCGCGGGCATTGCGAGCAACTGGGCCGTAACTATGACGATATTATCCGTTCGAGCAACATTAATGTCTTCTTAGTCAACCCGGGTCAAGATCCAGTGGTGGCAACCGAACGGGCGCGCAATGCGACCCGTATGAGCTTTGAAGACTATGCGCGCATGGTGCTGATTGGCACTCCAGAACAGGTCACCGAGCGCATTCGCGGCATTGTCGAAGCCGGGGTCAACTATGTTATTGTCTACTTCCCACAGGTGGCCTACGATCACGAGCCGCTGCATCGTTTTGCGGCAGAAATCATCCCCCAGTTTAGCTGATGGGCGCACCAATTTAGGGGACAGGGGATCAGGTTGGTTGGCTCGGATTCCTGTCCCCTGTACCCTACACGAGTGGGATTTTTTAGAGGAGTCTGCGAGAAAGCGTGTAGGCAACGTCTCTTCTGGCTGTTACAGAATCTCACTGGTTAAGATAATTTGCTCGCGCTCTGGCCCTACCGAGATCATCCCCAGACGGGCACCAATGAGTTCGCAGAGACGGGCAACATACGCTTGCGCCGCATGCGGTAGATCGTAGAAGTGACGAATGCCCGTAGTAGATACCTGCCAGCCTGGTAGTTCTTCGTAGATCGGCTCAACTTGCTTCAGTACTGCAATGTTGGACGGTGGATGATCTAGTTCAGTTTCGTGCAAGCGGTAGCCCACACATACTTTGATCGTCTGGAGGGTATCCAGTACATCCAGTTTGGTAATGGCGATCGTATCAATGCCATTCAGTCGTGCAGCATAGCGTGCCATGACCGCATCAAACCAACCAATCCGACGTGATCGTCCGGTTGTGGTACCAACTTCAGCCCATGGGGTGCCGATCTGCCGCAATGGATCGGCTTCAGGCCCAAAGATTTCGGTAGGAAACGGCCCTTCACCGACGCGGGTGATATAGGCCTTATAGACCCCGATCACCGAATGCAACTGTGTCGGCCCAATCCCGGCTCCCTGGCAGGCACCGGCTGCTCCAGGGGGAGATGAAGTGACGAAGGGGTACGTGCCGTGATCAATATCGAGCAGCGTTCCCTGGGCACCTTCGAGCAGCACCGGAACATCTTTATCTAATGCGCGGTGAATAATAGGATGGACGTCGGTAATATAGTCGGCAAGCTGATGACCATAATCCAGATAGCGCAGATAGGTGTCGTGTAATGAGATGGGCTTGACCCCATATAGTCTGGTGAGTAAGCGATTCTTTTCCTCTAAGACCGAGCGTAGCCGACCGAGCAGCGTTTGTTCGTGCAGCAAGTCGCCGATCCGAATACCAATCCGATCCATTTTATCGGCATACACCGGGCCAATGCCACGCCCTGTTGTGCCGATTTTTGCGTCACCACGTGTCTGTTCTTGCAGTTGATCCTGGATAATATGATAAGGCATAATCACATGCGCACGTTCACTCACAAACAACCGGGAGGTATCAACACCTTGTGACTGCAAGTCCTGAATTTCTGCAATTAAGACTGCTGGATCGATAACGACACCACTACCAATAATGTTCACGGTATGTGCGTCGAAAATACCAGACGGTAACAGGTGTAACTTGAATGTTCCAGCAGCATTGACAACCGTGTGGCCGGCGTTATTTCCGCCCCCATAGCGCACCACCAGGCGTGCACGGGAGGCAAGGAGATCAACAATATGCCCTTTACCCTCATCGCCCCACTGTGCGCCAATCACTGCGACAACTGGCATTGTCGGCCCCTTCCCTTTTTGCAAACAACCCACAAGACCATGTATTATGCTCGACACGAGTTACGCAGTCGCTTGCACAAAATGTCTTCTTGACCTGCGCCAGGCCAGAAGGCGAGTTGGCCATATCATCGCGTACGTCGTGTTACCTACGAGCGAACTGGCGATCAAATTTTACGAGACTGTCGGAGAAGCTTTCCGAGAGTGAACCAGGACTGGGGCCGACTGGAGTGTCAAGACCCGTTCTGGTTTGCTCTCTATCACGACAGGTTCGAGCAGAGAATACTACAATAGATAGCAAAAGTCGTGGGTACTATTCGCGGAATGATCCGCGTCGGCCCGCATCCTGGCCTTTTCAAACCTCTGTACGCATAAATTTGTAGTACTCCAACGCCACTTCCTCTCGGCCAGGATACGGGCGGCCACAGGCTCGCGCACCCGTTCCCGGTGATTTCGGAAAGGCGAAGCTGTGCCGCGCCTCTCTCCCCAGGGGAGGTCTCGTGGTCGTATGAGACAGACTATAAAAACCGATACCAAAGATAAAGAGAGCGACGGCCACGTACAGGTGGTGTCGCTTCCGTATTATAGCGCAGAACAGGCGTTGCCGTACAGATGACGCAAGTCCTGCTTTTTCAGGCCAGCAGTTGATCAAGTTTCGCACTGGCTTCATCAACGTGGGCTGGCTCGATAATCAACGGTGGGAGCAGGCGCACAATATCCTCACCAGCCGTGGCGACTAGTAAGCCAGCCTGGTGGCCAGCGGCCCGGATAGCCGCCGCCGAGCCATTGATCCGTAGCCCGCGCATCAGCCCGCGCCCGCGCAACTCCAATACGCGCTCTGGATGGCGCTGCATCAGATCAACCAGGGCCGCATCCAGGTAGGTGCTTACCTCACGAATGTGTTGGAGAAAGGCAGGATGGCTGATACGGTCATACACGACCTGTGCGACTGCTGTGACTAGCGGCCCACCGCCAAAGGTAGTGCCATGATCACCAACCTGGATGGTTGTGGCCACCCGTTCGTGGAGCAATATGGCACCAATCGGCAAACCGTTTGCCAGTGGTTTGGCAATGGTGAGCATATCTGGCCGGATGCCATATGGCTCATGCGCCCACAGGGTGCCAGTGCGTCCCAGGCCACACTGGATTTCATCGGTGATCAGCAGCGCATCGTGGTGATCGCAGAGCATACGCAGGTGCTGCAGAAACTCTGTACTGGCGACGCGCAGGCCACCTTCTCCCTGTACAGGCTCGATAATCACTGCGCATACATCAGCAGTGATTGCATCCGCCAGACCGGCAGTGTCATTAAAGGTGGCAAAGCGCACATGGGGCATTAATGGCTCAAAGGGCTGGCGCAGGGTTTCACGTGCGGTGACGGACAAGGCACCGATGGTGCGACCATGGAATGATCCATCAAAGGCAACAATCGTCTTCTTCTCGGCATTGTGGTGCGTACGCGCAAACTTACGCGCAAATTTGATCGCCCCTTCCACGGCTTCTGTGCCACTGTTGCAAAAAAAGACACGCTGAAACGCCGGGGCATCGGCAATCAACCGTTGCGCCAGTTCGCTGCCAGGAATCGTGTGATACAGATTCGAGACATGCACCAGGCGGGTTGCCTGAGTATACATAGCCTGAACAAGGGCAGGATCACCGTATCCCAGTCCATTCACGGCGATACCGGCAACAAAATCGAGATACTGGCGGCCAGCCGTGTCATACAGGTACACACCTTCACCGCGTTCCAGAACAAAATCTGGGCGCGGGTAAGTCTGAAGGATATACTGCTGTTCATTGGCTATCGCCGGATGGACAGGTGCTGATAGTGTGGTCATACATACCCCGCTGTGTGAAGAAGATTGTGCCGATTATAACACATTGCGCGCAACTGACGGAATATGGAGCGAGCTAATCTTCCAGCGATGCCAATCCCTCGCGCAAGGCGTACAAAGCAGCCTGGGTACGGCTGGCAAGATGCAACTTACTCAAAATATTGCTAACATGGGTACGTACCGTAGCCTCGTTAATGACCAGTTGTTGGGCGATCTCACGGTTACTTAACCCCTGAGCTACCTGCCGTAATACCTCTAGTTCGCGTTCGGTCAGCGGGTCAGTTGCGAGCGGGCGATCCGCCCGCTCGGCGGGTTGGGCCAGTTCGCGGAGTACCTTGCGAGCAATGGTGGGATGCAATGATGACTCGCCATGGTACACCTGGCGAATGGCCTGAATGAGTTCTGCTGGCTCGGAGTCCTTCAACAGGTAGCCTAGCGCCCCCGCTTTAATCGCTGGAAACACTTTATCATCGGCGGCAAAGCTCGTTAGCACCAGAATCCGTGTTCCGGGTTGTCGCTCGGTAATTTGGCGAGTGGCCTCAATGCCATTCATTTTAGGCATCACCAGATCCATTAGAATCACATCAGGAACCAGCAGTGCCGCCTGATGTACCGTTTCCAGCCCGTTGCTGGCTTCGCCAACTACTTCCATGCCAGGCTCGGTAAACAGTAAGGCCCGAATGCCTTTGCGCACAATCGTGTGATCATCGGCAATGAGAACGCGAATCGGTGCATCAGTCATAGACGAGCTTCTCCCCCGGCTTACGAACTGGTTCCTCGTGGATACCAAACATATGCCGTGTCGTACGTCCCGTGCGATGCTCCACGGTAACACGGATGGTCGTACCCTGATCAGGCACGCTTTCAATCGTCAATTCACCGCTCATACGCTGGGCACGCTCTTGCATCCCGCGTAGACCCCACCCACCATGTTCCAGCACGGTCGTCAGGTCAAACCCTTTGCCATCATCGCAGACCTCCAGCCAGCACAGCGGATCGGTACAGTGCAGATGGACGGTCACCCGTTGGGCATGGGCATGTTTTAACACATTGTTGAGCGCTTCCTGGGCGATGCGGTACAGTGCCTCAGCGACAGCATAGGGCAACTGTTCTTCACCCACGACGCGCAATTCCGTCTGTAAACCGGCACGCGCCTCTACTGCATCGAGGCGTGCCTGTAGTGCCGCCACTAACCCCTCCTGTTCCAGGATAGGGGGACGTAGTTCGAAGATTAGCAGACGCATCTCGCGCAATGCCTGTTGTGCCATGTCGCGCAAGTCGCGGAGATAGTCCACAGCGGCGCTGCTATTGCCGGCAGTCAATAAACGCACTGCGGCTTCGGAATGCAGGGTCACACTGTAGAGGGCCTGCGTGACCGAGTCGTGCAACTCCCGTGCCAGGCGCTGGCGTTCTTCCATCACTGCCAGGTGTTCAACCTGTTGGGAGAGGCGCGCATTCTCAATCGCAATCGCGGCCTGATCCGCAAACAGGCTCATAATGCGTACATCCTCGGCACTAAAGCCGCCGGGTTTGTTGACCACGTTTAAGGTACCAATCACGCCCTCAGAGACATGAAGCGGCACGGCCAGCAGGGTGATCAGTTCTGGCCCCCAGCAACAGGAGGGTTGGCCCAACGCATCGTGCTCGTTAATCAGCACGGGGGCACGTTGCTGGACAGCCAGTCCAGTCAATGTGCCATCTACAGGAATACGATCGGAAATGGGTGCAGCCAGGCCGGTACTGAGCGCCCGCCATAGCCAGCCCTCTTCCTGCACCAGAAAAACCGTGCTCCCCAGGGCACCGGTGAGTTGCTGCGCCTGGGAACAGACAATCTCGAGAACCTCATCGAGATCGAGCTTTTGCAGGAGAGCTGCGGTCACCCGTTGCAAGCTCTGGCTCTCGGCCAGGCGGCGACGGGTTTCTGCATACAGGCGATCATTCTCTATTGCCAGCGCCACAGCCCCGGCAATTCCACGTACCATCTCGATCTCCGCCGAGGTGAAGGTGCGATAATCATCACAGGTGCCAACCAGTACTGCTCCCAGCAGAGGGCCATTTACGCGTATCGGGGTTATCAAAAGCGATTTCAGTCCCAGATGGTGTCGTGTTTCGCGGCTGATTCGTGCATCAGTCTGGGCATTGAAGCACACGACCGGATGCATATCTGTCACCAGTTCATGGAATAGTCGATCGCGAGCTGGATCAAGCGGGTAAGTATGAAAACTGGAAGGACAGGTACTGGCCCAGGGTTCGGTTGTGGCGCGAGGAATGAACAGACCCTGTTCGTGATCCATAAGATAGATGTTGCAATCATGCACCCCGACGGCGGCGGCAATCCGTTCTGCAACGCGCTGTAATACCTGGTCTAACTGCGGCGAGTCGTTGGGGCTATGTGTCACATCAAGCATGAGAACGGCCTGTTGTTGCTGTTCTTGGAGTTGCTGGCGGGTGACCTGGATGAAGCACCGGCTCAGGCGACCGGCAATATCGCGCAGGTGCATATCCAGTCGGGTTAGCAACTCTAGCGTCGGTGCCTGCTCAGTATTATGGGTGTGCCAGATAAACGGGGCAATAACCTCCTTGCCACGTAACAGGATATCCAGCACCTGACCTAGATCGCAGGCCTGGCAGAGATGTGTGATATATTCGGTCGTCAGCAACTGATTGATTTTTGCCGGTGATCCAGTACTGACGCGCATCACGAGCGCCTCCAGCGTTTGCGTCACCAGATGCTCCAGATCAATCGGCCGGTTATGAGTTCGGGGGAAATCGGTAAGTTGCGCGATCCAGCGCGTGGCGATCTCTGCCTGGTGGCGACTCAGCACATGGGCAAGCTGTGGATCGTGGATGGTCTGTTCCGTTAACATCGTCTACTCTGCCGTTCATAAAAACCCGGATGTAATGTAAGGTCAGGAACGATAGGTGTTCTGGCCCGATGCAGGCTGTGCCTGTACCTCCAGAGTGACCGCACATAGAACCGGTGATCATCAGCGATGGCTAACCAGAGTGGCTAAACATGTCGCAGAAATGAGAGCCGCTGTCAATTGCCTGGTCAGTACGTTGCTCGCGCCGAAGCCTGTGCAAGCATGCCTGGCTCTGCGCGGCACACTGGTCTGGTGGTTGTCTCAAGTATACCATGCCGGTATCAACCCTGCATGACCGATTCAGCGTGTCTGGTTGAACAGAAAATGATACACCGCGGCGAGCAGTTTCGTCTCATGCTGTTCATCATCGGGTAGATCGTCCCGTTGCCTGGTATGAGACAACGCCTGCAAGGTTGCTTCAAGGGCCTGGGTAGCATCGAGTAATGCCGTCCGCAAGAGCGCAATTTCCACCTCAGCCATAGCCATCTGTTCTAATAAACCCTCAATCTGAGCCGGTGTTGGTATGGTGTGCCCCTTCAACTGTTCATGAATGACCTGGGCAATATCAGGCGTGCCCTCGTTATTTGCCTGTGCACGATTACTGGTCATAAAAACCCCTGTATAATTAAAAAGTATAAAATACCAACCGCGCCAAAAATGATCACCATCATCAGAAACCCGCTCATAATCGAGCAAGCACGTCGTTGAACCCCGATGGCTACCCCAACCAGCAACACGAGTGCCGCCACGCCAATCAAGACAATACTGTTTTCGAGGGACGGAAAATCTGCCGGTAATTCGAACGACCAGTCCACAACACTCCTCCTCTTTTCACCAGATGCGCATGGTGGTGATTGACCTGTTGACGATGGGCGTTCGGACTGCAGTCCGGTCGGCCCATTCTGCTGAGCAGGTACCCAACGCTTATTGGATTGCTATAGAGATTCCTGGTATACCTTTCCTCAGCGGCAAGTCTGCCTGTGTATGACAGAACACCAGAGGTGTACTTTGGCAAGCCAAGTATAGCACGTCTCAGAGAACAACTTGCCGTCGGGATCAGGTGTTGCAAAACCTGTCGAAAAGGTGTACAATGATTTTGCAATCGGGTACAATGCGTCGCAACGATTGAGACAGCAACATTTTGCTGAGTGTAAACGTATGATAGCTGGCATAACCATTGCTCTGCGATACTGAACGGTATCAAGGCATCTACAATATGAGGAGGGGTCTCGGTGTTTCACAACCTGTTTCGTCGGCAGAATACCACGACCGAAATGAATGGACATTATCACAATGGTAACAAGCATCTGATCGAGTTGCGCCAGGTAGTCAAGGTCTATGAGAGCGCAGCGGGGAAGTTTACCGCGCTGAAGGGCGTTGATTTGGAGATAGATAAAGGTGAGTTCGTTGCGGTTATTGGAAAATCTGGCAGTGGTAAATCGACCCTGATCAATATGATCACCGGTATTGATCGTCCCACCTCTGGTGAAGTCTTGATTGGCGATACTGCCGTACATAAGCTCAGTGAGGGCAAAACAGCGGTGTGGCGTGGGCGTAATCTGGGCATCATCTTTCAGTTTTTCCAATTACTGCCCACATTGTCGGTGATTGAAAATGTGATGCTGCCTATGGACTTTTGCAATATGTATCGCCCCTCGGAACGCTATGAGCGGGCGATGTTCTTGCTGGAGCAGGTCGAGATGGCCCATCAAGCGCACAAGTTACCCTCGGCGATTTCGGGTGGGCAGCAGCAGCGGGTAGCAATTGCCCGTGCGTTAGCGAACGACCCGCCAATTATTGTGGCTGATGAGCCGACCGGTAATCTTGACTCGCGCACAGCAAATGCAGTTTTTGAGCTTTTTGAAAACCTGGTGGCGCAGGGCAAGACCATTTTGATGGTCACGCACGACAATGATCTGGCGGATCGGGTAACGCGTGCCATTACAGTGGCGGATGGTATGATTGTGAGTGAAACCCGCAAGCCGCAAGGCGAGCCATTGCTCATTCCGTTGGAGATGGAAGAGCGAGTGTATGTTCCGGTTGAGGTTGATCTGACACAGAATACGAATCTCCAGCACAATCGGCGTGGCTAATATTCCTAACATACCATACGGTGGTTATCAGGGCGGTGGGTCACCAGACCCCATCGCCCTGTTTAGCAGCTTATCCCCAGATCCAGGGTTGACCCGGGCGTCGCTCATCCACCCGCCAGATGCCGGCAGCCTGGGTGTGCTGTAACGCTGTTGCATATTCCTGAGGTGTGATGCGCCGATTGATCTCCGGCAATCTATCAGCATTAACCTTCCCGGCTGGATAATATTGACTCATCACATTGACATACGTATCCGGTGAAACCTCGGTAGCCAGAAAATCCATAATGGCCGCTGTATCTGCTATTCGTCCCGGCATAACCAGGTGTCGTACTAACAGGCCACGTTTTGCCAGCCCATCTTCATCAAAACACAGGTCACCGACCTGACGATGCATTTCGCGCACGGCGGCGCGAGCAATGCTGGCATAATTGCGGGCGTGCAGATAGCGCCCACATACCTCGGCATCCCACAGCTTGAAATCGGGCATATAGATGTCCACCACGCCATCGAGCAGTCGTAGCGTGTCCAGTGTGTCATACCCAGAGGTATTGTAGACAATCGGCAGGCGCAAGCCCTGCTTCACGGCAATGACAAGCGCTTCGAGGATCTGGGGTAGCACGTGGCCAGGTGTGACGAGGTTGATATTATGACATCCGTTGGCTTGCAACTCGAGCATCACTGCCGCCAGTTGACCAGGACGCATCTCTGTTCCGGTATCCAGGCCATGGCTGACATCAAAGTTCTGGCAAAATGCGCAGCGCAGGCTACAACTGGCAAAAAAGATCGTGCCGCTACCGTTCCATCCGCGTAGACAGTCTTCTTCACCCATGTGTGGAAAATAGCTGCTGACATGGGCATAGCGCCCGATCTTACAGACACCCATACCACCACGTGTGCGATCATTGCCACACGCACGGGGACATATATGACAATCAGTTAGCCATTGCAGGGCAACCTGGGCGCGGTGCTGCAATTCCCCTGTGCGATAGAGTGCCAGATATGCTGGCTCAAAATTCTTGCTGGAGATGCAAAAGGGAGCAGTCACAATAGCCATACGCATTCCTCAGTTGGTAGAGGGTACTCTGAACAGTCAGGGTTGGTATTGTGCCTATTGTAGCATGCCGGGTGTGCGGTTTCTGGTAACACCTGGCTACTGAGAGTTGTGATTTTGTGCCGAAACAGTGCGGGATTCGCGGCCGATAGAAAAGATCTCATCTGCTCGCTCCATACCCATTTCGCGCAGCGTCTCGCGGGCCGTGTAGATCAGATCTTCTAACCAGCCTCGTAGTTCGGCCTGACTCAGTGGTGTTACTTCGGCCAGGCGTCCCACCGAGGCATAAGCGCGCAGCAAGTCGAGGCGCAGGAAGAGTTCTTCCATGCCTTCGGCGCTGTAATCCCGGCGAATACGTTCCTTCAGGGCCAGTTCGAGTACGCTCATGACACCACCTCGCTTCTGGTGTGGTTGCCAACCTGTCGCCGCATATGGCTACGGGGTATGGCTTTTGTGTTTCAACATACGATCTTTCTTGGCAATACGCTCTACAAATAAAGAATAGCCACAGGGGGAATCGAACCCCCGCTGTCAGATTGAAAGCCTGGTATCCTGCCACTAGACGATAAGGCCATAATCGGGAACGTATCCTAGACATGAAAAAAGGCGCGAAGTAACTAGACTTCACGCCTTGGAGAGCCACCTGGTTTTGACCAGAGTTAGCTGATCACCGGGGCGCCCCCTCGGACGTAGCTATCCAGATTTTCGCCAGTCGAGCGTAGCATAAACCATCCACTATGCGAGACACAGAGGAGTGCCGCCATAATGGGTAGCGTTGCTGTCGGGACAGGGATTAACGGTGGTTGAGACCCTTTGTGCTGTAAGTGGATAATCATTGGTGCATGTGTCCGTTTCTTATTCTGGTTGCTTCGAGCATATTGAGAATGCTTGATCCTTTAATAAAGACGCGACGAATACTCTCAGGCCGACTGGCTTCTAACTGTCCGGTAGAGATGAGCCGTTTGATGGTGCTGAGGCTGATACCTAGCAGATCAGCAGCTTCTTCCCGTGAATAGATGGCATCTGGATGAACAGGATCACGTTTGATCATTGTACAATCTCCCTAAAAACGTGCAATCAGTCAAGGGGTCAGAAGGTGTCATTATAGGTAGGACTAACGTAGTGAGATGGGTAGGGGCGGGTTTCAAACCCGCCCCTACTTCGTCTGTCCTTTATCGCCACTGTCACAATCCTGCGTATGATCCCAGAAATAGTCCGTAAAGCTGCGTAGAGGCATAGTGGCACCGTGCCTCTACATATAGCCGAGGATGCTACGCTGTACCATCCTCGGTGTGCTCATTGACGAAGTTATTGTGGGCCTGTCTGTCAAAATTGACATAGATGCGGGCATTGGCAGTACGGGCCAGCGCACTCAGTGTATCCAGCTCGACCAGGCGCAATAGGGCCGGGTGGTTGGTGTAGACGCTGGCGGACTGCTCGCGCTCGCGCAGGGCCTGAATGTCCGCTGCAGTCTTGATGCGTTGTACCTCGGCTTCGGCTTCGGCAACGTGGCGTTGCGCGTCGGCCTGCGCCTGGGCCTCGGTGCGCTTGATGTCAGCCTTGACTGCGGCGTCGATGCGCTGGATCTCGGCCTTTGTGCGGGCATCGACCAGTTGCGCCTGGCTGGTACGCTCGGCGGCCAGTACGCGGTTCATGATTTCCTGCAGGTTGCCGGGGAAGACAAGATCTTTAACATCGGCTCGCAGAATGTCAACGCCATAGCCCGCTGCCGTCTCCTTGACATCGGCCAGAATATCCTCGCTCAGGCGGTTGCGGTCGGTAAGAATACCTTCCAGCGCGGTTGCAGCCAGCGAGCGACGCGCCGCAAGTTGCACATCGACATAGATGCGGTCTTCGTAGTCGGCGACTGCTTCTACGGCGGTGCGCGGATCGGTGACCCGGAAGCGTACAACAATGCTGACTCGCAGTGCCACCTTGTCAGCCGTCAAAATTTCCTGACCACGGATCGTCAGGTCACGTTCGCGCATATCGACCAGGACGATTTCGACGATGGGGCGGCGATAGAAGCCCAGGTTGATCGGGCGCGGGATCACATAGCGTCCCGCCTCCAGTACGGTGGTGAAGACACCATCCTCGTAACGCAGGCCGCGATGAGTGTTCTTGATGATAATGTTGCGTTGTGTCATAGGTGTACCTCCGGGTGGCCGGGTGTATAGGAATGCTCTATGGGCCGTGTAGAACAGGACTCTCGCTGATGATTGAGATCGTGGCTGATGAATGTTGCAAAAGATAGTCTGGCTATGGCGTGCGGCAGCAGCGCTGCGCCGGCTGAAGCCGGGACGTCGGTCAGGATAGACTGGCTATACAGGAACTGAAACAGTTGAAAATATGGATGACTCTCCCGAAAAAAGGTCAACGCGAGCAAGCCCAGGCGGGCTGCACGAGGGGCATCGGACATAGAAGTGCGCGCAACCGAGTCCAAAGAGAAGCACAAGAAGAAAGCACGGGCCGCTTCCGGGCGTTCCCGC
>DAOTWD010000105.1:0-9971 GCA_034435975.1 Chloroflexaceae bacterium | reverse complement strand
TCTCGACCTGTTTGCGCAGGGGATACGCTGGTCAGACTTGCAGGCCAACACGGTCTACAATGTGAACAAGACGATCATAATTTCATCGACCGATGTGCGCACCTCCAACTCGGCGGCGATGTATCTGTCGCTGGCACAGCTCCACTGGCGCACTGAGGCATATGATGCCTGGGCGGAGGCGGTGATGCAGGCGCTGACAATTATTATCCCGGCCCACTTTGCCAGCGATGAGCGCTGGTTGATGGCACGCTATGGTGACGCGGTTGTGCCGCTGATGGAGCAGGTGCGGAGCGACATAACGACTCGGATGACCGCTGATGTTTGAGTGAGGAGGCAGGGAAGCGCATCAAAGCGTTGAAGCGTTGAAGCGTTGAAGCGTTGAAGCGTTCCAGCGCGCTGCCCGCTCCGGCCGCGCAAGCGCAGAGGCGTGTGGGGCGGAGGCACGAGCGGGCATGCGGCGTGCGGCGCGTTTCCCCTTGGATACCTTTGCGCCTTTGCGCCTTTGCGCCTTTGCGTCAAAACAGAGGGCGTGGGCGGCGATGAGGCGCGGAGGCGCGGCGGCGTGCGGCGCGAGGCGCGAGGCGCGAGGCGCGAGGCGCGCGGCGTTGGCACGTTTCCCCTTGGGTACCTTTGCGCCTTTGCGTCTTTGCGTTAAAACAGAGGGCGGGGGCGGCGCGGCGGCGCGAGGCGTGCGGCGTGCGGCGTTGGCACGTTTCCCATTCGGTACCTTTGCGCCTTTGCGTCTTTGCGTTAAAATAGAGGGCGGGGGCGGCGCGGCGGCGCGAGGCGTGCGGCGTACTCTGTTTGCTCTGTTATCGATCACTATCAAGTTCCCACTGCAACCAGCGCAGAAGATTTTCCAGGAACCGGGTTGCAGCAGGCATAAAGTTGCTGCCGTGATGATAGATCGGATCGAGCGTCGTAACGACTAATCGTCCACCAGCCGAGATGCGATCTTCGTACAACAACTGGCCGACTTCCTGCCCGTCCTCTTCAAGTGCAACAAGCGGGGTGCTGCCTGCTGGGGGACGGAAAAACCCGTGGTAGTGCCAGGTCACATCGGGCAGCGTCATGAATTGCCACAGGGGATGTTCCGGGCTGCGCTGCCGCACGCCGGGATCATCCCCTTCAAGCCACCACCAGAAGTTGGTCGGACGCGCTTCCCAATGCACGCCGGGAAGCCAGGTATGGGCCTCCACTTCGCCCAGCACCACCAGCGTGCGCCCCTGGTTGGCGAATGCCAGCAGAGTTGCCGCCTGGCGGCGTAGCAGGCCAGGATGCAGCCGATCGGCAATGACCAGTGCATCTAAATCTGCCAGGTCAGCGGCGCATAGTGTGGGGAGATAGATCTGCCGTGCAAAGAACGACGCAATGCGTGGATCTTCCAGCGCGAACGTGTGATACGATGCGCCACTTTCCAGAATTCCGATACGGGGTAAACGGTTCATACACGCTCCATCCAATCGAGAAGCTGCGGAGTCAGTCGGTGGGCGCTGGTTGAGTCGGCAACATAGCCCCACAGGTCATTGCCACCATGTACCAGCACCTCACCACGACCGAGGCGATAGACAAAATCGAGTGGGAGCTGCGCCAACCCGAGGCCATTAACGACGACGGTGCCTGCCGGTGGTGTGTGGAATCCGCGTCCATAGAACCCGGCCACACCGCGCCGGTAGGTGAGATCATCCAGATGCACGCCCGCCCAGACGGGATGCGGGGTACGCGCATACACGATCAGGTCATCACGGCGATAATTCGTTAGTGGAATAAAGCGACTCAAGCCCGGCAAGAACGGATGCGCAATCTGACCGCACACTGCCACCCGCCCACCCTGCGTGACAAAATCGGTTAGTTTTGTCTGTATTCGCTGAAGCTGACGCTGGTCGCAGTGCATGCCTATCAGCAGCCCACGCACGTCGGTAAGGTCAGCCGCTGGCAGATCGTACACATCGAGCGTACGTACGCGCTGGCGGAAGCGCTGCATCAGGAGCGGCTCTGGCCCACCCATGGTCAATAGTACGATGGATGCGATAGATGGCACGTGTTCAGTCATCGGCATACACGGGCGCAAGCGTCTGGCGCATCGTCCCGCCCTCCTCGAATGTTATGGCACACAGCCGCACACCATACAGCGCCGACAGGTTCGCTTCCGTCAGCAGGACATCTGCCGAACCAATGCGACAATCATCCGGGCCATACATGAGCAGCACGCGGTCGGCCAGAAATTGGGCATGCTGTGGATGGTGGGTCGTCAGGAGAATGCTCAGTCCCTGGCTGGCCAGCGCACGCAGCAGGCGCAGCACCCGCTTCTGGTTGTGCAAATCCAGCGCGGCGGCGGGTTCATCCAGAATAAGCACCGTACTCTCTGAAGCCAGGGCCCGCGCAATCAGCACCAACTGCTGCTCACCACCGCTCAGGTGGAAAAACGGACGCTCAGCCAGATGCGCCAATCCAACCCGTTCCAACGACTGCCGGGCGCTGTCACGGTCGCGCTGACGGGGCGCAGCAAACAGACCAATCTGCCGAGCGCGTCCCATCAGCACCATCTCGAATGCGCTGTAGGCGAAGGCCACCTGGTTGGACTGCGGCACGTAGCCGATGCTGGTTGCCTGACGCACCGTGCCCTCCTGGGGCGACAGCAGGCCAGCCGCACAGCGCAACAGAGTACTCTTGCCGCGCCCATTCGGTCCCAGAATGGCGACGATCTCGCTGGCGTTCAGGCACAGACTCACATGCCGAAACAGCCAGTTGTGCGCACTGTAGGCAAAGCCAATATCCGTGAGTTCAAGCATCAACCCACCCCCGCCCACGTGTGCGCCGCAGCAGCACAAAGAAAACCGGTGCGCCGACCAGCGCAGTGAGAATACCCAACGGAATCTCTGCAGGCGTCAGACTGCGCGCCAGTGTGTCAATAATTGTCAGGTACGCCGCCCCCAGCAGCAATGTCACGGGCAGCAACACCCGATGATCCGGCCCAACCCACATGCGGGCAAGATGCGGCACGACCAGTCCAACCCAGCCGACAACGCCACTGACTGCCACGGCACCGGCGACAATCGCTGCAACCGCGACCAGCAGCAACCAGCGCAATGGCTGCACACGTACCCCCAGGGCGGCAGCTTCCTCTTCGCCCAGCGAGAGAATATTCAGACGCCAGCGCAAGAGCAGAATCAGCCCGCCGCCGATCAGCACCGGGAGTGCCGCCGGCACGACTTTGGGATACGTCGCCGTAGCCAGGCTGCCCATCAGCCAGAAGACGATTGCCGGCAGGCGGCTGTACGGGTCGGCCACATAGGTCAGAACGGAGACAAGCGCGGTGAAAAATGCGCTCGTTACCACGCCTGCCAGCACCAGCATCAGGATTGGCGCACGTCCATCGACCTGACTCATAGCATAAACGATAACCAGCGCGAGGATACCGCACACCATCGCACCGCTCACCAGGAAGACCCATCCCAGGCCGAAGAGGATCGCCAGTGCGCCACCGAATGCCGCGCCGGAGGAAACGCCCAGGATCTGCGGCCCAACAAGCGGATTGCGAAACACGCCCTGCAACACGGCCCCACTCAATGCCAGCCCACCTCCCACGAGCATCGACAACAGCACCCGTGGGCCACGTGAGAGAATCACGACCCGTGCGTCGGTTTCACTCCAGGTTGGCTCAATTGGCAGCACGGTCGCCAGCAGAATACGATACACCTGCTCGGGTGAGACGCTGTAGCGCCCAATGCCGAGCGCCGCAATACCCACGGCAACGACCATCAGTGGGAGACCAGCAACCAGCAGCCAGTGGGCTGTCTGGCTCCCACTGAATGGTTTGCGCTGTTCACCTGTTAATAAAACGCTCATAGGCGGCTGCTTCCCTATTCAAATCGATGTGCAAAATCTGGTCGATCTGCGCATCAGTCGGCGTATAGTCATACAAGAGTTGATAATTCTCACGAATATCGGCACGGAGATCGAAGGTGTAGACCTCAGGGAAGGCCAGCACGGCCAGCCAGCGCCAGAGCAGTGGCGACTCCTGGTTCGGTGGATCCCAGCGGTAGCCACCCAGCGGCACTTTGTAGACGCGCTGGTTGACCACGGCGCGCATGTCTTGCCAGAGCGGGTTCTGATACACATCGTCCGGCGTGGCCTCGTCGAAGTTGCCGATCAAGATAATGTCGGGGTTCCATGCCAGCACCTGTTCTGCATTGACGGTGACGAAGTCGGTGACTTCCGCCGCTGGGTTGACGCCGCCAACAAGCTGGATGTAGAAATCGTTGTAGGTATCACTGCCAGCAACGCGCATCTCCTCGCGTAGCCGATTGAAGTAGAGAATGGTGGGTCGCTCGTCCGCGATCATCTCAGCCTGCATCTGGATCTCGGCCAGGCTGTTGTGCTGCCAGTCGATAATCCGCGTAGTGCGTTCTGGTTTGCCGATCATATTGCCAAAGAGCGCGATCCAGGTTTCCAGGTCTTCCTGGGTACCGTAATGCAACCCGACCACATTCAACCCGACATTTTCGAGTGGCTCGATCAGATCCGAACCACGATTGCCCCACTGAACAACGACATCGGGATCGAGGGCCAGAATGCTCTCGACATTGGGCGCAAAGCCTTCACTCACCACATCTCTGGGAATCGTCCTGGCTTCAGGGAATATCTCACCCAGAATCCCGCCCTCGATGGCCTGAGCCGAACTGGGATGAATGCCGACGAGCCGCTCGGCGCTACCGTCAACCGCCATCATCAGCGCAGCCGCGGGAATGGGGATCGTCACGATCCGTTCGGCGGGTTGATCCAGGGTCAGCGTTGTGCCCCGCTGGTCGGTTACGGTAATTGCGGTCGCCTGGGCCGTGATCGGTGCCGCCGTTTCGTCGGCGGCGGGTTGCCCGCCACAGGCGGCAAGCAGGGTGAGCAGGGTGAGTACACATGATAGGCGACGGAACATCATCTTTCTCCCTCACGCTGCAACAGGCAGCGTTCAATATCATCGAGGATCAGGTTGACGGCGATCAGCGATCCCTGGTTATATCGTCCATAGGGCACCTCGCAGAGTTGCCCGTTCTGCACCGCACCGAGTTGCTGAAACAGCGGGGTGGCTTTGAGCGTGTTGTTGATAAATTCCTCGTCGCCGTCTTCGCCGTCGAGGGCGGCGTTGAGAAAGAAGATGATGTCGGCGTCGAGCTGCGGCAACAGTTCGAGGCTCATGCTGTTGAAGGCGTCGGGGTTCGCGGCGTAGGCTTCCACCTGGCTCGGCGCGACCTGCAACCCGACCTGGTTAAGGATGCTGATCGCGAACCCCTTAACATAGTTGAAGACGGCATATTCGGCGTTGAACGAGCCAAACACCGAAATCGTGCGCTGGTTGAGGCCACGCTCGGCTAACGCCGCCCGGATCTGTGCCGCCCGCACGTCGAAGGCCGCCAGTTGCTCCTCAGCCTGCGCCGTACGCCCCACCAGGTCGGCGGTGATCAACAACTCTTCGCGCCAGTTGGCGAACCATGCATCATCCCCATCGCGCTCGATCAGCACGGTGGGCGCAATCTGGGAGAGCGGCTCGTAGTTACCCTCGCCCATTTGCGGCCTCCAGGCGATGAGCAGATCGGGTTTCAGGCTGGCGATCCGCTCCAGATTCGGCATTCCCGCATCACCGATAATCGGCACATCCTGCGTAGCATCGCGCAGAAAGCCCGTTGTATTGAAGAGAATTCCCGCTGGCGTGATCCCCAGGGCGATTAACTCCTCAGTGGTGTTGTGGTCCAGCGCGACGATCCGCTGGGGATTGACGGGTATCTCGGTCTCGCCGCCAACGTGCGTAACCCGCCGTGTCGCCACTGCCGCCGGCTGTGGTGCTAGTGCGCCTGGCGCGCCGCAGCCTGCCAGCACCAGCGCCCCCGCGCCCATCAGGAAGCGCCGGCGGGTAATGCGCTCGGCAAGCTCGATGCACTCGATCGGGCTGAGGTGCGCCGCACCGTGGTGGTACAACCATGCGACCAGTGCCAGCAGATCGTCGGTGGCGGGCGCACGGTGGGCGAGGACGTCAAAGTCCCGTACGTCCGGCGTGGTTTGTGAGGTGTCAATCATAGGTTTCCGGCCTTGCCTTATCCAGGGCGAATAGCTCGGTGGCGGTCAGGTCAATCGGTCGGTAATGGGAGACGCAGTTCATCATGGCGGGTGTTCCTTACAGATCGAGATAGTACAACCATACGGGGTGCGAGTCGTGCTATGTAGTATATACTTATTTTTTTTTATTTGACACTACGTATGATGCCGCGCTATTTTATGGGCAAGGCGGTGTTTTGTCAAATGTAGCCGCAGTATGAGGACACCGGATCTGCAGCCTCTGATACTCACTGGTATGGGGAACATATACGGTACGGTTTGCGCACAACTGGTGGTGTCAGCCAATGTGCCAGCATGCAGTTGGGGAACGTAAGCGCAAAGCGCAAAGCGCAAAACAGGAAGAACACAGAAACATATAGGTACCATGATGAAGCGGAACCAGTCAGGGAGATGGGCAGGAAAGCGGACACAAGACTATTTTGCGCTTTGCGCTTGAGCGCTTTGCGCTTTTGTGCCCCGGTTGCCGGTGCCGTGTGTTGTGCTATGCCAGATCTGGCGCAAGATGGGCGACGTTTGTAAGAGTTCGGTCAGTCTGCCACATGTTACGACCTGTCCATCATCCAGGACAATGATCCGATCCGCCCGCTGGAGGACGACCGGGCGGTGTGAAACGGCCAGCACGGTTGGCGGTCGCCCATTGGTCGCCTGGCGTAGCCGCTCCCACAACCAGCGCTCCGTCTCAACATCCAGCGCACTTGAGAGATCATCGACGATCAACAGGTCAGGTCGGCGCACAAGCATGCGTGCGGCTGCGGCCCGCAGGCGCTGCCCGCCCGACAGCCGCACGCCCTTCGCGCCCACCAGGGTTGCCAGGCCGTCGGGCATCGCGGCCAGATCGCGCTCAAACACGGCCAGATGCAATGCCTGCGCAATCGTTGCTTCATCTGCCTCCAGGCCCAGCAGCAGGTTGTCGCGCAGGCTGCTGCTGATCAGCCAGGGCACCTGGGGCGTGTAGGCGCTGCGGGGTGGCACAAAGAACGTCGCCGGATCATATCCACCTGTACACCGTTCCAGTTGATGACACCGGCCTGGAGTGGCAGCAACCCCTGTAGCGCTCGCAGCAGCGTGGTCTTGCCCCCGCCCACTCGCCCGGTGATCACCACGAACTCGCCTGCACACACCAGCAGATCCACGTCGGTAATGCCGCCTCCGGTCGTAGGGTAACGGTAGACCAGGCCCGTCGCCCGCAATTCGCATAGCGTATCGCTTGCCGTGGGGCGCGGCTGCTCAACGGCGGGCAACGCTGGTTGGCGATCCACCAGCGATTTGAGCGCCAGTGGTGCTGCGGCAACCAGGGCTGTCGAGTCCTCGGCGGGTAGTAGCGCGTGCATGCGCTCGAACGACAACTCGCTCTGGCGATAGAGTGCCGCCATCGCGCCGAAGAAATCGAGAAAATCGCCGATGAAGCTCAGGAAGTAGCCAGGAAGCGGGGTAGCGGGAAAGCGTTCAAGCGCAAAGCGTCCGAGCGGAACCGTTCAAACACTCGAACTTCCTCGCTCAGATAGGTCACCAACACCGTCAGGGCCTGGATCAGCAGCGCCAGAACGAGGAACAGCGCCGCAGCGAAGAACAGACTCTGGGTTGCCGCACCGCTCACGGCTGCATCGATGAAGAAGCGCAACACCTGTGGGTTGGCAAGCTGCATACCGATCATACTCAGCAGGACGATAGCCAGGCGGATAATCCGTCCGCGCTGCGGTGCGAGGTAGGTTTTGAAGAGCGACCAGTATGGTTGTAATGGGAGGTGCATTCTTATCCTTATCTCTAGGACTTACGCGGTGATATGGTCAGATAGTCTTTTCGCCTTCGGCAGAACGATCCTTCCAAGCGGGGGAGCGGTCTGAGCGTTCAAGCGGGGGAGTGTTGAAGCGTTCGAGCGCTTGAGCGCTTCAACGCTTCAATGCTTCAACGCTTCGACGGACCACGCGGCCGCAGGCGCAAAAGACGTGGTGTTTGAGCGACCGCGTAAGTCCTGTCTCTAGATGTTGACAACCCCGTGGAAGTGGCACTACGAACCGTTCTGGTTTTGCACGTCGCCGTGTATCAGGGTTTCTTCGGCGTGCCGACACAGCACAACCAGCAGCGGCAGGTCGCGTGGTGTCAGACAGAGGACGACCTGATCGAACTGCACCACAATATTGCGCTGTGCAGGGTAGTAGACGATGGTACGTTGCTCGCCAGCCTGGGCCAGAAGCGCTGTATGTGACGGCCGGCAAACGCAAACTTGCTTCACCAGCACACAAAAAGCCCGAAAATCAGTCAGGCCGAGATAGAGTTCTGTTTCTCTGAGCTTGATCTGAATGCGGCCATCGAATAGTTCAGATACATGCCAGCCACAACCAATGCTGGCCAGGACATGTGGGGATGGAAAATCCTGGTTCATCACGCTATCTTTCTCTGTCTGGGAGCAGTATTGTCTTTATATACAATCCGTGGTTGAGCGATGATCGACTCATAGACCATATGCAAAGTCTGCGCTGTTCAATCGCTGATCTCGCTGATCCAGCGTACTTTCTCCACCAGCGAACGACGGTTGCCAGTGGGCCAGGGTATTGCTGGCCAACCAGCGTAGAGAAAGCCATAGAGTCGGGTCTCCGGGAAAAAGCCCACAACTTCGGCTACATGCGGATGCAGTGCGCAGGCTCCGCTGGTCCACTTGCTGGCTAGACCAAGCGCACTGGCCATCAGTTGCGCATTCTGCACCGCGCTGCCAAAGGCGATCAGTTCTTCCCACTCGGGCATCTTCGGGTTGGGATGCATGCCGAGCGCAATCCAGACGGGTACTTGCCAGACACGCTCACGCTGCGTGCGCTCGCCAGCTTCACTGTACTGCTCTCCCTGATTCAGAAACCGAAAGGCAGTACCAAACGCATTGCCGATGATCTCACGTGCATCGCCGCTGTAGACCACAAAACGCCAGGGTTCAGTCTTGCCATGGCTCGGAGCCCAGTTGGCGGCATCGAGCATCTGAGCAACGAGATGAAGGTCGATCGGTCTGGGTGATAGGTCTTTCAGGCTGAAGCTGCGCCTGGTAGCGATGATGTTGAAGAGACGGTGAACGTTGGATGGATGGTGTTCTGGCTGTGGGGCATTGATGATCGCTGGCTCGGCAGCGGTAGGCCGCGATTCTTGGGCCAGGGCAATGAGCGTCGGACGGAGTTGTGCCGCATCGGTCAAGGGTGGATCAAATGGAATGTGGGCGGTGGTCGTCTGACCATTGCCCTGGACGTGCAGATCAAGGCCATACCGGCTGATCTGTACAATGGTAGCGGCCTGTGCCCATGCCAGGCCAGCGAGGTTGCGGGCATAGTCTAGCAGTGCATCAGCGTGGTCATTGTTCATATGGGCGATTACCGCAGGGGCCATCGGTGTAATCGGGTCAGTAGTGATACTCATCGACAATCTCCTGAGAGTGCATGCGATCCATCAGGATGGGCTAGAACAACCCTCTTGTCATGGTATACCTGGAGTCCTGGCTGTAGCCTGGCGGAAGCGCTACCCGGCTGAAGCCGGGACTCCGGTGCTTCACAACTGATGGAGGATTGCTCTATCGACCGGCTTGAGTGTGACATATGTATGCTGGTGGTTGAAATGGGATACTCATCCTTGTAAGGGTGACATACCGTCAACTGCGCCTGATTAATACCCAGTCGTGATGGTGTAGTATGAAATTATATTACTTAGATTATACTAATATCTGGCGTCTGTCAATAAACACGTTATCGTTACGCACTATTACCAGGACATACTCTGGCACTTTACACTCCATGCTGCTATGATGTAGACACAGTCATAAAATGAGGACAGATATACGTGATGTTGCACGAAGAGTATTCTGAAATGGGAACCGTGCATCGTTCATG
>DAOTWD010000104.1:0-1746 GCA_034435975.1 Chloroflexaceae bacterium | reverse complement strand
TCGGCTTCCGTAGTATGTGGACTAGCTAACAACAGGCCACCAATCCAGATTCGGGCAGCCGGATTGGCCGCTCGGATTGCTGGCCCTACTACCTTGAGCATCTCGCCATAGTGTCGTCCGCCATAGAAAGGATCATCAATATCGCCCCAGCAGCCAAAAACACTATCCTGACCAAACAGGCGCGGATCAACATCCGGCTCATTGCCCAGTTCCCAGTGATGGACATTAAACTCAGGAGCCTTGTAGCGCTCTACAACAGCACTTACAAACGCAGCAAACTGGCTGAATTTATCGGCCCGTACTGCACCACACGATATCGGGTGAATCGTGGCCCAACGCGGCGAGTCATAAATAACAACTACTGGCGTTATACGTCGTTCGCGCAGGGCACGCAGCTCATTCTCGAATGGCTCTAACAAGTGCCACTGGATCGGGGCATCTTCTTCCGACTGTAGCAACCGCCAACTGATGCGCTGGAGTCGTACCCAGCCTACCTTGAGATCCTGGGTATCATTGAGCAGGTTATCTGTGGTGAGTAAACTGCTCGATTGCACCCCAAAGGGTGAAATCCAGGGATAGTGATGCAGAACCAGTGGCAAATATACGGGGGAAAATCGCAAAACAAGTGGCAAGTATAACACTTTCTGAGTGTTGTCTGCTGGCAAAGAACGGGAGCCAGTATGATCCTCGACCCGATATTTTGTCTCAGTCTCAGTAAAACCACCTGTGACGAAACTACCGGTTCCTAGCACGCTGATAATTATCAATATCCCAAGAAGTCGGTATCTGCATCGGCAGTGAATTCTGTGCTGTTGCATGCTGATAGTATATAATGTCCCTTCATAGGCTTAGAGGTGGTAACCGTTCCAGTGGGGTGGTTTGGAAGTGTTGTGATCATACCAGCGTTTCTGTTACATCCTAATTTGATGCTTGTACAATATATATTGCCTCAAATCCAATAGAGAGGCTAATCCTTTCACCGTCGAAAATAGGACTGATCAGATTGCCATCACGATCAAAGGCATTGACAAAATTCGCTTGTGGTATTGTGATAGGAATGGTTGTATCCTCTTTTGCCCAGACAACCTGCACTGTCTTCAAACCTCTACGGAATAAATAAGCCTCTATCCCTTCACCATAATCAATAGTACCTTCATAAACCGCTTCAGAAAGTTGTTGTATCAAGTGTTGATACGCAATGTAGACAGGTTTCGGTGTCTCATCTCTATGAAGTAAGCTTCCATTCCACCAACCAGGGCCTTCGAGAGTGTACCAGGAAAATCCATGAATATTAGCACTCAATCCACGCACAAACATGCGTACCAACATATCTGCCTGCATTTGATAAAACTGATCTTGTGGTGGAACACACCAGGCAAACGTAGCGAACCGGTCATTAGGGCAAAGGAATGATGTTTCATTTAATACTACCGGTTTATAAACACCATAACGAGCCATAAGTTGTTGTAAATACCGCGCTTTGCCAATTACATTGCTGCCCCCCAGGTCGAACCATGGACTTACCTCATTGCTGTCATAGTCTATTTTAAATGGTTCGTTAAAATAAACTTGATGCAGATGGTACGGAACTACGTCAAAGAAGGGATCAGCACCTGCCTCAAGAATGCCTTGCAAAAACAATTCTGGCCGTCCGCGTTCGGCTTCCGTAGTATGTGGACTAGCTAACAACAGGCCACCAATCCAGATTCGGGCAGCCGGATTGGCCGCTCGGATTGCTGGCCCTAC
>DAOTWD010000103.1:0-112493 GCA_034435975.1 Chloroflexaceae bacterium | reverse complement strand
TCTCCTCGGGGCTTAAGCCCAGCTCACTGAGGGAGAAGGGGGTCAACTCCGGCTCGTCGGGTGGCGGTGCTGGTTGTGGTTCGGTGGCTTCGGTCGCAACCTGACCGGATTCCAGCGCCGCGATCTCCTCGGGGCTTAAGCCCAGCTCACTGAGGGAGAAGGGGGTCAACTCCGGCTCGTCGGGTGGCGGTGCTGGTTGTGGTTCGGTGGCTTCGGTCGCAACCTGACCCGATTCCAGCGCCGCGATCTCCTCGGGGCTTAAGCCCAGCTCACTGAGGGAGAAGGGGGTCAACTCCGGCTCGTCGGGTGGCGGTGCTGGCTGTGGTTCGGACAAATCCTGAAGAACCCGGGTGGATTCCTCGTCATCATCGCGCAGAGAAACATCATCATCGGAGAAAAGATCAAGCGAGTCATGTTTCTCAATCGAAACAGGCGGAAGTGGCATTTCTTCCTTGTCTGGAAGTTCCTGTCGGCGCTGCTTGAGTTTTGCAAAAATAGAAGTCTCTTCCGGTTCGTCACTATCGATCATATCGTGACCATGGCGGAGGAAATCAGTATTGGACTTCGCCGCAGGTTGTTGCCAACCAAATGCCGATGGTTCCTGCTCACCTTCTTCATCAGAGAGATGCGTATGTAGGGGAGAACCAAACTTATTTGACGTAGTGTCTGGGGTCAAGGTTATATCGCCCAGATCATCGAGTGAAAAAGGTTGCAGCGATGGTGGTAGGGAACTGCGACTCATATCCGTATCCAGTGTCGAGTCGCTCAAATCAAGGTCATCAAGCGAAAATGGCTGGAGATCATCAATATCGCTTTCAAAAACCTGATCATTCGCCAGTTGAGCTGCCGAGAATCCTGTCTCCTGCGACCAATCAAACGGCTTCAAATTCGTCAGATCATCATCAGACTGCCGCTCCTCTGATGGTGCACCTGGATAGAGTTCCGCGTCAGTATGACGCAGATCAAGACCTGCTAATTCCTCATCACTCAACCCCAGATCATTCAGTGAAAAAGGTTGCACACCGAGATCTTTGTTTACTGACGACTCATCGGTAAAAGCGACTGGCACTGGTGGTTGTTCGTCTGTGGTAACAGACAACTCACTCGCCATATCCAGTACAGCTATATCCTCATCACTTATCCCCAGGTCGTCTAATGAGAAAGGCTGGAATTCCGTTTTCTCATCCTTACCTTCTCCTGAGGGCAGTGTATGTTCTTCAGTCGCTGTTTCTCCCACCAGAAGTGCATCAAGATTAAAATCACTCTCAGATGGAAATTCTGGTGCAGCTTGCATAGCAGGAACCTGGTGTTCTGGATGATCGAGGTCATCAAGTGTAAATGGCTTCAGATCAGCTTCAGCATATTCTGAATCCACACTGGCCTGTGGTTGATCGGTCACTCCAGCCAGTTCGGGTTGATCCAACGCTTCAAATGCAAGCAAACTGGCAAGGAAATCATCATCAGGCGTGGTATCAAATGTTGTCGCTGCAGTCGAGTGGGGGTGTTCCTCAGTAGGATCGAGCCAGGCATTGGTCAAAAAGTCTTCATCGGGTTGCACAACCGGTGATCTGACGGCCAGTTCCTCTTCCAACTGTACACGGCGTTCGCGTTCAGCCTGCTCCTGACGCTCGAGCCAGGCCTTCTCATCCCAGTCAGGTAGTGTTGTCTGTGGCTCCTCTGCAGTAGGCAACGTCTCAAATAACGCAAGGGCAACACCCTGGTAGGGATCGAGTCGTTGTGCTACGTTCCAATAGTGTTGCCCTTGCGGATCACCAGCGGTAAGCTTCATATAGCCCAGCAACAGATTCGCCTTTAGTACAACATCACGCTGAGCCAGTATCTCCTCGCATACCAGCGCAGCTGCTTCCTCCTGGCCATCACGCCACAATACCTCGGCCAGACCAACTCGTGCATCAAAGCGATCAGGGTCATCGTTAATAACGCTGCGAAACTCCTGAATAGCCTGCGGGAACATATGCCCCTTGGCATACAGGCGTGCCAGACCAGGCTTGCTCAAGCGCAACTGAGCCCGCTCGGCCCCCCAGGAATCGGTATACAGACGCAACAGTTGTTCACGTAACTCTTTCAAATCAGACTTAATTTCCAGCGCCTGTTCAAATTCACGTACTGCTCTATCGATCTTCCCCTGTCGTTCATAGGTAATACCGAGACCAACAAGGGCCGGAATGTTTTCAGGGTCAGCATACAGTACCCGTGAAAAAGACTCCTGGGCCTGATCGAACTGACGGCTGGCAAGGTATGCCTCACCCAGAATCCGATGAGCCTCAAGATTATCGGGAAAATACTGCAGAATGTGTTGCGCTACCGCAATGGAGCGATCAATATCATTTTGTTCAAGCAAACGTCGGGCTTGATCACACATGGCACGCAGGGTTGTTGTTGCCATCCTGGCTCCTCCTGCTTCCCTATTGCAAACACCAGGGGTAGAGCAGAATACTTTACGATTATGAGGATCTTACTGTCGCTACCAAGAATACAGGCTTACATTATATGTAAAGCATACTGTTATTATAGCGCAGGTATCCAGGGCTTGCAAATACGTTATTACTATCGGCTGTCGGTTAGAACGATTTTTCAGATTATACCATGCCTACGATACCGCTACGGGTTATCATAATAACTTACCCATTGTAACATGAAAGCGCCATGGTTGCAATAGATGCTATTTTTTTACACCACAAAACCACCCTGCGTATGCCACAGGGTGGATCAATGATGGTCGGGGCGACTGGATTTGAACCAGCGACCTCCTGAACCCCATTCAGGTGCGCTACCAGTCTGCGCCACGCCCCGTAAAAGCAGATTTGTCCCGGAACAGGTTCATTATAGCCGGTACCGTGATAGGAGTCAAACGCTTCGTGGCGGGTACCTGCTCTCAGCGGGGAGAGACACGCGCACAGTGCTGGTTGCGCGTGTCGATGGGTATACACTTATTTATTCCATAATCAATGTGGCCCCAGCACGGGCTTGATCAAGCATCTGGCGGGAAGATGGCGCGCTGCGGAAGGTCAGGCTCAAAGTGGCAATAGCGGCAACGATGAGTACCATCCCCAGAGTATAGGGTGCAGTACTTGCCACCACATCAAAGACCAGACCGGCCAGGAGTGGGCCGGTAATCATCGACAGGCTATTGAGTGCCTGCGTGCCGCCCAGCGTCATACCTTGCTCTTGCGGCGAAACGCGCCGTGAGATAAGGCTGGTCAACGACGGTGTTACTATTCCACTACCGGTTGCCAGCAAACCGATGACCGGATAGAGCATCCATGCCTGCGGTACCACCGCGATCAACCCAAAAGTCGCTGCCATTAGCATCAGACCAGACAGTACCAGTTGTTCTTCGCCCAGACGAGACGCGAGGGATCGCATAAGAAAGCCCTGTACTATAATGGCGATCAACCCGATAAAGGCGAAGAGCATTGCATTATCAAGCGCGTCAAACCCGAAGCGGGCATCGGTAAAGACAGCAAAATTACTCTGCAGTCCGGCAAAGGCCACATAGAGCAAGAACATGCCCAGCAGCAGCGGGCGGAGACGTTGATTGGAAATCACTCCGCGAAGCCGGGTAACCGGGTTCATCTGCAAGATCGGCACCCGGCGGCGGCGCTCTGGTGGTAACGACTCCGGCAACGCAAAGAAACCGAATACCACGCTGGTAAAGGAAATACCCGCTGCAACAAAGGCTGGCATAGAGAGGCTCATTGTACTGAGCAGACCACCCAGCGCCGGGCCGATCATAAAACCGAGTCCGAAGGCTGCCCCGATCATCCCCATGCCCCGCGCTCGATTCTCCGGTGTGGTCGTGTCAGCAATATAGGCCTGGGCAATCGAGATGTTCCCGCCAGTGATGCCATCCAGAATACGGGCACAAAACAAGATCATCAACACGATTTCGATGCCAAAACCAATCAAACGATGCGCCAGCCCTAGCATGATGTAGGAAAGGGTCGTTCCCAACAGACTGATCAATAACACAGGGCGACGCCCGTAGCGATCAGATAATGCACCAAGCATCGGGGCACACAAAAATTGCATGAGTGAGAACGACGCCGCGAGTGCACCGACAATCAACGCCTGGTGATCGGCCAGATGTGGATTATCAGCTTGCTCGATAATCTTCACATAGTAGGGCAACAGGGGTAGAATGATGCCCACGCTCAGCAAGTCAATAAAGACGGTTAAGAAAATGACCAGTAACGGTGAACGACGTACCATAGTAGTACCTTCCTGAAGCCATTGATTGTGTGTGAAAACCAGTACAGATAATACATCAATATACCACCGTGTCATGTTTTTGTCAACCCTTTGCACAAAAAATGTTCAGGTCTGAACGCACAGTACAACAGGCTTACGTTCATCTAACAGGACTTACGCGGTACCGGATCATGTCATCAGGGCTTTGATGTATCCACCGCAAGTACATTCTAACGAAACTGTCTGAAAAGGGGGGGAGTGAGGGGCTTTGCCTCTGATAGTCTTCTCTGCCCGCCGCTGTACGGCGGGCAGAAACAGGGTTTTGGGAGGGCTGTACCCTCGTGCCGAGAACGCTCGATTAGTAGGATGGAGATCGAACTATACATTGTCAAAGAGATCGTCACTCGTCACGGTGGTGAAATCGAGGTAGCCAACCAGGAAAACCAGGGCAGCACCTTCACGGTCTGGTTATCACTGCTTAAGGAGAATGAACAATAACGATGTAGCCGCAGAGGGTGCGCTGGTTATCAGCTGTTCATCAGCGTTGAACATTGAGGTACCCGGTCACAAGTATGACCCGCTGCATTGTTGTGCGGGAAGATCTGGAACCAGGCCGGTCACAGACTACCATCATAACCTGACATGCTACCCTCCATCACCAGGTACATCAAGATCGCTCAGGCGCACCGTTTTGCGCGTCCCGAACTTAATCGTCTTCTGTCCCTCGCTGGTGAGCTGGCCGTGCTGCTCAAGGTTTGTCACCTCGCGTTGCATTGTTTCTGCCAGTTCAACTTCGCCCTGGTTCAGAAGGCGGGTTATGGCGCTCTTGAGCTTCTGCGTGGCATTGACTACATCCCCCGACTGCAAGTCCTGCAACGCTCGTGTTTGCAACTTGAAGGCACTGACTTTCTCGACAATATTCATCACCGGCGCATGCACGTGATTGATCTGGCTGGCATCATTGGTATAGGTCAGAATGATGTCGGTGCGTACCTTCTGTTGGGTACGATTGAGTGTGGGCACATCATAGGCTGCTTCGGCCTGACCAATACGATATTGCCCGACTGGGCGCGGATCGACTAGCAACTCTATCAATAGTGTACGACCCTGGCTAGTCTCCAGATCTCCGAGTGGAACGCTCACATCGCGATCGGAAATTGGGCGATAGCCAAGGTTTTCAATCAGTGGTATCACTTGCCAGACAGCGCGCGGTGTAACACCCTGTACAAGGCGCAACGTCACGCTCACATTCTGAATCGCGGTGGCTTGAGCGCGTTGTACGGTATTTTGAAAATACTCGACGATCGTGTCGGCATGGGCAATATAATCTGCGGTGCCACCAGAACGATTCGCCATATCAATCAACAGATCTTCGTTCCAATCGTTGCCAACGCCGAGCGCCGTAATGGGTACACCCTGTTGTCCGGCCTGTTCTGCACGCAGCAGGCATTCCTTCTCGTTTTCCGTCTGACCATCGGTCAACAGCACCAGACGCCGAATACTGCTCCTGCCCGCTTTCTCAATTTCCTGTAGAGCTTTCTCAAGGGCTGGCGCAATCTTTGTGCCACCGGCATCACGAATACTACTAATTTTTTCTTGCAAATCACGCCGATTCTGGACGGGGGCTGCCGGGATCAAGACCTCCGTGCGATGATCGAAGATTACCACCGAGAGGATATCCTGGGCGTCCAACAGATCGAGCGCGGTGGCCGTTGCCCGGCGTACCCGCTCTATCTTTTCGCCCTTCATAGACCCACTGCGATCCAGAACAAAACTGACATTGACCGGCACCCGCACCTGGGCCATGGTCTGGGAAGGTTGTAGTTCGAGTAAAAGATATGAAACTTGCGCATTGGCCGTTGTCGCCACAAAGGGCCGCGCAAGCGTTGCCCGCAAATTGACTTCACCGGTCATAAGATACTCCTTTGTAAGCCTGTCAACGATAGCAGTGAGCGCTGGTATGGACACAAGGTATAGGGTTGCAAGGTTCGTTCCCCTTTGCGCCTGCGGCAGAGCGGAAAAGTGGCCCCAACGGGCCGACAAAGAACCGTCTGGAGGGGTACTGACCTTCCCAACTACCCCACCGGAACGGTTACACAACAACTACCGCACTATAGTGTAGCACAAAGCCGCGCACCATGAAACCAGACTTTCATTGGGAACGGTGACCTGGTCATTTCCTGGACGGGTTGACCTCACGCAATGCCAGGATTTTATCAATACGCAAGCCATCCATGTCCACCACTTCAAAGCGCCAGTCGCTCCAGCGCACAACGTCGCCCGTGCGCGGTATCTGCCCAAACAGGCTGAGGACAAAACCGGCCAGGGTATCAAACCGATACACCTCCTCGCCCGGCAATGCTTTGAGGTTCAGATGCTGCTTAAACTCGTCAATCGGCAAGAGACCATCGATCAACAAGGAGCCATCCTCGCGTTCTATCAACGCCCGATCTGCGGCTTCGTCATGCTCATCGGCAATATCGCCCACCAGTTTTTCCAGCACATCTTCCAGCGTTACCACCCCTTCCACCCCACCATGTTCGCTGACAACGATCGCCATATGCTGCTTGCTTTTGCGAAAGGTAGCGAGAAGGACGGCCGCACGCCCGCTTTCGGGCACAAAGACGGGACGATACATCATCGTCCGCACGGGTATGTTTGCGCCATCGGCGCGATACGAACGCAACAGATCGCGCACATGCACGATACCGACCACATGATCGAGATCCTGGTCATAGACCGGAAATCGTGAAAAGCCACTTTCCAGTAAATCATCCAGCACATCGCCCAGGAGTGCTTCGGATTCAAGCGCATATACATCGCGGCGCGGGGTCATAATGTGGCGCACTACAAGGGTGCTAAATTCAAAAACACTCTCGATTAGTTCTTGCTCTTCGGGTGCAACAATACCACCCTGTGCACCCTCGCGCACAATCTGGCGAATGTCATCTTCGGTGACTGGCTCGGCAGCGACACTGCGCCGCCCCAACAGCCAGAGTAACCCCTCACTGCACCCCATCACCAGCATAACCAGGGGACGACCAAGCCGCGTAAAGCAGAGCATCGGGCGCGCGATGCGGATCACAAACGCCTCAGCGTTCTGGAGCGTGAGACGCCGGGGCACCACTTCGCCCAGCACCAGTACCAGGCAGGTGATACTAAACACGACCAGCGCTAACGACACGTGTTCGGCATATATACCAACCACGGGCAACGGCCGTAGCCATCCAGTTAGCGCGGTCGTCAAATTCAATCCCCCGAGTGCCCCTATCAGAATAGCGATCAGCACCAGCGTGGCTCGCACCGTTGACAAGAGTTGGTAGGCATCGTCCTGCAGACGAATAGCAACCATGGCTGACTGATGGCCCTGGTCGGCGCTCTGCTGCAAGCGTCCGCGTCGGGCAGCGATCAGGGCACCATCCGTGCCAGCGCACACACTATAGGCCACGACCAGCACTAGAATGAGGCTGATCTCCAATAGCATAATGATACCCCAGATAGACAGTTGCTGGCCTGGATCAGACATCGCAGGCAGACAGGCGCACCTGTGACCTGCGATGTCGCATACCGGCAATGGGTTGTGACGGGGAACACTCCGCCGATTCCTACTTTAACGAAATTGCACGATCCGCAAAAAGCTATCGGCCTTGAGTGACGCGCCACCCACCAGTGCCCCATCAATGTCCGGTTGGGCCATCAACTCATCCACGTTATCAGGTTTGACACTCCCACCATACTGAATACGCACGCCACTGGCCGTCTCTGCGCCATAGAGTTCGATCAGGGTACGGCGAATAGCGGCATGCATGGCCTGTGCATCGGCAGGCGTTGCGGTATCCCCAGTTCCAATCGCCCAGATCGGCTCATAGGCAATTACCACCGACTGCATCTGGGCCGCAGTGATATTGGACAGACCGGCGCGCACCTGCCCGATCACAATTGCCTCGGCCTGGCCCGCATCACGCTGGGGTTTACTCTCCCCCACACACATGATCGGGCGTAATTCATGCGCCAGCGCCGCATGCAATTTCCGGTTCACCAGCGCATCGTCTTCGCCAAAAATCTGTCGCCGCTCACTGTGACCCACGATGACATAGGTACAGCCGACATCACGCAGCATGCGCGGCGCAATCGCTCCGGTGTACGCTCCTTCAGCTTCGTAGAACACATCCTGGGCACCGAGTGCGATCGGCTTGCCCGCGACCAGCGCCCCGATCCGATCCAGCGCTGTGTACGGCGGACAGACGAGAACCTCGCGGTCAGCGATAGAACCCAGTCCTGCCAGGAGTGCTTCCACCAGTTCGACAGCCTCACCGACGGTTTTGTACATTTTCCAATTACCTGCAAGCAAGGGAATACGCATACGCCTTGTTTACCTCCTTATGCGACATTATCAGGTTGTGAAACCGTATTATATTGCCACCTGAACCATTGCACAATTCAGGCAGCGCTGGCTTTGCTGTCAGGTCAACCCTGGTATAGAGCAATCCTCCACCGTTGTGGAGACCGGCATCCTGGCTTTCGCCCGATCGTACTCTATCCCGACTAAAGCTGCGACCTCATGGTTACCATTCCAACAGGCTTGCTATAGCAACCGTGGAAAAACACTCCTACACCATCCAGCACTCTGGTGACCGCCGGTCATCGGGATAGATCATATGACTCTGGGCAACACAAACACCAGCATAATAGCGACCGCCACGGTGATACCGAACACCAGCGGACTCCAATTCAGCACTTTTGCGCCATCAAATGGCCCGGCCGGAATCATGTTGAACAAACCCAGCCACGCATTGATGGAATAGCCAACATTGGCCAGGGTACTCCAGAAGCCCTGGGGAGCAATAAAACTCAGCATCATGAACAACACGGCGAGTACCAGATTGGTAACTGGCCCGGCAAGGGCAATCAAGCCGCTCTGGCGCGCGGTCAGGTAGCCCCGGTGCCATACCGCACCTGGAGCAGCAATAAAGAAGCCACCAAAGGCGATAACGATCGAAAGCAGCAGCCAGGGATTATTGGCGATAAAATGCGCCTCAGCCCCATAGCTGCGAGCCAGCACTCGATGGGCCAGTTCGTGTAGCACAAAACCAATCCCACAGGTTACGGCTGAGATGAACAACACCGTCCAGAAAAACGAGGTCAGGATATTGCCGCCAACTTGAAAGATCGCAAAGGCCAGCGAGGTGCCGGCCCAGGCCTTCAGCAACTCCAGATCGTCACGTGTGCCCCGTGCAAAGACATCTTCACCAGGGGGAGAAAGCCTGCTACGCACAATACCTCTTGCTCCTTTCGGTACACCATTGGAAAAATATACGATTCGACCTGGATTGAGCAGCCTGGGACAACAGCGAGTAGAATGACCGAGATCACACCACAGCGAGCATAATGCCGAGGCAAGCACTATAGTGTCGCAATAGCGTCTATGTTCCTCTGCGTCCGCTGTGATGAAAAATCGCGTTATCGTATTAGTGACCCTCGCCGTCTTTCCAGGCATGCTCACCAATCAGCGGTACAAACCGCACGCTACTGAGGCGTTCGGTTTTGATCATCTCACCCTGGCGCGTCAGGCGTAACAATAACTGGTCATCACGGCCACCAACAGGAATAACCAGCCGCCCACCGTCAGCCAGTTGCTGACGCAAAGGTTGTGGTACCCACGGTGAAGCAGCCGCCACAGTTATTGCATTATAGGGCGCATATTCGGGCAACCCGGAAGTGCCATCGCGGAGCAGCACATGTACATTGTGATAACCAAGCGCAGCCAGACGTGACCGGGCCGTCTCTGCCAGATCAGACACAACCTCAATAGTGTACACCTCAGCCGTCAGCAAACTCAACACCGCAGCCGCATAACCAGAACCTGTGCCCACTTCCAACACCCGCTCGTTCCCGGTCAACATCAGAGCCTGCGCCATCAGCGCCACAATAAACGGTTGTGAGACCGTCTGCCCGGCGCTCAGAGGCAGCGCCCGATCTTCATAAGCATATTGGCGCACGTTTTCGGGCAGGAACAAATGACGTGGTACAGTAGACATAGCCTCCAGTACAGCTCGGTCACGAATATTGCGACGCATCAACTGCTTACGCACCATATTGAGTCGTTCACGATCCATACCCTGCATTGTAGCATATCCTGAAGGTCAACACACTTTGCATACAATCACAACCGGGCGGCACCTTTACGCCCAGGATGTATATGTTATACTAAGAACCGGGTATAGTGATAATGCGCGCAACCACATACCATCGAGCAGCTATACCGGAGTAAACCCATGACACGTTCGAGCACTGAATCAGAGTTGATTAGCCGCGCCAAATTGGCCGATGTGCATGCTCTGACGACCATTTATGAACGCGATGCACAAGCCCTTTATCGCTACATCTACTATCGAGTTGGCGACCGCGACCTGGCCGACGATCTACGGGCCGAGGCCTTTCTACGTATGCTGGAAGGTATGGAACGATATGAAGATCGGGGCTGGTCAATTGCAGCCTGGCTCTACCGCATTGCCCATGATCGTACTATCGACACCCTACGCCGACGCTACAAATGTCAACAATTGCCTCTTGAAACCTGGACAGATATCTGCGATGGCCCTGAAAGCGTCCTTGATACCAAACTCGATTATGAAGAATTGTACCAGAGCTTGAACCATTTGACAGAAAGCCAGCGCCAGGTGATTATGTTGCGTTTCATTAGTGAGCGATCGATACAGGAAATAGCTCGGCAACTCGGTCGTACCGAAGGTGCAGTCAAAGCACTACAACATCGGGGCATCCAGACGCTGGCACGCCTGCTGCAACCAGACAATGCAGTGCATATGAACCCGACTTATGATCGTCATGTGTCACCGGTCAATGCCCGTGTCAACCGTGCTGCGCCGTATACCTCCTGAACGGTGCATATTGCCACAACCTGCTTATGTTCCCCACCCACGCGAGAAGGTCGCTTCGTCGTCGGGTTTGTGTACTCGGATGCGGTAGATCCAGCGCACAATCTGATCAGCTGCCACAAACATAATAATTAAGGCCTGCACAATCTTGATCATATCGATCGATAACTCGGCACGCACCTGCATCAGACGCGCCCCATTCAGTAATCCCCCCCATAACAGTCCCGAGGCAATCATTGCGAGCGGGTTGCTACGAGCCAGCAATGCCACAGCAATACTGTCGAAACCTAATCCTGAGAAAAAATCAGCCCGGAGCGCCCGCTCGACACCCAGCACCTCACCCGCACCAGCCAGGCCGGCCAGCATCCCACTCAAAGCCATCGCCAGCACCATCGTATGGGGCACATGAATACCGGCATAGCGTGCTGCTGCCGGATTCGCCCCAATGGTGCGCAATTCAAAACCGATCGTTGTGTAATAGAGCAACCAGTAGACTAGAAGCGTTAACAGCCCGGCGATCAGAATCCCCGCATGTAAGTTCGTATTGGGAATACGCGGTAATACTGCGCTGGCGGCAATAAAGCGGGTGCGTGACCCACTGGGATCAAGCGGATCGCCCAGAATATAGGGCGTGCGACTCTTGATCAGCCATTCGGTCATGCGCAGCGCAATATAGTTGAGCATAATGGTATTAATGACTTCGTGCGCCCCTGTGCGTGCCTTCAGATAGCCGGGAATTGCCCCCCAGATCATCCCGCCCACGGCCCCGGCGACAATCGCCAGGGGCACATGGATTACGGCTGGCCATCTCACCAGGCTCGTACCCATCACCACCGCGAGTAACGCCCCGGCATACAACTGTCCCTCAGCACCAATATTAAACAACCCGGCCTTGAAGCCAAGTGCCACTGCCAGACCAGTGATAATAAAAGGAGTTGAACGCACAAGAGTACCCGCGATTGCGCCTGGCGAGCCAAACGAACCTTGCCACAGCCCGATATAGGCCGCCATCCAGTCTTTGCCGGTTAACCGGATGATCAGCGCCCCCAGTACCAGCGCGGTGAAGACAGACAGGATGGGAACCAGCAGGGATACTACCCGGTACTCGATCTCCTTCCGCTCAGGCAATTTCCACCGTGGTTGTTCATGGTGTTGTGTTGTTTCGGCCATAATCTCAGCCACCACCCGCCATCAGCAACCCCAACTGCTCACGGTTGACGGTTGCCGCATCCAGTAACGCGACAATTTTGCCTCGATACATGACCGCAATTCGATCCGACAGGGTGAGAATTTCGTCCAGTTCCGCTGAGACCATCAGTACTGCCGCGCCTTCATCCCGCTTAGATACAATCTGCCGATGAATAAACTCGATTGAGCCGACATCAATCCCGCGTGTTGGCTGGGCAGCGATCAACACCTTGATCGGTCGGCTAAACGCACGGGCCACAATAAATTTTTGCTGATTACCACCACTCAAGGCACTGGCTGTGGTATATATACTGGGCGTGCGCACATCAAACTCGGCCACCAGCCGCTGCGTGTGGGCCACTTTCGCCTGTTTATCTACCCACAAACCACGTGCAAACGGGGGCTGATAATACGTTTCCAGTACCGCATTGTCTATTAGAGGATAGCTTGTCACCAGACCCTCGCGCTGGCGATCCTCTGGAATATGGGCCACCCCCAGTTCATTGATGCGCCGAGGTGTCGCCCCGGCTACTTCATACCCGTTGACGGTGATGCTGCCCGCTACCGGTACCCGCAATCCTGTCAATGCCGCGACCAGCTCGGTTTGCCCATTGCCCTGCACACCAGCGATGCCCAGTATCTCGCCCGCATGTACCTGCAGATCAACCCCATCAACCGCCACACACTGGCGATCATCCAACACCCGTAGACCACGTGTTTCCAGGACGACCGCACCGGGTTGGGCAGGTTTTTTCTGCACTCGCAGCAGCACTTCACGACCGACCATCATTGCCGCCAGCTGACTCTGGGTGGTCGCCTGCGGTGTTGTTTCACCCACCACACGTCCCCCGCGTAGTACCATAATCCGATCCGCCACGGTCAAGACTTCACCTAGCTTGTGGGTAATAAAGATAATCGACTTCTGCTGCCGGGTCAGTGAGCGCATAATCTGAAACAACTCAGCGCTCTCCTGCGGGGTCAACACCGCCGTCGGTTCATCCAGGATCAAGATGTCGGCATGGCGATAGAGTGCCTTGATAATTTCCACCCGCTGCTGGGCACCAACCGGCAAATCGGCGACCAGCGCGTGCGGATCAACCACAAGACCATACTGACGCGAAATAGCTTGAATGTGTTTGACCACCTGGGATGTATCCAGAAAAAAACCAGCCCACGTCATTTCGGCACCGAGCGTCACATTTTCGGCGACTGTCATCGCCGGCACGAGTTGAAAATGCTGGTGAACCATGCCAATGCCAAGTTTAATCGCCTCGTGCGGACTGGCGATGCGTTGAGGCACACCGCGCACCCGTATTTCACCGGCATCCTGGTGGTAGAGGCCATAGAGGATATTCATAAGCGTTGATTTCCCCGCGCCATTTTCGCCAAGCAGGGCCAGTATCTCGCCCTGGCGCAGGTGCAACGATACGTCATCATTGGCCACAACGTCGGGGAAATGTTTGGTGATATGCTGCGCTTCAAGCACAATGGGGGTATTACCACTCGCTATGTTCACCCTATGCTCCATAGAGCTCTCCTGCCAGCAAGACATATTTACTGGCAGAATACATACCTGCTCCTATTCTGGAATGTCACACGAGTTACTGCGGTTGCCTTCCAAAAAACGCCCTGGACTTCAGCAGACCGGTACCTGCACCCCACATTTGCGCTGTAGACGCAAATGTGGGGGAGTATGGGCGAACACGGTCAGCAGATGACCCACCACCGGTTCGGGCGACGGCGTGTCCCATGTGATTTAACGACACATAAACGTTCAGTATTGTAGCAAACCTGACAATGTTACGCGAATCTATTTCTCTCGTGAGCCGAATATGCTAAACTGAGAGGTAACATGTTCCATGTGCCCGACAAGACATACCAGAATCTGACAGCCTGTACTCCTGATATGAGCAACAAACATATACCCTACTGTCATGCATATGAGTATGACCCAACGAGTGGTTGACCACCACGACAAAGGTACAGCGAAACGACGTCCGTCATTGATGTGGCGTCAGAAACGACAAACGTCGTCACGCCATACTCTGCATAGGCAATGTGGTTGACCACTAGCCCGATCTGGTGATTACCCCATCAGGACGTGAGTACATGGAGTAGCAGTTCCACCATGCTCAACAAAGGAGCCGGTTATGCCTGAATTACGACAGAATCTTGCGACCAGAGAGTGGGTTATTATTGCCAGTGAGCGTGCGCGGCGTCCAAATGTCTTTTCAGCATCTGAGCAACGCATCCTCACAGCGGATCGCAGTAGTTACGACCCTGATTGTCCCTTTTGTGTAGGGAATGAAGAACTTGATCTGGAGGTGGAACGCTTCCCGGTCAGTGGTGCGTGGCAAACGCGAGTCGTGCAGAATAAGTACCCGGCTTTAGCAAAAGAAGGTGCATTAACGCGAGTCTTTAATGGGGTTCAACGCTGTATCGCAGGCGTGGGCTACCATGAGGTCGTAATCGAACATCCACACCACAACACGACCCTGGCCTTGATGACCCCAGATGAAGTTCGGATTGTGCTGGAAACCTTTCAACGCCGAGGGACAGAAATAAGCAAGGATCACCGGATTGAACACATTATTTACTTCAAAAACCATGGTGCCACAGCGGGAGCATCACTACTGCATCCACATAGCCAGATTATTGCTCTGCCGGTGGTTCCCAGTAGCATTCGCCGTCGTATTGATGAGGCTCGCCGCTATTTTGATGATACTGGACAGTGTGTTTTTTGCAGTATGCTTGAGGACGAACTGGTACAGAACGAGCGGATTGTGGCTCTAAATGAACACTTTGCCGCTTTTGTACTATATGCTGCCCTGTCACCGTTTCATATCTGGATTGTGCCTCGGCGGCACAGTGCCAGCTTTTTACAGGCACAACCGAATGAACTCGCCAGTCTCGCCCATATTTTACGAGACGTCGTACGTAAATTGTACTTTGGATTACGTGATCCTGATTACAATCTTATCATTCGTTCAGGGCCAGTGAAAGAGCCAGGTAGTGTTTATTTTCACTGGTATGTTTCGCTCATTCCACGTGTCAATCACGCTGCCGGGTTTGAGTTAGGGAGTGGCATGTATATTAATCCAGCACTACCTGAGGCTAGTGCGGATTTCCTACGATCCATTGATATATAAGTTGATATATAAGTGACCCGAACACAACGGGACTGAACAAACAGGCTGTTAGAACAGAAAACACCCATCACCACGGCAAGCGAACTGGCCGGAACCCACGCATACTACCAATAGCAGTGGTATCTCGACCTGCACAACACGTAGAGCCTGCAGGTGTATGCTGCTGGAGGATTGGGTATACATCATTATCGTTAGTCAGTGTTGTAACACAATCCTCCAGACATGCACCTACCTCACATGTACACGAACCAGCAACAACCATGACATAGGCGGTTAACCGGCAGCTTCCATCGCCTCTTCCCCATGCACCCTATTCAGCGGATTATTCTGAAACACTCCTTCCATTCCTTCAACCGTATGCTCGGCCAGATAGCGCTCGGCATTTTCTCTTAGCAAGGTAAAAAGTTCCACATCCAGAATAACACCGGTTGGATATCCTTTTTGCGTAACAACAATGGGTTGTTGGTAGGCATTGGATCGCTTAATCAATGCTGCCAGTGATGACGCCGCTTTTGTAATAGGTACCACGCCACCCGTTAGATCAACCTCACCGATCAACTTCTTTGTACTCATCGCTTATCCTCCTGCATTGTTGGACTCAATTGGTCATCCATCATCGATTGTCCTGCGATACATACAAGTGACACAACTGATGAACATTACCATCCAGATAACCACAATTGGACTGCCACAAACTTTTCCAGAATAGTCTGATTCTCCAGGGTACTTTCTAGAAGATAGTGTAATCCTGGATCATCATACCATAGAATTATCGTTATGTACAGGCAATAAATGACTAAAAAGATCACATGTAGAAGAAATCTATTCCTGTTAACTTTTTAGTCAATCACTTGTACCTGCGTTCGTTCAACTCCGCACAGATTGGACAGCCCATACCAGGGAAATCCCTGAACAGGTGCTATTGTAACACAGTGTGAACTTCAGATCAATTAGTAACCAAAAAGCTCTGCCGGAATCGATAAGCTGCTATTCGGTTTTCTAAAAACACGACCGCCCTGTTAGCAATGTTCGATAGTATCCAGTGCTTGCCAGTTCACTTCGCGTCGTTTCTCTCTATGTTATCTGTATCGGTTTAACTTTCTGGTCTGTAGCGTATTCCTTAATCAGACTTACCCTCTTAACATAGCAGGCCTATCCCACCTGTACATTAGAGTCCCGCTTTCGCCTGGCCAAAGCGAGACCCGGTCGAACGCTGGGATACCGGTTGGTTCCAACTCATATAGGATTGCTGTACTGCCAGAGAGCATGCTGCACCTGCGCTGGCAGATCGCACTATGTTACAATAGTGCCTCTAGCGTATCTGCTTTCAGAGGCATCTACACCTGATGATGCATTTTCTTGAGAGTCTTACCATTCTGCGTACAAAACCTGCCCGTTTGCTTACCGTTATCAGTTCCTGGGGCGACAAAGCCAGCATGGCCGGGGTACTGCTGCTCATTGTTGCCTATGTACTCTCTTTTATTGTCCATATCGGGCACGTGTTGACCTATCCCTATCCCCTTGACTATGGGGAGGGGCCATTGCTGGCCCAGATCCATCGCTTGCGCTCCGGTCAACCGCTATGGCACCTTTATAACGATCCAACATTCCCCCCGTATGCAATTATCAACTATCCGCCTTTTGCCATGCTCCTTACGATGATTGGGAGCCAGATCACGGGCAACGTGCTGCTGGCCGGCCGTATCGTATCCTTGCTGGCAACGTCAGGTTGTGTTGTGGCGCTCGCATGGCTCATAGCCCCGGATCCGTCAGGAGAGCGCCCTCTCCCGATCCACCGACCGATCTGGCTGGTACGCAGCATACCGCTGCTCTTTCTCACCATTCCGATTGTGCAAGAATGGGCTGTTTTGCTGCGCGTCGATATGCCTGGTATTTGCCTGGGGCTGTGGGGACTGGTGGCTCTCCGCCATGCCGTTGTTCTACCCTTGCCCCATATCCTGACACGGGATCAGCATCAACATCTCGCATGGGCTGCGCTGGCAGGGATATTATTTGCGCTCACCCTGTTGACCAAACCATCGCTTCTTGCCGCACCAGCCGCTGGTTGTGGCTGGCTACTTCTGGCCGCCACGATTGGCAATCATTGGCCATTGATCTTTCCCTCATCAGCTAGCCGCTATCGTCAGGTAGCGACTGTACTGCTGACGGTGATGTCTATAGTGATCATTGTGCCCGCTGGTCTCCTGGAATGGGCCAGCGCGGGCTGGTTCCGGTTTCATGTGATCACTGCTAACGCCAATCGCTGGGAAGCAGAGCTGGCCCGGCAATTCTGGATTGACCAGTTGCACCTACGCTGGGCGCTGGTGCTGGCAGCATTCCTGGGCGTTATTCGGTTGTGGTTTCACCCCGGGCTATGCCGACAATCGGCGCTGGCACCCTTGCTGTTACCCGCTAGCTATACCCTGGGTGGTATCATGACTGCCATTGGCGTTGGCAAAGTGGGTGCGTATAGCAACTACTTCCTGGAATGGTATGCAGGACTGATCTGGCTGATCGGCGTCACTGCCAGCATGCAAAACACAGTATCAGCGGATGGATACCGGTCACGATGGCCTGGCAGCATATGCCTGCTGCCAAAGTGGCAGCGGATGCTACCGCTTCTATTGTTGCTTAGTTTGCTGTACTATGCGCCTCGCTGGAGTACCACCAGTCTGCATCCAGCTGGACTCACGACCGCTGCTCCACCTCGACTGGCGATCGGACGATATCATCTGGGGCGCGATCTCCACCGGGAACGGGTCGTGCTGGCGGCACAGGCACGGGTACAGACAGCGCTGATTGCGGAGATACGCGCCGCCGGGAGCATCATTTTTACCGATATTCCCGGTATCGCAGCCCAGGCCGGCGTGATCCCGCGTCATCAAGCATTTGAGCAGCGGCAACTCTACGATCAAGGCCACTGGGATCAGCAGTCAGTGCTGATCGAACTCGCGAATGGCACGCTCCCACTGGCAGTGATTGACTATCTCGGTAACTGGTTGACGCCAGAGATGATTGAGATTGTGCAACGACGCTACGCCCAGGATGGCTCATATGGCACGTTTGATCTCTATCGTCCGGTCAATCCTGGTCTGCGGCACCCCCTTTCAATCCCCTTCACCCCACATCTGCACCTGATGGCCTATTATTTGGCCGCACCAACCCGTACCACATCTGACCACCTTGAATCTGGGGAATTGCTGGTGGTTACGCTCGAGTGGCAACACATGCCTGGCGACAGGGGGGGAAACACCCCGACACCGATGGTGGTGCTGCAACTGATAGACCACACCGGTCGAGTTGCAGTGGAAACCCAACGCCCGCTGCTTTACGGTAGGTTGCCACTTGCTTCCTGGCCAACTGCGACACCCATCCAGCATATGCACCCGGTGCAGCTACCAGCCGACCTGCCGCCACGGGCCTACAGGCTGACACTGTCCCTACGTGATGGTGAGCAAGAGATAGCGCCACCTCAGACTATTGCCCACATGACAGTACGGGCACCACGGGGCCGCACCTTTACGGCAACCGGCTATTTTGTACCCGAACCTTTCCTTCACGCCTGGAGCAATCTGGGTGGCATACCGCGGGCCGGCTATCCCTTGACACCGGCCGTTCCTTTCGATTGGGGTACCTTGCAATGCTTTGAGCGCATTTGCCTGGAGTACCGTAACGGGCAGATCACACAACGACCGCTTGGTTCCCGCCTGTATCTTGCAGAGACGGCGCATAGTACGACCTGCTTGAGCAATTCACAACACCCGGCGAATGTGACACAGCCTGCATCAGCAAGCATATGCCCGGCATTTCAGGCTACCTGGCAGGCCTATGGTGCCCTTGATCATTTTGGGCCGGTTATCAGTGGCGAAATGGTGCGCGATGAAGCTATTGTGCAGTGGACACGCTATGCTCGTTTCGAGCTATGGCCACCCGATGGCGATGTCTACCTGGGTCGTCTGGGAGCGGAGACGCTGCAACTGCAACCGGGCATGCGTTATCGTTGGCCGTAATAGCCAATGGCACAGAATGTGTACATATGCTACTATGCACCTATATGTTCTGAACATTCTGTGCACAACATAGCATACGAGACGATCCGATATAAGGGAGAACCACCATGCCAGGCTGGAAAGACATGAGTAACATCTGGAATACTGTGCGGCAGATTGATGTAAAGGAGATTCGCCAGGAAAGCGAACGGCCCCTACAGATTAGCTGTATTGGAGAAACGGAACACCTGAAGATTATCAGTGAACTACTCTACTATCATCATAACAACCGCTATGGCCCGGCTGGAGAGAATCCGCTACGCTATCATTATCTGCCACTTGATGCCCACCGGTCAGCGTTACGCCATTCGGATATGCTCCTGCTGGCGATTGACGGCAGCAAACCACCCGCGTACCCATTGATCCAGACCTTCAATCGCCTACAAGAACTGGCCATCCCACTGCTCATCGTCGTGCTATACAGCAACCGGCTCCCAGATATGTCCTGGGGCACTCCCTCTCTACCCTTGACCACCGCCCGCGTCGTAGCCCTTGAATATCCCCTGGATACCACCAGTATGACAACGTTAGCTACGGCACTGCTTGCGACCCTTCCCGGTGAGTTGCATCTCTCTGCCAGCCGCAAGTTGCCTGGCATCCGTCCCGTTATGGCCCGCGATCTCGTGGCAAATACCTCGTTTAGCAATGCTTCCTACACCCTGGCAGCCGGGTTGCCCGCCCAGATCCCGATCTTCTCTATCCCATTTGCGGCCGCCGATATTCTGGTGTTAACGAAAAACCAGGCGTTGATGGTTTACAAACTGGCGTTGAGCCACGGTGCGCCCCCGGATTTCCAGGCGAATTTGCGCGAGATCATTCCGGTCATAGGCAGTGCTTTTCTGTGGCGGCAACTGGCCCGGAGCCTGGTTGGTCTTATCCCTGTGTGGGGGTTGGTACCCAAAGTAGCGGTTGCCTATGCTGGTACCTATACCATTGGCATTGCGGCCTGGCGCTGGTTTGCCACGAGCGACCTGGTGTCACGTGCCCAGCTGAAAGCTATATCCAGGGAAGCGCTCCAGGCGGGATTCGTGCAGGCTCAGCGCATGCTCGATCAGACGCGCAAGGGGGCGCAACACACATCACTCTTAGCACAGAAGCTGTTTCGTCAGAAGCAGGACGGTCATAAGAAGAAGCATGATGGTCATAAAACCCGCAGCCACCGGCACTGGCCCTTTTCACGCAAACCGAAACCAGCCCCAGATACGACACTGGAGAAAGAGTAACAGCAGTATGCCAACCTGTTCTAAAGGAGGAAAAAGCTGGTACAATAGAAGTTGTTCGCTGAATGGCCGGATGCTCATCCATAACAACTGGTTACGTAACATAGTATAGAAAGTAACGTCCCGGCGTGAGAATTGAACGTCCACCTATAACGCTCCTGGTTTCCGTTGTGGTGACAGTACTGCTGATCACTATATCAACGGTTCTCGAACGCCCTATCCTTTCATCCTGGACAACTTCCAACCCGTTTGAAATAGCACGACGCGGCGTTGATACCGGTGTTATCCTGGCTGGCTCGTTCAATTGCATCCGGCAAGCAATCCACTAGAGGCACTCCAGCAAGAAATCGCGGACGGTATCCACAGCCCTGGCTCAGTTGCTCTTGAAGCCTACAATCAAGGAAGTGTTCTGGTTGATGTCTCGCCTGACTATCAAATTCAATACTATACCCGCAGCCTGGAAAGCGGGGGGAACCTGGTTTATTTCGTTGTCTGGTTGGGCGATCGAGCACACATTGAGGTTGTTAATGCCGATGGTGCTATTCCAGGAAGTGACGATACTGGCGATACAATCTGGCTGGATGGGCAGCAGCATCTTGCCACGGTCGAAGAAATAGCAAATGCGCCCTATGCCTGGCGCGAACACATGACGCTTATGGCAGCAATGGCCTTCGGGTTTCACGGCAGCGTTCGGACTTCCAACGAGGGCACGGTGGTTATCAACCATGTCATCCATCGCGTTAATCCAGGGCGGGCCGCATTATGCATTGGCCCCCAGGGTACAGCCGCGATCGGGCTATTTGACGAAGCGGCACTCCACGGTTGCGCGCAGGCAATCGGTGCCGGGCCGGTGATACTGTGGCGCGGCAAAATTGCCAACCCGTATGTTCGCCAGGAAACGGAAGAGTTTATCCCCTTCAATCCGCTCGGTGAGGATTTTGTACAGATTGACTGGCGTCGGAAAGTGTATATGGGCACCTATCCCAAATCGGTCGTTGGGATCGGTACCCGACCAGATGGTGGTTTCTATCTGATTATGGCCGTATCTTACGGCGTTCCTGGTCTAGAACTGGCACGGCAAATGAAGGCTATGGGCTGCATCGACGTTCTCGGCGGCGATGATGATACCTCGACCCAGGCCGTCTGGCGCGGCGTGCCCGTTCGTGATCATCGGCTGCGCCCGGTGCCTGATGCGTTGTCGGTCTACTGGCGCGAGACTCCCTGATCCTACACCAGCACTTTGGCCGGATGCCACAGTCTGCCCTCACGCCGAAGGAGTGCCCGTAGTTGACCATCCCGGCTATGCGCCCGCACCCATTCCCCGCTGAAATCCCCAGACAGCAGCACGGCAATACCATTGCGTACCTGGTCATACTGTGCCTCATCGAGGATTACTGCTGGCCAGCCCCGCACCACAGTTTCGGGTGGTTGAAGCACACTCGGCAAAAGTGACGGCTGAGATTCAAGGAGTGCCAGTGGTATAGACTGATCAAGCGTAAATGTACCAACAAAGGTGCGCTCCAGAGCGGCCAGATGCGCCCCACATCCCAGTACCCGCCCCAGATCACGGGCCAGAACGCGGATATACGTCCCTTTACTGCATTCTACCGCTAACGTCAACAAGGTAGCATGCTCTTCCGGGGGATACTGCTCCAGTACCCCTGGCCAGTTCTGTTTCGTGCCCCACCCCTCCAGTTCCAGCCGCTCAATCCTGACGGAACGGGGCGCACGTTCCACCACTTTCCCTGATCGCGCCAGATTGTACAGGCGCTGGCCATGGTGATGCAGCGCTGCATACATAGGCGGTGTCTGCAAGATGGTGCCGCGGAAAGTGTTCAGTGCTGTCTCCAGTACTGCTCGATTGAGGAATGGCAGCGGATAGTGGGCAACTACCTCCCCTTCAGCATCATCGGTCGTTGTGACAATACCTAGCCGCACCAGAGCGCGGTAGCCCTTAGAGGCCTCGGTCAAATACTCTATCAACCGGGTTGCTGGCCCCAACGCCACTGGCAACACCCCCGTTGCCGCTGGATCGAGGGTTCCCGCGTGGCCCACTTTGACCTGCCGCCCAATGAGCCGCCGCACACGGGCGACTACGGTATGGGATGTTATGCCTGGCGGTTTGTTAATGACCAGAAAGCCATACATTATTTCATACCTGTCGCTGCTGGTTAAGGGTTGCCTGTACAAGCGGGATGACTTCACGTTGTGCGGCATGGAGATCCATTTCTAACGTGGCACCGGCGGCCTGCTCATGTCCACCGCCCCCCCAGATTTGGGCAATCCGCGCCACATTGATACCCGGTGACGAGCGCAAACTAATTTTCACTTCGCCATTGGCTCGTTCTTTGAAGAGCACACAGGCGCGAGTGCCAGCGGTGCGTTGCATCAAGCGCACCACGTCATCACCAGCCTCATCTTCAGCTCCCGTTTGCTGAAGCATTTCCTGAGAAATATACGTCCACAGCAGATCGCCGTCGCGCTGCATCTGATTCAGTGCCAGGCCTATCAGTTGCAACGTACTGTAGGGCGTCGCATAATAGACCGCTTCGATGATTGACCGTTGATCAGCACCAGCCTCCAACAATTGCGCCGCGACCTTGAGCGATTGCGGACTGGTGCTGCTGGTTTGAAAACTCTGGGTATCAGTGGTCACGCCGAGCAACATGCAGGTGGCTGCTACAGGCTCGATGGGTAACGTCATAGCGTTCAGCAAGCTAAAGAGCAATTCTGCACACGAAGCCGCAGCAGGGGCAATCAGATTGAGCATACCAGCCCCATTATTGGTCACATGATGATCAACAATAACCAGCGGGTAAGCTGTTAACGTTGATACATGCTCATCGTAAATCGGGCCTAAACGCTCCAGGTTGGCAGTATCAACCAGCCAGATTAAATCCACCTCAGGTAACGAGTGCTGCGGCTTATACACCTGCACATCGCTCATACCAGGCAAAAATGATGTATAATCCGGTGGTGCCGATGACGCAACGATAAACACCTCTTTATCGCTGTGCCGCAAGGTATGTCCCAGTCCGAGCATCGAACCGATCGCATCACCGTCGGGATGAATATGCGAGAGAATGAGAATACGGCGGGCACGTTCCAACATAGATGCGAAAGCAGGAGCGGCAGCCACTGGATCAGTGTAGATCATAGTCCTGACATTCCTCTGGTTTATGCAGATGATAGACTGTATGACCGGATCGTTTTTTTACTTCTTTTAACTTCAGGTGCCAGCGCGTAGCAATCGCCGGGATCAGTCGATTAAGCCCGCTAACCACCACCAGCCACAAATCACCACCGGGATACAGGCGCGCAACGGGATCGAGAATAAAATCCTGTTCAATAGCCATATCACCGATTTTAGCTGGAATATTGGAGACAATTAGATCATAATCTCCGACGGGGGCATGTTCTAGACCGACACTGCCGATCACGCACATATTTGTAATGGCATTCATCTCGGCATTATGGCGGGCATAGCGCACCGCGAGCAAATCTTTATCGAGCGCCGTCACCTGTGCCGACGGAAAGCAGCGGGCCAGTACAATCCCAATGACACCACAACCGCAACCTAGATCCAGTATCCTGCGCGGTGCGGTAACCTCGATCGTGCGCAGGAGCAGATCCGTCCCTGGATCGATCTGAAAAGAAGAAAAAATCGTATGCCCGACATCAAAGGTAAATGACTGGCCGCGACACGTATAGGCAATACGTTTCTTGAAATAGACATCAGGATGAACCATACGCATATTATATAGGAACCGGGTGCTGCCGCAAGCTTCATAGATTGAGGCCTGCTTCGTCTACAGTGCATCATCCTGACGTGGATGGTCGATTTCAGGTTCAGTCACGGCCTCACCAGTCGTTTTCTGGCGCTCACGTTCCACGGTACGTAAGACCTCATTGATATGCATAGAATAGTCAAGCGAAGTGTCCAGCTCCAGATGCAGTTCGGGAACAAACCGCATATGTCGTAATTCTTCAGCCACACGCTTGCGCAAGAACCCGCGTGCATGGTGTAAGCCTTGCATCGACTCAAGGCGCTGCAGGTCATCACCCATAACCGAAACACGCACGCGGGCATGCTGGAGATCCGCGGTCACATCAACGCCCACCACAGTGGCAAAAGCGACACGCGGATCTTTCAATTCAAACTGGATCGTCTCACTCAACACGCGCTGGATACTATCGGCCACCTGTTTGGTACGTCGTGACATACACTCCATCCGCCCTTATCTATGCAAGTCGCTCAACCCGTTCAGTACGGTAAAACTCCATGGTATCACCGACCTGCACGCCCGGAAAGCCTTCTACCACCAGGCCACATTCATATCCAGACTGCACTTCCCGGGCATCGTCCTTAAACCGTTTCAGGCTGCTAATGCGGCCATCATGAATAACCACGCCATTGCGTAACACGCGCACGTTAAGGTTACGGGCGACTTTACCATCGGTCACCATCAACCCGGCAACAACTTCACGTGACGGCAGACGAAACGTATTGCGCACCTCAGCAAAGCCCTCAATAACCTCTTTATACTCTGGCTCCAGCAGGCCAGCCATCGCCTTCTTGATGTCATCAGTCAACTGATAGATCACATTATAAAATCGAATATCAATCCCATGATGTTCAGCAGCACGCCGTGCCGCCGGGTCAGGCCGGGCATTAAAGCCCACTATAATGGCGTGACTCGCCACGGCTAGATTCACATCACTTTCAGAGATCGTACCAGTACCTTTGTGGATAACCCGGATCAGCACCTCGTTCTGGCACTCATTCAGTTGCTTTAACTGGTGTTCAATCGCGCCAATCGAGCCTTGCACATCGGCCTTGATGATCAGGTTCAACTCTTTCATCTGACCCTGCTGAATAGAGCTAAACAGATCATCCAGGCTGGGGGCACGCGCAGTGCTGGCAATGGCTTCCATCCGCATTTGACGCTGACGTTGGAGCGCAATTTCACGCGCAACTTGCAGTTCGTCCACGGTCTGGAGAATATCCCCTGCCTGAGGCACGCCTTCCAGACCCAACACCTCTACCGGCATCGACGGTTCGGCAAACCGTAAACGCTTGCCGCTATCGCTAAACATCATCTTAACCTTACCGGCCACCGATCCCACCAGTACATTATCTTCTGGTCGTAGTGTCCCATTCTGAATCAGCACCGTCGCAACCGGGCCACGGTTCTTATCTAGCTCGGCCTCAATAATTGTTCCCAGTACGACCCCATTTGGATTAGCTTTCAAGTCCTCAAGATCTGCAACCAGCAAAATCATCTCTAGCAGGCCATCAATATTAATCTTCTGGCGCGCTGATACTTCAACGCAGGGTATTGATCCACCATATTCCTCAACAAGGACATCGATAGCGGCCAGCTCCTGCTTCACCCGATCCGGATTGGCAGTAGGCAGATCAATCTTATTAATGGCCACAATCATAGGCACCCCCGCCGCTTGCACGTGCGCAATGGCTTCGCGTGTCTGGGGCATCACCCCATCATCGGCGGCCACCACCAGCACCACAATGTCGGTGGCCTGTGCCCCACGCGCCCGCATCGCGGTGAACGCTTCGTGACCCGGCGTATCCAGGAAGGTAATTTTCCGACCGTGAACCTCAATCTGATATGCCCCGATATGTTGCGTAATACCGCCAGCCTCACCTTCTGCCACCCGTGACGATCGGATCGCATCGAGCAGTTTGGTCTTTCCATGATCAACATGACCCATGATAGTGACTACAGGTGGACGCAGCCGCAGATCCTTGCTTTTTTCTTGCGCCAGCGCATCGGAGATATTCTCCACCACATTTGCGAGTTTTTCTGGAACGAATTCTTTCGTCTCGATACCAAAATCGGACGCAATCACTGCGGCCGTCTCATAGTCAACCTGCTGATTAATATTAGCGATCACCCCGCCTTTCATCAACGCCTTGAGTATTTCGGCCGCACCAATGCCAGTGGCCTCCGAGAACTCGCGCACAGTCATTATTGGTGGCAATTCGACCGGGCTACGTGGTCGGGTCACCGTCCGTGGTTGTGGAACAGATCGTTGTCCTGATCCCCCACGACCAGACGTAGCACCGCTACGCCCTGCATTATTGCCCTGACGACCAGATGGGACACTCGAACTACGGCTCCCTTTATTATTGCCGGTGCGCGTTCCACCACTTGTGCGACCAGCAGGGATATTACGCGATGGCGGATTACCCTCCATCGCCACATCGCTTGACAGGCGGCTACGGCTCCGTTGCGCCGTACCACGTGCAGACGCAGCACCTGACCGTCCGGTGGGGCTCGACCGTGGATTACGGGTAGCAGTTCCACCCCGTGCCCCACCAGTGCGATTGGTCGGCGTTTCATCCGAAAGTTTATCTTTTGGCATTGTGTACCCCCTTCCATTTCACCCGATAGCAATGGTTTGTCGTCAAGAAGACAACGACGCCAGACCATTACATACTTATCAGGGAATATAGCGTAAAGGGTCGGCGATAGGGCCAGTTGCGCGACGCAGTATGCCACGCCCCTACAACGTTATATCCTACTACCTGACCTTCATTGCTTATTTCTTTCTACGCATATTCGTATCATCTTATGTTGTCTATACGAGTGTTCAAACGACTGTGATAGAACATTGATGTGACATGTTGAACCAGCTTTGTGTATCTTTCTTGCTATATGGATGATATGTGTCCCTGTTCTGAGGAACGTTCGCCTGCACAGAAGGTGCGGGGGGGTGGTCTCTGTACCTCCTGCTTGTTCGGCCCATGGTAGCCGCAAAACTGCCACCACGGGGCGAACAGGCAATGCCATGCGGGGTGCAGACAAGAGCCACCCCATCGGAATGGCGACATACATTCAAGCTACCCCCATGAACCGGATCAGTCCTCGAGACTACCGGCGAACTGTTCCAGACTTTCCCGATCAGCGGGATGCAACATATCGAGATGCAATGCGCGTTCGATACTGTGCCGTTTTAAGGCCATCTCCCAACAAGCGCGTGCCCGACACAGATAGGCACCACGTCCATTCCGTTTCCCAGTGAGATCGATCTCAACACGCCCTTCTGGAACTCGTACCAGGCGAACCAGCGCCCGTTTGGCATCCCCTTGACGGCAGGCTATACACATGCGCTGCGGAATATGTTTGGGCCGTAATTTTGTTCCAGACATCGCACCCCCTTCTGGGCGAGCCATACCGTTACCGTTCATCGTGAACCAGCAAAACCAGTGCGTACTCTTACTCTGGATATAATCACCTGACCAGCGGCGGTATCCTGTGTAAGAAGGGCATCCCTACCCACTGTGGCCTGGACAACGTTGCCCAGTATCATCCATGCTGGACAACATTGCCCAGTATCATGGTATAGGCATCACTGCCCGCAGAGGAATGAGCGCCGCTGCTCATAGGACACAAAACGTATGCAGCCATGTATGTTCGTGTGCAACCATTCTGGATGAACCCACCTGCAACGTTCTCAACGATCCTGTCCCTCTATGTCTGTGTCATGCGTATCCTGAGCTGCGGGTAGCATCATCGGCTTGATCACGTGTGTTGGGTTCGTCTCAGGCTGATTGAGTTCCGTCTCAGACAACTGCCTGGCATCGGCGTCGGCAGGCACATCCTGAGGGTCAGGAATAATATACGATGCCACCAGGCGATCATTGCTATAGATATACAACTTCTGCGGTGTGGTGCGAATCTGAACGATTTCGCCGATCAGTTCATCACGAAGTGGCCCATAATAATCATTCTGGTAAACGATAGTCCCATCTGGGCGTACCTTGCGTGTCTCCACCCGTGCATTTGCCAGCGCGGCCTCGGTGGCGAGTGCCTCGGCCTCAGCCACCTCACGGGGTTCTACTGACGAACGCTCCTCTTCGAGCAGGGCCGTCGCACTCTTAATATCAATGCGCCATCCGGTCAACTTGGCGGCCAGACGCACATTCTGCCCCTCTTTACCAATTGCCAGCGAGAGTTGTTTATCGGGCACAATCACCAGTGCCGAATGATCGGCTTCATCTAAATGGACTTCTACGACCTGTGCTGGCGAAAGGGCATTGGCGATAAACTCACGAGGATCTGCCGACCATTGCACGACATCTATTTTCTCGCCATTCAATTCATTGACAATATTTTGAATACGAATACCGCGCATACCCACACAGGAGCCAACCGGATCGATACCCTCCTGACGGGCGGCCACCGCTACTTTGGTACGCAACCCCGGCTCACGCGCAATTGACTTAATTTCAACCGTTCCGTTAAAAATCTCTGGGACTTCCATTTCAAACAGGCGCAGAATAAGGTGTTTGTGCGTACGCGACGCGATCAAGCGTGGGCCACGCTCTTCACGCCGTATTTCCACCAGATAGACCTTGAGGCGCTGGCCATGATAATAGCGATCAGCCTCAACCTGTTCTTTAGGCGGCAAAATCGCTTCAGCCTTCCCCATCTCTAGGATAACATTGCCCTTGGTTGTCCGTTGAACTGTTGCCGTCACCAGTTCACCTTCGCGATCCATATATTCGCTGTAAATATACTCGCGCTCAATTTCCTTAATTCCCTGGAGTACCACCTGTTTGGCCGTCTGCGCAGCGATACGGCCGAAATCATTGGGCGTACTCTCAATCGAGATCGTATCGCCAAGTTTGATACTCGGATTCACCTGGCGGGCAACATCCAATGCTACCTCAAAGCGGTTATCAAACACCTCGTCCACTACCTGTTTCTCTGCATACACCCGGGCCGCACCGGTCTGCGGATCCAGTTTGACCGACACTTCTATAGCCGGGGGATTGTTCCCCAATGTTCGCTTATAGGCTGTGATCAACGCTTTTTCCATCACATCAATGATGGCTTCTTTTGGTATGCCACGCTCTGCTGCAATCTGCGAGATGGCGGTATAAAAATCGCTTTTCATTGCACGTATTCGTCCTATAATAAGAAAAGTGGGGATTACCCACTTTTCACAGAACGTACATCACAAATAATGCCCTCATTTGAGGTACGGAGAGTAACATTACTCTTTTTGCTCTATCATCCAGAATACACGGGCATGAACATAACCATTTTTCATGACTGGACTATTCCGTACCCGCCCGAGGGTGGTCTTACCGCTATCCATCGCATCCGTCACGCGCACGCTTGCCTGTAACCGGGTTGCGCATAACCAGGAGCGAGTTTCAAATTGCTGTGACGTCATTCAAGTGACGGCTCCCAGGGCGAGAGCACCTGGGCTTCAGAGACTATCGCCCCAGTCTCATAAAACGAAAATCTGAGATACTGGAGACCCCGATGCACAATATTGATTGCTGCATTGTCATTCAACTAACCATACATCAAGAGGCATATTCTGCCTATGGAAAAAACCGATATGCCTGAATTGCTCACCACGGTAGGTACTCTTCAGGCATCGATGACCCATACCCGCATATCAGTATAGCATTTCCAGCATGCTTTTGCAAACCTTTGTCAACAATTTCATTTCTTTATCAGCTTGATGAGTAGAGCGCAATCCTATGTGCGTGGCACCTGTGAAGTGCCAGGATGCCAGTGTAGACAGAGCGACACAGCGTACTGGCTCCCATCTTCACTCTCCAGTACAGGCAGTGTACAGCAAGCCTGCTGCATCGTTCATACATACATATCGGTAGAACTGCTGGATGGCACCGGTGTTGCACCCAGGGTCAGCGAACCATCTGGTCTCCGGTTTGCGACGCTGACCACAGTATCTCCGATGACCTATATGATCGGGGGACTTTTCGGCTATGGACGAGATCGCTAGAATTTATTATACTATAACTAGAAGGGAACATCGCTTCTGGGCATGAATACTTGAAAGGAAGCCGGCTATGTTTATGACAACTTTATTTCTATGTCTGCTACTGCTCGCTTTTATCGCTTTTAAATGTATAGATCAGGTTCAACAGGTGGAAGCCCGAGTTGTGGTACATACCGATCAACGGCGACGTGTCTGTCGCCGAGAGTGATGCCTGTTGACAAGATATGCGCATTGTACCCCCCATAGAGATGTCCGTACTTTGTCCTGGATCAGCCCGGCTTCTTATGTATATTGGCGTCCAGGCTTCAGCCTTGACGGAGCGCTATCCAGGCGAAAGCCTGGGCACCCGTTCTTGAGAGCCTGTCTGATTCTGACTGCTGCTGTGCGGCGGTCAGCGAAGAATAGGAGGGGCAAAGCTCCTCATTCACCCCCTTTTCAGCCAGTGCAATCCATGCAGGATTGTTGGGTAAGAGTTGTCATGTCTGTAATCTAACAGAGTACTTGAATGTACACCACCAGAAAGGGGGTTCCCTTTTCTGGTGGTCTGGCAGTCTACAACTGCATCATCTGGCTCTCATATGGCTATCATTCTGTCACCTGCATTGCCCCGGTTATACTCATAGAAGAAGAGTAGGAACTTCTCCAGTATCTGCGTCGTTTTACCTACATGCATGCGAGGCAGCGGCGAAGTACTAACCTTGCCGGGTAGGAACTTCTCCGGCACCTGCGTCGTCTTATGTACAGGACTGCGGTATTGTATGCCCGGGTCTGCTTCCGCTGCGTGCCTGCGTTGAGCATCCAGTGGTCAACCACATTGAATATGCGGAGTATGTCAGAACGACTTTTGTCGTTTCTGACGCCGGATCAACGGCGAATGTCGTTCTGATGGATCCATCACCATCACGGTGGTCAACCACTAGCTTCCCTGCCAGGCTGAAGCTCTCGGCTAGCGGTGCAAGGCCTGCCTTCGCGGGCTAAACAGGCCACGCAGGTGGCCTTCGCCACCACGAGCCGAGGCGTTTATGCCGACGGAAGCGGATCATACGTCGAGATCAACTGTAGTAATAAAGACCGTCTGGCAAGGCAACCGCGTCATTCCTGTTATCTAGCGCAAGAATACTTTTTTGTATAGGGTCAGAGGGGCTATGATTCAGTATCTGCGGCGTAGCGATGGGTTCCTGCTATCCAGGTTTCTGCTATGGTTTATCCTGCCAGGCATTATTGTTCTCAATCCAGACCCGCTTGCGGCACGTCATCTTCGCGGCTCTGCCGAGGGCACATCTGATCGCATTCTTACGCAACAACCAGCTACTGATGTCATCCTGGACGCCAGGGTAGCCTATGATGGTGTCTATCGCATCGGTCACTGGCTACCTGTCTATGTTACGGTTCAAAACTCGCACGCCGATATGCTGACAGAAGTGCGGGTGCATGGGCAAGGTGGGGTGATGTTCGCCGCACCGTTGGATCTGCCCCATGGTGCCCGCAAGTCCATCACCATATATGCATTCATCCCCAACTTCACACGGCATTTAACGGTGCAACTGGTACCCCATGACACAGCCAGTACCGATCAAACAACGGTTCTGGCACAACAACAACTAACGTTAATTCCTCATGCGGCTGATGCGCATATGATTGCAGTGATCAGCGGTGCAACATTGCGTATCCCTTTTCCTGAACGACTGACCAGTGAAAAACATATCGTCAGTGTTGATGTCGGGTTACAGGATATTCCAGATCGGTTTGAGGGGTTATCTATGTTTGATACCCTGATTCTAAACGATGTTGCCACGCTGGAATTACGTGATGCACAACGTGCTGCCCTGGAGGCCTGGGTTTTGCGGGGAGGGCAGTTGCTTATTGCCGGCGGGCCAGGTGCACAACGGGTACTGGCCGGATTACCAACAACGTTACAGCCCGTACGGGTATCCGGTCTGGAGCAGGTGGCTGTAGCTGAACTGCCAGCGATCAATGCCGATGCAGGGCAGATTACCCTGGCACGGGTTGAACCGGCTACACCTGAAGCGCATATCCTGCTTACCCGCAATGACAACTCCCCATTCCTAATTGAGCAAGGCTGTGGCCGAGGGTATGTTACGTTTTTCGGGGCGGCCATTCCTACCCCGGAATTGATCGCCTGGCAACAGGAGCCAGCCTTCTGGGTCATGCTGGTACACCAGCGGCAAACTTTGCCAGCCGGATTCGGGCCACATAGTTCAACGGTTGATGCCTATACCGAGAGTAACATTGCGACCGTACTAACGCGGTTGCCCGCGCTCGAGTTACCATCCTTGCAGATGTTGGGCATATTGCTGCTCACCTATATCGTTCTCGTTGGCCCCGGTACCTATTTTTTACTGCGCATGCTGGATCGGCAGGCATGGGGATGGATCATTGTGCCGACGTTAACGGTGATTTTTGCTGCGATTGCCTATGGTGTAGGCTATGCCCAACGCGGCGGCGATGTGGTACTCAACCAGATTACGCTGGTGGAACCACTGTACCGGCAGGGGCAGGATGTGCCGCATATAGCACGTGTACGCTCGTTTGTTGGCCTTTTCTCACCTGATCGCCGTACCTACACGCTGGAGACCGCACGTCCTGTTCCCCTACGGCCTATTTCGTTGCATGGCCCATGGGATACCGGAACGGGCCATCAGAACGGGCTGTTTTTTCAGTCAGGATCAACTCTTACTCCGTCAGGGCATATCGCTGCCGCTACTATGGAGGTAACGCAATGGTCGATGCGCGCCGTGCTGGGCGATGAACTCCAGCCATACCATGGCATCACCGCCCGGCTTGTGCTGACCGATGACATCTTGCAGGCTCTGGTACAGAACGAGAGTGATCAGGTTGTGTATGATGTGGTTCTGGTACAGGGCGATACGGTGGTTCACCTGGGGACACTCCAACCTGGCGCACAACAGAGCGCTGAACTGATACCAGAACAGACGCAGCAGCGAGCCATGCCGGGGATGCCGCTCAGTTATCTTATCTATGGTGATGAGAGTAGCTTCGCCGGTCGCCCGGGTACATCACCAGTCACCCCCACGGTGCAACTTCGCTCCGCGTTGCTGGATGCGATCTACTCCTATGGCCCGATACCGCGTCCGACACGCCCGATGTTACTGGCATGGACAGATCAGGCACTGCTGGGGATTGATGTCCCGGATCGGCGAGTGGCGCGGCAGCAGTTAACGCTGATCACGTTGCATCCACCACTGCACGTGGCCGGGCAACGGATTACCCTCAACCAGGGGTGGTTCGATCGGCAGATTCAAGCCAATGACGAGCAGAAGTGTGTGGGCTTTCATGGGTTGGGGTTTATACTGTCTGGCCCACCGGTCATTATGACCCTGCGCCTGCCGCCTGAGATGATCAGGTTGGAAGTCGAAGCGTTGTCGTTGCTACCGCTGGCTGATAATGTCTGGCCGATCGATGCGACAGTAGAGCTATTTGACTGGAGTAGCGGTGAGTGGGTTGCCCAGACAGTGCAGTCCCCCTCGTTTCCGATTGCTGACCCGGCACGTTTTGTGAATAACCGAGGGGAAATACGCTTGCAGATCAGTGGACAACTGTCCTTTCAAGATATGCCTGGTTGTATGACCATCGACGCGACGCTCACGGGCATGATGCCTGGAGGGGATGTATCAGATTGACGGCTGATAGGCAGGCCTGAAGGTCAGAAAGACAAACAGAACCACCGGCAAGGGATATATTGCGAGCACAGGCATACCAGGGATGCACAAGAGATGACAAATGCAATTGCAACCACGAATTTGACCCGGCGCTACGGAAAGACGATGGCACTGACGAACTTGAACCTGTCGGTTGCCCAGGGTAGCATCTATGGGTTTATCGGGCCGAATGGGGCCGGTAAAACAACAACGCTCCGGTTGCTGGCCGGCCTGCTGGAGCCGAGCAGCGGCGAGATTCGTTTGTTGGGCGAGAAGTTGAGCGCCAGTGGGGTTGAGGCGCAACGGCTGGTTGGTTATATGCCCGACTTCTTTGGTGTGTATGATGACTTGCGCGTGTGGGAATACCTCGATTTTTTTGCCCGCTGCTATGGTCTCGATCATGTGCGGCGACGCACGACGGTCGAGCAGTTGCTCGATCTGGTCGATCTCACTTCCCGACGCAATGATTTTGTGCAGAGCCTCTCGCGGGGGATGCAGCAACGCCTGTGCCTGGCGCATGCTCTGGTTCACGATCCGCCGATATTGTTACTGGACGAACCAGCCAGTGGCCTTGATCCACGGGCCCGGGTCGAACTCCGCGAATTGTTGCGCACATTACGCGAGATGGGCAAAACTATCGTACTCAGCTCGCACATTTTGAGTGAGTTGGCAGAGGTTTGTACGGAAATTGGCATTATTGATTGTGGACAGATGATCGTCAGTGGCAACGTCGATGCCGTGCGACAGCAGTTGCAGGCTCGGAGCCATCTACACATTCGGGTACTCGGTGCGGTCGAGCAAGCGGTGGACATACTGCAGAACATCCCGGCAGATAGCGGTCTACCCGGCATTGCCGAGGTTCGTCAAGATAGCAGTGACGGGCGAGTATTGCAGGTAGAGCTTATAAACGCTACTGAGCAGAACCAGGCGGCACTCCTGACCTATCTGGTCACCTCGGGTATTCTGGTCAGTGAGTATCACGCGCAGTCAGAAAATCTGGAAAATTTGTTCTTGCGGCTCACAGAGGTGATGTCATGAAAAACGTGCCAGGTATCTCCTTCCAACCCAATCCGATTGTGATCAAGGAGCTACGGATACGTATGCGAGGCATACGCCCCTATGCGATACTGACCATCTTTCTAATAGCGCTGGTCGCGGCAGGCTATGGGATGTATCACCTGATGCTGCGCCAGGCGTTGTTTGGTGGCTCGATGTTAAGCTTCCAGGTCGGTCAGGGGCTTTTCAGTGGGTTGGCGCTGTGCGAAATATTCTTGATCGTCTTTCTGGCACCAGCTATGACCAGCGGGGCGATCAGTAGCGAACGTGAGCAACTTACCTATGAGATGCTGCTGGCAACGCCACTACGCCCTGCCAGCATTTTATGGGGCAAACTCGTGGCCGCCTTGAGCTATATCTTTTTATTGATCTTTGCGGCGGTTCCGGTCTTTAGCGTGGTACTGATGTTTGGTGGGATCGCGCCCTGGGATCTGCTCAAACTGTTCGTGCTGCTGCTGATCACGGCTATCACCTTCGGCACAATCGGCCTGTTTTGTTCCTCGCTGCTACGGCGCACCTCCCAGGCGACGGTGATGAGCTATTCTACGATCCTGGTTTTGATTGGCAGTACTATGATGGCTGGCAGTTTGTGGAACTACGTGAGTGGCCCGATCTGGCAACCCGTGCCACCCGAACTGATCTATCTCAACCCGTTCAGTGCGCTCCTATCGATTGTCACGGTCACACCGGCCACGGGTACCGATTTTTTCTTTGGGGGAGATATATTCGGGCTACCACTCTTCAACCAGTTTGCAGCGGGGGTGGTGCATTATGGCCCGAATGGGCCGCTCGTTTTGCCGATTTACCGCGCCACAATCGTGTTCTATCTTATGCTGACCGTGGCTCTATACTGGATCAGTACGCATCTGGTGCTGCCGCGCCACCGCTGGACTCTGCGATGGAGTGATGTGACGTTTGCGGTTTTGCTGGCTCTGTTGATTGGTGGTATCTGGCTCACACGTGACTGGTGGCGCGTGTTACCACCTCCATCGTTCTAGTGGCAATCAGATCCCACATTACTGCTCGCGCTCCAGCACAAACTCAGCAATGTCGATCATTGTCTGCAAAGTAGGGCTGTCGGGAAATATTTCGAGGTACCCCAGTGCCCGATCAACGAACTTGCGGGCATCCGCCTGGGATTGATCAATACCCAGGCGCTGAACTTCGGCCACGGCCCAGTCCAGTTCGGTCGGGTCGCGTGAGTCAATCACTGCGGCCAGCTTTTCGCCGCCACCAGCTTGAACGGCATAGATCAGAGGTAGGGTAATGGTTCCCTGGCGCAGGTCACTCCCGGCAGGTTTGCCCAGCAGCGCCTCATCGCCGGTAAAATCCAGAATATCATCGACGATTTGAAAAGCCAGACCCAGATCGTATCCAAACCGGCCCAGAATATCTATCTGCTCCTGGGACCCCCCACCACTGGTCATCCCAGCTTTGGTCGCCGCTGCGAACAGCGCCGCTGTTTTGCAACCAATTTTGTAATAGTATTGTTCCAGCGCTGTCTCTAGAGGTGTCACATGGGTTACTGGAGACAATTCGCCTTCACAAATCGTCATCACAGCGTGTGAGAAATAGGTAATAATGCGTGGATCGGGTGCCAGGGCCATTTCACCTGCAGCCACTGCAAACAGGTAATCGCCCACCATCAGCGCGACACCATGATCCCAGTGACTATGGACTGTCGCCACTCCCCGCCGCCGTTCAGCCTCGTCTACCAGGTCATCATGGACGAGCGAGGCGGCATGAATCACCTCGACCGCAGTTGCCGCATGCAAGACACGCTTCAGTTCGTAGGTGCCAAGCCGGGCTGCCAGGAGCACTAAAGCCGCACGCAACCGCTTACCGCCTGAGCTAAGCAGGTGTTTCCCGGCTACAGAGATAACTGCAGCTTTTGATTGTAAGCGCTCCAATATTACCCGGTCAACCTGTTGTAGATCAGCGAGTAGTATTGCGGGCAGATCTAAATGTTTCATAGTCAGACTACTTGATGTGATGGATGATGCCTGGGTGCAGTGGATTATGGGATATAGGGTAAGATACCCTAACTTGCAGGGTATGTCAACTATGGCCCATATATCGCGTGCCTGAAGTCAAACGCGACCGCTGGTTGCCCGTGAGGTTGCGGTGCGAGCGATCAATGAATATGAATTATCGTTTGTAGGGGCATCCCTTGTGGGTGCCCGCAACACTGATGCCCACATTGGAGGGTGATGCGGGCGATCACCAGGGTCGTCCTGACGCCCTGTTCGGTATTGGGCTACGTTGTGGGGACATGTCCGGCAACGCGAGCCATTGCTCGACAATCGCCCGCATTGCAACCTGATGCCCGACCATACCCGCCATCGGGTTGTAATCAGGCTTGATAATCAGTGCCCATAACAGCACTACACCTGGGATACTATTCAGCCTGAAGACACCCCCGCGATCATGGTACAATACAACCACCGGAATCGCCTGGATCGTGAGCGCCCGTGACACCAAATCTGTTTGACCGTATCCCCACCACGTTCTTCAACCCGCTCGCCGCGCCGAGTGCGCCCGTGTATGCGGCGGTGCTGCTGCGTCTGTTCACCGAAACGCAGCGCCACCAGCAACCGCTCTCGCGTGAACTGGCGCTGACGCTGGTGATGGATATTCTGGCTGAAACGCCCGCTGACCTGCCGGATATCGAGATCACGAGTGACCAGGACGCGCCCGCAGATGATGAGAGTGACGTGCTGGCGGCGCGGGCCAGTGCCATGCTGCGCTACCTCGCCACCTGTGGCTGGCTGCGGATCGAAACCCAGAGCGATTTTACGGTGGCCTACACCCTGCCCGCACATGCCTTCCGCCTGCTCAGCGTGCTGCACGAACTGGCCGCCAACGAGCCGCCCCGTCTGCGCGGCATGATCTGCGCGATTCACGACCTCTTGCAGGCGGCGCGGCAGGAGCGGGGCGATTATGTCCGGCTGCGCGAGGCGCACTACCAGACACGCTATCTGCTCCAGAGCCTGAAGGAGCTGCAACACAACATTGGCGAACATATCCAGCACGTGCTGGATCAACTCCAGGCGCGTGATGTGCTGGAGCAGATCTTTACCCACTACCGCAACCAGATTGTTGATAGCGCCTACCACCAGTTGCGTACCACCGATCATGTTTCGCGCTTCCGCCCCGGCATTCTCGATGCACTGAATACCCTGGCGAACAGGGCACAGATTGAGGCGCTGGCGGGCCAGATGCGCATGTACGGCGAAGTTGATAGCGTCGAGGAGGCAGTGGCGCTGTTGACCAGCAGTATTGACGAGATCCGCGAACATTTTACCCGGCTTGACCAGTTGTTGACCAGCATTGACTTGCGGCACAGCCAGTTTGTCGACTCGGCGGTGCGCAACATCGAGCATCAGCTTACCGCCAGCAGCACCACCAGCGGGCAGTTGTACGCGCTAGTGCAGCATTTGCTGACCGAAGCGCCAGGGCGCGGCACCTCGCCGCTGCCAGACGACTACGCCCCGCTGACGGCGCTGTTTGCGCTGGAGCTATACGACGAGCAGTCGCTGGCCCCACCCACCCGCGCCGCCGTGCCTTTTACGCCCGAACCGGTCACCGCGCCGCAACCCTCGGCTGCCGAAATCCAGGCTACACGTGAGTATGCCGTGCAGCAGATGTACCGCGCCATTAGCCGCGAGCGGGTGCGCTGCTATGCCGCCAGCCTGCTGGGCGACCGCGACGAAGTACACGCCGGTGACCTGCCCCTCACCGGCACCGACGAGCTGCCGCTGCTGATCTACCTGCGCGTCTATGGTGACGGCTCGCTCGGCTACCGGATCGAGGAGCAGGCGAACGGAGACTGGATTGAGCGGGCCGGGATGGGCTTCCGTGCCTTTGTGCTGCGGCGGGTGTGAAAGGTTTCAGATGTCAGGTGTTGACGTGACAGGTGTTGACGTGACAGGTGTAGTAACGACTTTAGTCGTTTTTTAAGGAGACAACTAATAATGCCCTTTTATACCAGTACCTGGGGGCCAGTTTATTACGAACTTTCAGGCCCTGCCGCCGCACCGGTTGTGCTATTTACGCACGGTGTAGCCATGGATCATCAAACGTTTGCATCGCAACAACCTGCTCTTACCTCACACTATCGGGTAGTCACCTGGGATATGCCCGGTCATGGGCAGTCGTTTCCGTTAACGGAGCCGTTGCGCTATGATATGGTGGCTGACTGCCTGCTGGGCATACTGGACGAAATTGGTAGCCAGTGCGCCGTGCTGGTCGGGCTATCGCTTGGTGGACATATAGGTCAGTTTATAGCCTATCACCACCCGGAACGGGTTATGGCATGCGTTGATATTGGCAGCACCGCGCTGCACATGGGCTTCAATAAGGTGAACCGATCTCTCCTGAAAGTATACCTGGATCTTTCTGCGTTTATTCCATCAACATGGTTTTATGCATTGTTTGCCCGTGATAAAGCAAGGCATTCCGATACCCGGTGCTACCTCCAGGCATCAGCAGCACGTATGGGCAAACACAGATATTGCACATATCCAGGGCAATGCTCCAGGAGGGCAGCAGAGGTATTCCAGCCGCACCTGAACAACCCCTGCTCATCACCCACGGTGAACACGAACAATTTTTGCTGGTGCGGCATTTACGTCGTTGGCAGCAGAGTGTACCCGGAAGTCGCTATGCGGTGATACCGGCCGCAGGCCATATTGCCAATCAGGATAATCCTGACGCATTCAATCAAGTCTTGCTTGCGTTCCTGAAAGCATGTACGAATGGCAACTTGTAATGTGTGGTATGCGCGTCACCGTGTTCTGCTGACACAGGTTAACGTGACAAATATAGTGAGGCCTTTAGTCGTTCTACGGCCTTAAAAATGACGAAAGGCGTTACGACATACGCCGCAACGGTACAGTAGCTACGAACCTGGTTCACGTAGGAAACTTGACCGTCGGCAAATGGGGGCCAATATAGCCGTAATCACGTAAGCACCTCCTGCAGCAACTGCTGAATACGTTCAAAGCGACGCCTGACTTTGGCAACATCGCCAGTACCCTGCGAAATCGCGGTGTCGAAGTCGCGGTCATTCATCAACTCCATAAATTGTCGCTGTACCTGTTGCGCCCGACTCATTACGGTAGCCAGTTGTTCATCTGTCAGCCCATTCAGATTCACCGACCATGCCTCAAAGAGCGATTTGTTAATGGACTTACGGCGATCATCTTCACGATACCACTTGCGAAAGGCATTATTCCCAAAAATACTTTCGGCTGCTCGCATAGCCCGTTTGAATTGTTCTTTCAGGTTCATAATCTCGGCGTCCGACAACTCGTTAATCGTCCGCATCGAATGGTTCAGAAAGGCATCAAAGTCCTGCACGGTATATTCGCGGTAGTGCTTGATCGTAAAAGCCAGGAAGCGTAGCACCAGTTCGCGGTCATCCATACGATCATCTGCGACACCACCCGCCGTTGCACGATAAAATTCACTGGTCTGCGCCAACTCTTCTAGCAGTTGGGTGGATTTCCCCTGGTTTAGCGCATGACGGATTTCCTGCGGTGACAGTGGTTTACCACCGGTGTTGATTCGCCGAAATATCGTAAATTTGACCTGATCAGTTGTACCTCGACTGATCAGATATACGGTAAGTTGGGTTTCCTGAATGCGGCGCTGAAAGTTTCGTGGTAATTCGCTGTACGTATAATCCTTAAAATTTGTCAAAAACTCTAATCCACTTAAAGTCAGGTCTTTGTCGAGTACAAAGCGCTTGAGGGTGGTGAGGCGTTGCAATCCATCGACAACAACCCACTTATCCTCATTCGTTCCATCCATATACAGTGCCGGCAATGGGATACGCATCAGCAAGGATTCGATCGACCGGCTTTGCGCCTGTTCACTCCAGATACCAGCCTTGCGCTGAAATGCCGGACTCAGATCGATCTCCCCTTCCTCAATGCGTGACAGCAGCAAGTTTATCGTAACTGGTAGGGTCTCGACGCGGATCAGGGTGGGGTCGAACAGGTGCTGAATAGCATCTTCGCCCGTCACTTCCTCTGGCTCAACGTCTTGCCGATCAGCACTATCAGCCACAGACGAATGTCTGGTTATTTCTCGATCATCATCAGTCAAACCAATCCTCCCTGGGTATAAATAACCGGAACTCCATATCTGCTGGAAGCTTGATCTGCGTGGTAGACAGCATAGCCCTTTCTGCCGGGTTTGTTTCGCATCACGATCAGCAATAAACAACCAGGGCAATGGTATTGTAGCACACCCCTACCCGCGCTGTTGGCATAGCCTTTTGAATCGCTAACTCGCTGACCCGCTCCATCGCTCACGAACGACTGGTTATCTCCCCCACCGCATCAGCGCCCGCAGTGCCGCGAAGAATCCCTGGTCGGAACGCCGAGATTCTTCACTCCGCTGCGCTCCGTTCAGAATGACAAATAGGCCGTCATCACGCTGATTCGGTATCAGCGCTTCAATGCCATCCCCTTGACCCGCTGACCCCCAGATACCGCGTCTCACCGCCGCGCATCCTGCCGCCGCAAAGCCCACACCGTCAGCGCGAGGCACACCAGCGTATACGCGGCCATGATCAGCCAGCGCCCGACCAGGTGTTCCACACTGTGCGTGTACTCGTCATACGCCTCCATACCCCGTGGTCGCGGCAGGCTATTCAGATCGATAATCGCACCATAGGCATCCATTGCCCAGCGCCCGATAGCGAACCACGACAGCACCTGCGCACTGCCTTCCAGCTTAAAAATCACCCCACTGAGCAGGATCTGGGGGATGAGCGCCAGCGGCACAATACTGATCGCCCGATCCGGCGTGGCGGCGGTGGTGGAGATCAGCAAGCCCAGTGCCAACCCCGCCAGCGATGCTAAAAAGGTCGTGATAAACATATCGGCATACACCCCGGCAACTAACCCCGTTTCCGGCATCTGCACCTTCCAGCCCACAATCGTCAGCAACAACACGCTCTGTATAATTACCAGCAGCGTCAGCACCACCACCTTCGATAGCACATACGGCACGATGCGCAGATTCGCCAGCCGCTCGCGGCGATAGATCGGCGCTTCCTTGGTGATCTCACGGGCGGCATTGATGATCCCAAACCAGACCGCAATCGTCGCCAGCATAAACATCACCGGGCGGGCCGAGGCAAAGGTCGCATCGCTGCCCGTCACTGCATCGGACGCGATGACCAGCGCCATCAGCGCGGCGATGATCGGTGCTTGCAGCAGCAGAATCAGCAAGTTGCGCCGATCCTGCAACACCAGATCAAAGTAGCGGCGCGTCAGCAGCCAGAACTGGCGCAGCGGATGGCTCGGCGGCTTTGCAATTGCTGAGAGCGCGGGCATCTGATGCGCCCCCGTCCCGCCGCGTGCCCGCGCCTGATGCAAGCGGTCATCAACATACTGCTGATAATACGCCGACTGCTTAAAGCGCATTTCCCACAACTCGGCCAGCCAGGGCGCTTGCTGCGCCCGTGGGTGCGCCTGCTGCCAATCCTGATACACCTGCTGCATCGCTGCATCCTGGGCAAACACCGGATCCTGGGGATCAAAACGGCCATCAATACGGGTGTAGATGTCGGCAAAGTCATTCGAGGTAATGCCAAAGAAGTGGTGCGCCTCGGCCGGTGGCCCATAGTACACCAGCCGTCCCGCCGCCATAAAGGCCACCAGATCGCACCGGTCAATATTCGCCGTCGCATGCGTCACCAGCACCACCGTACGCCCACTATCGGCCAGTCGGCGCAATGTGTACATCATCTTCTTCTCCAGCCCTGGATCGAGGCCCGACGTCGGCTCGTCCAGAAAGAAGAGCGTCGGATCGGCCAGGAGTTCCAGGCTGATCGAGACCCGCTTGCGCTGCCCACCGGAGAGATTGTCAACCAGCTTGAAGCGATGCTCGGTCATCTCCACATCCTGCAACACCTGGGTAATCCGCTCCTGAATTTCCTGACGACTGGTATCATCGGGCAAGCGTAGACGCGCAGTATAGGCCAGCGCCCGCTCCACCGACAGCATACGGTGGGCAATATCGTCCTGTGGCACATAGCCCAGCACGGCGCGGTAGGCATCAAAATTCTGGTAGAAGTCGTCGCCATTGACGCGCACGCTGCCGCTGGTGGCGCCGGTCACGCCTGCCATGGCCCGCATCAGCGTACTCTTGCCCGCGCCGCTGCCACCGACCAGCGCCACAAACTCGCCCGGTTCGACACATAGCGAGACATGCTGCAAGATCAGCTTCTGCGGCCCCGGTTTCCGCTGCAGCCCGGCCACCATTTGCTGCACCAGCGTCGCCTGTGGATCAGGCCGTGCCACTACCAGATCACGGGCCTCGATGCGCATCGCCCGCCGTTGATCCTGGTGGATCAGTGCCGTGCCGGTGCAGTTCAGCTTGAATGGCCCAATCTGCACAATGTCACCCGCCTGCAGTATATGCGTGTAAATCGCATGCCCATTCACATACGTACCATTGGTGCTACCCAGATCGCGTACGACGCAGCGCCCATCGGCCTGGCCCTCGATAACCGCATGCTGCCGTGAAACCTGGGGATGGTTCAGCGTCACCTGGCATTGAGTACGCCCGATCAACAGGTGTGTTCCCGGCAGTGGCAGTTGGATCTGTGGTACCTGCGGCAGAACTGCCATGGCCGGATTAACATAGGTGAGCGAGACGAAGCTGCCGCTGACCGGGTCGCCAATCCGAATCACATCCCCATCAAGCAGCGTATAGGGCGTATATGCGGGCAGGCGCTTCCCGTGATACAGCAGGCCGTTGGTCGAGCCAATATCGGTGATCGTATGCCCCACGCCATCCGGCTCAATGCGCGCATGGTTGGCCGAGACAAAGGGTGACTGTAGCACAATATGGTGGTGTGGGGCACGACCGAGCGTCATCGGCACATCGAATAGCCGTTGCTCGGTTCTCTGTCTACTATCTTCGATCAATAGCTTCGCCCCCAGACTGCTCGTCCCCAGGCGCCGTGTGCGCTCATTATTTTGATTGGCTGGTGCCGGATTAGCGGCGGGAACAGGGCCGCTGTTGAGTGGTTTGCCACAACGACTACAGAACCGTTGTCCAGGCTTTTTTTGCGGTGCCTGACAATGTGGACAGACTGATAGCATAAGATTTCCTCCAGTATGAACAGTATGAACACTGGATGTTGTTCTTTTGCATTGTTATATCCTTCATCATGTATGCATGGTTGAAAGCCCCTGCGACACATTGCACTGACATCGTAACGACGTTCATCGTTCGACCTGAAAGCGTTACTACGAACAGACAGGCGTTCCATATGTTGCGCTGAACTATGTCCAGACTCTCAAATACGCTCGCCCCAGTATAGCACCTGTAGTGAACGATTATATTACCAGGACATTTTAACCTTGTCCTGGCTATTAGATACCTGGACGACTGGCCCCTGGTCAACTGACCAGGGAGAAAGCTAGCCACTAGACGGATACTCAATCACAGCAAATACGCTAGAATAAGCTTGTGTGGCAGTCTAGTAGTTCACATTGACCTCCGCGCAAAGGCCGCTTCCGTGAGCGGTCTTTGTGATTCAACGAACGAGTACAACGCCTGGAAAGACCGTCTCACTCACCCTATCCACTGGCCTGACACCCGATGAGGTCGCATGTTCAGGCATGCGCGGTTGTATGCGTGAGCGGCTGGCGCATGCGTGGACGGCTCGCCCGCCCGATCGAGGTTTACCTTCTCCCCGCTTGCAGATGTCCCCACACATGAGTATGATATAGCCAGCCACCGCATACCCGGTACCATCTGGTAATCACCGATGAGTCTTATCAGTTTTGCCGAGAGCTATAGCCAGCTTACCGCCGGCGAACAGCAGCAGTTCGGGGATACTGTGCGCCGCCTGCTCAGTGACGGTCTGATCTGGCGTGAAGACGAGAACGACCGGCGCAGCTATAACTTCCTGGTGCGCCGCCGCGAACTGGTCGCGGATTACCTGACAGTCGCCGGCTGGGATCTGCGCTACGACGAGCGCGTGGGTGTGTTTCAGGTCGTCCACCGCGAGGGTGCCCATCGCCGTCGGCTCAACCGCGATACAACGATCTGGCTGCTGCTGCTGCGGCTGATCTACGCCGAAAAATACGAGCGCGTCGAGGTCAGCCTGACCCGCTTTCCCACTGTCAGTATCGGGGAGCTGTACCAGCGCTATACCGAGTTCCTGCCCCGGCAGGCGGTGAAGAAAAAGACCAGCCTGGATGAGGCATTGCGCACGCTGCAAAGCCTGAAGCTCATCCGTGCCGGTGGCGGCGGCGCACTGCGGGCCGGCGACAGCGAGCGGCTGATCGAACTGCTGCCCACGCTCGAAGTGGCTGTCCCCGCCAGCACGATCGACGCCATCGCCGAGCGGCTCCAGGAGTACTGCCGCGACCGCTCTGACCGCGACGCGGAGGAGGAGGAATAACAACGTTGGAACGTTCATTGTAAGGATAACCTGTGCTCACCCTCACCCATATTTTGCTGCACAACTGGCATCGCTTCACCCATCATGTGATCGCCGTACAGGACGGGCTGTACCTGGCGGGGCACAACGGGTCGGGCAAGTCGTCAATACTCGATGCCATTCAGACGGTGCTGATTGCCCACCAGAGTCGCATACGCTTCAACAGTTCTGCGCAGGAACGCTCGCAGCGCGACCTGGACAGCTACGTGCGTGGCAAGATCGGCGAGGGCCGCTGGCTGCGTCCCGGTAACACTGTGGCCTATGTCGCCCTCGAATTTACCAACACCGATACGAACGAAAAGTTTACCATCGGTACATGCATCGAGGCTCGTGAAGGTCGCCCCCCCGACCGCAGTTTCTTCATTATTGACGATGCCCTGTCTACAGTCATTGATCTGGCGATCCCCGACGGACGGCCCCTGCCGCGCCGCGAACTCAAACAGGCGCTGCGCAATCGCCGCAAGGCGCGTCTCTTCGAGCAGGTACACGAGTATCAGACCGAGCTGCTCAACAGCCTGGGCGGGCTACACGAGCGCTTCTTCGACCTGTTCATTCGCGCCCTGACCTTCCAGCCCATCCGCGACATCCGCGAGTTTGTCGAACGCTGGCTGCTCGAAGAAAAGGCGCTCCAGGTGGAAACGTTGCAGCAGGTGGTGCAGCGCCTGGAAGAACTGCGCGTCACCGCTACTGTCGTAAAAGAGAAGATCATTCGGCTAGAAGCGATTGAGCGGCATCGTCAGGAAGCGCGACGCTGGCAGGCACATTATGCGACCTATACTCTGCTTGCCGCCCTCCTCCGGGCAGAAGCCGCACAGCGCCATGTGGCCGCGCTGCAACAGCAGATAACCGACACGCAGCAGCAACTCGCTACCTGCCAGGAAGAATTGACGACCGTGCAGGCCGCGCTGAAGGGCGCGAACGAGGCACTGCTGGAGGTGCAGGTGCAATTGCGCCAGTCCAGCGTTATGCAGCGCCGCGCCGACCTGGAGCGCCAGATCGACACCGCCCGGCGTGAGGCCGACGCCATCCGCGCCCGCTGGCAGCAATTGCTGGCCGCGCTCCAGCAGGCTATCCGCGATCTTACGCCAGTGCTGACACTGGATGCCGATCAATCCATACTGGACGCGGAGGAAGAGCCAGCACTACGCACGCTGCAAATCACGCTGGCGGGGTTGAATGTTGACATCCCGCCGTCACCCATGCTCACCACCGAGCTTCAAGCAGCCATCCGGGCGCTCGACAGTGCCACTACCCGCAATCAGCAAACGCTCTTTGAACTCGACAGCAAACTCAAAGAGTTACATAGACGGCAGACCGAGCTAGAGCAACGTCTGGCCCAATTGCGGAAAGGCCACAAGCCCTTCCCGGCCCATGTCGAGCGCCTGCGCGATTTGCTTGCATCACGTATCGGCGGTGAGCGTCCACCTCTGCTCTGTGATCTGATCGAAGTGCCGGACGAACACTGGCAGAATGCGGTCGAAGCCATGCTCGGCCCGCGCCGCTTCTACCTGATTGTGCCACCATGCGACTTCGTGGCCGCGATGCGCGAGCTGGATCATGCCCGCGCTGCCGAAGGTCTATACGATGTCGGGCTGATCGACCTGGAACGTTCCAGTAGAGAGGGGCGCCAGGCTCAACCCGGCTCACTGGCCGAACAGGTGCAGCCCAGGGCTGGGGCCGAGGTGTTACGCTCTTACCTTAATACCGTTCTGGGTAATATTATCTGCTGTGCCAGCGTCGAAGAACTGCGCCAGCATCACCGCGCTATCACCGCCGATGTGGTACTGTACAGCGAGTGGGCGGTACGCGCGCTGCGCCCCGATACCTACACACCACGCTACATTGGCCGCCGCGCCCGGCAGTCACAGATTCAGATGGTGCAGGACGAACTGCAACAGATCACGGACATGATCGCTGCTGACACCCCCCGGGCACGTGACCAGCAGAGTCTGGTGAAGCTGCTTCAGGATGCAGCGCGCAAATTCTCCAACCTGCATCAGCGGCTCGATGCCGATCTGGACGAGCACCCGCTGCGCCAGCAGATCGCCGCCTGGCAAGGCGAGCTGGCAGCGCTTGACCTGAGTGGCCTGGCCGAACTGGAGCGTGAAGCGCAGCGCCTGCAGGCGATTGTTGAACAGGAAATGCAGCACGAACGGCAACTTACCAGACGCATTGGGCAGCTTGAAAATGCACAAGAAACGCTGTCCGCGCAGCAGATCAAGGCCGAGCGCCAGCGCATCGAGCGCGAACAGCAGGCGCAGGCCGAGCGCGAACGACTGGCGACCGCCGTGGCCGAGGCCGAGTCGCTCGTGCCCAAACACCTGGACACCCCCGATCTGAGTGCGGCGATCCACAATGCCGAGAGTACCGCCCAGAAATTTCATACGCGCATGCAGCGTGAACTGGATCAGATGCGCGACGCGGCCACTGCCTACAACTTCAGCTACCAGTTCACCGCACTGCCACAGAGTCTCGACGAAACCCGCTATCAAGCGGAATACGAACGCTTGCAGGCCACCGAATTGCCACACTATGAAGAGCAGATCGCCCAGGCCCAGCGCAAGGCCGAAGAAGAGTTGCGCGAACACGTGTTGCACCGCCTGCGCGAGCAGATGCTGCTGGCCCGCCAGGAACTGGAACGTATCAACGACGCATTGAGCCGGCTGCACTTTCGCCACGAGCGCTACCGCTTCAAGGCTCAGCCTGCCGACGATATGCGTGAATATTACAACCTGATCAACGATGCACAACTCATCGGTACTTCCGGCTCACTCTTTCAGAGCGATTTTTATGCCACCCACAAGGCCAGTTTCGATCAGTTCTATGCACTGCTTACGCGCACACCCAGAACCGACGCCGAACGCGAGCAGCAGCGCCGCATGACCGACTACCGCAGCTACCTGAGCTACGACATTGAGGTGACACACGCCGACGGCAACACCTCGCGCCTGAGCCGTATCATGGGCCAGACCTCTGGTGGCGAGACGCAGACGCCGTTCTATGTCACCATCGCTGCCTCGTTTGCGCAGTTGTACCACATCAACGAGCGTCACCAGCGACCCACCATCCGCCTGGTCGCCTTCGATGAGGCTTTCTCCAAGATGGATCAGGATCGGATCGGGGCCACGCTGGAGTTGCTGCAAGGCTTTGGCCTGCAAATCATCACCGCCACGCCGCTCGAACGCTGCGAATATCTGGTGCCGAAGATCTGCACCAGCCTAGTGCTATCCACTGTGGGCGATACGGTTTTGATCGAGCCATACCGCAACTATGCCGCGCTACTGGCAAAACTGGCCGCCGCCACGTCTGGCAATGGCACGGTCGCCCCGAACGATCTGCCCGACTCGACCCCATGAACGTCTATCTGCCAGAACTGGCCCGCACCATCCTGCATACACTGCTGGATCGCTATGAGCAACCGCAGCGGCAGACGGTGGTGCGTGTGCGGCTGACAGCAAAGACGCATCCTGCCTATTTTGCACCTGACAACGCGGCGCCGCGCAGTGAGACGAATGCGGCCCTGCAACAGTTGGCAGTGCAAGGGATCGTCCAGCTACACTGGCAGAAGTGGGAACAGGGCAACTGGCTGGAAGCCGTTGATCTCCTGCCAGCCCACGCCGCCACGCTATACACGCTGCTGAACCGCACTCCACGTCGGCAGCAGGAAGCCGAACTGCGTGCGTTACTGGCGGCGCAGGAGCCACGCACCGACTGGCACGCGGCATTCCTGGCCTGGGCAAGCGAACAACTGGCGCACCAACGAGCGCTCTCCCCGCTCAACCTGGATGATCCGCAAGGGAATGCCGATCTGCTGATGGTGCTGGACGCAATCGCCCGGCTACGCGCACCCCTGAGCGAGCGGGCGTTGAGCGTGCGTCTGTTTGCCAATAGCAAGCGCATCGCCGAACTGCGCAACGCAATCATTGCCGTGCTACGCCGCCACGATACATCGTCAGCGACATTCGGCGATGATGACCGTGCTCTGCTGCGAGCGCACATGGTCGAGCGCATTCCTGAATACGTGCCGCTGGCGGGGGCACTGGTGTTGCGCACTGGCGCGGCAACGCCGCTCGATCTGAGTGGGGTTGAGGCAGGATTGGCGCTACCGACCAGTCTGTTGCAGCACTGCCAGATTGCAGCTTGCCACGCCCGAACCGTTGTTACCATCGAGAATGCCACCAGCTTTCACGAACTGCTGCCCGTACGACACCCGTCCGTACTGGCGGTGTACCTCGGTGGCTTTGCCAGCCCGGCCGTGCTGACTTTGCTCCAAAACCTGCGTCAGGCCGTGCCAGGCATTACCCTGTACCACTGGGGCGACCTCGATCCCGATGGACTGCGCATCCTGCTGCACCTGCGTGGCACGCTGGCCACTGTTCAACCGCTGGCGATGGACGCCGAAACGTTCCGCCGTCAGCGCCGGTATGCCCGGCCACTGACCGCCCGCGATCGTGCAGCCTTGCAGAGCCTGCAATCACACCCGCAGCTCGCTGACTGCCAACCCCTGATCGCTGCCCTGCTGCACGCCGATTGCAAGCTAGAGCAAGAGGCCATCGCCCCTCCGCCCGTGCTGTGTCGGCCCTGATGCTGAGGTAATGCGAGGCGACGAGGCGACGAGGCGCGAAGGACGAGGCGCGAGGCGTGGAGCGGCCATTCTTCGGAGTGTGGCGGACAAGAATGGGGCGTGAGGCGTGTGGCGTGTGGCGACGCACGCCCTGCCATGTAGCGCGTCCGTCCGGGGCGCGGGCGGCCATTCCAAGTGTGACGGACAAGAATGGGCGACGAGGCGTGAAGCGACGACACGTGCGACGTGTGGCGGCACACACATCACTCCTTTGTGTTCAAATCGTCCTTGCCTCCGGCCGTACCACCTCCCGACCGCCGGCGCAGCACGCCCATCGGATATCCGACCATCTTGGCGCAGTCGCCCACCAGCCGAATGAGCGGCACCAGCGCCAGCACAAAGCAGCGCTGCCCCCAGGACAGTGGGGCTGTCTGCGGCCATACGCGCCGATACGGCCCGTGGGTGTAGGCTGCTGCGCCGGCCAGCAGCAGCAGCGCCAGCGGCAAGCGCACAGCAGGCAAGCGTTGTGCCAGCACGAGCAATGCCAGCAGTACGCCATAGACTGCATAGCGCACACGGTGGCGACGCGGCCACAAACCGGCCATCCCATCGCCACGGGCATACAGGAAATACTGGCGCGCAAATGCCCACAACGAGGAACGAGGACGAAAAAAGACCAGCGCCTCTGGCACAAAGGTGCGGCGATAACCGGCACGCTCAATTGCCAAGTCAAACAACAGATCTTCGCAATGGCTGGCCCATTCAGGGAAGCCGCCCACCGCCGTCCACACCGCTTTGCGAAAGGCCATAGACTTGCCAAACGGCAAAAACCGCGCCGGGTCAATTTCCGCTGCAATGCGATAGTTCGTTGCACCCAGCGCCAGCTCAAACAGACTCTGCGGAGCAGGGCGGAAAAAGCCTCCCACCAGGTCAGCCTCACCTGCTTCGAGCGGAGCCACAATCCGCGCCAGCCAGTGCGGGTCGAGGGTCAACCCGGCATCGGTGCAGGCAATCAGCGGTTTCGTAGCGGATGCGATCGCATGGTTCCGTCCAGAGGGAATATTATAACCACCGACTACCAGGCGGATACGTGGATGACGCACGGCATAGCGCCGCACAATCGCCGCTGTTGCATCGCGGCTGCCGCAATCGTTAATCACGATCTCATCAGGGAGACGACTCTGTGCGAGCATTGAATCGAGTAATGCCGCAATATTATCGGCCTCATCGCGAACCGTGCAGATGAGCGAGACACCAGTATGTGGTGATGGCACATCAACCCCAGTGAATACCGCTGCGCATCTCTTCCAGCACCTGCCCTTGCCGATCCAACAACAGGCGCAGCGAGTGGCGCAATTGACACTCCAGGATCGGGCAGTCACCCGCCGCTGCCGTTGCTGGAGACACACCATATGGGCAGACCGCAGCGCCACACGCTTCAGCAGTGACGGTATAGCGCGGTGAACCCGGTGGGCCATCCAGTGAGCGCACCCGCAACGGCACATCCTTAAATTCGGGTATATGCAGACTTACATACTTCTGAGCAACACGCAACATTGGATTCACTCGCTTGGGCCGCGCCATCGTTTCTGCCTTTCTCGTTCAATCACAGTTCTGTCAGTAACCGTTCAGGTGGTGCCTGCGCCGGCGCGGGGGCCTGCGGCCCCCGCAAAACCGAAGAGACTCCAGGAGGGGCAACGCCCCTCCTGACCACCCCACCTGAACGGTTACGTTGTGTCATCCGGTTGACCCATCACCGCTGCTGAGAAGTCAGCCGATTCTGGAAGTCGGGATGATTGGCTTGTCCCCTAGCGTACCAATTATGTGATGAATAGTGCAAGAAAAGATCGCAACCGGCTGTTACATTATGACAACTGTTGTTCCGGCATAGTTGGCAGCAGAGACAGGACATCGGCAAAGCTCTGGTACATCTTCGTCCTTAGTTCATCCAGTGTAAACGGCTTATGCAAAACGCCTGCCAGTTGCCACCCGGCAAAGCGCTTGAGTACCTCTTCCTCGGCATAGCCACTCATCACCACCACCCGCACATTCGCACGCAGGCGACACAACTCGTGCAATGTCTGTTCGCCACTCAACCCAGGCATAGTCAGATCGAGCAGCACACCGGTAATCGTATCGGCATGCTGACGGAAGCAGTCGATTCCCGTCTGACCATCAGCCGCCGTAAGCGTCGTAAAACCCATACGCTCCAGCATCCGCTCAGTGATCATCCGCACTCCGGCCTCATCGTCAATGATCAAAATCGTCCCCTGCCCACACCACGCTTGAGCGCCGTTCTGGTGCGGTGCGGCCGCGGTAGAAAGCAGTGCCGCTGCTGGTCGGTCGCTGTATGGCAACAGGATCTGGAAGGTCGTGCCTTGACCGGGTGAGCTGGTACAGGTTAAGGCCCCGCGATGATTACGTACAATCCCCAGAACCGCAGCCAATCCCAGTCCTCGTCCGGTAAACTTGGTGGTGAAGAAGGGATCAAACATACGGGCTTGCGTTTCAGTGTCCATCCCACACCCAGTATCGGCGATTTCGAGCATGATATAGGTACCAGCGGGCAATTCGGGAGTGAGATACGTAGTTGCCAGATAGTCACGATCCGCATAACGTATCCTGGTAGCGATACGAATATCGCCCGGTTTGTCTTGCAACGCCTCGGCTGCGTTAATTAACAGGTTGAGAATGACCTGCCGGATCTGCGTGGCATCGGCTTCAAGCGGGGGTAATGCTGGCTCCAGATCGTAGTGGAGCGTCGTACGTCTGGGCAAAGAAGGCTTCATGAGATCGATAATCTCCAGCAAAGCCTCATTCAGATCGAGATCCTGACGTGTGATCCGCCCCTTGCCGACATAGGCCAGCATATGCTGCGTCAGGTCTGCGGCCCGCCGGGTTGCGATCTCAATATGCCCCAGCAATGGTCGCGCTGGTGATTCAGGCGGCAGTTCTTCCAACGCCAGCGTCGCATTGCCGAGAATGGCCCCCAGGAGGTTGTTAAAATCATGGGCAATACCGCCTGCCAGCACCCCCAGGCTCTCAAACTTTTGTACCTCCTGCAACCGACGCTCTAGTTCGAGCCGTTGTTCTTCGGCGCGCTTGCGCTCGGTAATATCCTCAACTGTACCCTCGTAGTAACAGGGGATATCGGTTGCGTTCCGTACCACGCGGGCACTCTGTGAGATCCAGATGACCTGCCCATCCTTACGATACACCTGGGCTTCAAAGCCCGATACAGCGCCTTCTTGCAAGAGTCGCTCTATAAACTGACGACGGATATCAGGGTCAACATACATCTGATCTCCAATATTTTTGATGCTCTGGATCAACTCTTCAGGCGAACTGTACCCATAGATCCGCGCCAGGGCCGGATTGGCACTCAAATACCGGCCTTCCGGGGTCGACTGAAAAATACCTTCCACCGCCTGTTCGACAATCGAGCGGTATTTCTCCTCGGCGGCACGTAACGCAGCGTGCGCCTGACCGTGTTGAATCGCCGCTCCCAGAATACCAGCCGCCGCTCGTAGCGCTTCTTTTTCGGCCAATGACCAGGCATGTTCCGTGTGACACTGATCAAAGCCGATGAAGCCCCACCAGGCATTGTCAACAAAAATGGGCACGATCACGATCGAGAGAATATCCTGTGGCAACAACACCCGCTGCTCTGACGGTGGAAACGTACGGATAGCGCCACAGATCAGTTTATTCTGGCGTAACGTTCTGACCCAGCGCTCAAAACCCTCGGCGTGATAATCCAGTTCCTGCAACTGCGTGTTGTTTAATTGCGGCGAAATACCAGCGGCCACCCATTCATAGCGCTGGCGCATGACCAGCGCTCCATTGTCGTACTGATGATTCTGAAACACATATACCCGACTGACGCCAGCCGCAAGCCCGATCCGTTGCAATACCGACTGGATAGCGTGCTGGTAGTCGGGAGTCTTCAGAAACTCCTGTGCTGCAAAACTGACTGCTGCCAGGATCGCATCACGGCGCTGCAACGCCTCTTCTGTGTTTTTCACTGTATGCAGAAACTGGTGTTCCCGCTCCTGCACATCCATCTGCGCCGACCGCACCTCAGCCAGCAATTTCAAGAGGTTGCACCGATACAGCCATAACAGCCATATCGTCAGGCTGGTTGTTGCTGCGGTCATCAGGATCAGGAACCCATTCATAAGCAATGGTGGCGCGGCAAAAGGAGTATGCCAGACAAACAGGGTCACCACCAGCATCATACTCAACCAGACTGTCGAGACCAGATAGCGGGCATTGCGAGTGGTGGTATAGAGCAAACTGATGGCTATCCCCTCGATGGGGAAGAAGATCAAAACAGGAGCCATAAAAGGCAACAATGCCCCGATGACTACAGCAATAACACACGTACTGAGGCCCAGGATTATGCTGACATTTTCCGCTCCATACTGGTAAAGTTTCCAGCGTGCCCATAGTAGAATCCCGGTATACACCAGTGCAAGCCCCAGCACAATGTTGAGGGTTGTTGACGGTTCTATCATCGTCAGAACACCCAGGACACCGATCGACAGCACCGTAATTGGTATTTTCCAGCGTAGATAACGTTTCAGGTGACGCTGGTTCAACAGCGGGCTATCAGATGGCGGAACAGATGGGGGCATGGTGTCCTCCAGACAATGTATCCATTTCTAACAAGTATTTTACCAAAAATCTTACGGTACCGTGTTGTAAAATCCAACGCCCAGGCTAACAGGGTGGTCATACTGATGTGTCCTGACAGACCGCAGTTGCCAGGGCTATTGACAGCGCTGGCCGTAGCACGTATGCTATATCTGTACGGAATAAATATTCTACCAGGAATCTATGAGTCTGGCTAATGCGCGCAGACCGTGATGGTTCGCGCAAACCGAAAGGAGTCAGGTAGCAATGGCAGCGAAGAACATTCTTATGATCGTTGGTGACTATGTCGAAGACTACGAAGTCATGGTACCGTTCCAGGCATTACAAGCGGTTGGACACCGGGTACACGCTGTGTGTCCTGATAAGACCAGTGGGCAGACCGTGCGTACTGCTATTCACGATTTTGAAGGCGATCAAACGTACAGTGAGAAGCCGGGACACAATTTTGTGCTCAACGCCACGTTCGCCGAAGTACGGGCCGAAGACTATGACGCGCTGGTGATCCCTGGTGGTCGTGCCCCGGAGTATATCCGTCTGAATCCGAAAGTTCTGGAAATCACCCGCTACTTTGCCACCAGTGGGAAACCAATTGCTGCGATTTGCCACGGTGCGCAGGTGCTGGCAGCGGCCGGTGTCCTGGAAGGCAGAGCTTGCTCAGCGTATCCCGCCTGTGGCCCAGATGTACAGCGTGCTGGTGGAACATACATGGATATTGCGGTTGACCAGGCGTATACGGATGGAAATCTAGTGACAGCTCCAGCCTGGCCGGCGCATCCAGCCTGGATTGCGCAGTTCCTGCAGGTGCTTGGCACGCGCATTGAGTTGTAGCAGCGTGGTGTGCAACGATTGAAATCGCATTGGCCGCAGGGTTGCACAACATGCCATACGTTCTTGAAGATGGTATTATGAACACGCGATACACATGGTCATCCATTACCAGATGCTTTGCGCCTTTGGCAGATTCATAGCGCTAGAAACAACGAACGAGCGTTCCATATAGACGTTGAATCATCGCATAACATGGCCCATGCCCCCCACTCGTACGTGGCGGGCATGGGCCTGATCGAGCTAGTATAGAGGGCGAGACTATGCCGTCAGTGCGTGCTCGATGGGATAGAGTGCCTGGAAGTCGGTTATCAGGTCAGTTGTGGGCACCAGCAGGTCACCATACAATGCTCGTACATCAACAATGAGGTCTCCGATACCGATCGGCATCTCTGAAGTCGCATACAGCGCTTGCATATCAGATACAAAATCGCTCATCCTGGTTGCCGAGTCCGAGCCAGCATACAGCGCCTGCATGTCGGCAAGCATATCTGCAAATGTTATATCCATGGGTTCGCTTTCTCCTACACAAACATCCGGATCATAGTACTCCAACGAGACATCTCCTGGGTAAAAAGGCGCAGTGCGGTTTCGTTCCTCCCAAACTACCATGCGCGGGGGCCACAGGCCCCCGCGCCCCGGCCACGATGAAGCCTTGTTGTAGTAATAGTCCATAAACGCGGTTGCCATATCCTGTGTCTCTCCCTGGGCGGAATTCTTATTGTTTCCGCATTAATTTTAATACTTACGACAATGAGATCTCCCCTGGTTAAGGAGACCAGGCGCGGCTTCATCTCTCCGCAATTACCGGATCTGATTGCTTTCCTGGCATAAATTTGTATACTTCATCTAAATATATCCCAGGTTTCCTTGTACATATTGTACAAGGAAATAGAAAAAATGCAAGTCCTATGTGCCACCAGTACCTGCACGGGCAAAAGTTGCAATTTTGTCTATTTGCGCTAGACTTATGGCGCGATAATGCTGCTGGCTTGTGCGTAGCGACCGCCAGCAGCAAGCCGGCTGATCTGTGTTCACCCTCACATATGGCATATCTGGCTCGTAGAGCAATCCTGATTGCAATGGTGAACCTGGCGGCTTGCGCCTGGATGGGGTGAGAGCCGGGCACAGGCCGGGACATCAGTGCTTCACCACTGACTCAGGTGCGCTATCGTATCGCTAGAACAAGAGAGCAGGATACCAACCGTATCCTTCAGGAAAGGGCTATACATGCGTTATTTCGTGTTGATCCTCCTCGTTGTCGGTGTCAGTGGATGTGAAATACCGCCCGGTTTCTCTACCGCTAACTTTGAACCAGCTGTGATCCAGGCGCAACAGGCTTCAGTAGCAATGGCGACGGCCGTTTCAGCTGGACGTGTCGGACAGCCACGGCCTGTTACACCTGTGCCTTCAGCGATACTGACCGAGGCACCACTACCACCGGTTGAAGAACCACCGCTGCCCACTGAGGTACCGCCGCCCACCGAGACCCCGCCGCCCACCGAGACCCCGGCCCCACCGCCGCTCCTACCCGGTGTTCCGGCTCCAATTTTGACGGGCGAACTGGCGATGCGCACCTACAGCATCGACTTCTATCGCTTGCCCGGCGGCCTGAGCACCTCAACCATTCAGGCGCTGGCTATACCAGCCGAATATGCGATCATTAGCGGTACACTGAATATGAATTCCGGGCTGAAGGGGCGCATCGCTATTCGCTTCGAGCCACCCCAGACTGGCCCCTGTGCCATTCGCGGCTTAACCCTTTCGGGTGAACGCACGATCCGTATGTTCTATGAACCCGATGCTGATCCGAACCGCGTGCTGGCAATCCTGGCACATGAGTTTATCCATCAGTTGCAGCATGACTACTACGGTGTGCCCGATCATTTTCGATCCGACATTATCCTGCTGGAGGGTATGGCAGTGTGGGCCAGCTATCCCTACTTTCTGGCTGAGGATGGTCGCCCGCTCTATCACGTGCGCACACAACAGGCGCGGCGCGATGGTACGCTCTTGCCGCTCACGACCAGCCTGGACGCAGACTGCCGCACAACAACGCGGGTGAACATCTATGATCAGTGGGGATCGTTTGTAGAATACCTGCTGCTGACGTATGGGCGCGAAAAGCTGGACGCTGCTTACCGCGACTCACGTGGGCGGCCTGCTGGCTCGGCGAACTATCGTGGCGTCTATGGCAAGCCGCTGTCGCAACTCGAAGCCGAGTGGATCGAGTGGCTGGCGACTGAGGATTGAGACAACCATTCCAGAGGGAAGGGTCGTCTTCAGGCGTTGCTCCGATTTCGCAGGGGCTGGAGGCCCCCGCACCCTGGCTGGCGAACGTTCTGCGGAACAGTTATGAACCTGTTCCGCCCTGGGGAGGGACGCTATTAGGCTCATGCTGGTTTGTGGGGGAACCTGGACGCACAGTGCCCATCATCCTGACATGGTATTATAAGGTTATTCCGATTTGTTTTATCGTGTTACGCTTTATCGCTTTCGGACGCGATGAACGCAATCGGCGACTCACTCTATACTGCTGTGACGTTTGTCCTCGTTCCGATGGGGAGTTGGGAAATTCTGGCCCTGACTGGCGGTTCTTGAAGTTGCGGGGGCCGCAGGCCCCCGCAACCCCTGCAGGCGACCGTTCCTCAGAACGGGTACCGCTGATCAATCGAAAGAACCTTTATTGCTCCGTCTATGTGAAAGCCAGAACTCTCGTTTCCAATTGTGATGGGGGTGCTATTGCCATACTATGAACGAGCCTCTGCGTTAACGCGCAAACGCCTCGATCAATACCGGCAGTACCAGCGGAACCAGGATCGCTGTGATCACTCCATTCAGACCCATCGCCAGGCCAGAGAACGCGCCTGCCTCGGCGTTCATCTGCAAAGCGCGTGCTGTGCCGATGCCATGCGCCGAGATACCGAGCGCAAAGCCGCAGATACCGGGTTCACGAACACGCATGACAGTAAATACCTCTCGTGCCAGAGTTGCGCCCACAATGCCGGTCAGAATGACGATCACTGCTGTCAATGAGGGCAAGCCGCCGACCTGCTCCGAGACGCCCATGGCAATCGGTGTGGTGATCGATTTCGGAGCCAGCGAGCGTACGGTGATCTCAGACAGACCAAGCCACTGCCCAATTAGCACCGCTGACCCGATCCCGGTCAGCGATCCTACACCCAGCGCTCCGATTAGCGGCAGGAGCATCCGCCGTAGCGTGGCCTGGTAGGTATATAAGGGTAGCGCCAGTGCAACAGTGGCTGGCCCCAGCAAGAAATGAACGAACTGTGCCCCGTCAAAATAGGTAGGGTACGGTGTGTTTGTAGCCCACAGCAATAACACCAGGCCGACTATTGAAAGCAGTACCGGATTAAACAGCGGTATCCAGGGTACGCGCTGCTGCAACTGCTCGGCCAGATAGTATGTGATCAGCGTAATGGTTAGCCAGAGTAGCGGTGTCTCGGCCAGATAAACCCACAGGGCGGTCAAACTTGTATCCATATTTCAACCTCTCGAGTAAAGGGAACGGGCGCGGGGGCCGCAGGCCCGGGCACTCCTGCCGAGATGCAGTCTCGTTGGAGTAAGTATTAGCGCAGACGACGTAATAGAAAGCGCATAGTAGCTGCGGTCACGATCATCGTCACCAGTGTGCTACTGATGAGCGTAATCAATAGGGGGCGCCATTCGCGTTGGAGCAGCCCCCCATGCACCATAATGCCGACGCCAGCCGGTACGAACAACAGTGGGAAGTGCCGCAACAATCCTTGCCCGGTCTCATGCAGCCACGGGGGAGCTGATCGACGGCCGGATAGTCCGATCCACAGCACCAGCATTCCGACTACCGGGCCAGGAACAGGCAGCGCCAGGATACGGGCAATTATTTCGCCCACCAGTTGACAGAGCAGTAAAATCATAAAGCCACGGATCATTCGTATGTGCCTTGTTGTTCAACGTTCAGTCTTTCAAAATGCGGCCTATTTTCCGCGTTCAGTCTTTCAAAATGCGGTCTATTTTCCGCTTCGAACCACTTCACCGCTGTAAGCCACGCTCGCGCAGGTAGGCACCGAGCCAGGCCGCTTTCTCGGCGCTGAGAGCAGGCGGTGGTGGGTCGACGTCGATCTGCCGTTCATTATGTGGGCGAACCAATGCGCATGTTGCTCCAGAACAACTCATCTTGCCAGTCGTCGATATTAGAAACAACCTCAATGGTCAGCATACCGGTCTGTCCAGCAAAGGCAGACAGGTCAATATCGATCATCAACAACTGGTTGTCCGGTTGTTTCACCCGTTCATAGAGCGACTCATTGTTAAACTGCACCCGTATTGTCACCTCACCTGCGGACACATCGGCTGCAAAACCAGCCTGTGCCAGAAAACGTTGGCCGCTGGCAAGCGTTGGCAGATTGAACTGGCCCGTAATCGTCCGGTCGCCAGCCAGAGGCGGTACCGTGACGAGCAGGGTACGATAGCGATTGTTATCTTCCAGCGTCACATTGGATTGTGTGGTTACCCATCCGTCACCCGGCTGCGCCGGTGGCCCGAACTGGATGGTCTTGTCAGCAACGCGCCATACCGCCACCGAAGCCTGGTTTACTAGATCAATGGAGGCTGGAGTGAGCAATGGTGTTCCGGTCGGAGTGGGCAATGGTGTCCCGGTCGGAGTGGGCAATGGTGTCCCGGTCGGAATGGGCAGCGGCGTCTCGGTTGGAGGAGGCGTTGGAGACTGCACGGTGACACGCTCGATACGCGTCGTTGTCTGTCCACCCCTGATCGCCACCAGGCGGTAATCGGTTGTAACCTCTGGTCGATGTTCGCGCTGGCCCTGCGGCTCGACATCGCCAAACTGCTCGATCTGAACTCGCTCGGCTCCTTCGACATTCCAGACCACATTGACGGGCTGACCGGGTGCCACTTCGCGTGGTTCAACCCCGAACAGATTGACCACCGGTGCCCCCGGCTCAGTCGTCGGTGTTTCGGTTGGCAGTGCGGTTGGGGTGGGTGTACCGATTCCAGCCACACGATCAACATCCAGTAACGGAATAATGATTGACAGAATGACCACGAGCAAGACCGCGACCAGTGCCAGCAGCGGTACCCAGATCGGTGCCAGTGGTGATTGGGTAAACTTCCCTGTTGCACTCGGCACCGGTTCATCCGCAGTTTCGGCCCAGACGGTAAAGGGATACGTACGCGTGGTACCAAACCACTGCTGCGGTCTGGTGACAATCAAGGCAATATCGGCTGTTTGCCCCGGTTCCAGCAAGATCTGCTCTTGCCCAAATTCATAGTGTAGCGCCCTGGCAGCATCTTCTGCCACCAGCCGATAGTACGCAGGTGCGTTGCCCTGATTGCGCAGAAGTACATGATAGTCCGCCACGTTACGCCCACTGGCATTCTGCGGCGAGAGGGTCAGCGTGCTGCTAACGAAGGGCAATACCGTCCACTGCCCACGCGCTGTTCCCGAATCGGCCTGATTGGTGACCGAGCGTGCCCGTACAATAATGATATAGTCACCAGCGTGACTCTCAGGTGTGCGTGGCACCATAAGATTGATTGTAGCAGAGGCGGGTACACCTGGCATCACCTGAATCGACTGTTGTGGGCCGCGTATCCAGGCTCCTGGGAATCCCTCAACCGAAATTGTTACATAGTCGACGCTATTGCCATGGTTCAGAATCAGCAGATGCGCTGCGGCGGGCTGGCCTGGTGTTATGCGCAGGTGTTCTGAGTCAAGCTGTACGGTAATGCGCTCGCCACCACGAAACTGTGTTGCCTGCATGGGTGCCTGATAGCTGGTAGTGGGTGATGATGGTACGTTGTTCAGCAGGGTATCCAGCAGATCTGCCCCGGCAGTCGGGGCGGCTGGTGGCGGAACGAGATGCAGCCGAAATGGCCCGATCTGCACCACCTCGTTCCATGGCCACGGATGGGGAACCTGAGGCGGTAACCGTTGCGGGCCAAGTTGCGTACCATTGCTCGACCCTAGATCGGTCAGTGTAACGTATTGTCCATCCCAGTCGATCCGCATATGCCGCCGTGAGATCGCAGTATGACTCAATGGCAGGGTGTTATCTGATTGACGACCAATGGTCACACCTGCGCGTGTGAGATCCAGCGCCTGTACCAGTCGCCCCTGAGCATCAAAGACCTGAAGCTGTGGAGCGGCTTCAGCGCCGGACAAAGGCGTTGTCACCGATTGGGTACCGGTCACTGAAACGGGCTGAAGCGTCGTTGGCGCGTCCGGTGCGGCTGCGTCGTCCAATGCTGGCTCAGGCACATCGGGCTTTAGTGGAGGCAACACCGTTGTTGCTGCATCAGGGTGTAAAATCGCGTGTAGTTCGGCAGAAAGTTCAGCAGCAGTCGCAAAGCGTTGCTCTGGCGCTTTCGCCAGACAGCGGAGAATGACCGCTTCCAGCGACGGTGAGAGATCAGGGCGTACCACACGGGGCGGAGTGGGCTGGGTATACAGATGTTTCGCAGCCGCTTCGCTCAAGGTTTTGACCGCGAAAGGTACATAGCCGGTACACACCTCGTAGAGAATGATCCCCAGGGCATAAATATCGCTTCGTCCATCTACTGCCAACCCCTGGCATTGTTCTGGAGACAGATAGGGCGGCGAACCAGGCATCGCTTCCAGGGGCAAGGTTTCGTCGGCGTTAAACAGCACCTGGCTGAGACCCGCTTCGTCGAGTTTCAGCACATAGCGCTCATCTTCAGGAGTGGCGCTACCCAGGCGCAACAGCAGCAAATTGTTGGGATGCAGGGTACCGTGAACCCGCTGCTGTGCATGCAGATACGCCAGAGCGTCGGCGGCTTGCCGTACCAGATCCACACCAACGGTCAGGCGTGTGGTGGCATCACGCTCCGCAGCCCAGCGTTTCAGCAGTGTATGCAATGAGCCATCTTCCAGCCACTCTGTTACCAGATAGTAGCGGCCCTCTTGCAAACCCACATCGATAATAGACACCAGATTGGGGTGCTGCAACGCGGCGATTGCCTGCACTGCCTGTAAAAAGCGTTGCCCGGCATCAGGAGACGTCAACAGGTTGGGGTGCAGCACTTTGAGTGCTACCAGATGCCTGTGTTGCCCATACCGTGCGCGAAACGTATCAAACGCTCTCCCTGCCTTGACAAGCGCTTCGATTTGATAGTCGCCCAGGACGTGACCGATCAATTCCGTCATTCCCATACCTCGCTTGTAACCATGACGTATGCAGCCTGTGTATGCACTAGCTGCTTCTCTGTAGAACAACCACGCTCGATTGTGGTATCATGGTACCTTATATTTCTCATCTTGTAACGAGTTGCAGTGAACCGGTACTATTGCACGGATATCAGGTCTGGGCTAACGGTAGAAGCGATGAAAGCTGCACAATTCCTTTCAACTCAACCTGTGTAAACTCAGGGAAACATACCCTGTGCTATAGTCAACACTTATTTCACCTTTCGTCCCCGAACTTTGCGTTTCCCACTCGGCGGGGCATCCGTTGTGACCCTGGTGTATTGCAACGATTCACCCTGTGAAGCTGTGTCGGCGCTGCGTTCGGTGTCGCTGTCAATGGGCGTTTGATCGCCCCTGACGGTTGCCTCGGCGGTCGCATGTTCCGGAGGTTCCAGGTCAGAGCGTTCCGCCGTTGGGGTGTCCGGTGGCAATGCGTCGCTCATGGCTGCCTTCGTGGGCGCATATTCCGCCGGTTCCGGGTCAGAGCGTTCCGCCGTTGGAGTGTCCGTTTCGAGCAGCAGCACGTGTATCTCGCGCGGCCCGTGGACACCCAGTGTCAGTGTCAATTCGATATCAGCCGTGCGACTAGGGCCGGTAATAATCGTCAGGTTACTGCGCTGGTGAAAGATGTTCGTGCCATATGTGTCCTGGATTCTGGTCAATGCTTCACCCAGACCACGCACAAGCCGCGCCGCGGGCAGCACAGCAATATGGATCGGTGCCAGGAGCGAGGCCAGGCGGCCCTGACCTTCGCCGCTGAGAACGATGATCGAGCCACTCTCGGCAATCCCATATTCTGCCCCGGAAATACACACCGGAATCGTATCCAGTGCCTGCAAGCGCTCGGCCCGCGCCGCACCCGTATGCGCTATCTGGCTGTCGGCAATCGTTATACCCTGCTGGTTGAGCAATGCTGCCAGGCCCGGTAATCCAATCTTTGCCAGATCCCAGGCAATCACCGCTGTTGCCTGGTGTTCAACCAGGATGCGCTGGATGGTATCTAACGCCTCTGTATCGCTGGCACAACGATAGACTCGTCCTTCAAGCTTCGACAACTCGGCCACAAATTGAGCCGGGAGATCATCGGCCGGTGGATGCACGAACGGCGGCGGCGTGTGGGGCGCACTGGTAGCCAGCGCCATAAGTTCGCTGCGTTTTGTTTCCAGATTGACCCGAATGTTGTTCAGGATGCGCTCACGACTGGTCTGCATAATGAGAGAAACCTCCTCGCGATCGTCCAGACGCCTGGCGGCGCTCAATCGCATATGTGATGCCCTGCTGTAAACTACTCTGGGTGACAATATGACCCAGGTTGGCTCCGATCTGTACCAGCGTCTGGGCAATCTTCGCACTGATGCCGGTCAGCACTACTTCGGTTCCCAGCAGTTGTGCCGCCTGTGCTGTGCGCATTAATGCGCCCGCCACCTGGGCATCCACGACGCGCACGCCGGTGATGTCCAGGATCACCACCTCGGCAGTATGGGCAGTGATACCTTCCAGGGTTGTCTCCATAATCGCCTGCGCTCGCTGACTATCCACACTGCCAATGATTGGAATGACCACCACTCCATCAGCAATCGGCATCAGCGGTGTCGAGAGTTCACGCACCATTGCTTGCTGGGCAGCAATGATTTGCGCCTGCAACGCCTGCCGTTCAGCAGCAGCCCGCTGTTCCTCAGTGAGATCACGACAGATCGAAGCAAACCCCATCGGCTGACCTTCCTCATCGCGTAGCAAAAAACCCGATAGCTGGATGGGAGTAACCTCGCCATTCCCGCGTATATAACGTATCCGATCATATACATAGCCCCTGGCGAGGGTCTGGGTTACCAACTGTGCTATATGATCTTGATCTTCGGCATAAATGATCGAGCGGCCTGTTCGCCCCACGACTGAGGGGGGATAGCCGAGCATAGATTCAGCGGCTGGATTGGCGTAGATGATGCGCTCCGTATGATCCGTAATGATCACCGCATCGGGCGTACTTTCCACCAGCAGCTGAAATGTGCGCAACTGTGCTTCCTGTTGCTTTTGCTGCCGGAGATCGCGCACAAAACCGACAACACTGTACGGCACACCCGTTTCATCATAGAGGACATTCGCGGTTAAGTACGCAGGAATCGTTGAGCCATCCTTATGCCGGTAGCGTATCTCGCCCTGCCATACCCCCTGCTCCAGGCAGAGCGCAAACAACGACATGATATAATCCGAATCTTCCGCAAACTCTTGCACCAGGGGCATACCGATCAACTCATCGGGTGTGTAGCCGAGCAATTGACAATGCGCAGGATTGACATAATCAAGCCGCGGATCGGCTTGAAGCGGCACCTTGCCTATTGGAACAGGTGTACTGTGAACAATGTCGCGGAAGACCCGCAGTTGCTCCTGCTCTAATTTACGTCTGGTTATATCTTCAGCAATAGTCACCAGTCCCAGCACCGTTCCGTTCTGCACCCACGGAATTCTGCTACTTGAAACGTAAACAGTGCTGCCATCACTCTGGCGCACCGGAACTTCATAGTTCAGTTGCGACACACCGCTCGCCATCACTGCCTGATCATCAGCAATATACTCTTCAGCACGATCCGCCCACGGCATATCATAGTCAGTCTTGCCGATAATTTCGGCAGGTGTAGCTGCTGCTGCAGCGTTATACATCTGCCGATTGCCACCGAGATAGCGTCCGCTACGATCCTTCCAGCAAATCACCTGCGGCATCTGATCAACGATCAGTTGCAACAGTGTCTGCTGCTGCCGGGCCTCTGTCTGGAGTTGCGCCACAGACGATTCATAGTGTGCCAGTGTGTGCTGCATATCCTGGATCTGCGTCTGGAAGACCGTCACTCGTTGCAATTCTGCTTGCAAGCGCTGTTCCAGTTCGGCGATACGTAGGCGTAGTTGTGCATTTTCTGCTTGCAAGCTATCTTTCAGTACTGGATCGTCAGGCATGGATTACTCCTTACGTGATGGATCATGGCAACTAGATTTCACTACGATGTTCATATTCTATGTATCTCTCGGCATTATCCGTAAACGACGGCTCGTTAAAAAGTATATAAAAAGCCAGAATTGCTGTCAATAACGGGAGGTAGGCGGTAGGGCTACATCACCGTCCGCCCGCCCGGCGGCTGACGTCGCGGATCAAAGCGGCGACGCCCGCCCGGGCGAGCGTGCCCGGCCACGGAGGTGGTTTACCCACCGGAGCCGAGGCGTTGACACCCACGGATGGCCGCTCAACGGGACGGTGACGTAGGCCTACCCGGTATATTTGCAGGGTTGTCCTGTTTCCAGTATACTCCAGGTATAGAATTTCTCGCAGCAAGTCACGTATTGTGTCCGGTGAGTCATTTTCCACGTAACAGCCGATATAACAACGTGCGCCGCTCCATTGAAGAACGTCGCCGCAAACAGGTCATACTATTGTTGTCCCTGGTAGTGCTACTGACAACCCTCGTAGCGGCGGTATGGCGACAGTCAGATGTCGCCCCCCCTGCGCCGCTCGGCAGCACCGAAGCCACGCCGACACTGAACACCACTATTCCTCCATCGCCGACCATTGCCGCTGATACCAGTGCAGTTGATATGGTAGAACCGGCTGTAGGCGGAACTGCTCCAACCGAAACTCCCTCGGCAGTTGTACCGAGTTTTACGCATGTTTTGTTTGACCCACAACGTTTCAGCTATGAGCCAGATTTCTACGAACCACAGATCCAGGCTTTTCTCGATGCCCAGCCGGGACCACTGAAGGCCACACGCTTCCAGATTGGCAACCGCTCACACAGCTTCGCCGAAGTGCTGGTCAATCTGGGCAACCTCTACAGCCTCAACCCCAAAATTGTCCTGGCATTGATCGAGCAGCAGAGCCAGTTGCTCTCCACCGCGCACCCTACGCCTGAACAGATGAGCTGGGCACTGGGCTTTCAAGGCGAAAGCGGTGCTCGCCAGGGACTGTTTGCCCAACTGCGCTGGGCCACAATCACGCTCCGTCATGGCGTGCGCGACTATGCGACCCTGTCACCAGGGGCTTTGCCCGATCTGGTTTTTGCCGATGATACGCGCCAGCCCCCTGCACCGGGTCTCTCGCTGACACAGTATGCACTGATGCGTGTGCTGGCCCCCACGACCACGCCGGATGAACTCGATGCCACGCTCAACCTCTTTTTGAAGACCTATATGCGTCTGTTTGAAGACCCGCGCTTACCGCCAACCGACTGGCCGCCGCTGGCCGAGCCATTCCTGACCAGTCCGATGGAAAAACAGGCGCGGGTTACGTCGTTCTTTGACCATGATCTGCCCTTTTTGCAGCAAAACGGCTCACTGGTCTCCTTCTGGGGGCAGCGTGAGACTGCGCTGTCGTATGATGGGCATACCGGTTGGGATTATGGCATGCGTCCTCCCGATGTGGTGCTGTCGGCGGCTGAGGGAACCGTGGTCTTTGCCGGTCATTCGGAGGATGGCTGTCTCACGCCAGCCGGGGGCGTCATCATCGATCACGCCAATGGCTACCGCACCCTGTACTGGCATTTGAGCAGCATTCTGGTTGAGACCAATCAGGTTATCGAACGCGGAATGCCCATCGGGGTGGCAGGTGCAACTGGCTGCGCCTTCGGGCCCCATCTGCACTTTCAGGTGCAATATCTTGGGCGCGATGTTGATCCCTATGGCTGGTGTGGTAGCAAACCCGATCCGTGGGCCGATAATCCAGCCGGGCAGGTGAGTGTCTGGTTATGGGCCGATATGCCCTCGCCCTGTGCTCCCCCACCAGCGCATATGATTATTGTGGATGACACTGATCCCGGCTTTGCCGCCAGCGGAGAGTGGGAATATATTACACCGGGATATGGTGGCAGCGCCCGCTTTGCACGGTCAATTATGACCGGCGAACACCATACACCCTGGCAATCCCGACCATTGATTACGCCTGCGGTGGCAGTCTGGCAGCCAGAATTGCCACAGGCCGGCTACTACCGCGTACTGGCCTATATTCCGTATGTCTTAAATGGACTCGACGAATCCCGGCAAGCCCGTTATCGGGTGCATCACCGGGATGGCGAGGCTGAAGTTATTGTGAATGGTGAGACCTACGCCAATGGCTGGGTTGACCTTGGCACCTATGCGTTTGAACCCGAACAACCCGCCCTGGTGAGTGTGAGTACGCTGGCCGGTGATCACGGGCGCGGAATATGGGCCGATGCTATGGCCTGGGTGCCGGTTGGTGAGCAAGAACACTAGCCGCGTTGTATCCATCGCCCACTACTGAGTGAAGATCAGATCGCCCTGCGCAAAGGCATACACAGCCACAGCGAGCAGCGTTACCAGCAATGACACCTGGGCAATAAGGATGACCAGCGCCGAACCTGAGTAATCACGGCTCAGAGTCAACGCAAACCCGCTAAACGCCGGTACCAGCGGCCAGCTCAGGATTGTCTGTACCCCGGCCAGTACGTTTGTCACCGTGGTGGGCAACGTATCCAGGATCGGATGCCCGATAAAGTTGCTCGAGAAAGCGAGCGCGATCAAGCCCAGAATGAGCAAACGCCAGCCTGAAGATACGACCATTGGGGACAGAATCAGCATTAAAGCCCCTAACAAACTGACATTCAAAAACAACGGCAACGTCCCTAATAGCCAGTTCCCCACGGTCAATCCCACAGGTTGATGGAGCAAAATGGTCGCCAGGCTCATCAAGATATAGGCACTGATGAGGATCACCAGCCCGGTACTATAGAAGCCCAGCAGATAACTTGCCCGGCTCAAACGTCGTGCTAGCAGCACATACCCGTGCGGTCGATCACTCAAATTGAGCATCACCGACATAGTATACAGAGTCAACCCGAAAATAAAAATGCTGCTCACGGTGAAAAAGTATTCGGCATCAATGGCACGGGTGCCCGACCGCAAGAAGATCAAAAAAAAGATGCTGGTAGCGATCAACTCGATCACGATCCGTGCCGAACGATAATAGTCTAGAAAGATAAACAGCATTAAGCGCAAGAAACGTAGTATACTCGGCATTGTATCTCACTTCTCCGCCGACGGTTTGTCTGATAATGACGGCGGCGTGGTATCCACCGAACGAGTACGGTGCAGTAGTTCATTGAGCAGCGTATCTCCCGTGCCAGATGGTCGTGTTGTTGTGGAGGGTGAGACAACCTGGTCGGGTAGCAGCGACAAAGGCCATGCTTCGGCATTGAAAGGTGCATCGCCATTCACGGCCTGCAGGTAGATTTGTTCAAGGGGCCGTTCCAGGGGTTCGAGGGCTAAAATGGTGACTCCCGCATCCAGAAGATCGCGCAGCACTGTCGTTTGTACCTGCTGGTTATTGGGCCGCAATACAATCATACGCTCTTTACAGTGAACCGCAGGTGAGATATGACTCAGACGGGTGTGCAGATCGGGCGGCACCCGGTCAACATGAATAACCACACTGGTAGCCGGAACATGCAAATGAGGTACCTTCGTCTCGACTGCAATCCGTCCTCGCACCAGAATACCCACCCGGTCACACAGATACTCAACCTCATCAATATAGTGTGTGCAGAGTAACATCGTTTGCCCCTGGGCGCGAATGGTTGCCAGCAACTCCAGTATTGCCTGTTGCCCCACCGATTCCAGGGTACTTGTAGGTTCATCTATCAGCAACACATCTGGCCGGTGTAACAACGCCTGTGCGAGACCGAGCCGTTGAAGCATAGTGCGTGAAAAACTGCTGATCTGCTGATCAGCCGCACTGGTCAACCCGACCTGTTCCAGTGTTTCAGCAATACGCGTGCGCAACAACGCCGGTTTCATATCGCTAAACTGACCAATAAACCGTAAATACTCCTGCGCGGTATAGCGGGTATGATAGTTCTGGCGTTCTGGCAGATACCCCACTCGTTTGTGGGCCGCGCTCAGGTTGCTGGTACCTAATAGTCGTACTCGTCCCCGTGATGGTTTGAGAAACCCCAGTAAGAGGTGCAGAAAGGTCGATTTGCCAGCACCAGTTGGCCCAAGTAAGCCATAGACTTCCCCTTGCGCAACGCGCAGAGTAACACCGCGTAGCACTGGTACATCGTCATAGGTTTTGCTCAGATTTTCAGCTTCAATTGCATACATCGCGATGTCGTTAACGACTAGCCAGGGCTAGATACATCAGAGCTGCCATACTCAATGGAAGCGTGCGCCATAAGCACATACGGATCGCCGTAGGCAACGGCAGGCGTGGCATCCTCCCCGTTAGTTGCCGTAATACCACACAGATCAGCACAAAGAGACCGGCAATCAGGATCAATCTGAGCCACGGTTGCAGCACCGTTAGCGGTATCAGCGCCACCAGGCTTGCCGCGAGGAGGGCTGTGGTACGAACAGTGCGTGCAGCATCTGCAAGCAGGGCGGTTTTGATATCAAGCCCATATTCAACCCCGCCCGGCGTCAGGCTCGTTTCCGCGGCAAATGGCCCCCAGCCAGCCGCAACCGGGAACGCCAGTACCGCCGTTAGCGCTGCCAGCACATACGCCAGCAAATGCAGCAGATCACCACCAAACGGCAAAAGCATGCCCGTTGACAGCCCTATCCACAGCAATATCCGCCCCATCACGCCCATCTGGGCTTCACGACTGGCTGCCCGTACAATTGGAGGCATACCGGCCAGCAGCGCTGGCAATAAGGGCAGCAGAAAAGCAGCCTCGAAAGCAGCCCAGGCCCACAGCCCCCGCAGCACGGTCGGGGAAAGTGGATGCAACGACCAGGGCATCAGCGCCAGGCCAATTGCTGCAAGTAGGATACTCAAGCTATACACAACACCTTCGACACTACGCCCGGCAGCCAGTAGTACCGGATAATGCAGCCGCAGGCGGCCACGAATAATGACCGTAGAAATTATACTCAGTACCAGTGTTAGCAGCAAACCGGGATAGACAATGAGCGCAATAACCATTTGCAACATTACGATTGAACCTCTGGTTGCAGCGCCGCACAGATCGCGGTCGCAATATCTCTGGGAGCTGGTGGACATCCTTCCACTCGCACCTGCACCACCAGGTCACGCATCTCATTGACCCCCCCCCGTCCAAAAGGATGGCCATCAATGGCACAGCGTCCAATGGCCAGCAGGGGCACGGCCCATACTTCACGCCGTAATCTGAGCAATGCGTCGCGGCAGGCAACCGTGATTGGCCCGGTGAGCAGCAGTGCATCGGCATGGAATGGCGACTCAACCCAGGTCAGGCGCGCATCCGCCGCCACTGCTGCGTGGATCTCCAGATCACATCCACCGCACGAGCCGGTATTGATACGATAAAGGTGTACCATGGGCGTTCTTCTCCATCGGTTCGGCCTACAGCGCTCGAATAAACGTCAAACCACTCACCACTTCGCCAATAATCTCCAGCACCGGTTGTGGATATAGCCCGATGCCCAGACACACGGTCAGCAGACACACGGTCAGCAACGCCGCACCTCGTGGCTCCGGCTCCAGGCGGCGGGTGGTCAAACGCTTGAACTCCGATTCACCCAGCATAACCGGTACTGCCGTAGGCATATCATCATCGAGGCCAAGCAGTCGATCACGGGCCAACCGCACCAGCGCCAGACCAGCCAGCGTAGTTGCCAGCAATAACGCCAGCAACTCCACCCACCCATGCTGCGCCGAAGCCTGATAGATCAGTATTTTACTGATAAAGCCATTAAACGGTGGTAGACCCAGCACGATCAGCCCCCCCCCCAGGAACCCCAGACCAGCAATTGGCCAGCGTCGCAATAAGTCACGGCGCACCACGCCTGGCGTGCGGCCATCAGGCCGTTCCAACAGCGCATAACTAATAAAGATCAGCACCACCGCCAGCGTCAGATTGAGTGCCTCAAAGATAGCCCCGGTTAAGCCAGCTATCGACACCGAGACCAGGCCATAGAAGATGATACCCATATCATAGATCAACAGATAGGCCAGAAAACGCCGCATACTTGTCTGATGCAGGGCCATCAATGCACCGAGCATACTGGTAAGAATACCACCAATGCGCAGGAAAACCAGGCCTGAAGGATTCTCGACGAGCAGGGTTGGAAAGCGTTGAAACGAGAGCATAAGTACCAGCAGGCTGGTGATGTTGATCACTGCGATCACCAGCGCTGAAACCAGCGGTGCCGCATCCTCCACCATATCTGGGAGCCACGTGTGAAATGGGATTAGCGCCAGACGTAGCGCAAAACCGGCGCTCAACAGAGCCAGAATGAAGCGCGCCAGCGGCACCCGTCCGGGTACTTCTCCAGGGCGATAAATATCGGCCAGCACAAATCCCAGGTAGATCAATACACCCGCAATCACCATCAACACCAGGTATTTCAGCGCCGTAGCCAGCACCCGGGTGCCAACGAGCATGCCCGCTCCGGTGGGAAGATCGACAATCGCCAGCACTGCCGCCATACCTGCACCAATCAGCAACAGTGAGATGATGAATGGATCTTGCAGCAGCAGAATAGTGCAGGTCAATGCCAGAATTAACAGACTCACCGGCACAAAGTTCTCGCCGTGCGGCAGTTGCCACGACGCAAGAAACGCCAGCGCCCCTACACCCAAAAACAGCAGCATAAACAACTGTGTGAGCGCATTCAAGGTCAACGTGACGCCAAGCAATCGTACCGGCTGATCCAGTGGCAGGCGCGTTACCAGCACCGCCTCAGTTAACACCACACCGACGGCGATGATAATCACCAGAGTCGTGTGTTTGCGTAACACAAAACAACTCGCCGCCATAGAAATGGGGAACAGTATCAGCAACAGATAAATCATAGTATCGGTCTGGCTGGAGCAGAAGCGTCTGACGCATCCACCCCGGTTAGCGCTGCATCATGCGTTGACGGTAGAGTTCATTCAGTTCCAATGTTTTGAGTCGGCCATACAATAATCCACACAAATAAGCGATGACGAGCGCCAGCAGGATTGTCACCAGGCTTAACAGCGCCAGGGGGGCCACCCCCACACCACTGGCCTGGGGATTGCTCACCAGTGAGGTATAGAGTAAGTCGATGCTACTGGTGCAGAGGAGCAGACCCAGACCAATCTTGAGCAGATCACCAGCCGTTGCCAGCGTAAATAACCCGGTCAACCCCAGCCAGTACCAGGCAAAGTCAACGCTGCGGGCAGTTGCAATCGGATAAATCAGTGGGAGTGTGAGGCTGGCAAGTAATGCCAGCACCATCGCCCAGAAGGGCACGATATAGTCATCGAGCCGGGCGACCTGCGTCATACGCTGGCGTTGCGCGGCACGGGCAGCACGCCGCAGTTCGGAGAGGCCGAACTCGTCCAGATCCTCCAGGCCATACTCCCGCGAGAACGTCAGGGCCGTCAGTGTCAAAATTGCCGTCACTGCCAGGCCTGTAATCAACTTGACCGCCACGATCGTCCCCACACCCGGTATTGACCCGGTAGCGGAAGCGCTCAGAAACGGCTGCTGTGCCAGGAAAACGGTTAAGGCGATATAGTGCACCAGCAATGCCGAAAAGGACACACGCCAGTCACGCATCAGCAGCACCAGCGCTGCACTCAAGGCAATGCCGATCAACGGCAGATTCGTCAATAGACTCATTATTGGGCCATTAATACAATGATACTGATGATTGCCAGCAATACGGCGGCCATATAGAAACGCTGCTCAAACGGTGCTATCACCATTGCCACGCCATCACTGAGTCGCTGCATACCGCGCCAGACTCGCTGGAAGAGTCCTGCCGGTCTGGCCAGCCATGCCAACCAGGACAATCCCTGCGCCAGAGCATCGGGTGCCAGGATAATTGGCGTCATATCGTCGTCGGACAGCGTTTTACGAGCCGAGCCAGGCCGGAGTAGCAGCGGTAGCAACAAAAACCCGGCCACGGCCACCACCAGGTTCAACGTCAGGAGCGTCCTATCGATTGGCAGCGCTGCCGGACTGCCCGGAATGCCCTGCAACCAGGGTTGCCAGACCAGGCCTGGCCAAACGCCCAGTACCAGCAGTGGAAACAGTGCCAGAAATAAAATGATCATATCTCCTGGCAGGAGCCTGGTTGGATGGGGCATCGATACATCAAGCGCAACCACTTCGGAGCTACGCTGGCGACCTTCCCAGAATTTCACCAGTGGCCCCATGTAGGCCAGCGCTGCCAGAATGGTCGCCGCCATGATCGGTGGTACCACCCAGGGGGCCTGCGTAATCGCGGTCTCGATCAACCAGGAGCGTCCCCAGAACCCCCACCAGGGCGGCAACCCCAGCGCAGAAAGCGCGGCCAATCCCCAGAACACCCCTGGCCAGCGCAAACGGGCCGCCGACTCGGTCTGCGTAAAATCGTCACTGCCGGTGAGACGCTCAAGCAACGTCGCCGCAATACCACCAGTAATCGTGGTAAACGCCAGATTGATAAACAGCACCAGCATTGCCAGACCTGCCAGCGGCCCTGCCAGCCCTACACTAACCAGCGCCAGGCTGGCCTGGGCACTGGCCTGCCAGCTGAGCAAACGGCGTAGATGATGCTCACGTAGCGCACCAGTAACACTGGCAAGCAGGCTGAGTATGCCTGAGCCAATCAATACGCTCCACCAGAACGGGGGCAATTCGGTGGGCAACGCATTGAGGACGTTGAGCAGCGTGCTGATCGCCAGCACGGGCAACACACACCCGTATAGAAAGGCTCCCAGCGCCGCTGGTGCCATAACCAGTTCGTCAAAAGTGTTATGAAACGGTACCCCCCCCACCAGAATGACACAGGCCAGCGTTACACCCATTACCGCTACGGCAGGTGGCATCGTGTTGATCATCAGGTGTGGCTCGATCACCAGCAGGCAGCCCAACAACAACAAACTGGATAGCAACCCCGCGATGACACCCTGCGGCAGCGCTTCACTACGGCTCAATGCCCCGCTGGAACGGACAGCCACATAGCCCAGCAGCACTGTTAGTGCCCAGATGAATGGCAACAACAACCGACTGCTATTCAGGCTCAGCAACACGGCTGCCAGTGCCAGCAACACCCAGGCAAAAAGTGTACCAAAACCACGCACTGTTGGGGCCAGGGTCGAGGCCAGCGTCAGGAGCGCCAGCGTCCCGCTGTACAACAGGGTCAAGGCCAGGGCCTGTTCAATCGCACCCGGCGTGGATGCTACGGCAATGACTATGGTATCAAATTGCAACCAGGTTAGTGGCGTCACATCGATCACTGAACCCTGTTGCCACTCAAACAGTAACAGCAGGGCAACAATAAAGGTTGTGGCTGCCGCCACAAAGCCCAGAATGCGTGTGGCCATGTACTTGCTCAATCCCAGGCAAGTAGATGCAACCAGCAGCAACAGCATGAGTACCAGGTAAAACATACCCTCACAGAACTATAGCAATCCTACGTCAGTTGTAAAGCACCGAAGTCCCGGCCTTTGCCTGGGAGCGCTCCGTCCCGGCTGAAACCAAGACTCCAGGTTACAACTGGCGTAGGATTGCTCTATCATCAGCTTGGCACACCATGGGCAACCTGAACGTACAGACCGCTCCGCTCTCCCAGCGATTCTAGCATTCAGCACAGGCCACACACATATCGGTTGAACCCATGATCAGCATCACATTATCAACCATAGCACCAACGAGCAACGTGCGTGCCAGCAAGCGATCCAGTGGACGTGGGGAATCAATCGACACATTCGTCAGACGGCGTCCATCACTCTCCAGGCGATACCGCAGCAATCCTTGTGGTGACTCCACTTCCGCAGTGGCACGACCAGCAGATAGGCGTTGCGGCAACGCACCGTGCCACTCACCACCAGGCAGTTGTTCGAGTACCTGTTCAACCAGTTTGACGCTCTCCAGCGTTTCCAGCAACAGTACCACCAGACGTGCATACACATCGCCGCCTTCTTGCACAACCCGGCGCACGGTCAGTTGCTGGTAGGCTGCATACGGTTGATCGATGCGCAGATCGGCTGTCACGCCAGACGCGCGGCCCAATGGCCCACGCACAAAGAACTGCGCGGCACCTGCAGGTGTGAGCGTCCCCACATTCACCGTCCGACTCAGCAGCGCACGATGATCTATGGCCTGATCAATGAGGCGAAAGATGAGTCGATTGAGTTTCGCCAGCACCGTGAGTAACTCACTGCGTTGATCCGCATCAAGGTCAGCACGGAGGCCACCTGGCAGGCACACATCCGGAATGATCCGCGCACCCGTCAGCAAATACATCGCCTGCTGCGACCCTTCTCGCAGGCGACGTGTCATATCAGTATACCGATCCAACCCCAAAACATCAAACAGGGCAGTCAGGCCAGTCAGGTGGGATATCACTCGTTCGAGTTCGGCCACACCACAACGCAGGTAGGCAGCACGTTCAGGCACGGTAATGCCGAGTAATGTCTCCAGTGCCTGACAGAATGCCAGCGAGTGTGCATGGGATGCGGCACTACAGATCCGGCTCACCAGGTGCAATGCCTGGTCGAGATTCAGCCGTGTCAGACGCTCGGCACAACCACGCTCGTTGTAGCCAGCACGATAATCTACATCAGTAATGATTTCGCCCTCAACTTTGAGAACCAGTCGTTGCGGGCCGCGCCAATGGGCGACAAATGGGCCAAGAGTCAGGGTATACCCCACACCATCTCCTTCGTTGCAGTTTGAACTGGGAGCGCATTATACCACATTCATACACAATACGGTCGGGTGCTTTATAATGAGGTTGGGAACATATGGCACGCCGGTTATGGCAAAGAAAGGACACATATGTCAGATACGATTGAACGGTTAAAGCAGTACGCTGCACAGCGTGCCGTGGATTACGTGAACAGCGGGAGTGCCCTGGGGCTGGGAACAGGTTCCACGATGCGTTATGCGTTGGAGGAGTTAGCCCAACGACTGGTGGATGGTCGGTTACATTCGATTGTTGGGGTTCCAACGTCGGAGCAGACAGCGCAACTGGCACAACGCTTGAATATTCCGTTGACATCGCTGGCCGAGCATGCTGAATTGGATCTGGCGATTGATGGTGCGGATGAGATCGACCCGGAGCTGAACCTGATCAAAGGGTTGGGCGGTGCATTGCTGCGGGAAAAGATTGTCGAGTCTGCCGCACGGAAGTTGATCATTATCGCTGACAGCTCCAAACTGGTCGCTCAACTGGGCAGCCGGGTACCTCTCCCGGTCGAAGTGATACCGTTCGCAACACCCCTGGTGCTACGCCGTCTGAACATGCTTGGCGGGAATGCGGTGCTCCGCTGTACACCTGATGGCCTGCCGTTTGTCACCGATGAGGACAACTACATTCTTGACTATCATAGTGGGCCAATTCTTGACCCTGCCGAACTGGATCGCACCCTCCTGAGTATACCGGGGGTTGTTGAGCATGGGCTCTTTCTGGGGATGGCCCATATGGCTCTGGTTGCCGATGGGAATGATATACATATCCTCACGCGTACGACATAACAACCTGGCCATCAGGAGTGGTCTTGTGCGATGCGGTTCGTCGGTACGAACATAGCGAGAGAATACTGGTACCATCAGGGTTAGCACTCCACCATAGCTGAACGCCTGTCCGAGAAGCGTGATGAGTAGAATTCTGTCCACTGCAAAGCAGTGGACAGAAAGAGGGTACCTGGAGGACACCCATATACATGTCAAACTGGCGGGAACCATGCGGCCATAACACGGCAGGAGCATGGCTCTCGCATTCAATATCCCTTTGCCGGCAGGCTTTTAGTCCTCCAACGACACTTTATCTCGGTCGCGGATCGGGGGGTAGGAAGCTGCGCCTTCCTACCCAGGGGATGGCTCGTGATAGTATTAGCTGTCAATATCATGAGCGTGGATCATGACCAGCGGTGTGCTGGTGACATGTAACACCTTGTCGGCTACACTCCCCAGTGCCCAGCGCTGTAAGCCTCCATAGCCATGGGTTGCCATGACAATTATATCAACCTGGTGTCGTCTGGCCTCATCCACAATGACCTCTGCCGGATATCCAGTTGCGACATGGGTGGTGATTGGGATATTATCTTGCTTCAGTTCATCGCTCAACGCACTCATTTCATGGACTACCTGTTCATAGTACACAGAGCGATTATGTTCTAACATCACGGGCATTGGCTGGCCGTTGATGCCACCTATATGGGCATATGCCTTTGACACCAGGGGCACGGCGCGCAACAACAGCAATTCAGCGCCAGCAAGTTCTGCCATTTCTAGCGCACAGGGCAATGCCTGGCGTGCCAGGGCCGATCCGTCGAGGGGAACCATGATGCGCTTGATCTTTGGCACACCAGCCGTGTCGATCATGTCACCACGCACCACAAACACCGGGGTTGTGGTTGCGCGTATCACCTTATCGGTTACACTCCCCAGTGCCCAGCGCCGCAGGCCACTATAGCCATGGGTCGCCATGACAATCATATGAATCGGTTCACGGTCGGTGATTTTCACGATCGTCTCCGCTGGCGGGCCAACCTGTATATCAACCAGCACGTCAAAGCCAGCCTCGCGCAACAATGCGGCCTGGGCTTGCAGTTCTGCCTCGGCTTGCTCACGCAACATCGTCCAGATGCGGTGAGTACGTTCCCTGTTCACACCTGACGCGACTGTTCGCTTATACAGGACGGTCGCTGGGCTAATAAACAGATCCTCTTGATCTGCACTGGAAAGTACCCGGAGCAGATGAAGACGTGCAGAAAAGGTTGTTGCCAATAGTTGAGCATAGGGTAAAGCTGCCTGCGCCAGTTCTGAGCCATCTAGTGGTACAAGTATAGTATTCATTGGTGCCTCCTCATTGAGACCAGGGATATATCCTGGATGTATAAACACCGAAGAGAGCATGGTTAGTTATTATCGGTGGTAATCTTAGGTTTAAATCATTTCTGTGGTATGGTATCCTTTCTACGCAAGCGGTAAAATCGTAAAAGCGGCCATGTGTGTCTGTTCAGGTTCAATCTGGCGTACTTCACGGCAACGTTGGGCGAATGACTCTAACACATCGAGTTCTGCCGCAGATAATTCAGTCAAAACGAGCTGCAAAACCAGGCCCCGATCACGGCAAATTTCTTCGCAAAGCGTTTGACGAATACGCTGCGCACGCTGGAATGTTTCAGCGGTCAGCGCATGCTCGTCCTCCCAAAAAAACGTTGCTACTTTCAGCGGTTGATTGGCTTCGTTCAGAGGTAAAGCCATTGCTACATCGCATTTATGCATATCGCCACCTTCCTCTCTACATTCTCACCGGAAATGATGGCGACTATCACCTTACGGGCCGCTGCGATACTGACTGCAACACGCTCGCATATCCTACCGGAGTGTCTGCCGTCGACAGCGCCGGGTTTCCAACCAGACGACGCTGAAACAATGGAGGCAGCGGGATGCGCGTGTCAATTATGGAAAAATCCCTGCCATTAATACCAGCAACATACCCATCAGCGTGCCAGTCGTTATTCCATTCCGTACCATCTATCAAATAGCGATAACGGTATACATTTCCGATTTCAAGTTCAAGTGATACACTCCAATCGTCTTCATCTAAATACAAGGGTGTATTAACCGTATTCCAATTATTAAAATCACCCACCAGATGAATAGAATCAGCCCAGATGGTTGCAGGTAAAGAAAAAGTGACGTGTATTTTATCAAAATTATTCAACTTTTTTGTAATCATGATGTACGCTCTGCTTCTGTATAGCAATCCTGATACTCGAATAAGCCTTCATCTCGGCGGAGGTGCGGGGGCCTGGCGAGAAGAGAGGGAAGAGGAGCAATGCCGCGCCGATCCTCTCTCCCCAGGAGATGCCTCGTTGTAGTCCTGAAACAGGTCAGGGTTGGTTAGGTATAGGATTGCTATACCACTCTCCCTTGAGTACGTATATAATTGTTAAAGCAATATGCTTCTCAGCACTCACATCTGAGTATCAGTCTGTGGAACACCAGCGACCAGAATTGCTTCGACCAGTTCGTCTGGCGGCGAACCTTTGATGATAAAAGCATCTGCCCTGGCCTGGAGCGCTTCCACGCGATGCGTTCCATATAGGGTCAAGACGAGGACTCGAATGGTGGGCCACTGATGTTTGATCATCCAGGTCGCGGTAATGCCATCCATCACCGGCATACGGACATCCATTAACACCACATCCGGTCGATACTCAGCTACCAGGCGTAACGCCTCTTGTCCATTCGTTGCCTCACCAATCACCTTGATCTCAGGACAGGTAGCCAGAAGAGCGTTTAGTCCCTGACGAGCTGGTCGTTGATCGTCAACAATAAGTACCCGTATCCGTTGATCATCTATCTGTATCACGACGGTATCCTTATTTCTACCCAATTATGTATTTTTGGTAGTTTCAGCATACCTGATATGCCGTGGTATTGTCATCAATATGAGCAATGAACTACACTCCATCAAAAAGCTCAACGTGTCCTGGCAGCCTATGGGACAGTTAGCGTATGATACGCTACAACATTTGTAGGAGATTCTCCATTCATTGTCCACTGTTTGTTGAATACAGCGGAAGGATTACGGTGTTACCTGGCAGCGATGCGTATGATGAAATTTCTCCAGCGCATGGCGCATATGTACCCGAACCGTTTGCGCATCCATGGGTAAGAGTGTGACAATATCTTGCACATTCAGCCCCTGTACCACGAGTAACAGGACGTTCAGTTCGTGTTCGGTAAGAGTCAGGTGTGACCCGTTCTGAGACACAACAGCCGACAATTCCTGTATAATCTGGAGGGTCATGAACGGTGGCAAAAACACTTCACCTTGTTGCACCCGGCGAATAGCCTGCACAAGATCTGCTGGACTGGAGTCTTTCAACAAACATCCATGCGCACCGGCCTTTATGGCCGGTAACACTTGATCATCAGCCGCAAAACTGGTCAGTACCAGAATGCGTATATGTGGTTGCCGCACCGCAATCTGCCGGGTGGCTTCAACCCCATTCATCTGAGGCATAATCACATCCATAAGAATAACATCAGGATCAAGTGATTCGGCCAGCGCAACTGTTTCCAATCCATTGGACGTTTCGCCAATAACCTCCATATCAGACTCAGTGGATAATAACGCCTGAATTCCCCGCCGTACTATAACATGATCATCAGCAATGAGAACACGTATCGGTGGCATAGGGCTATACTTTCAGGCACATACGGTAGAGAATAACAGGCATAGGTTACAGTTCAACCTGTTTTTCAAAAGCCATTACCGGCACCGGTTCCTCTATTTCGTGATGGTAGAACTTTTCCAGCGCGAGGGCTAGCAATTCAATGCCCGCAAACGCCAGTCGCTGTTTATATTCAGGCAAGATCGCTATCTCAGAGTCGGGCTGGTTATCAGTAGCCTGGTTCCTACTCTGCACCTGAAGCAATCCTACGGTCTCACCCAGAACCACAATCGGGACACATATCGAGCCAGGTTGCACAGGCTGATCCTGACAGAAACATGATGCAGGTGGCCGATATGCGGGATGGTCTTGTTCGTGATGGTGTTGTACCGCCCAGCATCTTTCGGGTATGAACGATCTCTGCTGCCATACTGGATCACCCCAGGTTGCGATCGTGCGTGGACAACGATGCCCTGGATCAAAAAAGTAGAGCGTGCCCGACTCGTTGCGAAAGAACTGCCGCAGAAAGCGAGCACTGAGTGCCAGTGCTTCTTCAGCGCTGGTACAGGATTGTAATCGATCATCTAACTCACTGAGCAGATCTATTTCGTAGATGCGCTGTTCTAACTCATGCACCCATGCTGTGAGATTCGTAACGGCTTGCTGCAACGATTGTTCAAGTTGCTGATGCTCCAGGTTATCAAACTGCACAACTCGTAGATTATTGTTGTGTAGTCTATGCGCTCCCATTGTCGCTCCCAACTTTATCTCTTGCCTGGGGCTGAACCTCATTCACTCGTGATAGTACGTCCTGACCGGCCTTTGATCGGCATGTCATGGCGTAGCTGTTCTTCTTCTACCACCAGATCAGCACTGGGAACCGTAACATCTGATGGCAATGCACCGAGTAACGAGTGGATCAAAGGCAACACCTCTGCGCCAAATTCTGACTTGGGAATGAAGCCATCTGCGCCAGCCGCTGCCGCTGCATTGCGATAGTCGATCGTGTCATAATGGGTTAAAATCACAATGTGCGGTGCGTTGAACCGCGACTTTAACGAACGGGTGACTTCTAACCCGTTCATCTGAGGCATAGCAATGTCCATCAATACGAGATCTGGTCGAAGCCTGGTCATTTGCAGCAATGCTTCCGAGCCGGAAAGTGCCAGTCCGACAATCAGAATGCGTGGATCAGTAGCCAGAAAGCGTGCTGCTGATCGAAGAAATTCAAAATTGTCATCAACGATCATTACCCTAAACACAGCCATGCCCGATCTTCACTGGATAGCCGTCGTCAATGTGGCGTGAAATCCTGGTGTTCCGGCATACGCCGGTTCTACGCCCTTCCTGGCTTTAGCCAGGACTTTTCACGTACAACTACGATGCGGCTTACTCTTACTATAGAATACGTCAATACGTTGAGGACGAAATATCATCAGGCACTTCTGGTTGTTGCAATTCCCTCGATGCTTCCCATGGTTGTTCCAGGAACCCAACACCTTGTCCTTTTGTTCTTAATGTACACGATATGTCAGTTGTCGGCAATCAGGGAAACCCTGAAAGACCGTGTGCCATATCCTGATTTTACTCGTTCCAATGCATTGTTTCAGGTGTTTCCCTGAAACCTCTCAGGGTTTCCCCGATTGTCGGGTAATAACCTTTGCGGTACACTTATTACCGATAAACATAAACAGGTGGTCGTATCCTGACAAGCTGCTTGAATAAGGCTAGAGGGTTTGATGCGAGCTGATCAAGAGAACACCCTGCAATTTACCAGACATCTGACTGTGCTATCAGAAATGAAAGATAGAAGCACGTAGAAAACGTTCAGGTTAAGATCAGTATATTCGCTAAAGCGGATCCCTCAGGTCACAGGTACATACACGTGGCCTTCGGGTTTATATACTTGCCTGCGAGTGTGCAGCTTATCAATGGCGATCAGGTGTGGCACTCGTGGGCAAGGCTAAATAGTTGTTTCGATTATCAAGCGAGATCGTATTGTTGTCTGATTGCCAGGTGAACGGTGCACAGGCTTCTGGCAGACAGTGTATATCTCGTGTTGAGCGATAGAGAGAGACAGAAGGTGGAGTTATGTTGCGAGTACACTTTGATCATCAGATGGAAATCCTGAAAGAAGATCTTCTACGATTGGGCAGTATGGTTGAGTTAGCCCTGAACAGAGCGATAAAAAGTCTGGCAACCGGTGATAGGGTGATAGCTTCCTGGATTATTGAGGACGATTTGCAAATCAACTATGCCCGGTACTCGGTGGAGGAACAGGCGATTACCCTGCTGGCAACCCGGCAACCAGTTGCAAAAGATCTGCGATTTCTCAGTGTTGTCACTGCTATCGCGGTGGAGTTAGAGCGCATTGGTGATTATGCCAGCGTCATTGCCCGGCGTATTGAGCGCATAAGTACGCGCAAGAGCCAGTTAACGCCACCTGCTTTGCTGCATGAGATGTCCATGTTGACACTGTCGATGCTCCACACAAGTCTCGAGGCCTTCCTGCACCAGGATCGTGTTCTGGCGTATGACCTCGAACACAATGGTAATCGCGTCTATGAGTATGAAGGTATTCTCCGCTCAAAACTGATTGATGTAGCGCGCAGTCGACCGGAACATATTGAGACCGTTGTTGATCTCCTGGATGTCATTCATGCGCTGGAGCGCATAGCTGACCGTGCAGTAAATATTGGCGAACGGGTGATTTACCTGGTGACAAGTGTGGTCGAGGAATCAGGCTCACCGCATTACTGTGCTGCCTGAAGTCGCGTGATTGCCCAGAAAGCTCATACCCTCCTTCCCTCCACTCTCTGTACCTGAATCAGGCACAGGAGGTGGAGGGTTTCATGTGCAGATCCGTTTGAGGGAGTGCAGAGAACGCCGGGGCAAACGAACGGTCTGGTGTTTCAGTGCCTTCGCCGTTCGTCAGCGATAAGTACATCTCATAGAGGTTTTCTGCGTACTGCTTGCCATAGCAATTGGCAATGCTGAACCTGGAATCCTGGCTGTTGCTCTGGACAGAGCGAGGTCTGGGCGAATGCCTGGATCCGGCCTTCATAAGTATACGGTGGATTGCTATAGCAGGTATGATCTCTGCTGTCAGTCGTTGGATGTTACCACACCCATCCGAATCGCATAGCGTACCAGGCCTGCCACATCGTGAATATCTAGTCGTTCCATCAGTTGAGCACGATGGGTTTCGACCGTTTTGACACTGATATGGAGCATGCGAGCTATTTCCTGCGTCGTACATCCTTCAGCAATCAGTTGCAGAATCTCACGCTGACGAGCCGTCAGACGTTGTAACGAACTGGATTCGCCGCCAACACGCTGGACATATTCAACGACATGTTTGGAAACAGCCGGACTGAGATAGGTTTCACCCCGCATAACCGCATTGATCGCCAGTTCCAGTTCAGTAACACTGGCATCTTTGAGCAGATACCCCATCGCGCCCGACCGGAGCGCCTGCAGAACATACTCTTCGTTGGCATGCATTGACAACATAACCACATGCACATGCGGAAATTCTTGTGCAACACGTGCCGTTGCCTCCAGGCCGTTCAACCCGGACATAGCGATGTCCATTAAAACCACATCCGGTTGCTGAGTAGCAATCAGTTGTAATGCCTCACGACCATTTGCGGCTTCGGCAATAACCTCAATGCCTTCGATGCTCTGAAACAGGGCACGAAATCCAGCACGTACAAGATTGTGATCATCAGCAAGTAACACACGAACTGGCTTCATGCTAAACTCCTTTTATCCAGATTGGTATACGATGCATAAATTGCCAGGGGAAAGCGTACCCAGATTTCGGTTCCGCGTTGTGGAGTAGACGTAATTTCAATCTGCCCACCTGCAAATAGCACCCGTTCTTGCATCCCCAATAATCCCGAGCACGCACCACGCATAGCCCGTGTTTGAGCATCACGGAGATCAAAACCGACACCGTCATCGCGGATGATCAGATAGAGCATATCATCCCGATACTGCAAAGAGACCCGCACTCGCTGCGCCTGAGCATGGCGGACGACATTGGTCAAGGCCTCCTGAGTCACCCGAAAGCATGCGGTTTCAAGATCTGGTGGCAGGCGAATATTGTTCAGATCGGCAGTAAACCTGGCTTCAAACCCGGCGAGCCGCGATTGCCGATCAACATACCAGCGCAACGCGGCCACCAGACCCAGATCATCAAGCATCGATGGCCGCAGATCCAGTGAGAGATCGCGCACCTGTTGCAGCGTGCGATCCACGATCCCGATATTCTCCTCCAGATAGGGGAGTAAGGCCGGAACATCCACGAGCTGGCGTACAGACTGCAAGTTGATTTTCATCGCGGTCAGTGCCTGCCCGATTTCATCATGCAACTCGCGGGCAATGTTGCGTCGTTCAGCTTCCTGAGCATCAAGCAACCGGCGCGAGAGCGTCTGGAGCCGTTCGTGGCCGGTGCGCACCTGCTTGAAGAGCCGCGCATTTTGAATAGCCACCCCAACTTGCTGCCCCAGCACCTTAAAAAAATCGATCTGATCTTCTTCAAACACGGTTGGTGCATGGCTGAACAGATCCACGACCCCTTGAATCTCACCCCGTGCCAGCAGCGGGATACCAAGATAACTCCGCCAGCGTGGGCGGTCAAGATCGAGACCTACGGCGAGAAAGAGATCAATCTCCCGAAAATCCTCTTTGAGGAACACATCCCGTCGTCGCACCACACGCTCATTGTGCGCAGAATAGGCGGGCAGTGTCCGAAACGCTTCGGACATACGTGGTGGCAGCCCCCAGCTGGCTTCCAGAGATAACACATCCTCCGCATCATTATAATAATAGAGTGCGCCACCCGCGACATTGAGTTGCTCAGCCAGAAGGGTATTCAATATCCCAAAGACTTCGGTTATATCCAGTGAACTACTGACAGCGGCTGTTACCGTATTGAGGGTCACGAGTTCCCGATTGCGCTGTTTCAGTTCTCGTTCCCACTGTTGACGGATGGTCATATCGATACCAGTACTGACAATATATTCGATTTCACCGGTCGGTTTGCGCAAACTGGTATTTGACCAGGCGATTGTGCGCCGCTCACCGTCACGTGTCAGCCAATGAGTTTCGTACTCTCTGGGCAACCGGCCCTCCGCCAGATGCGCAAAGATCGAGCGAGTCCGTGTCGCTTCCGGCGTAGACAGAAACACATCCCAGACGTGCTTGTCATGTACCTCGGCAAACGTATAGCCGCTTAATTGCTCGCAGGCCCGGTTAAACCGAACGATTCGTCCAGTCGGATCCAGCACCATGACCAGTAACCCGGAGGTGTCGAGAATTGCCGTCGCGAGATCGCGCTCTTTGCGAAGGAGATCTTCGTTTTGTTTGTGTTTCGTTATATCACAACTAACGATGACCATACCAGCGGGGTGATCCCTATCGTTTTTCAGCAACGCGACCGACGCCAGAACATCTACGATCCGGCCATCTTTGCCTTGCTGGACAGCCTCTCCCTGCCAGTACTCACGTGCTGCGATACCATGCACAATTTCGGGCTGATTGCCATTGAGCGCCAGTGGCTTAACCAGGTCGTGCAGCGATTGTCCCACGGCCTCTGCACTTGACCAGCCATACAGTACTTCAGCGGCCTGATTCCAATAGCGAATGGTACCATTCTGGTCAGTCATCACAACCGCCTGTCCAAGCTGGTCAAAGCAGCGGATGGGATTGCAGAGTTGATCATCAGGATGGTTCACGGGTGCTGCGTCACGCATAAAATACAGCGAGATGATGCTGAGCAGAACCAGCAATCCACCCTGGATCATCAACACCGTAACCGGCCAGATTGTATTAGCGACCATGCGTGTCAGGAGCCAGCTTGAAAGAAGGAAAAAGACAAGAGCAACGACCGTATAGATCAGACTGAGACATAAGGTGCGGTGTGTACGTATGTACGGCATACCGACGTAGCCTTTCAATCTTTCTGTGATGGCGCCGGGGTATTATGGAAACACTCGAATGTATTCACAGTATACGAGTATTTGATAGGTTGAGCAAGGGCAGATACCTGTGATCAGTACCTCAGTGCTTGCCAACCAGGTGTTCATAGACGGGGTAGAGGTCGTGATCACAGGATCCTGGCCGATCACGTAGGAGAAATGCTCCAGCCAGATCGACGAATCATGTGGCGCACATCTGATGGTGGTACAGACCATAAAAGTAAAGCTGCCCAGTACCGCGCATACCGAGGTCGTGTGAGATAAAAGCGTCATATCTGAGGGTATTTTGCTGTGTGTGGTGGTTGGTGCGCCAGACCGGGGGCTGACGACGGGGGTGGTCGCAGTCGGTGGGATGATGATAGGGGCACGGGTACCTGAGGTTGGCTTGCTCGCGGTCGCAGCGGTGCAAAAAATGACGTTGTGAGCGCCTGCATACCTCACTGTACATATGAAAGAAAGAGGAGACGCGATGCAGATTGGAATGGTTGGCCTGGGACGGATGGGTGCTGGTATGACCCGGCGCTTGCTGCGCGGTGGGCATCATGTCGTTGGTACAGATCGCAACCCGCACCACATGCAGCAACTCCAACTGGAAGGGATGCAGGCGGCCACAAGCCTGCCAGAACTGGTGAACAGGCTGATGGCACCACGGGCGATCTGGTTGAGCCTGCCGGCCGGAGCAATAACCGAGGAGGTGATCGGCGAACTGGTACCGCTGCTGGCGGCAGATGATGTGATTGTTGACAGTGGCAATACCAACTATCACGATGACCTGCGCCGCGCTATCATGCTGAAAGCGCATGGCATCCACTATGTTGATCAGGGCACCTCCGGTGGCATATGGGGCCTGGAGAATGGGTTCTCGCTCATGGTTGGCGGTGAGCCGGAGATTGTGCAGCGCCTGGAGCCAGCATTTCTGACGCTGGCCCCGATCAACGGGTATGGGCATGTTGGCCCGGTAGGGGCCGGACACTTTGTGAAGATGGTACACAACGGTATCGAGTATGGCATGATGCAGGCCTATGCCGAAGGGTTTGAAATCATGCACGCGGCACAGCAGTTTGATCTCGATCTGCACCAGATTGCTGCTATCTGGAACCACGGCAGCGTGGTGCGTTCGTGGTTGTTGGAACTCGCCGAGTATGCGTTTGCGCAGGATGCTGACCTGCACGCGCTGAAGGGCTATGTCGAGGATTCCGGTGAAGGTCGCTGGGCGGTACAGGCGGCGATGGATTTTGATGTACCGGCACCGGTCATCACCCTGGCACTGATGCAGCGCTTTGTTTCGCGTCAGGAAGAGTCGTTTGCGGCCAAAGTGCTGGCAGCACTCCGCAACCAGTTCGGTGGCCACGCGGTACAACGTCAGGCGCAGCAGTTATAATCCAGCTTGAGCAACATACGGCCTGTGCAATGATAGTGATCTCTGGTGCGTCCGGCGATCTGACCCAACGCAAGCTCATTCTGGTGCTGTGCAACCTGCATGGCGAGTAGCACCTGCCGCCCGGTGCGTGATCTGGCATCGGTGCAGATGTGTACTACCAGCGTGCCGCAGGCGTTCAAAGGACATCAAATCGTATCGATATATGGGTAAAAAACAGCGCAAAATATTATGGTTTTCTGCTTTGGCAACATCGTCCCGATCTTGTGGGCATGGGAGACACCAACCGCGTCCCTGCTGGCCTGTTATGCACCGGGCAGCAGCGGCCGTCCTCCGTCGAATGGTCGGGCCTGGATGCAGGGCTGTAATGGGCATTAATGCTCTGTATGCAGTTCCACCCGTGCGCTCATACCGTCCTTCAGTCCTTCCGGGTTGTCGAGGGTGATCTGCACTTTGAAGGTACGCACGCCGCTTTTCACGGTGGCTGAAGGTGCAATGTAGCTCACCCGGCCGCGAAACGTGCGGTCGGGAAACGCCTCGACGAGGATGTCGGCGCGCTGGCCAGGCGTTATCCGTGCAATGTCGGTGTCGGTAATGTCAACCTCGACGTACAGTTCGCGCAGATCGACCAGGCGCATAGCGGGTTGACCGGCCGGGCTAACCGAGTTGCCTGGATCAATATTGACGATCGATACAACCCCGTCAAAGGGGGCAGTCAGTTCGGCATACTCGCGATCCAGGAGTGCCATCTGTAGCTGCGACTCGGCCTGAGCAACGGCGGCAGCGGCGCGGTTGAGGTCTGAGCTGGTCGGATTGGGAAAGAGTCGGTCATACGCAGCCTGGGCCTGCGCAATGGCCGATCGTGCCGCCGCCAGGCGATCCTGGTCGGGAGGGAGTAATAGTTTGGCCAGCACGGCTTCCGCCTGTATAACCTCTTGCTCAGCGGCCTGGATGCCAGTGATTTCGGCCTGTTGCGCCTGCTCCAGCGCCAGTTTTGCTTGCTCCAGAGCGTGTTCGGCATTGTTGATTGCCCGCAGAGCCGCTTCTTCACGGTCGCGGTTTTCCTGGGGCAACTCTCGATTGAACCGCGCCAGTTCATTCTCGAGTTCACGGTTACTCCAGTAAATCTGGCTGTATTCCGCCTGGGCATCACGGACGGCATTGGCCGCCTGCTCGATCCGCAATTCGGCATCGGTTTTGGCAACCGATAACTGGTCGCGGCGCGTCTGCAAGTTGATGCGTGCTTGCTCAACCTGTGACTCGGCGGTCTGAATGTCCTGCGGCTTGGGGCCAGCCTCCAGCTCGGCCAGTGCCGCTTCGGCTTCGGCAATCCGTGCCCGTGCTGCGCGAACTTCAAAGTCAAGCGGCGCTTCGGTGAGCGCCGCCTGCCGTGCCACCGCGTCGGCGAGAGCCGATTCAGCCTGTAGCACACGCTGGTTCAACGGTCGCACATCGAGAATCGCCAGCAACTGGCCCTGGCTCACGGTGTCACCTTCCTGGACATACACCTCGGCGACCGTGCCACTCACGCGGAACGTCAGGTCAGCATCTTGAATGGCCTTGACTTCACCAATGCCGCTCACACCCGGTGCGAGGACGAGCGGGGGTTCCAGTGATACCGCTGGTGTCGTCATCACTGTCGGGGTGGTCGGAAGAGGCATACTGGTCAACGTTGCGGCGGGCGAGGTAGTGACGCTGGCACGCAATTGATTGTTCAGCGGCCAGTAGTTGATAGCAATCATACCCACAATGATGGCAAGTACCCCGGCGAAAATCATTTGAGCAATACGTCTGGTCATAGCGCTTTCCTTATATAGTGTGTCCCGATTTCACTATTATCGGGGCACCGTTGCTTTATGACTGCGAGAACATCGCATCAATGGGAAACCGCAGTCCTGGCTGATGAACGTTCTCGGAGTGTTGAAGCGTTCAAGCGGGCTGAGCGTTCAAGTGCTTCAACGCTCCAACGCTTCAGCGCTCCAACGCTTCAGCTCTTCAACGCTGCCGCAGGCCAAAAGACTATCTGACGATACCACTGCCCGACTCCTGTCATTTAGAGCATATTCCTCGTGCGCCGCTTCCGCTGTTGCGAGGTAGATGGGCGGCGGGCCAATTTCCGCGCTGGTTGATCGGGGGTATGCCCGTTATCGTGATCAGCAGGTGTACCGCTGTACAGGCTGATGCCCAGCGACTCGCCATGAGCGATGGGTGCGGGCCGAGCTGCAAATGCTCGCCGGAACACCTGCCCGATCCGTGCGGTCAATCCTTCCATCAGACTGTAGGCCGTTGGAACAACCAGCAGCGTCAGCAGGGTGGAGGTGACCATCCCACCGATCACCACGATCGAGAGACCACGCCGGATCTCGCTGCCCTGACCCAGGCCAATCGCCACCGGCATGCTGCCAGCGATCAGCGAAAGCGCGGTCATCAAGATCGGGCGCAGGCGCACGGCCCCCGCCCGTTCCAGCGCGGCATGTTTTTCCATACCCGATTCACGCAGGCGGTTGGTAAAATCCACCAGCAAGATGGAGTTTTTGACCACCAGACCCAGCAACATAATCAGGCCGATCATCCCTGTGATGTCCATATCCAGGCCCACAAAGCGCAAAGCCAGAAAGGAGCCAATGAAACTAAAGGGCATCGCCAGCATGATCACCAGCGGCTGCGTGAACGAGCCGAATTGCGACGCCAGCACCATATAAACAAACAATACCGACAGTCCCATTGCCATGAACAGGGTCTCGAACCCTTCGGCCTGATCCTGAGCCTGCCCTACAAAGCTGACAAAGACGTTCGGCGGTAGTTCGAGTTGTTCCAGGCGCATGCGCAACTCAGCGATCACATCGTTGATGTTGCGGTCAACGACATTAGCGCCGATCAACACCTGGTTGAGTTGATTATAGCGGCGGATGGTGGTCGGGCCAGCGCGAAACTCGACATCAACCAGGGAGCCGATCGGCACGTTGCCGGTGGCGGTGGGCAGGCTGATCGAGCGGATACTCTCGATATTGGCACGGTTGCCGGGGTGTAGTCGCACCACAATATCGGTTTCAGTTCCACCCTGACGAAATGTGGTGGCTCGCTCGCCCTCGATTAACGTGCGCACTGAGGTCGCAATATCGTCATTGGTAAAGCCCAGATCGCCAGCTTTGGTCGGGTCGAGCAGAAATTGCAGTTCGGGCTTCCCAGGGCTATAGGTGGTGTCAATGTCAACCAGACCAGGGACACCGGTTGCCTCGGACTGGAGTTGCAGCAGCAGTGGCTCCAGTTCGTGCAAGGGCCGCGTCGTTTGCAGACTGAGCTGAATCTGGCGACCAGTAACACCCGTATTATTGCCCTCAAAACCGGGCTGGCTAAAGGCCAGGCGTGGCAGAAAGTCAAGCTTGTCTCGGAAGCGATCAACGTTGGGGCGGGTAGACTCGCCAGGGTGCAGACGCACAAAGAACGAGGCGATTTCGGGGGTGCCAGTACCGCCAACCGTGACCTGAACACTGGCGACTGCCGGGTCGCTGATCAGAATGGCCTCGGCCTGGCGTGCCAGTTCGTCGGTCGTGTCGAGTGGTGTACCGGGCGGCATTTCAAAGCCCAGCCCAAACTCGCCCGTATCTTGCTGTGGGAAGAATGAAAACTTCAGGCCAGAGGCGACGATCACACTGGCAACCGCAATCAGCGCCACCAGCCCCACAATCAGCAGGCGATGGCGCAGGCTCCATGCCAGCACGCGCCCGTAGCCGCGTGCCATCCAGTTCAGCTCCTCATACGCCTCATCTGGCAGATCTGGTTGTTGAGGGGGATCAGACACAGCATGACGCTGCTTTTTATGCGCACGTGGTTTCGGCTGAAAGAGGTAAGCCGAGGTCATTGGGGCCAGGGTGAAGGCCTCGACCATCGAGATTGTAATCGCGGACGCAATGGTGATGCCGAAGGATTTGAAGACAATGCCAGCGATACCGGAGGTAAATGTCACCGGCACAAACACTGCCACTACGGTCAGCGTCATCGCCACGACGGACAATGCCACTTCAGCGGTGCCGCGACTGGCGGCGACCCGTGGTGTCTCACCATGCTCGACATGGCGAAAGATGTTTTCGCGTACAACGATTGCATCATCGACCACCAGTCCGACGCTTAGCGATAAAGCCAGCAGGGTAATAATGTTGATCGACAAACCAAAGAGCTGCATAGCGGCAAAGGTACCAATCAGAATGATCGGCAGCCCCTGCGCAGTGACGAGCGTGTTGCGCAGATCGCCAAAGAACAGAAACACCACCAGAATTGCTGCCATGGTAGCGACGATGAGTTCTTCGATCGCGCTGCGCGTTGAGGACATGACGAACTCGGAGTCGTCGAGAGCGATGAAATAGTGTATATCGCTGCGGTCAGCAAAGATCGCCGCCAGTTCGCTCTTGACAGCATCAGCCACTGTCACCGTATTGGCATCGGTTTGCTTGCGAAGATCAATATTGATCGCATCTTTCCCATTGAGACGGGCGTAGCTGGTCACATCGGCCACGCCATCCTCAACAGTGGCAACATCGCCAATGCGATAGGGCGTGCCGGTGATGCGGACACGGGTAATGGCTTCCGGCGTGCGGAGCAGGCTAGGAACACGCAGGTTGATGTCTTGCGCACCAGCATTGATGTTGCCCAGGCCCAGGTTGGTGTTGGCAGTGCGGATAGCGTGGACGATCTGCGCCGGTAGGATCTGCCGTGCCTTGATACGATCCAGATCCATAAAGACATTGATCTGCCGCTCCAATCCCCCCGTGACATCAACCGAGCCAACGCCACGGATCCGCTGCAGGCGGGGGACTATGTCGTCATCGACCAGCGTGCGGAGTTCGAGCGGCGAGAGGGTGCCATCGCTGGTAATTGCTAGTGAGAGGATGGGGAACTGGTTGGGGTCAAACTTTTGAAAAATCGGATCCTCGACTTCACGCGGCAGGCGCGGCAGAATAGCATTGACCTTCTCGCGTACATCGCGGTCAGCATTGTCGATATTCACATCAGTGGCAAACTCGACCACGACGACGAGCAACCCCTCGTTTGAGGTTGATGTAATGTTGCGAATGCCACTGATTGTCGCCAGTTCGTTCTCAATCGGCTCGGCCACCTGGTCGGCCACGCTTTCGGGGCTGGCACCGGGATAGCGCACCGAAACAGCGATGATCGGGATTGAGAAATCAGGGTACAGGTTGACCGGCAGGGTGGTGTAGGACAGGAGACCCAGCACTACCACCAGCAGCATAACCATTGTGATGAAGACCGGGTGCTTGATCGACGTATCGGAAACAAACACCCCGTTGAGTTCCGGCTCAGGTCTGGTGTTCTGCATGCGCTCCTCTCAGGATTTGACCAGCCATGATACACGACGAACAGTACTACTATACAGTAAACTGTTTTAACTGGCAAGTAGGTGGACAGGGTTGATGGTAGGGGACGCCCCGGCGCGAATGCTATCCGTGTTTATCTGTAGCTTTATGGTGTCATTGCGACGTGTTAGAGGCTTCAATCGTTGCTTAGCCTGTGGTATGATACAGGCAGATTATTATGTTCATTGACCGGACTTCCGCGGTGCGATACTCGGTTTGTACTTCTTTGAGTCTTTCCTTTCTGATCTTTTTACGGCTATAGAAACCGGGCAGACCAGGCGCGAGTTTGCTCGGGCGGTTATACAGAAATTTGAAACGTACTCTAGCATCCGAGAGAGGATACACAGGGGGCAAAAGTGGCTATTGACATTGCGCGTTGACAGTCTGGTACTTCAACGAGACTGCATCTCGGCAGGGGGGCGGGGGCCGCAGGCCCCCCGCGCATGTTCCCCTGTGCTTTTTTTGGATGAGCAAAGCCGCGCCGAGCTTTCCTACCCAGAGGATGTCGCGTTGTAGTATCAGGATTGCTGATTATGACGACATGCGCGAAGAACGTAAGGATTCTCCTTGTTTCGCTTGAGTGAAGTTGATCAACCAGATATGCATCATCTCCAGGGGCGTTTCAAAGGCGTGCGCAATGCCAGCATCTCCTATCAATCCTGGCTTCCGTCCGGGGCGGTACAGGCCGTATTGCTCGTTGTTCACGGGTTGGGTGAGCATTGCGGGCGTTATATGCATGTGGTCAACCACTTTGTGCCGTCGGGCTATGCCGTCTATGGCTTCGACCACATCGGCCACGGCCAGTCGGCGGGCCGGCGCGAAGTCGTTGAACACTTTACCGATTACACCGATACGCTGCAGCTATTCTATGAACTGGTCAAAGGGTGGCAACCAGGAAAACCGATATTCCTGCTCGGCCACAGCATGGGTGGTCTGATACTTGCCTACTACCTGCTGGATCATCAGCCTGATTGCCACGGTGCGATCTTCTCTGCGCCAGCCATCAGGTCGAGCGTTGGCATACCACCTGCTCTCATCATGTTCACCCAGCTCCTCGCAGTGTTCGTGCCGCGGCTAGGTGTGCGTAACCTGGTGGATGTGCATGCGCTGTCACGTGACCCGCAGGTAGTGGTGGCCTATGTCAATGACCCGCTGGTTTTCCATGGCAAAACGTCGGCTCGCCTGGTGGCGGAATTGCTGGCCGCTATGCGCCGCGTTACGACCGAGGCTCACCGGATCCGCCTGCCATTGATTGTCCTGCAAGGTGATGCTGACCGACTGGTCGATCCCCAGGGGGCACAGATCTTCTACAACCACACCAGTTCCCGCGATAAGACGCTGAAGATCTATCCGGGGCTGTATCACGAGGTGTTCAATGAGCCGGAACGGGGCCAGGTACTCCAGGATGTGGAGGCCTGGCTGTCCGCACGTCTAGCCATCGTCCATACGATGTGAAAAACAGGAGTCCCGACTTATAGCCCGGCCGGAGCGCTACCTGAGCGAGAGCCAGGCGCAATCTGACTTGCAGTGCAAGCTCATTCTGCTTGCTGCTGCGGCTGCCAACGCCTACTACGAGCAGATCGGCTTTACGCACAGTCCGCGCTGCTGAGTGCTGGAGCGCGAGCAGCGTATTCGCAGTTGAGGACGCCAGTTTGCTAACCCTGCAACTGCCGAGTTGCTTGCGCCTTGCTATGCCGTAGAAAGGCCTACCGCTGCTGGTTGAGCTAAAGATGCCTCCACCTGGTATTCCGGTATTATCCAGGGTTAAACCGACGCCCAGGTGCCAGTAACGGTGTGTCCAGCGCATCATTTAAACTCTGACCCTGATACCAGCGGTAGGTAGGTATGTGCAACTCGGCAATGTGTGCCAGCACCGAAGCCGGGTCGTCCCATCCGCCAAAACTCCGCGAGTCGATAAATAGTACCGTTGCTCGGATACCGCGTGCCAGCAGGTGCTGTAGAGCCTGCGGCCAGCGTTCATCACAGGAAGCTGTGATAACAATCAAGCTGGTATTGCGCTTGAAGCGCGGACTCTCGCCCACCAGCATTTCTGCCAGCGGGCGATCGCCACGAGCGTGCAAGACGGCCAGCATCTCCAGTATCTTGAACATCTGTTGTGTCTCGCGGTTAGCCGCGAGTATGTGCGCATGCTGTTCCCATGTAATCAGCCCGACAGCACGCCTCTGATCTAGCAAATGCCGCGTCAGCGATGCTGCCGCCAGGATCGCATATTCTTCGGTGGACTCAACGGCCAGATTGTACGGTGACTGAACACTGCGCCAGCCACGAGTATCAGTGACCGCGCTGTCGGCAGACATATCCAGCACAATATAACAATCGGCAGCCGGCTCCAGTTCAAATTCCTTGACCATCAGTTGACCGGTACGGGCAGTGGTGCGCCAGTGGATCCGGTTAAAGCTGTCACCGGGTATATATTCGCGCACCGAGGAGACGTTGGGCGTAAGGTGATGCGTATGCTGGTGCGTTGTGCGACCCCCGGACATAGTGGTGCCCGGAAGATCGAAGTGGGAGAGGGCCACAATCTGTGGGTAGACAATAATTTCATCGGTGTTCGGCAGGCGGCGCTCGGTGCGAAAGATCCCAAACGGATCCCCGCTGATCAACGTTGTCGGGCCTAACGTGAAACGCCCGCGCCGGGTGCAGCGCGTCCGTGCTGTCCAGCGATAGCGCTGCTTAATCCCTAATGAGACTACGAAGCCGATGCCGTGTTGAGGGAGATCAGAATGATCTTGAACCTCAATCCACAGCCTGGGCAGCAACCAGCGATTACGGATGATCAGCCGTTCACGAGCATACTCGCCGACGTAGGCGCGATGGGTCAGGACTTCACGCTGAATCATTAGCCCGCGCAGATTACTCCAGGCCCAGAAATAGGAGAGAATGAGCATGGCTACCAGAATGTAAAAGAGGTGCAAAAAGAGTTGGATACCGGTGCCCTGAGCGGCCAGAAAACAGCCCATGGTAAACGCAAGAATACTCAGCGGACGAATATGGCGTATTACGAATTTACGCATGATCCTTGGGATACCGTTTGAATAACCAGGGTAGCACATAGAAAAACTGGCGTAGATGATACCAGGCGATCCGGCGTGGTTTCTGTACATGCTGCAAGTGTATCGGGATTTCTTTCAACCGACCGCCGCGGGCCAGCACCTCCAGTGCGAAGATGCCGCAAATACACTTGCCATCCAATATTAACTGGCGGGCCAGATCGGTGCGCAATGCCCGCAGGCCAGTGCCTGAATCACCAACCGGTGCCCGTAGACTGGCCATCCAGGTCAGGAAGCGCTCTGACGGTCGCGGCACAATATCGCGGTGGCCCTGTACCATCTCAGCCTGCCCATCCAGGATAGGTCGTACTAGCGCTGGAATCTGGTCAGCCGGAAACTCGCCATCGGCATCAATGATCACCACAATTTCACCCTGAGCCTCCTGGAAGCCACGCTTAATGGCGGCAATATAGCCCTGGTTATGCGGTTGGCGCACAACACGTGCCCCGGCCGCCACTGCACGCTGTGCAGTAGTATCCTGGCTGGCATCATCAATAACCAGCATTTCGTTGACATACGGTTGAATGGCATGCAATGTGGCGGTGATCCGTTCAGCTTCATTATAAGCAGGAATAACAGCGGTGATATGCAATTGTATGCTCCTTTCGATATAGGTGAACAGGCAATATGTGAACAGGCATACTCTTTCTCTCAGCACATACAGTATAATAGCATATCGACCGTCGGAGGAGTAATGAGGGGCTTCTGGGTGACTGGATTGCCAGCATTGTCTGGGTCTGGTATGGTTAGCATGCACACGAGAAGGAAATCCTAATGCCTATGAAAATTGCTGTTTTCACCGAGACGTTTCTGCCCAAAGTTGATGGGGTCGTGAGCATTCTGTGCTTGATGCTGCAGCGACTGAATGAAAAAGGCCACGAGGTACTGGTTTTCGGGCCACCGGGCGGCCCGCCAGAGTATGCGGGCGCAGAAGTGGTGGGGGTTGGTGGACCGCCGTTGCCATTCTATCCCGAAATCCGAATCAATATTCCACGCCGCCGGATCTGGGAACGTATTCAGGCTTTTAAGCCTGATCTGATACACACGGTCAACCCTTTTTTCCTGGGGCCATTTGGTCTTTCGTATGGTCGCCGCTTAGGGGTACCCATTGTCGCCTCGTTTCATACCAATATACCATACTATGTGAAGCACTATGGGGGGGCAATGATCGAGCCGTTGATGTGGTCATATCTACGCATGTTGCATAATCAAGCTCACCTGAATTTGTGCCCCTCTTCGGCGGTATTAAAAGACCTTCGAGGCCATGGCTTTAGCCGTGTACGCTGGTGGAAACGAGGTATTGATACGCAACGCTTTAGCCCTGGTCCCCGCGATGAAGAAATGCGCCGCCGATTAACTGATGGACATCCCGAAGACTTTCTATTATTAAACGTCGGACGGCACTCGCCCGAAAAAGGCCTGGAAATGCTGCGCGATGTCGTTCATTCGCTGCCGGGAGTACGCCTGGCGATGATTGGCGGTGGGCCGATCCACGAGCGACTCAAGGCCTACTTTAGCAACACGCCAACCGTGTTTCCGGGCTATCTCTATGGTGATGATCTGGTGAATGCCTATCGTGCTGCCGATGCCTTTGTGTTTCCTTCCACCACCGAAACCTTCGGGCTGGTAGCTCTGGAGGCGATGGCCTGCGGTCTTCCGGTGATTGCGGCCCGAGCGGGGGGCGTACTGGATATTATTTCCGATGGGCAAAACGGCCTGCTCTTCGATCCCGATCATCCTGAGCAGATCAGATCCCTGGTTGAGCGGTTGCGGGATAACACGACGCTGCGGACAGAACTGGCCAGACGGAGCCTTGAGCATGCACGGAGTCGTTCCTGGCAAGGTACTATGGATCAGCTGATTAACTACTACTATCTCGCAACACGGTTGTTTCAGCGTGTTCAACTGCGGCGCAAATCGCAGATGGCAGGGGCGTAGCTGTTGCCATCTGCACTCGCACCGGCAAACCAATCTGACAGCTGGCGCGTGTGGTAAGGCATCACACGCGCACCCCACCACAAAAATGGTACGCCCCTTCTCACTCACCTTACCCGTTCATCGTCTGACGCCAGTTGACGCCCGGTAAGATCAAAGAGTTATTCACCCGGTTTTTGTACTGTTGCACGACGTGAATAACCGACTCGAGCAACGTGTCGTTGAGATAATGCGGTTGGAGACCGAGTTTGAGCAGACAGGTATTGTTCGCATTATAGTAATGTTGTTCACTTTCGACGCGCGGATTGGGCAGATTATTAATGGTTACCTCCAGACCACATTCCTTCGCCGTTTCCTGTACCGCCAGGGCCAGATCCATCACGCTAAACTGCTCGGTAAACTGGTTGAACACACGAAACTCACCGCGAGCGGGCGGATTCAGAATTGCCAGTTCTACACAGGCGAGGGTATCTCGAATATCCAGAAAGCCGCGCGTTTGACCGCCTCGACCATAGACCGTCAGCGGCATACCTACCACGGCCTGCACCAGAAAGCGATTCAAAACCGTACCGAAAACTCCATCATAGTCGAAGCGGGTGCGCAAGCGCTCATCAAGCTTGATCTCATCGGTGTCCACGCCATAGACCACGCCCTGATTCAAGTCAGTCGCACGCAAGCCCCAGATCTTACAACAGAACATCAAGTTGTGGCTATCGTGAACTTTGGACAGATGATAGAAACTACCGGGTTGTTTGGGATAGGGCAGGGTATCGGTGCGACCTTTGTATTCAATCGTAATATATCCTTCTTCAATGTCAATGTTTGGCGTGCCATATTCGCCCATCGTTCCCAGTTTGACCAGGTGGCAATCGGGAACATGGTCTGCAATCGCATAAGCGACATTGAGCGTGCCAGCAATATTGTTGACCTGGGTAAATACCGCATGCCGGCGGTTGATCATCGAGTATGGAGCTGAACGCTGCTCACCATAGTGAACAATTGCCTCAGGTTTGAAATCGCGTACAACTGGCTCAAAGAACGTATAATCGTTCAAATCACCAATATGGATCTCAATTCGTTTCCCTGTAACCGCTTCCCATACAGCGACGCGCTCTTGCAGGGACGCAATCGGCACCAGGCTATCCGCTCCCAGTTCATGATCCCACATACGGCGAATAAAATTGTCTACCACCCCGACCTCATGGCCCCGCTGCGATAGGTACATCGCAGTGGGCCAACCAAGATAACCATCACCACCCAACACAAGAATACGCATTGTGAACTCCTCATCTACTCTATGACCGTTTTGGACACTTGAATCCTTCGGGCTAAGTAGCCCCGTATGATACCAGTTCTGGCTTAAAATTCAAGCGGATCTGCATGATTACAAAGCCATAATTTTTTCTTAATACAAAATTAACAGAACGTAGCGCAACCCTATACCAATTGTCAATCAAAGTCCAGGATTTATCCCGAACGGATCTCTCTGCCCAGGCGAACGCCTGGTATCTGGTTTTTCACGACTCAGACCTTAGATGGAACCAGGTAATTCACTCTGCGTCTGCCGTACCAGTTCTAACAATTCCTCATCAGAAGGGCTACCGCCATGTTTCTGCCACCAGCGTCGATACCAGCGCAGGTTCTCAGTGAATGCGGCCAGGACTTCGTGATGACTGAGTGGTGGTACTTTGTGCTGCAACATTTCCAGAATCTCTTCACGATCATTGCTGTCCAACTCTTGAACCGTTAGTAAAATGCGCTCGGCACGCAAGATAAACAACTCACGTTCAATTGCCGGGAAATCATTACCTATCTGACGGATGTTCCCTAGATAGCAGATTGTGCGCTGGCGTGGGTTACCTGTCTGATCACGGTAGCTTTCAACCAGATAGGCGTCATAAAAACTGGTATCGGCAACGGCCACATTCTTATGACGGCGTACAATCCAACGTACATACATTAGGCAACCTCCCTCTCCTGCTACACAGGGTATTCTCCGGACGTGTATGATGTTGCCTCAATACCAGTGATACCTGATACGTTCAACTCACCACGTAACCCTGGTTCGGCTATGAGCCACAGGATGAAACTGCTTGAGGATTCCGAGGCATACCGCAGTTCTCTGTTCGATGACATTTAAGACAATGCTTGATTTCATATTCCATTATATATGATCTTGTCATGTTTTTGAATACCATGCATACAATTTGATTCAAAGAACATCAGATACAGCATGAGAAGACCAACTCTGCAGCTATCGCAGCACTGTACGGCTTGTGGCCCCCGGAACCTTTCTGCCGCGTATCTCGTGTTCCTGAACGTAGTTGTGAACAATTTGTTCGTCTTTTGCACAATAACTGCACATATTGCGACGTTTTTCACTATATGCTATACTCAAACCATCCTCACATATAGACAAAGTTAAATTACCACACACTGTTAATCTATTCTAGCTGTAGTTCACAATCCGAACTACATTGATCAAGAATTATTGTTACAACACGGTGAAAGGGTTAATGACAATGAAGTTCTGCCAACTGGTGTTGAAGACATTGCGTCTCGCTATGATTCGGGTTGGTGCCGGTTGGATGTTTGCCCTTCTTACCTTCAATTTTAACCGCATTGCGATCTATGAGCTGGGCGCACTGGCAATTTTGATTACGACATTAATTGGATTGCATCACTTCATTTCTCCTTTCCAGGTGGTCTGGGGCCGCATTAGTGATCGCTATCCCCTCTTTGGCTATCGACGCGGGCCCTATATTCTCTTGAGCGCCCTGGTTGCCAGTCTGGTGTTTGTGTTGCTTCCATCACTGGCGATTCAGTTGGGGCAAGGAGGCGTCCTGGTATCTCTGGTGTCTTTGTTCCTTATGGCTATTTTTGGGATGGGTATTGCAGCCTATGGTGCAGCAAGCAATGCACTCGTCGCAGAAACGACGACCGAACGCGAGCGTGGTGGCGTCGTGGCAGTCATCTGGACATCTGTGATTCTCAGCGGGATTGTTTCGGCACAGGCCGCCAAGATGATTATGCCGGTATATGATCCGCTCCAGATGCAGTTTCTGTATAACCTGACACCGTTTATTGTTGTCGGTTTTGTCCTGATCGGCTTGATTGGTCTGGAACGGCGGATGAGCCCGGCAGAACAGGCGGCTCTCAAGGCCCAATCGCTCCCGGGAGTATCTGTTAACAGCCCCAATACACTATGGATCATCTGGGATCTATTTCAACGTAATCGCCAGGTACGTGCCTTTTTTGTCTTTATTCTCCTTTCCATTTTTGGGGTTTTCTTGCAAGATGCGATTCTGGAGGTGTTTGGGGCTGAGGTTTTTGGGTTGACTCCCAGGGATACCGCGGAATTTCAGCAGTTCTGGGGGTTTGGGGTGCTGGTGGGCATGGTGCTAATTGGTGCACTGACAACCCGGCTGCCGCTTGCGAAAAAGACGCTGGCAATGGTGGGTGGGTTGAGTATCAGCTTGAGCCTGGCGCTGATGGCAGTCGCCAGTAGTACGTATCAGGCTACACTACTGAACCCGGCCCTGTTGTTGATGGGATTGGGTACCGGGGTGTTTAATGTTGGCTCTCTCTCCATGATGATGGAGATGACCGTTGATGGGCATGTCGGCCTCTTTATGGGTATCTGGGGCATGGCTCAGGGTCTGGGTACAGGTCTGGCAAATATCTTAAGCGGAGCATTACATACATTGCTCATTACTACCGAGTTTTTGTTGCCGGCCACGGCCTATACGTTCATTTTTGGGGTCGAGGCGCTGATTATGATTCTTGCCATCGGTGTGCTGCGGAGCATTAGTGTGCAGGAGTTTCAGGGATTGAGCAGCGCGGATATTCATACAGCGATGGCTTTTGATACGGCGGCGTAATTGCTCATACTGCTGCGATGGTAACGGAGAGAAAGAGGACGGATGTATACTCCTGAACAACTTGCACGGCGTGAAGCTTCGCCCTGGACGCGAGTGCAAATTATTCTGGCACCGATCCAGTTTCTGGCTTTTCTCATCAGCTTTTTTCTGGTTGTGCGCTATTTGATGACGGAGCAGGGATACCTTGCGGCAACGATCAGCGTCTGGGTCAAAATTGTGCTGATCTGGGCATTAACAATTACCGGAATGCTCTGGGAAAAAGACGTGTATGGGCACTATTTTATGGCGCGTGAGTTCTTCTGGGAAGATCTGGGTAATCTGATAGCAATGCTGACTCACAATGCCTATTTTATCGTCCAGTGGTCGGGTTGGGAGCGGCGGTCGGTGATGTTTGTAATGCTGTTTGCGTATATTACCTATCTTTTGAATGCCACACAGTTTATCATCAAAGGTATTCGTTCGGGGCATGAGCGTCGAGCGTTACGGGCACAGATGTTGAACCGCCAGAAAGAGTTCCAGGGTAAAGCTACCTGATGGGGTGGTCTGGTAACAGTAGGGTGGGTCACAGCCATCTGGCCTATACTGTAGTATAGTATAGGCAGGGTGTGTGGCTCTGAGTTCCTGGCTTACTGATACCGAGAACATACGCTGCTTTTGTGGTGGGAATGAGTCGGTATCAGAAAAGACCAGGTTAACGGTGTCAATCATGATCAAAATCAGGGTGCCTGTTCAGAGGACTTTCGCCAGTGGAGGTTGCGGGAACCAATGGCCCCGCAATCCGAGAAACGCCTGAAGAGGCATTGCCCTTCTAGACTACTTCGCCGGAACGGGTACAACTCAGGTGTTGGACTGAATGATTATTTCTCAAGTATATAAGGCTAAATGAAGTAAAGGTTGTGCGTATGGCTCTTAAATCAAGGTCTGTTGTCATTCCGCAACGCAATGCTATTGAACTTCGAGAGGTGCTGGTAACTGAACCGAAATCGAATGATGTCCTCATTCATACGGCCTATACGTCGATTAGTGCCGGAACGGAACGTATGCTGTTGGACGGGCGGATGCCGCATCCCGCCCTGTCGTTTCCGGTAGTACCGGGCTATGAAACGGTTGGTCAGGTGGTACAGGTCGGTAAAAAAGTATCACCGGATCTCCTGGGGCAGTGGGTGTATGTCGGTGGGGCGCGATGTTTCAAAGGCGTGAATGCGGCATGGGGTGGCCAAAGCGAGTATATTACGACTGAAGCTGAACGCGTTGTAGCACTTAATGGTATGCCACCTGATAAAGGTGTGCTGTTGGCACTGAGTGCAACGGCGCTGCACGGCTTGCATGTTGCCCAGGTGCGTAGCAGTGATCGCGTGCTGGTGCTGGGTCAGGGGATTGTCGGTCAACTTGCAGCCCGTCTGGCACGGTTGATGGGCGCGGCGCATGTGGCGGTACTGGATCGTGTGGGTATTCGTCTGGCCGTTTCACAGGCAGATCTGATTATTGATGTCAGTAAGGAATCGCTGGAAGAAGCAATGGGTGGTGAACGCATCGATCTGGTGATCGAAGCCACTGGTTCGATGGCGGCATTGACCAGTGCATTGCCGTTGTTAGCCAACCACGGGCGGGTGTTGTTGCTTGGGTACTACGAGCATATTCACATCCCCTATGCCCCGATGTTTATGCGTGAGGCGCAAGTGCTGGTGGCGCGCGAGTGGGAGTTTGGGCCGGATGGTGATTTGCCACGCACACGGGATATGCTCACCAGTGGTGAGTTGAATGTGGACGGGTTGTTGACCCATCGTGTGCCATTGGAGCGTATTCAAGCGGCCTATCGGCTGGCACTGGAAGATCCTTCATGTCTGAAGGTTGTAGTAGAGTGGCCGAATGGGGAGGCAGATCCAGCCAGTCGACGCTAAGTCTACTATCTGGTGATGCGCCAGGTTCTGCTCTACAGGGCACTGGTCGTACGTACGTGCTGATGCGTATAACGAGTGTTCAATGACACGAAGTACGCGGTTCTTTTAACCATCCGCATGATTTACCTTCAGCAATGGGGAAGCATTGGAACGTTGGACGTATCTCTGCGACCACGAATGATGATAGGGCGTGCATTATATAGACCGTGCCATCGTCAACAGATGAGCAGGATTGACCGGAGATCGCTTGCCTGTATGGACGCTCACCGCGTACCTCTTGTCAACAACAGAACCGGATGTACGTGGCGCGGGTATTCACCGACCGTTCCGATCTGTGGCGAAAAATGAGGCCCAGACAATAGAGAAGTACCGCTCTGCTGAGGGCGAAAAAGGCGTTGGCTCAAGTGACCGCGTACGTCCTGTCAATTACAGAAAGGAGGCCAATGATGCCTGCACATGTCAAACAACCGCAGACCGGCGGCGCTCGGATGCTGGCAGTCTATGGCAAAGGCGGTATGGGGAAGTCGTTTTTTACGACGAACCTGGTGAGTAAGCTGGCGTTGCTTGGGAATCGGGTGTTGCAACTGGGGTGCGATCCAAAGCACGATAGTTGTAATGCGCTGTTTGGTGGTGTGAGTTTGCCCACCCTGGGCGATACGTGGCGCGAGTTCAAAGCCGCTGGCCAGGAGGACGATCTGCAGGTGCATCATGTGATTTTTAAGACGACGATTATGGACGGTAAGGCCACCGTGTATGGATGCGAAATTGGTGGCCCGGAGGTGGGGCGTGGTTGTGGTGGCCGTGGTATCACCTTCGGCTTTGATATGCTGGAAAAGTTGGGTATGAGCCAGTGGTCACTAAACTATATCGTGATGGATTTCCTGGGCGATGTTGTGTGTGGTGGGTTTGCCACGCCACTGGCACGTTCGTTGGCCGAAGAAGTGATTATTCTGTGTGGCAATGATCGCCAGAGCCTGTATGCCGCCAACAACATTGTGCGTGCAGCGCAGTATTTTGCCAGCATGGGTGGCAGTACCCGCTTATTGGGCCTGGTGATTAATCGTGATGATGGTAGTGGCGTGGCAGAGCGGTTTGCTGCCGCAGTGGGCTTGCCGGTACTTCTCAAAATTCCTCTTAGCCGTAAGATCCGTGAACTGGCGGATGCTTTCCAGTTGGCGTTGATCGATGCTGAGTTTGACCAGTTGTTTGAAACCCTGGCACGTCAGGTTATTAGCCGCTCGACACCGCCCGTTGACATGCATCAGGTGTCACCGCTTGAATATCGAGCTTTTTTGTCGGTTTTTGGCGCAGAAGAACCGGATGTTGTTCCTGACGGGGCGGCAGCAGAGGAGTTGTTTGGCACAGGATGTCCGTTGCAGCCTCTCCCAATCATCAGCGTGCAGGAGTCCACAGCGGCTGATAAGCCCGGTATGGACGAGCCGACGAAGCGGGTGGTCACGCGGTTGCTCAAAGAACTGGGTATGTATGTGACCGAAGCCAATAGTGATCCGCAAAAGGGGTTAATGCTGACTGTTGATGGCAATACCACGATCTGTTTTGGTACCGATCAGGATCTGGATAGCAAGCTGGCCATTCTCGCGGCACTGCAGAAGAGTGGTGAGCCATATCACTATGTTGATTTGCGGCGTCCTGCATCACCTTTATATCGCTAATCCTGCGTGGTTGGGGCCTATGTATGATCGGAGTATAGGCGATAAGACGGTACCCGTTCTGGGCGACTCTCGCCAGCAAGGGTGCCAGGGCCTGTGACCTCGCGAACCCCGAGAAACCGGGGGATACCGTGTCAGGTACCCGCACCGAACCGAAGGTGCCAGGGCCTGTGACCCCGCGAACCCCGAGAAGCGCTTGAAGAGGTAGTACTTTCCCAGACCCATACGCATCAGTGTACACTCCCGGCTGAGGTTTGGGGGATTATTATAGGCCTCCAGGACACTGCGGTTCTGGAACACCAGGGGCACTGGCTCTGTGTGATCGAAACGCAACGGGTTGGAAGGGCGGCCGTCCTTGACGTAATCCGCATAAACGCAGTATTTCCCCGGACTTCTCCACCAGAAAGGATCCATAAGATAGGCACGATAGCGAGCCAGAACCGGGCTATTTGCATCTATGCAATAAAGGGGATCGCTGACAGTATGTCAATGTCAAACCTGTTGCACACTGCCTGCGTAGCCTGGCTGATACCGTTAATCTACGGGCCGTTCCCTCTATACAACCACTTGCGCTATGTGGTAAAATATATATGTACAATATTTTTCATATAGTGCGATATGAATCGTGTGTGGTCGTCGTAGGGATCTGGGCTGATCAAGCGCAGATTCGTCAGGAGTAAGCTATGAGTTCCTCACAGATGGTCGGGCCGCTCACCCCGATGATTGTTTGCTGGACGGCACTGCTGGTTACGGTTGTCGGTCTGGGAGTTTCGTTCTTCTTTACCAACATTACTGCCTTTGCGCGCCAGTTACGTGATGGATATCGGAAGCCGGCTGCTGGTGCTCCTGAGCCAGATAAAGCTTCCCGATAACATGTAGTGCATCTGGTTCTGTTGTTTGAGGGACAACCTCAGCGCACCTGGAATGGTTCATGATAGGCGCTGAGGTTGCTTTGTGTTCACAAGCGGTACGGTTTCTTTACTACCGCCGGCAAAAAAGACGTCTGGTTGGAACGACTGCCTACGTTCTGTCATTTTATACGTCCGGTCATTTTAATGGTATAGTAAGGATACGATAGAATGGTATTGGTTTTCACTAGAATGCCTTGAGTGGACGCACTCTGTGCATGGGGCAGGAATGATAGAATGGTAAACTCTATAACCACTGAGGCTCCTGCGATTGCTGGGCCAGAACATATGAATGGGCGCGACATTACGCCGCCACCACCGTATCCCTTCACTGCCATTGTCGGTCAGGCTGATTTGAAGCAGGCGCTTTTGTTGTGTGTGGTCGATCCAACCATCGGAGGAGTGATGGTGATGGGCCATCGTGGAACGGCCAAGTCGACGGCTGTGCGCGCGCTGGCAGCCATGTTACCACCGATCAAAGCCGTTGCCGGCTGCTCCTATGCCTGTACAGCCGAGCACCCGGCGGGTCTGTGCGAGCGCTGTGATGGGCAGGCGAAGCGCAAAGCGACAGGGGCCGAGCCAGGGGCGAAGAGTCGCTTACGCACGGTGACGATACCCGTGCCTGTCGTTGATCTTCCACTGGGTGCGACCGAGGATCGAGTCTGCGGTACGTTAGATATTGAACGTGCGCTGACCCAGGGGGTTCAGGCTTTTGCACCTGGTCTGCTGGCACGCGCCAATCGTGGCTTTCTGTATATTGATGAGGTCAATTTGCTGGAAGATCACCTGGTGGATGTCCTCCTCGATGTGGCCGCCAGTGGGGTGAATGTAGTCGAACGTGAAGGGATTAGCATCCGCCATCCGGCGCGGTTTGTGCTGGTGGGCAGCGGTAATCCAGAGGAGGGCGATCTGCGACCGCAGTTGCTTGATCGGTTTGGCCTGCATGCTCGGATTACTACGATTACCAACGTAGAAGAACGGGTCGAGATTGTCAAACGACGGCGTGCCTTCGATGCTAATCCGCATGCGTTTGCCGCTGCCTGGGAGAAAGAACAGGTGCGTCTGCAGCGCAAGATCAAGGCGGCCCAGCGCCGCCTGCCCGAAGTTGAGTTGCCTGATCCCATTTTGCACAAAATCGCCGAGGTGTGTGTCCGATTGGAGATAGATGGGCATCGCGGCGAGTTGACGATTAGCCGGGCAGCAGGGGCGCTGGCTGCGTTTGAAGGCCACAAAGAGGTGCGTGAAGACGATGTGCGCCGAGTGGCGCTGCTGGCCTTGCGACACCGGTTGCGCAAAGATCCACTCGAAACCCAGGACGACGAATCCAGAATTGAGCGCGTGCTGGCCGAGGTATTTGGTACGGTTGATAGTTAATAGGTAGCCTGGCTATGAGGATAGAACGGACTTTGCCCTTCCCGGCCCTGGTTGGTCTGGATGTGGCGCGACAGGCGTTGCTGCTGCTGGCGGTCGATCCAGGACTGGGTGGTGTGGTGCTGGCCGCCGGGGTAGGTACGGGCAAAAGTTCGCTGATGCGCAGTTTTGCCCGTATGCTGGCGCTTGAGATGACGACGATCGAGTCGGAGCAGTCACCTGATGGTGCACAACCAGTGTTTGTCGAGTTGCCGGTTGGCGTTACCGAGGATCGGCTGCTAGGTGGCATAGATCTGGAAGCCACACTGGCCACCGGGCAACGGGTGTTGCGCAGCGGGTTGCTCGCACGGGCACATCGGGGCCTTCTGTATGCCGATGGTGTAAACTTGCTTGAAGACAGCACGATCAATCATATACTGGCAGCGATGGATACGGGTGTGGTGCGTGTGGAGCGTGATGGCTTGAGTATGGTTGAGTTGGCCCAGTTTGCCCTGCTGGCGACCTATGATCCGGCGGAGGGGCCGCCGCGCCGCCATTTGCTTGATCGCGTCGGCTTGATCGTTGCACCGATTAGCCGTGCGCCGGTCACAGAACGGGTAGAGGTCGTACGACGCAACCGGTTGCTGACGGCTAGCGGGTGTACGGCGGAGCGATTGAACGACTGGATCGAAGAAGAGCAGGTGTTGTGGGCCCTGATTATGGCTGCACGTGAATTGTTACCGACCGTGCGGATCGATGATGCACAGATTGAGCAACTGGCCGGTACCGCACTAGCACTCGGCGTGGAAGGGCATCGCGCCGACATTTTTGCCACACGGGCGGCGCTGGCGTCAGCGGCGCTGGCTGGCCGCGATCAGGTTGAGCATGAGGATATGGAACGAGCGGTGCGTTATGTGCTGTTGCCACGGGCTACGCGCATCCCGCAGATGGTCGAGGAGTCGCAGGATACTTCTGAGCCACCACCACCGCCCCCTGATCCGTCGCAAACCCCGGAACAGCAGCATCAGGACGAAAACGAGCCAGAGCAACCGCCCGCACCGCCTCACGAAGAGTTGATGGCGATTGAGGATCTGGTACTGGCGGCCCTGGACACCGAGATTCCGCCCGATGTGCTCGAAACACCGTTTACCATCAGGCGGCGCGGGCGAAGCGGTTCACGCGGTACTACCTCTGGCCAGCGTGGGCGGCATATCCGGTCAGTAATGGGCCTGCCAGGAGCCGGCCGCCTGGATGTGGTGGCGACACTCCGGGCGGCGGCCCCCTGGCAACAGGTGCGGCGGCAAACGATGCAGAAGACACGCCGTAAAACGAAAGCCGGGAATCACATCCTGCTGCGGATGGATGATCTGCATATCAAACGTTTTCGCAGCAAGGCCGGGACGTTGTTTTGCTTTCTGGTCGATGCCAGTGGTTCAATGGCATTGCATCGTATGCGTCAGGCCAAAGGCGCGGTCAATGCCCTGTTGCAGCAAGCATATGTACATCGGGATCAGGTGGCGCTGCTGGCATTTCGTGGTGAACGCGCCGATCTATTGATGCCACCATCACAGAGCGTTGAACTGGCGAAGCGTGCACTGGATGTGTTGCCCACGGGCGGTGGGACTCCGCTGTCAGCCGCTTTGTTGCATGCTTATCAAATCGCTGAACAGGCCCGTAGTCGGGGTATTCATCAGACGACGCTGGTACTGATTACCGATGGGCGGCCCAATGTGCCCCTACGCTCTAATTCCGACCAGTCTAAACAGGAACGTCTGGCACAGGCGCGGGAGGAAGTGCAGCGCCTGGCGGAACGGTTGCGGGCGGCTGGCATTGGCGCGGTGGTGATCGATACACAGCGTAGCTTTGTCTCGCGTGGTGAAGCACAGCAACTGGCAGCATGGCTCGGTGGGCGATACGTCTATTTACCACAGGGGCGTGGTGAGGAGATTGTACAGGCTGTGCTTGATGCGAGCAGTGATTCGTAATCATAACACCTTATTTTTTCGCCTGCGGCAGCAAAGAGGGCTAAACGAGAGAACGTACCGCGTTGTCGAAAGCCCAAAAGATGGTGTGTTCCGGTGATCGTGTATGTCCTATCAGATCAGAGGGGTATTTGAAAGATAATTTTCCTGGCCCGACCGCATCTGCCGTCGCGATTCCCTCCTGCTGGTTGTTATTGCGCGTCTGGTTGTTATTGGGCCTACAATCTTTTGGTGGTGGCGCAGCGACTCTCTTCTTGATTCGCCGTACCGTGGTTGAGCGCTATGGCTGGATTTCAGCCGAGGCATTTACCCGCTACTGGGCGATCTGCCAGATTGTGCCCGGCATCAATTTACTGGGCCTGACGATATTGATCGGCTGGCATCTGGCGGGTGGGGCTGGTGCTATGCTATCCCTGCTGGGATTGCTGCTCCCAAGTGTATCAATTACGATCCTGCTAACCGCGTTGTATGCCAGTATTCAAGATCTGGCGCTGGTGCGGGCGGCATTGCGCGGTGTTATTCCGGCCACGGTCGGGCTGGGATTGCTCCTGTCAATCCAGATGGGGCGACCGCTGCTAGTGGCGAGTTGGCGCATGGGCCGGCTGAGTTTCTGGTTGAGTTGTGTCCTGTTGATCGGGAGCGGCATTGTGGTCGCCGTCGTGCATCCGCCTGTCATTGCTGTGCTGTGTGTAAGCGGAGCCGTCGGGGCAGTGTTGCAGAAGTGGGTGGCACAGGCTGGCTCAAACTCCTAGCTTTCACGTCACAGGTGGTACGTGGTGGGTTCTTTGCTCTGCTGCAGGCGACACCACCTTTTTGAAGGGAGGCGGCGTACTCGTGTCATTAACAGAAGCTACACGGGGATCACGTTTCTCGGTGTCTGATCCGGCTTTTCGTACTCTATGTTGAACTCGATCTTACCTGGCAAGCGTTCCATCTGGTTGCCTTGTTTCAGGAAAATGGGATGAAAGCCTGTTGCCAGCGGAGTATTTCTATGGATGCGCTGAGCTATTTCTGGATTTTGCTCAAAGCCTCGTTTTTCTCAACCACGGGACTGGGCAATGTGCCTATTCTACACGATGATCTGCTGGCACGCGGGTGGGCTACCGACAAGCAGTTTGCCGAAGCACTGGTGGTAGGGCAGATTAGCCCAGGGCCAGGCGGGTTATGGGTGATCAGCCTGGGCTATCTGATGGGTGGGCTGCGTGGCTCCGGGCTGGCGCTGCTGGCAATCTGTTTGCCACCGGTGCTGGTATTGCTGGTGGAGCAACTTCATCGTCGGGTGGGCGATCATCCGCTGGTGCGCGGCTTTGTGTGGGGCTTGAGTCTAGCTGTTGTCAGTATTTTGCCGATTGTGATGATTAATCTGCTCCATAGTACCGGCGTTGATCGTATCAACCTGCTGATCATGCTAGTTAGCCTGGGATTGGGATTGACCGGTCGGGTGCCATTGATTATGCTCCTGGCTCTCGCGGCGCTGGTGAGCATGGGGCTGTATTAGCGTGTGGCACGTGCATTTCGCGCCTGCACGGATCTCTTCTTTAACGTAAAGGTATCAGCGTTGAAAAGAGGTAACGTTTCGTCCTCGTCACCGGGGGGCCTGAACGATCCGGTAACGGGCGAGGAGGCCCCGGTGTGCCCTGACTAGTCCGCCAGGATGGGCCTGATAGCATTCCGTCCATTGAAACGAACAGTTCGTGGATCGAACATTCATGCTGTAGAGCCGTATCATGGACTACGGTGTGCGGTGGGTAGAACCGGCACGCCGACGGCGCACCCCGGAGGGACGCGCTCCCAGGTTCGCCGCGCCCGCGCCTCGCACCCCGGAGGGACGCGCTCCCAGGTTCGCCGCGCCCGCGCCTCGCGCCCCGGAGGGACGTGCTCCCAGGTTCGCCGCGCCCGCGCCTCGCGCCCCCGAGGGACGTGCTCCCAGGTTCGCCGCGCCCGCGCCTCGCGCCCCGGAGGGACGCGCTACGCCCCTTTCTTGTAGCGTGGTTGGTAGAAAGGGATTTTGACA
>DAOTWD010000102.1:0-3256 GCA_034435975.1 Chloroflexaceae bacterium | reverse complement strand
GAACTAGGAGTAGACCATCCTTCAGTTGTTATTCCTAACCCGGTTGAATTGCCGACTGCCGCGCAAATACAGCACAAGGGGCGGTTTCGCCAGCAGCATCCCTGGCTCGCTGAACGAACACTGCTCCTCTTTCTTTCGCGCCTAGATCCTAAAAAAGGCCTCGATCTGCTGCTGCAAGCGTTTGCCCGGCTGAAGTCAACGCATCCTGATGTTGCGCTGGTGATAGCCGGTGAGGGTGAGGCGGCCTTTGTTGCAGACCTGCAAAACCAGGCCAGACAGCTTGGCATTGCGGCGGACATCGTCTGGACTGGCTTTGTAGCAGGCGGAATGAAGCAAGCTGTTCTGGCCGATGCGGATATCTTTGTCCTGCCATCATATTCAGAGAATTTCGGCAATGTGGTCATTGAAGCAATGGCCCACGGCTTGCCGGTTGTTATTTCGGATCAGGTGGGTATATATCAGGAAATTGTGCATCATGGATCCGGGCTGGCGACACGCTGCAATCGTGATGACGTGAGCCTGGCATTGCATCAACTTGTTGCGAATCACGAGTTGCGCCAGCATATGGGCACCAGGGGAGTAAGTCTGGCCTCCACGCGATTTTCTCTGCAAGCCACGACTGCACAGCTTATTGACCTTTACACCGAGGTAATACATATGCACACACAAGGATTAGCGGTATGAACCTGACACAATTTTATGAGCGCTACTGGCAGCGTCCTGAAGCCACAGAGAGCAATGATCCTGGTCTGGAAATTGAGCCACGCAAAAAATTGCTGCGCATTGCATTAAAAGACATTCCTCGCTCGGCTCCAGTGCTTGATGCCGGGTGTGGTTCGGGAGTGTTTGCTGCATTTTTGCATCAACTGGGCTATACAGTGTGTGGAATTGATATTTCACTCAACGCAATAACATATGCACAGAAAACATATCCTGCACTATCCTTTCAAGTTGCTATTGTTGAGTCTGGGTTGCCATTTGAAGCAGAGCATTTTGCAGCAGTCTGGTTTTCTGAAGTCATCGAACATGTTTTTGATGTTCATGCAACACTGGCTGAACTCAATCAGGTTCTACAACCTGGGGGTAAACTCATACTGACGACACCCTATCATGGTCTGGTCAAGAATATGATCATTGTTCTAAAGGATTATGATAAGCACTTTAATCCATATCTGTCACATATTCGTTTCTTTAGTCGCAATTCACTGACTGCGTGCCTGGAGCATGCTGGCTTTGTTGTAGAAAACTGGCAGGGTATCGGACGTACCTGGCCCATCTGGAAATCCCAATTTGTGGTGTGTCGCAAAATACGCGAGCCAGGCCCTGCGCCAGAAATAGTTGGCTGATGAACTACGCGCATACGCTTCCAATCTCTGCGATCATTCTGACCTACAACGAGGAACGCAATCTGCCTGAATGCTTGCAAAGCTTGCACGGCTGGATTGATGAAGTTCTTATTGTTGACTCAGGAAGTACTGATCGCACGCAGGATATCGCTCGCAGTTTTGGTGCTCAGGTCGTGGAGCATTCCTTTGAAACCCATGCAAAACAATGGGCCTGGGCGCTGGAGCAACTTTCCCTTCGTTATGACTGGATCATTGGCCTGGACGCCGATCAACGAGTAACGCCTGAACTTCGTAATGAGTTGTGTGCATTATTCAATGTTCAACCCGAACGGCTTACGAACATAGAGGGCATCTACATCAAACGCCGTCAAATCTTTCGCGGTGCCTGGATTCGCCATGGGGGATACTATCCCAAATATTTGCTCAAACTCTTTCGACGTGACAGCGTATTTGTTGATCCGCAAGATCTGATGGATCACCATTTTTATGTGTCAGGCAAAAGTATCAAGCTACAGCATGATATACTCGAAGACAATCAAAAAGAGCAAAGCATTGCATTCTGGATTGAGAAACACAATCGTTATGCCATTCTTCACGCCCGTGAAGAGCTAAAACGGCGTGGTGCCCAGCACACCTGGCCCCTCCATGCTGCTTTGCTCGGCAATCCTGACCAGCAGGTAATCTGGCTCAAGCAACGTTGGGATCATATGCCATTATATGTACGACCATTTCTCTACTTTTTTCTACGCTACTTTATCCTGTTAGGGTTTCTTGACGGCAAGCAAGGTTTTATCTTTCATTTCTTACAAGGTTTTTGGTATCGATTGCTAGTTGATATTCATCTTGATGATTTATTATCTCAATAGACCAATTGAAAAATTTAAAAAATAATTAAAAATATTTTCTTTTCGCATTAGATTTTTTAGAGGGCAAACTTGTTTTATTATGAGCCAGAAGAAACATATTTTACTGCCCTTTTCTATTTTTACCTTCATCCTCATAACCTTCTTCGTACGTCATTCATGGCTCCCACTGATTGAACAATTTCTGATAGTTAGTGACCCTCTATATCCGGCTGATGCAATTGTGCCACTAGCAGGTGGGGTTGAGCGCACCATGTATACGTCTCATCTCTATCAGACTGGTTATGCTCCCTGGTTTATAGTTACTGATGTAGCGTGGGTGAGTGCTGATCAGGAACAACTCGCTTCAACTTCTATTGCACACGCAGCTCTCAAATATGGAGTTGCCCAGCAGCATATTGTAACCACCGCAATCCCGGTAACATCAACCTATACGGAGGCGCTCGCTGTGCGTGATCTGGCGCAGCGTGAGGGTTGGCAGTCGTTGATTGTTGTCACCAGTCCTGCCCATACGCGCCGCTCGCGCGCTATCTTTCGCACCGTCTTTACTGGTACCGGCATTGCGGTGAGTATTCGCCCCTCTATCGGCGAGGGCGAGGCTGATGCGGCCTGGTGGCGTGATGAGCATGAGCGGGGTATGGTGGGGCGGGAGTATGTGAAGCTGATGGCGTTTTATACTGGTATTCGGTGAAAAATGAATTTTTCAGGCGTTTCTAATCGCGGTCTTGCGGGAAGAATACTACGCTGGCCATTGAAATTCATTCCTGCAGAGGCGCAGTTGCCGATCTTGCAGGGTGTACTTAAAGGCAAGCGGTGGATCGCTGGATCTAGTACTCACGGTTGCTGGGCCGGAAGTTACGAATATGAAAAACAGCTAGTATTTACACAAATTATAACTAAAGGCAGTATAGTTTTTGATATAGGTGCTCATGTCGGTTTTTATACCTTGCTGTCATCAGTATTAGTCCAAAATCAGGGCCGTGTATTTGCTTTTGAGCCTTTACCTCGTAATGTGATGTATCTTTCAGAACATATTCGCATTAATAA
>DAOTWD010000101.1:0-21763 GCA_034435975.1 Chloroflexaceae bacterium | reverse complement strand
ACAACCATATGAAGCGCCGCTTGCCGGAGTTAGCTGAGCGATTTGAGCGCCATCTGACAACCACGACGTTTTCGAGCTCCTTTCTTGAGCGCTACGGCTGGAATCTCGTTTGTCCAGGGTTTACTTGATCTCTCTATTAGAAGCTGTCTGAGGTGCGTGAGGGGCTTTGCCCCTCAGATTCTTCTCTGCCCGCCGCACAGCCGTAGGTAAAAACAGGGTATCCGGCGGGCTGCGCCTGCCAGACCGCCCCTTTTTAGACAGGCTCTTCCACCGGGACAGGTTGCGCGAGGACAAACCTGCCGTGTATCGGGTCTACCCCGTCACCAGTTTCAATTCCACGCGCCCGATGCGGATGATGTCACCATCATTCACACTCGTCGCGTCGCATACCTCAAAGCCGTTGAGAAATGTGCCGTTAGTGCTGCGCAAGTCTTCGAGGATCCACTCATTCCCCCGTCGCTCCAGGCGCGCATGTTCGCTAGATAGAAACGTATCATTCAGGGAGACATCGCTGCTGGTGCTGCGCCCGATGGTGATAATCGGCCCCAGGGGAAACACCTTGCCCACCGGTAAACCGGTTGGCCCGGCGTTGATGACCACCAGTTGCCCATATGGTGTGACCGGAGTGGTCGGGAGATTCGCACTATGCCGCAGGTCGTCTCTGATCACTCGCATGATTTGCCACAGAAAGAAGTAAAGCAAAAAGACGATCGTTATGCGTAACAGCAGGATGATCACGTTGAGTGAAACATTGGCAATGTCGAACATATCCTTTTTACTGCTCCCGAAAGGTTAACTCCAATCCGCCCAGCGAGATAACATCTGTGTCGCGTAAGGCCGTCTCTCCATGCACACGCTCGCTATTAACAAACGTGCCATTGGTGCTGCCCAGATCTTTGAGCCAGAAGCGCCGGGCTTTGTAGTCTAATTGCGCATGATGCCGTGAGACCCGTGTATCTTCGACAATAATGTCGTTATTCAGGCCACGTCCCAGCGTGAGCCGGGTCTTGTCGAGGGGAATCGTTTGCACTCCGGTCGGTGTGTGGAGCAGGATCAGCGCACTCTTTTGCGTTGAGGGGCGAACTTTCTGTTGGGTTGTCACTGACATTATCTGGGTGCCTACCGTCGTGCCCGGTTGGGCACTTACCGTTTCGGCGACCACCTGGATGCTGTGCCGAGGGACAGCCGGATCGGCGGCCAGTTCGACCCGTGGATGGGCCAGCAGGGTAAAATTCCGCTCACTTGCCAGTTCACTGAGATAGGCCGCCATTTCGCGTTCCATTTCTGTCTGAATCGGCTGAAACGCACTGAAATCCTGGGGATTGAGAAAAGCGTGATAAACATTCGGCACCAGTACCCGGCGCACACTGATCGTTTGCTGACTTTCCATCGCCCGCTCCAGGCGCCGGGCAATTTCAGCCGGTTGTATTGGGTTACGGAACAGCCGGGCCACCGATCCTTCGACCATACTCTCCATAAATCGTTCAAAGCGATTGAGCGCTGACATACCTGCATCCTCCCTCTCATATTGCAACGCACCGACTTCTGACCACGGAGCCACAGAGATTCGGCCCTGGTATGGGCCTGGCGCGCCTGGTGTGTCTGCGTGGTAGATCATTCCAATCACGTTTCGTTGGTGTATGAACTTCTGGCATCGGCCACCTATACTCTGACCGGCTCGCCTAGATAGATCGGCTCCAACTGGGCCAGATTATCATGCTCACCGGCCACAAAGCGCTGCCAGGCCAGTTCTGCCAGGTAGCCTGGCCGCCGCATGTTAGCTGCTGCTGAGGGAAAAAGGGCGTTGGTACCCAGGTACTGCTGTAACTCGGCCTGAACCTGTGCATCAATGTCCCCACAAAAAAGCACTGGCTCCTGGATCATCGCACACAGTTCTGTCAGCGTCAGATTATGATATGCGCCAATGCGTTGCCCGTCCTCAAGCGGTTGAACGATGACGGTGGCAAAACGATGTCGCCCCAGCCGAATCAAGGGGCAGATCAGCGTGGTAGCATACCGGTGCTGATAGGCCAGCGCATCCAGCGTGTTTACGCCCAGTATCTGGAGATTGCCCGCCAGAGCCATCCCCTTGGCCATACTCATTCCCACCCGCAGGCCGCTCCAGCTTCCGGGGCCAAGCGCTATGGCAACCACCTGCAGATCGGCAGGTTGACGGCTCAGGTGCTGCAACAGCATCTGAATTTGCGGCAAAAGCTGTCGGGTATGGTTGCGCTCCGACTGCCAGATACATTCAGCCTGCAAGCCATGCTGATCGTAGCAGGCCAGACCGGTCAACGCCGTTGCTGTATCAATCGCCAGCAGCATTTTTGTATTCCGCCATCCGTTGTTGATAGCGCTCCCCCTGCGGCACAAAGCGTATGACCCGGGTCATTTCGTTCACATAGTGAATCTGTACCATCAGATGTGCCTCTGGTAGCCAGTGCTGTGCCCGTTCTGCCCACTCGATCAACCATACTCCCTGTTCGTGCCAGATCTCTTCCAACCCGATGCTGGTCAAGTCGGCCGGGTCAGTGATGCGATACAGATCAACATGATAAATACGCATATTGGCATGGGCTGATCCAGCCACATATTCGTTGATCAATACAAAACTTGGACTGGTCACCAGATCGACGGATCCTAATCCTTGCACGATACCCTTGACGAGCTGCGTTTTTCCTGCACCAAGATCGCCCAGGAGCAGTAGGACATCACCGGCACGCAACACAGCCCCCAGTTGTTGCCCGATAGCCAGCGTTTGAGCCGGGCTGTGGCTCGTGTGCTCAATAGGCATCAGGGTTGCGTCCATTGGGCTGATTGGCCACATTTGTATCCATAAGACCAGATGTCAGATTTCCCATTTTGCCATGACTCAAGCAGTAACGACTTCCGTCGTTCTCTAGCGTTCTAAACGACCACAGTCATTCCTCCTTGTTCCCCACCCATTTCAGTATCTATGAAGCTTGTCTAAGGGAATCTATTGTAGCACAATCAGTGCAACCAGCGCAGCGCCGTTTGCAAGTCACTATAGGCCCGTATAGAGCCTGGATCGATCCCCAGGCGCACAATGGCGCTGGCCACTTCAGGCCGTACACCGACCAGTACCACCTCGGCGCCTAACAAACGGGCAGACCGCATAATCTGGAGTAAGCCCTGTGCGACCTCGCTATCAATGATCAGCACACCGGTAATATCTAGCAGGACATACCGGGCAGTGGAGCGTTGGATGGCGTGCAAAGCGCGTTCTTGCAGTAGCATCAGGCGCGTGCTATCGAGTGCACCGATCAGCGGCATAACCAGGGTCGTGGCTGCGATTGGCAGTACGGGTACACTCAGTTCACGAATGGCCTCGCGCTGTTGGCTATTCTCAAACAAGAGCCGTTGCTGTTCGACCGCCTGCGCCTGTACCTCGTCCAGCGCGCGTTGCAATTCCCGCGTACGCCGGGCAACCATATATTCCAGGGACTCGCGCATTTCTGCCAGTTCCCGTTCACGAAAGCGAGACTCAAGGAGTGTCTGACGGAATGTCCAATGGAAGCGATCAAGAAAGAAACTGATAACCAGTACGATTACGATGAAGTCACTAATCGTACTCAGTGTGCGATCACTATCAGTTGGGAGTATACCGACCAATGGTACGTTAATTGTTTCAAGGAACGACACGACCATGACACTCAGTAGACTTAAGCCGGACGCAATCAATAATCCACGTCGTCCGGCTAGTAACCCGGCCATTGTGATCGGAATAGCGAACCCAAACAACAGGGTGCTACTGTGATGTATGCCAGCGAGCAATAATAGTACTGATAGCATACCAATCAGACTCATGGTTGCGAGCAATATCGCATTGTGAAACCGATCACGTCGTAGTAGGATGAATGCAGCAACGATGAATGGAATGTTGAGCAAAATGATAATCCCAACCAACATTTTCAGGGTGAGGGTCAAGGTTCCCAGAAAAACCACAATCGCTTCACCCAGCAACAAACCGATCAAGATCAAAAACATGATCTGCACCGGCATAGCCTGGCGCTGCTCGAGTGGATCGTGAAGCGTAACATTGTGCAACCACTGGTGGAGCCGGGTTGTCATCCAGCCTACCTCCTGATATAGAGTGCCTACGACCATGTCACTGGTACCCGTTCTGAGAAACAGGCGCTGGGGGAGTTGCGAGCACCTGTAGCCACGCGCACCCTTTGTTCAGCCCGTTGTGGCGACTTTGCCGCCACAACAGGTCGAACAAGCAACGCTGAGGAGGGGGACATAGAGGAGTCACCCCACACTGGAACAGGTACTCGTTGTCTTTTGGCTCCCTGCTTCTTGCTCGCCATCCTGAGAGCTGGTAGCAGCGATCAGGTGGGAGTATAGCATATACACACGGTTTGTGGCAGATCGGATGTCATGGTTGCGGAATGTTGGGCCTGGATAGCACGGTATTGCTGTCCTATGCCAACGGTTACCCAGTGCTCCAGAGGCCTTCATCTCGGCGGGAGTGCGGGGGGCCTGCGGCCCCCGCGCACATTCCCTGATGATCGCCACCGCTTTACAGACCGCTTATACTTATAATAGAAGCGTGACGTAACAACTCAAGGAGCCATCATGCAAGATTTCTTTGAATTTCGTCTTGGCGCACGGGTTCTCTATAAAATCGGCCTGGCCCAGGAAATTGGATATGAGGTCAAGCGCCTGGGACCGAAGCGGGCGCTGATGGTCGCGGATCGTGGTGTTATTGAGGCAGGATTACTGGCACCGGTGCAGGAGAGTCTCAGCAATAGCATTGAGTGTGTTGGGGTATTCGCAGATGTACCCGCAAATTCCTCGGTGCAGGCCGTAGAATCCGGGGCCGCCCTGGCACGGGAGTGCAACGCTGACCTGGTGGTTGCTATTGGCGGTGGTAGTTGTCTGGATACGGCAAAATGTATGCGTATTTTGATCACCTGTGGTGGGCGGTTGCTTGATTATCAGGGCTACAATGTGTTAGATCAACCTCTGGTGCCCATGGTTGCAATTCCGACGACCGCTGGTACTGGCAGTGAGGTAACACCCTTTGCGGTGATTCACGATGAGCGGCAACGGATCAAGCTCACCTTTGTCAGTCCCTTTCTGGTGCCGGAGTTGGCCGTACTCGATCCAGAGTTGACCTGTACCTTACCACCTCAATTGACAGCAGCGACGGCTATGGATGCATTGACGCATGCAATTGAAACGTTTGTTTCAACAGATAATAATCCCATCAGCGATAGTCTCGCATTGTATGCAATCGAGAGTATCGCTAATCATCTACGAGATGCGATGAACAACGGTGCAAATATTATCGCTCGGGGGCAATTGCTGATCGCCGCATGTATGGCGGGTATGGCATTTTCCAATAGCTTTCTTGGTGTTGTGCATGCCCTGGCACATGCGACAGGTGGTAGGTTTCCAATACATCATGGGGTGGCGAATGCGATTTTTTTACTGCCGGGTATGCAGTTCAACAGCGTTCTCGTGCCTGATCGCTATGTGCCCATCGGTCATGCACTCGGCGTCAATGCCGGCGGGCGTAGTCAGGTTGAGGTTATTGTCGATTGCATTAACGCGGTGCGTACGTTGATGCTCGACTGTGGATTGCCCACCCGCCTTCGTGATGTTGGTGTGCCAGAAACGGCGCTTGAGGAATTGGCCGATATTGCACTGACCGATTCGGCTATTTTTAACAACCCGCGCCCACTGGCCCGTGAAGATCTGTTGCTCCTGTTGCAAGCAGCATGGTGACGCCTCCCAGGGGGAAAGCTCGCGGGCTTTACGGGCTATTTCTGTAAAAAGTACCTGGTTTCTGACCGGTATGAGCAAGTTCGGGCCCTCATGAAGAGGGGTGAGGGAAGAGGAGCGAGGGTTCTTGTGCCTCTTCCCTCTCTTCTCGTCTGGGATGAGAGGTTCTGTCCGAGTTGCATCTATGAGCAATGAGCTGGAAATACGATTGTACCCGGCTCAAGCGTGGTACGAGCGGGTAGCACAACGTCTGGCCCCAATACCGCTCCACGGGTGTGGAGCAATACGGGATCGAGTTGACCGACGGTGTGGGCAGTTGGGACAATGTCGGGAAACTGACGTGCTGGCATCTGCGTCTGTGCACCAACACGTGCGCCATCGTCCAGCAAACTGCTCGCTAATGTACAGTCTGCACCGATCGATACTCCGGTATGCAAGGCAGAATGGCGAATGACACAGTTGTCGCCAATGGTTACACCTGCTGCCAGCATGCTATGCTCAATCACACAGTTGTTGCCAATAACCACGCCATCGCCAATGATGGTAGGCCCGGTGATCTGGCAGTTCGCCCCGATCTGTGCCTGCCCTACCTGCACCGCTTTGTCCATCAGGGTAGCTGGCTTCAACTGGGCAGCCGTATGCGACATAGCAACCTGCTCCATATGATGCTGCAGCAAAAACAGAGTGGCCACCAGGGCCTCCCAGGGAGTACCAACCGGTATCCAGTGCCCGATACAGCGGCTATAGCCGACTGGTGTTGATTGTGCCAGCAGGCCAATGAGATCGGTTAGCTCATACTCTCCGCGCGGTGAGGGTCGAATATGCTGTAAAAGTGGAAAGATCTGCTGATCCAGATGAAAAATGCCTGGATTCACCAGTGATCCAGGTGCAGCCTGGATCGGTTTCTCAATAATGCCGAGCACCCGGTCGCCAGCCGTTTGCAGAATGCCAAAGGATTCGGGGGCAGGAACGGACAGCGCGGCCATACAATAGCGCTGCTGACAGACATTGAGGAGATCTGCACGGCTGATCAGATTATCACCATAGAGCATAAAGAAAGGCTCCTGCACCTGATCGGCGACGGCCAGCAAGGCGCTGGCAGTGCCGTTGATGTGCTGCTGGTGTACGTAGCCCAGTTCTATACCGCGATAACAGGTGCCAAAGGAGTGCTGAATGTCCTCGGCTCGATAGCCGACAACCAGCGTTACCCGCACGACCAGGCCGACCAGTTCATCCAGAATATGGGCCAGCAGCGGCTGTCCCAGCAGTGGAATAAGTGGTTTGGGTCGCCGGAGTGTCAACGGCCTGGTTCGGCGTGACTCGCCTGCGGCAAGAATAACTGCGTGGCGAGTCGTGCAATATGGGGCTGTACGTGATTGGTGCATGGTTCTCTCTCCTTGTGTTGCCAGCAGTGTCGCTGACGGTGGGCTATTTTATTCCGGCAGTTCTCTGGTGGTCAACCTGTTCTGCTGCACCACCAAAATTATGAGGGACATCAGGCAGCTCTGGATACCAGGCGACACGGTGTGTACGCTGTCAGTACCAGAACACTCCAGGATTCGTCCCCATGCTGCTGCCAGGATTATATCTTACCAGAGAATAGGGAGGGTGGTGGTGTTGAAGGGGAATAAGGGGTATACGGTATATCAAACAGGAACAGGCGTCTTTGCCTATAATTCCTGTCCAGGGATCAGCGTTGGGTCGAGCAGGGGTGCTCAGGGGGCAATTTGCCGGGCAATAATAATCGCTTGCGCCACTTCTTTCATTGATTTGCGACTATTCATTGCCAACTGCTGAATTTTACGAAATGCCTCGGCCTCACGTAGTCCCTGGCTGTCCATCAAATAGCCCTTCGCACGTTCAATCACCTTGCGCGTCTCCAGCTTCTCGCGCAATTGATGGAGTTCCTGTTTACGGGTATGTTGTTCGGCCCAACGTGCGCAAGCCACTTCGATGATTGGCATCAGGGTACTCTCGTGAATGGGCTTGACCAGGCAACCGAGAACACCTGCTTCACGCGCCTGCATTACTAGGCTATGATCTGTAGAATTGGCAATCAAAATGACCGGAGCCAGTTGTTCTTCATTCAGTACACGCGTGACACCGATGCCATCCATACGTGGCATATCTTTGTCAACCAGGATAACATCGGGGCGCAACTGGCGGGTCATATAAATCACGCTCATCCCATCTTCAATCTCACCGACGACCAGGTACCCCAGATGCTCGAGTGATTTGCGCAAACTTGTACGTACAGCCGCTTCATCATCTGCAATCAGAATGCGCTTGCCTGTCATGGTTTCCTCCCAATAGCAACCCCTGTGGCCTCCCCCTCTCGCCCGCTGGCGGGGGCCTGGAGGTGCCAGGGGACGGCAATGCTCGTCTGTCAGATACCCAATCGTGAACGATTGGGCTTGTGCTCGCTCTTCCACCCGAAAGTGACGCTGCACAAACGGTCATCTGACGGGTAGCCCTGCACAACGAAAGGTGTCATACATGAAATCCAGATCTTCTTCCTAGTATACGCTGCTCAATTGGATAACCACAACGGCTATACTATACAAAAACGCATATCAACGGATTGTGCAGGTTAAGAATACACCGAGCCTCCATGGCGTCCAGGGGTCGTCCTGTCTTTTCATTTCACAGGGAAAGATGGCAGCCGCGCGCGGCATGCCCCCTGGCGACGACGCAAGCACCAGGGAACGTAAGAGGCGGAAGCGGAAGGAGATATCCCCTGAAAAAAAGAAGTGATACACACAAAAAACCGGCAGGGATCCCCCTCTCCCCCCGCTGGCGGGGCCAGGGATCTCTTCTCTCACTCCTCTTGCCTCACTCCTCTTCTGCGGTACACGTGTCATTTTATGGTGCTATAGGCTGCCGTGTGGGCCGTCTCGTAGGCCACAATAGACGGCTCCTGCTGTTGCAAAAAACCCAGCTGATCGACACCATTCAGCAGACAGTACTTCGCAAAGCGGTCAATTGGAAAGTCTACCTGGCGGCCATCAGGCAGTGTCAACGTCTGGTTCGCCAGATCGATGGTGATGGTCGTTCCTGGCTCCTCTTCCCATAGGCTGACTAATTGGTCATAGGTTTCAGTGTCCACCACAACCGGCAGGAGACCGTTCTTGAGCGCGTTGTTGCGAAAAATATCGGCAAAATAGGTGCTAATAACTGCTTTGAATCCATAGCCCTGCAATGCCCAGGGGGCATGCTCACGCGAACTGCCACATCCAAAATTATTGCCCGCAATCAGGATTTGCGCTTCCTGTGCTTCTGGGCGATTGAGAACAAAGTCGGGGTTCAGGGTGCCATCGGCGTTGTAGCGCCAGTTGTAGAACAGACCTTCCGCAAGACCATTTTTGTCGGTCACTTTCAGGTAGCGGGCTGGAATAATCTGATCGGTATCAATATTCTCAATCGGTAATGCGACAATTTTGCCTTGAAAGGCCGTAATCGGTTCCATACTCCTCATCCTCTCGTTCAGACTGTCTCCAGCAGTTCACGCGGATCGGTAACACAACCGTTGATCGCGGTGGCGACGGCGGTCAGTGGACTGGCGAGGAATGTGCGCCCGCCTTTGCCTTGTCGCCCTTCAAAGTTCCGATTGCTGGTGCTGATAGCATACTGCCCTGGACGCAGTTCGTCACCATTCATCGCAATACACATCGAACAGCCGGCCTCGCGCCACTCGGCACCAGCGGCCGTGAAAATCTCGTGGAGTCCTTCAGCCTCAGCGTGCTTCTTGACCTGTTGCGAGCCAGGCACGACCAGCATTCGCACATTGGGGGCAATTTTGCGTCCCTGGAGCACCGTCGCCGCCAGGCGGAGATCACTGATGCGCGAGTTGGTACAACTGCCCAGGAACACGACATCAACCGGATGACCGATGAGGCGTTCGCCAGGACGCAGATCCATATACTGCAATGCTTTGTCGAGCGCAATTCGTGCGCTCGGATCGCTCAAGCTCATTGGATCGGGAATAGTGCCAGTAATGGGGATACCCATACCCGGGTTGGTACCATAGGTAATCATTGGGGTCAGCGTGCTGGCATTGAGGGTAATCACATGGTCGTATGTTGCGCCTTCATCAGTTGGGAGTGTGCGCCAGCGCGCCACTGCTGCATCCCAGGCGGCACCCTGGGGTGCGTAGGGGCGTCCAGCCACATACTCAAACGTTATATCATCGGGTGCGACCATCCCGGCGCGGGCACCGCCCTCAATACTCATATTGCAGATCGTCATGCGTTCTTCCATTGAGAGCGCACGAATGGCCTCGCCTGTGTACTCGAAGACATAGCCAGTACCTCCACCAACACCATTCTGGGCAATGATCGCCAGGATAATGTCCTTGGCAGACACGCCTGGCTGGAGCCGACCATCAACCCGCACGGCGCAGGTGCGCGGTTTGTTTTGGAGGAGACACTGTGTGGCCAGCACATGCGCCACCTCGCTGGTACCGATCCCAAAGGCCAGTGCCCCAAATGCGCCATGCGTGCTGGTATGGCTATCGCCGCACACAATCGTCATACCCGGCTGGGTCAGGCCTTGCTCCGGGCCAATCACATGCACGATGCCCTGGTTTTCTGTGCCCAGTGTGTAGAGCGGAATGCCAAAATCCTTGCAATTCCGGGTGAGTTGCTCAATCTGGGCTGCGGCCTGGGTATCCAGCACGGGAATAATGCCATGGGCATTGCGGGGCGTTGTAGGCGTGCTGTGATCCATCGTTGCCAGCGTGCGGTCAGGTCGGCGCACCTTCAGCCCACGCTCCCGGAGCTGAGTGAACGCTTGAGGCGAAGTGACTTCATGTACCAGATGCAGATCAATGTACAGGACGGCCGGTGTATCGCTACTCTCCGGTCGTACAACGTGCGCATCCCAGATTTTCTCGAACAATGTTTTCGGGTGTATGTCCATATTTATAATCTCCTCAATGATGAACCGGAGTCCAGCCTGCTGCCTGGACGGAGCCACCCCCAGGCTCCATTATGATACACCTCAGGCAGGCTGGCTATATTCCGGGGTGAACGTTTCAACATGAGCGCGTGCGTGCTGACGACGACGCAGCAATGGGAGCTCGAGACTGTCCCTCAAGGCTTGCCAACTCGCCTCAATAATGTTATGCGATGCGCCGATCGTACTCCAGCGCTCATCGCCGCAGGCCGTCTCAATGAGAACACGCGGTGTGGCTGCTGTGCCACGATGTTCGTCAATAATCCGCACCTTATAATCCACCAGTTTGACCTCGGCCAGTTGAGGGTAATAGGGTAACAACGCCTTGCGGATAGCACTATCCAGTGCATTGACTGGCCCATCGCCATCGGCTGCAGTGTGCATCACTTCATGATGGACCTGGACGCGGGTCGTGGCCTGGGAATAGATGCGGTTGTTGCCCCGCTTCTCGATCACCACCGTAAAATCAAGGAGTTCAAAGGGGGGAACATAATCGTCGGCACTACGCCGGATCAACATTTCAAAACTACCCTCAGCCGCTTCAAACTGGAAGCCCTGATTTTCCAGTTCTTTGATTCGTTGCAGAATCAGCTGTTCCTTGCCATTGAGTGGTATGCCCAGTTCCTCAGCCCGCAGGCGCACATTGCCCCGCCCGGAAAGCTCGCTGACGACGACCCGCTTTTGATTGCCTACCAGTACCGGATCGATATGCTGATAGCTTTCGGCCACTTTGGCAATCGCTGCGACGTGAATGCCGCCTTTATGGGCAAAGGCACTACGGCCAACGTAGGGTGCATGATGATCGGGATTCAGATTAGCAATTGCTGCGACGTAGTTTGAAACATCTGTCAGACGGCGCAGTTGCTCCGGGGCTACACATTGATAGCCCAGCTTGAGTTGCAAATTGGCAATAAATGGGATTAGATCCATATTCCCACAGCGCTCGCCGTAGCCGTTAATCGTCCCCTGTGCCTGCACGCATCCGGCTTGCACTGCTGCTAACCCATTGGCTACAGCCAGGGCACCATCGTTGTGGGTGTGAATACCCAGCTGAATGTGAGGCCGCTTGCAGGTCTGTATAAAGATACGTACCTCACGTACGGCCTGCGCCACCTGGTCGGGCAGTGAGCCACCATTGGTGTCACACAGTGTCAGGCAATCGGCACCTGCTTCGGCTGCGGCGCGGAGTGTTTCCAGCGCATATTCACGGTTGAGGCGATAGCCGTCAAAGAAATGTTCGGCGTCGTACACCACCTCTTTGCCTTGTGCCTTAAAGAAGGCCACACTATCTGCAATCATCGCCAGATTCTCGGCCAGGGTTGTTTCTAGCACCTGTTCAACATGCAGTGTTGAGCTTTTGCCGACCAGCGTGACGACCGGGGTATTGGCGGCAAGCAATGCGTGAATGTGGGGATCATCCTCGCAGGTTGTTCCGGCGTGGCGAGTGCTGCCGAAGGCGGCAATCCGTGCATGGCGCAACGGTATTTCCCGGATGCGTCGAAAAAACTCGGCATCTTTCGGATTTGAACCAGGCCACCCTCCCTCGATATAGTGAATTCCCATCGTATCCAGTTCGCGAGCTATCTTTAACTTGTCTTCGCAGGAAAGCGACAGGCCTTCCCGTTGAGTTCCATCACGTAAAGTGGTATCATAAAGTTGGATTTGCATTGTTCGCTCCTTAGCAAGGGCGTCTCGCCCTTCAAAGACTACGACAACAAGGCTTCATCTCGACCGCTGTGCGGCCCCCCTCTCTCTTCCGGCCCTCCGCTGGCGGAGGCTCTTCCCTCACTCCTCTTCTATGGTACACGGTGCATGGTGAGAGATTGGATGGGATGAAGGGATTGTGGCCGTCGTTGTGAGAGCGAGGGCGTCTTGCCCTCGTTTCAGTACGTCCATACACCCTCTCATTGTGTACGTCGCTCCTCATTTGTCATTGCCTGGCGAGGGCGTCTCGCCCTCGTTTCGGTAATCCCAGGAACCACATATCGAGCAAGAGTATCGGTCATCAATGGTCACAGAAGTCAAACAATGCAAATGACAGGCAGCAGGGATGCGCTCGTGCATAGCCCTGCTGCCGGATTCACCTCATGGAGATTGCGCATAGGAACTGCTACTTCCTTTGTGGTCAAAGATACGCAAAAGTATTCTTTGTCCACTCCTGAAATTCCTGCTTCATCCTGTACCGCACACCCAATCGCAGGTATACGGTTCACAGGCGTCTTGTGTGTCCCGACATAGCGACGACCGAAGACAATCAGTCCAGGTACCGATACGCGGAAACCCCTCGTGCTTCCCATCTTTGTGTTTCTTCTCATTCATTCTTACTTATGCTTTTTGATGTCCTCAGAACTGTACCGCTTGCCTGGTGGCACATGCGTCGTATCCATCACGAACAGGTCATGAAATGCTGCACCAACTGATTGTCGCTCAGGGATGCGCTGCTTCACCGCGCCAACGGGGATAGCTGCCAAAGATTTTGAACATCCCCGTTTGTGCGGCCACTCGCTCGAGTGCCTGTGCCACACGTGGATCACTGCGGTGGCCTTCGATATCAACCAGAAAAATATATTGTCCCAGGACTTCCCGTGATGGCCGCGACTCGAGTTTGGTCATGTTAATCTGTTCGTGCGCCAGTTCTTGCAAGGCCCGCATGAGTACGCCTGCTCGATCCTCACGAAAGCCAAAGCAAAAACTGGTCTTATCATCACCAGTTGGCGGTGCATCATGCTGCGCCAGGGCAATAAAACGAGTGACATTACTATGATTATCGGCAATATCTCGGGCGAGAATAGTAGCCTGTGTCAATTCTGCTGCACGGAGTGTACTAATTGCAGCGGCTGGCCGCTTGTCGATCAATGCTTCGGCCGGGGCGGCGCTGTTGCTCAAGGAAGCAATGGTCGCCACTCCTGGCAGACAGCGCTCAACGAAGCGGCGACATTGCCCCAGGGATTGCGGGTGTGCGTAGAGAACCTGAATATCGGGGAGCGTCAATCCTGCTCGTGCCACCAGGTACTGGCGAATCGGGATGACAATTTCGCCCGCAATGCGCAGATTGGTCTCATGGATGAGCAGATCGAGCGTAAAGGTGACACTGCCTTCCAGTAAATTCTCAATCGGTAGCACGCCCACTGTTGCCGCATCGGTCTCAATAGCAGTAACGACGGCCGGAATGCTGGTCAGTGGTAGGCAGATTATGTCGTGGTTATTTCCGGCATAGGCGAGGGCCGCCTCTTCGCTAAAGGTGCCTGGTGGCCCTAAATAGGCTATCGTTTGCATGACGTCTCTCTGGAGCCGTACCCCTCCGGGGTACGGTCGTCGGTGCCAAATACATCCACGGCATAGAGCGGTGCGTTCTGGTTGTAGCCCGCCGCATACGCTGCAGCTTCGGCTTTGAGCCGCTCCTGACGGGCAGCCAGCATTTTATTCAGTGCTCCCATATATGCCTCGGCTGCAGCGACGATCGTGTCGGTGTTAACGCCGTAGCCACTGTATACCTGTGGTCGGCGCGGTTGTTCTGTGGTGCCGGTTTTGCCATTATCGGGTACTCCCTGCTCTCGAATGCGTACGGTCACCTCGGCCACTGCGTCGAGGCCTTCGGTAATCGCGTTGATGGAAAATTCCATCAACTCGTTCGGGCGCTGCACAATGCGGTTGATCGCTTTGTAGATCGCGTCTACCGGGCCAGTGCCGTGAGCACTGTCGGTATACATCGTACCATCGGGGCCCTCCAGACGAATGGTTGCAGTGGGAATCATGCCCAGGCCGCTGTTATATTGCACGTGCTTGAGGGTATAGATCGCTGGTGTATGCTGGGTCTCACCGGCAATCAGAGCTTCGATGTCCCGATCATCAACGAATTTCTTTTTGTCACACAGATCTTTAAAGCGTACAAATACCTGTTGCAGATCGTCGTCGTTGAGCTGGTAGCCCAGTTCCTCCACATGCTTACGGAAGGCATGGCGCCCACTGTGTTTGCCCAGTACCAGTGCATTCCCTTGCAGTCCCACCGTCTCAGCATTCATAATCTCGTAGGTGAGGCGGTTCTTCAAAATGCCATCCTGGTGAATGCCCGACTCGTGCGCAAAGGCATTCGCCCCTACCACCGCCTTGTTTGGAGGCACAGGCACGCCGATGAAGGTGCTGACCAGACGACTACTACGGGCCAGTTCGCGGGTGTTGATCCGGGAACGGGTGTTGAAAAATGACTCGCGCGTGTGCAGCGCCATTACGACTTCTTCCAGCGAGGCATTGCCTGCCCGCTCACCAATACCATTGATCGTACACTCGATCTGACGTGCTCCGGCCCGTACACCGGCCAGGCTGTTGGCAACGGCCATGCCCAGATCGTCATGGCAATGTGTTGACAAGATGATCCGGTCGGCACCGGGCACATGCTGGCGAATCCCAGCAATTAACGCGCCATATTCCTCCGGCATTGCATAGCCTACCGTGTCAGGGATGTTGAGTGTGGTAGCACCCTCTTCAATCGCCGCTGCCAGCACCTGGTACATATACGCCGGGTCGGAGCGACTGGCGTCCATGGGTGAAAATTCCACATCGGCACACAACGAACGTGCAAAGCGTACCATTTCTCGCGCTTTTTGCAAGACGGCCTCGCGGGTCGAACGCAATTGGTGTTCAATATGAATATCTGAGGTAGAGATAAAGGTGTGGATGCGTTTTTTCGCTGCCGGTTGAATAGCAGTCCAGGCGCGTTCAATATCGTCCTTATTGGCACGAGCCAGGGCTGCAATAATTGGGCCGTCTTCGGTACCAATCTCGCGTGCAATCTGGTGCACTGCGGCCCAGTCTCCGGGCGAGGCCGCAGGAAACCCACACTCAATAATATCGACACCGAGCCGCGCCAGTTGTCGTGCGACCTCCAGTTTCTCCTCTAACGTCATGGTGCAACCGGGAGATTGCTCGCCGTCGCGCAAGGTGGTATCGAAGATACGTACATGATCATCAGTCATCGCTGTTTGTTCCTTCCTACTCGCGAAAAATCTCTGCGACATTCAGGTTGAACCCCGGTAGCAGTGGGGTCTGGATCTGATCGGTATCGGTGTAGGTAACAATCTCCCTGTCTGTTGTATCCAGCAGTTGATAGATTTCAATTGTTCGGTTCTGGGGAACCACAATCCCCTATTCAGGAAGAACAGCCTGTGCATATTCACCCATTCTTGTGCCACGATCCGTTACTGGTTCTTGCGTGACCGTCCCCATTCTGCTGACGCACAATCTCGTTGTACGAGAGAGGCGAAGAGACACACCTGTTGCCCTGACATCCTTGCCTCTCTCCCTGTTCGCGCCTCGACGCACCGTCATCGATTCCCTGAGCTACGCGCCACCGCTGCCGGGGATGACTTCACGCGGATTGACAAATGGCATCATCCGGCGCAACTCGCGTCCAACTTTCTCAATCATATGCTCGCTGTCTTTCAGGCGCATCGCGTTGAAATGAGGACGACCTTGCTGGTTTTCCTCAATCCAGTCTTCCGCAAAAGCACCATTGCGGATGTCTTCCAGAATCTGGCGCATGGTTGCCCGCGTCTCGTCAGTGATTAGGCGCGGCCCGGCGGTATAATCGCCATACTCTGCGGTGTCGCTGACCGAGTAGCGCATATAGTTTAACCCGCCCTGATAGAACAGATCGACGATCAGCTTTAACTCGTGCATACACTCAAAATAGGCGACCTCGGGCTGATACCCGGCCTCGACCAGCGTCTCGAACGCTGCCTTGACCAGAGCGCTCACACCGCCACATAGCACCACCTGCTCACCAAACAGATCCGTCTCGGTCTCTTCGGCAAAGGTTGTGCGCAAGACACCGGCGCGGGTACATCCCAGTCCCTTCGCATAGGCCAGCGCATCCTCGAAGGCTCCGCCGCTGGCATCCTGCTCAACCGCGACCAGTGCTGGCACACCACCGCCCTGGGTGTAGACTTCACGCACACGATGCCCAGGGGCTTTGGGTGCGATCATGCTCACATCAATATGGTTGGGCGGTACAATCTGACCGAAGCGGATATTGAAGCCATGCGCAAACAATAATGTTTTGCCAGGTTCCATATGCGGCGCAATCTGCGTGCGATAGATCTCGGCCTGACCGATGTCGGGTGTGAGAATCATGATCATCTGCGCCGCACGTGCTGCCTCGCTCACCGGGTATACCGGCAAGCCCAGGGCTTCAACCTTGCTCCAGCTTTTGCTCCCTTCATAAAGCCCGACACGTACATCCAGGCCGCTTTCCTTCAAGTTCATCGCGTGTGCATGGCCCTGACTCCCAAATCCGATAATTGCAATCGGTTTATTTTTAAGGCGCTCCAGATCGGCCTGATGATCATAAAATAGGTCTGCCACATATGCCTCCCTAAAATTCACATGTCAGAACGTTGATATATACGACTGGTTCATCTACAGAGTACAGAACCAGTCTTTTATATATCTACGTGTCACCTGCTTTTCATATGTTCCCGCTTAGTTCAGCACCGTTCCGGTTGTCATATGTCCGTTGCCCTCGACATATTCGGTTCCACGATGGGTGTGTGTGCCACGCATCATAGCGATCCGGCCTGTACGCATCATCTCTTTGATCCCAAAGGGCCGGATCACTTCGACAAAATTCTCTACCTTGGCCGGGGTGCCGGTCATCTCGATAATCATCGTATTGGGACTCACATCCACCACCTTGGCATCAAAGATTTCCACCAGCGTTGCAATCTCAGCGCGGGTGGCGCTGGTCGTATGCACCTTTGTCAGTGCCATCTCACGATCAACCGTCGGATCATCCGTAACATCGCTGACTTTCACCACATCAATCAGGCGATAGAGTTGTTTGACCACCTGCTCGACATCGTCTGACTCGACCACGAGCGTCATACGGCTGATACCCGGCGTTTCGGTATGCCCGACGGCCAGACTCGCAATATTATACCCTCGACGGCGGAACAGGCTCACGGCACGGTTCAGTGCGCCGGGTTGATCCTGCATTAATGCGACAATCGTATGCTGTTTCATGAGATTAACATGTGCTCCTTCCGCACAGAACAGATTCCAGAGGACAGATGCTCTCACCTGTGTCCTCTCAGACGACCGGACTCTCGGTTATCATATCCCCAATACTTTTGCCCTGGGGCACCATCGGGAAGACGTTCACCTCACGCTCCACGCGGAAATCGATCACGACCGAACCATCATACTCATAGGCCGCATTGATTGCCGCTTCAACCTCGTCGGTATGTTCCACCGTGATCCCGCGCAGGCCATATGCTTCGGCGAGCCGGGCAAAGTCTGGGCCGCTCAATGGTGTGCCGCTGTACCGCTTGTTCTCAAACAGCTCCTGCCACTGGCGTACCATGCCTAGGTAACCGTTATTGATAATGGCAACTTTGACGTTCTTAATACCTTCTTGCACGATCGTCGCTAATTCCTGATTCGTCATCTGGAAGCCACCATCACCGCAAATGGCCCAGATCGTCTCGTCAGGATGTGCAATTGCCACACCCATCGCCGCTGGCACGGCAAAGCCCATGGTTCCTGCTCCGCCGCTGGTGATATGGGTGCGTGGTCGATGCCAATCGATCAACTGCGCGGCCCACATCTGGTGTTGCCCCACATCGGTGACAATCCGATAGTTCCCGCGCTGGTTAACAATCCGAGTCAATGCGGCATAGACATCGTGGGGTGGCAGATGCATAGGCACATCTGGCCGGGCAATATACTGTTGCTTGTGCTGATGCTGCGCCTGCATCTCGCGGATGTGTTCCATCCAATCACTGGCATTTCCATGCAGGGCCGCCAGCTCGGAGCGATCGGGCATCTCAGCCAGGAGGGCGCTGATCACCATGCGAGCATCACCGACAATCGGCACGGTGACCTTGACATTCTTGCCAATCTCGCTAGGGTCAATATCCACATGAATGACTTTGGCTTTGGGCGCAAAGGTACTGGCCTTGCCGGTCACACGGTCATCGAAGCGTCCACCAATATTAAGCAAGACATCGCACTCCTGGATCGCACGGTTGACATGCACCCAGCCATGCATGCCGGGCATGCCAATGCTCAACGGATGATCCTCGGGGAACGCGCCAATACCGTGCAGAGTGGTAATCACCGGAATACCAGTGCGCTCGGCCAGGGCTCGCAATTCTTCGGTTGCGCCTGACAGAATGACGCCATTCCCAACCATAAGCAACGGTTTGCGGGCGGTCATCAATAATCGAATAGCTTCACGTATTTGCTTGCGGTTACCCTGATAATTGGGCTTATACCCGGGCAGGTTGAGCTTGACATCCCAATTGGGCACCATCCGTGCCTGCTGGGTATCCTTGGTAATATCAATCAGCACTGGCCCGGGCCGACCCGTGCTGGCAATATGAAACGCTTCCTTAAAAACCAGGGGCAGATCTTCGATGCGCTTCACCAGGTAGTTGTGCTTGGTAATCGGCATAGTGATCCCGGTGATGTCTGTTTCCTGGAATGCATCTTTGCCCAGAACCGCACTTGACACCTGACCGGTGATTGCCACCAGTGGGGTGCTATCCATCATCGCATCGGCGATCGGTGTCACCAGATTGGTGGCACCTGGCCCACTGGTACCGATACATACCCCAACCTTGCCCGTCGAACGTGCATAGCCTTCAGCCGCGTGACCGGCACCCTGCTCGTGGCGGCAAAGGACATGACGTAACTGGTCGCGATACTCCCACATAGCAAAATAAAACGGCATAATGGCTCCACCCGGAATACCGAACATGACCTCTACCCCTTCACGGATCAGGGCTTCGCACATAATTTGTGCACCGGTTTTCTCTTCGGACATGGGATAACCTCCTCATGAACTCTGGTTTACGATGAACATTCCTGTACCCAACCATCAGACCTGAGCGCGAACCATCTCGTGGACTCCACCGGGATGCAGACGCATACAACCTGTATCCTGATCCACAGGATACGACCGCGCCATCTGCAGTATTGCATGCATACCTTGTGTCGTGCCAGTGACCTTTGGGATAAGACCGGTGGCGTGCATCCGACCCCATGCCCAGAGATAAGAGATGTTTTCTCACCGTCAGTTACGGCATTGTAACCAGCGCCGTTGCGGGGCGATGCAACGAGCGCAGACGATGAAAACCGATACGTGATAAAACCATTAAAAAACCCCCCGCGTTTCCTTGGGAGGTTATGGTCTCAGTCTTCGCTTTACAGAGTTTGCTTATGCTATCCCTCCCAGGTAGTTATGGCTCCATCCAATAAGGAGGAGTACTACTACAAGGATAAGGATGAACGAAAAGTTGCCTGACAGCATAACTATACAAACTCCTGTTGTATTCCCTTGTGCAAAAGTGTACCATATTTCCTCCGAATCGTCAAGTTTTGATCACGTTGTACCTGTTCACATGTGCGGGAACGAACTGAGTGATCTATATCTCCTCCGCACAAAGTGAATAGAGCTCACAAAGTGGATGGAACCTGTATCATTGGAGTGTTTATTCCCCCCGCGCGTCGGAATGATAGGTGATGTGCGTCCACGTTGCCCAGTATACTGGCATGAGCCACATGTTGTGCCCTCAGGTTTGAACCGAAGCTACATCATGTTCCACGCCGCTTGTTGTATCCGTGCATCTGTGCTAGACTGATGACTGACAGCACCGTGCTGATTGGCAAGACGAGAGTAATGCATCCGGCCTGGCACCAGGCTGCTGGATCTGCGCGCATAAAGAGCCGTTTGTTATGGACAGACCCCTGTCGCATGCAGAACATCCCATTTCGCCCACGACCACCCTGGCTGAGGCTGGGGCGATCTGGCTGGCCCGGCTGGAAACAGCAGGTCTGGATATTATTGATGACGATCTCGATCCAACAGAAGTGGCCGAGCGTGACGCCGAGCGTCACCATTCGCGCCAGACGATTAAGAGTTATCACACGGCGTTGACTTTGTTCATACGCTGGGTAGAACGCAGTGGTCGCCGTCTCGTTCAGGATTTGTGCCTGGATGACCTCCTACACTATACCCGCGCCTTACGCAGGCGTGACTACGATCTCTCATTGCGGCGTACGGCACAGAGCCAGATTGCCAGCACTTCTGGTGAGCGCTTAGCCGCACGTACCATTCATAGCTATACACGACCGCTGCTCGGTTTCTTTACCCTGCTCGAGTCCTGTGCGGCCATCCCCTTTCGTACCGAGACTGTGCGGGCTGAATTGGCACGGGCCTTGCCGCGCTTGCCGGAGACGGTAGCCCCCACGCCGCCGGATCTACGCCGCCTGGTGAATTTTTATGATCGTCCGCCTGCCGAGCATGATCGCACTCCCCGCCTGCGTCTGATTCGCCTGCGGAATGCGGCGCTGCTGCATCTGCTGTTCTCGACCGGTGGCCGAATTTCCGAAATACTGAGCCTGAATGTTGGTCATGTCTATCGAGATCGACAGGTGCAGAGTCGTGTGCCCGTATGGGGTAAGGGCCGACGTGCGGGCGTTCTCTTTGTGCGTCGCCATGCCGAGCGATCTATCGATATCTATTTGCGTGCCCGTGAGTCACTGGTAAGCAGTATGCCGCTCTTTGAGTCGTATGATCGGCGGACGGCGGGTACTCGATTGAGCCGCTCCAGCGGCTGGCGTATTGTGCATGACGCTGCGCAAGCCGTAGCAGCCCAGATCGAGTTGGAAGGAAAATACGATGAGGCGGCCCTGTTGCGTACCGCCTCACCGCATACTTTTCGGCATTTCGTTGGGTTTCATTTACTCAATGAGGGTGTCGAGCTGGCCGAAGTCTCGCAGATCTTGCGTCATCGGAGCGTTGAAGTGACGCGCAACTTCTATGCGCGCTACAAAGATGAGCAACTTCAGGAGGTGCATGATCAGTATAGTAGTGATCCCTATGAAGAATAAATAATGGTGCTGGTATAGCTGGTTACTGACCCCTTATAGAGAGATCAAGTAAACCCTGGACAAACGAGATTCCAGCCGTAGCGCTCAAGAAAGGAGCTCGAAAACGTCGTGGTTGTCAGATGGCGCTCAAATCGCTCAGCTAACTCCGGCAAGCGGCGCTTCATATGGT
>DAOTWD010000100.1:0-5904 GCA_034435975.1 Chloroflexaceae bacterium | reverse complement strand
TCCACTGAAGAGGATCAAAAAAAAATCTGGTGGAGGCAACCGGCGGTCATGATCGGATTTAGCATACTGGTGCTGCTGCTGCTCGTGGCGGTTGGTGGAATGGTTTTTATGAATAGATCTAACAATTCAGTTGTAGCTGGAGATCCGACTGCAACAGCAATGACAGAAACAGAAACACCAGAGGTAACGTCATCACCATCACCATCACCATCACCTACGGCCACACCGGTACCGTTCAGTGCAACGACAATCACTGACTTTGCGCCCGTTGATGACATCAACCCGGTCTATGCTCACACCCTGGCAGAGACCAGTTTTGATTTGATCACCACCGCCGAACTAACCGATACCGATGTGCAACGGTTGAGCTTGCGTGGGGCAACACCAGCGCCAGGAGGCGATGCTAATGCGGCTTACCCGCCACCGCCACCGAATAATGGGGATGGGGACAATCCACAAAATGAATCAAATCAACCGAACGCACCCCTACCCATCATCAGCCTGGTACGCGCAGATCCTCCTGCACCTGGAAGCGATCCAGGTCAGGCCAGCACCATCCGCCTGCAGCCCGCTGATCCTGGATTGTCATTTCCGGCAGAAGTATGGCCGTTACCCACTGAACCCGCTGAACCCGCTGAATCCACTGATAACTCAGCACCAGCGCCAACGCTGACCCTCACGCTCTACGTTGATGAGGAGCCGACAGCGTTCAACTTCCAGGTCGCGTTACAGGAGCAGACGGTCAGTGGGGCAACGCCGGAGCGTAAAGATGCACAACCAAGTGATTTTTTCGGTGCATTAGCAGATGGTAAACCCGCCGCCTTCCTCTGGCAAATGCCGGAGCAGGTGGAAGGTCAAATGGTAGCGTCAGAAGGGGGACATGCGGTTGTGGTCAATGACGACCGGGTATACCTCCTGGCCGCAACCGAGACGCATTACCGGGTGTTTGTGATCACGGCAGCGAATCTTGCTTCGCAAGGACAGTCGGGCTGGATCAGGCGCGAGTATATTGACGGCGGTTGAGGGAATAGGTGACAGGTGACAGGTGACAGGTGCGTCGCTGTAGGGGCGCAGCAGCGGCACCCGGCTACCTGCGCCCGTGAGGTGGCACCCCGCTGCTGCGCCCCTTGTTGTAACACAAAGGCGCAAAGGGGCAGAGACGCAGAGGAGGATGCGAAGAGGCGAGGACGCGAGGACGCGAGGACGCGAGGACGTGAAGCGGCAACACGGCACATCCCCCCCCGTGGACGGGGGGGTTAGGGGGGGCGGGCAGCGACGCGGCAAACGAGTTTGTTTTAACGCAAAGGCGCAGAGGAGGATGTGAGGACGCGAGGACGCGAGGGCACGAGGATACGAGGACGCGAGGGCACGAGGATACGAGGACGCGAGGACGCGAGGATGCGACACCGATACCTTTGCCTCTTTGCGCCTTTGCGTTACAACAGGCGGCCGTGGGAAGACGCGAGGCATTGTCAAGGGACAGGTGACAGAAGCGGTCTGCTCTGCGCTTTGCAATTTGGGCTATCGACAGAACTATAGATATATTAACGATACCGGGAGCAAAAACAGATGGAAGATCCACAAACCCTGCTGGCGCAGGCTGATGCGGCGTTTGCCAGTGGCGATATGACCACCGCCGAGCGCCTGTATAACCAGATTGCGGACGATACCACGCTACCGCGTGAGACGGTAGACCAGGCCATTCAGCGCCTGCGCGAGGTGCGCGACCGGCGCAAAACCACGCCCCAAAAGGGCCGACCCACTCAGCGGTTGGACGATCCGCCCGCAGCAGCATCAGAGCCACCGGCCGCCGACGTTGCCGACGCTACGACCCTGCCACCCGATGAGGCCGCACGCCCGATCCCCGCCGACCAGCCGCACGATATAACTGCCAGTGCCGCCGTGCAGCAGCGTGTAACCGAGCTACAGCAGCAGGCCCAGAGCTACCTGCAGCGGCCCACGACCGCCAACTACAAGCAGGCGCTGGAACTCTATGATCGTATGCTCGGATTTAGCGATCTTGACGCCACACAGCGCAGTGATATCGCCCAGCAACGGGCTGAAACCGAAACAGCCTACGCCCAGTTTCGCGCCCAGTTTGGTGAGTTACTCACAGCCCGTCAACTCCAGCAGGATGAGCAAGAGTTGATCGTTGTGCGCAAGCTGATCAATGCCGGCGCGAAAACCGGGCCTGATGGTGACGAACTCGAACCCCACTTTGACAAGCTGAAGGAATCGGTACAGCAAAAACTGCTACGGGTGGCGCGCGAAAAGGTAGCCCTGGCCGACAAACAGGTCAGCGATGGCCTGGGTTTTCTGGACAGCGGGCCACTGGCGGCCGCCCAGTCCAGTTTGCATGAGGCGATGCGCCTGGTGCGTGGTGAGGAGATTACGTCAGACGATGCATCGCCAGAAACCCGGACGGCGATCACGGACATCCGGAATCTGTTGCAGGACGTACCCGAACTCAAGGCAGCGCTTGCTGAATATACCCAGCACCACGCAGCGGTGACAGCGCAGCACGACATTATTGTGCGCATCAAACCCCAGTTTGATCAGGCTGATCAGTATTTTCGGGCCAACGAGTATGCGCAGGCGATCAAAGAACTCGAGTCGTTACGCGCCGTCGCCGGCGAGCAGTTTCGGAGCCGCATGGTCGATGACCTGGAGCGTCGGGCGCAGCAGTACTGGGAACGGGACACGCTGACCCGCGCCGATCTGCTGCTCGAAGCGGCGCGCACGGCCCTCAGTCGCGGCGACGATGCCCAGGTGGAGCAGCAGGCCAGTGCATTGATTGCGCTCGAACCGCAACTGCAAACCCCCGCGCTTGATAAGCGGCGTCAGCAGGCGCGAGAGTTGCTGGCGCAGTTGCGGCAAAAGGCCGAGCGGCTCGCCAAACTGGTCGAGGCGGCACGTCAGGCGCGGGCGCGGGGCAAGCTGCCCGAAGCCGAACGCCAGGCCCGTGAGGCGCTGGCGCTACGCCCTGGGTATGCTCCCGCCCAACAGGTGTTGGACGACCTGTTGTATACCCAGGTCAAAGCTGTCCTACGCTCTGCCGAGGACGCGCTGGCTGCACCGAGTGAAGAGCGCTTGCAGGCCAGCCGTAATGCGCTCGAACTGCAGCGCAATCATGTGGGTGAGATCCACGAGGTGCGCCGCCAGAGGAAGCTGCTTGATGACCTTGAGGATACGCTGACGCGCATCAGGCGCAAGCTCGACGAACTGCGCCAGCACGCGGCGCGGCGTCAGCAGGCACAAGCCTTGCTGATCAGCGCCCGCGATCTGGCTCTAGAAGACCGCTATAGCGAGGCATTAGACAAACTCAACCAGGCCCGTGAACTGGATGGCGGCCTGCCCGATCTGGATCGGAGCGAGCAGGAGATCCGTGATGACTGGGGCCGTTTTCTCAAGCGGCGGGCGGCCGAGTTTATGGATGCGACCCCGCCCAATCCAAGCGCTGCGCTGGAACAGTTAAATACCTTGCGCGACCAGCGGATGGAAGATGCCGCCAGTATTGATCTGCGCCGCCGCGCCGAGCAACTGGCCTACCGTGAGCAAGGACTTACCGCTTTGCGTCGGGGCGATTTTATAGCCGCTATCGCCGCCCTGGAACAGGCCGATCTCACCGACACGGAAGTGCGTACCCACCTGCGCGAAGCACGGCGCAAAGAGGCACAACGGCTGATGGCTGCGGATAGCTGGGCAGAAGCGCTGCAGATCCTCCTGGTGCAGGTCGATAGCAACGAGCCGGGTTTTCCAGCGCTGATCAGCCGCTGCCGGGCCGAAATGCTGCTGGCTGAGGCGCAAACCCATCTGCACGAACGCACTTTTGATCGCGCCCGCACCTGCCTGAATGAGGCCGAGCGAGAACCGTTGAGCGATGTCCAGGAACGCATTGCGACGCTGCGGAAACAGATCGATACAGACGAGGCACTGGTGCAGCGGGTGCAAACCTGGCAGCAGGAGGCCGAAGCGGCGGTACAACGCTTTGAGGCCCACCACAACCGTGATGAACTGCTCAGTGCCATCCGCACCCTCGATCAAGCGTTAGAGTTGCCCGATCTGCGTGCCGGTGACAGTCTGCGCACCACGGTGCAACAGCGCCGCGATGCGTTACAGCGCCGCTATCAGGACAATATCACCGAAGAGCGCCGGCGCTTGCTCGACGAGGGCGACCAGGCACTCAAGGCCGAAGCGCTCGACCGCTTGCCGCAGGCTCGCAAGTGCTACGAGCAGGTGCTGGCCCTGGCCCCCAACCGTCAGGACGCTGAAGCCAGTGCCGGTCTGGAGCGTGTGCAACAACGAATTTGCAAGCTGCGCGATCAACTAGTGGAGAAGGTTGACCGCCTGCTGAATAGGGGCCAGACGCAACTTAAATGCGGCATTCGCCCGGTCGACGTGAACAGGCTGATTGAACAGGTCGAGGCGGCCCAGAAGCTGGACAGCACCCCCCACCCGGCGCTGAACAAAGCCCTGGCGGATCTGGAGGAAGCACGCCACGCCTGTGAAGCGGCTGAAAAAGACCTGCACACCGCCCGTGTCCACTGGGCCGAGGCCCGCCAGCAGGGGCAGACCGGGTACCACGACGCCAAACAGGATCTGGAGCGGGCGCTACGCCACTTCGACCGCTGCACCTACGTGCATATTGAACTGGATCACAATAGTCTGGAAAGCCTGGCTCGCCAGATGAAAGCTGATCGCGAGGCGCAGCAAAAGATTGCCAGCAGTATCGCGGCCATCCGGGCGTTGTTGAGTCAGAGTGAAAATGAGGAACAGACTGCTGCCAGCAGATTTGGCGAACTGGCGCGTGCCGAGGAAATCGTCTATAAAACCACCAGCGCTCTGGCTGAACGGGGCATACCGGGCGTGAGCATGCCTCGCACGCTGGCCGAAGAGGCACCGCAGCAGTACGGCCTGCTAAAGGACCTGGCCAGCGAGATCAACAGCCTGCTGCAGCGTGAGCGTGAAGCAGAGCAACCCCTGGCATTGCGCGACTTGATCCGCCGGCGCGAGGCACGTCAGCGCCTGCTGACCACCCTCGATCCGCAAAACCGGTTCGGGGTACACCCCGAACAGCGCGAGGATATGCCCGATCTCACGCAGTTGGAGTCCTGGGTGCAGGCACTTGAGGCCGGACGAGCGCAGTTACAGCAGGCGGATGCCCATTTGCGGCAGGCGCAAGACGCCGAAAAGTCCCGACGCTGGCAGGATGCGATTGCTGCCTACCGCCAGGCGCAGGCGGCCTATAGTGAGGCCATCACGCAACTACAGATCCCGGCCGCCATTAGCGATACACGCTACAGGGCGTTGCGCACGCTTGCCGATGAGAGCCAGAAGTTGCTCCAGGTGGCACAGACAGCTCTGGACAAACTGGAACAGGATCAACCGGTTGTTAGATGTGAACAGCAGATCCAGCAGGCGCTGGAGTTGCTCGACCAGGCCAATACCGCATGCCGCGAGGAGCGCTACGACGAGGCACGGGCGCTGGCAAACCAGGCCCGTGACGCTGATCCCACGCTCCAGAACGATGCCGACTGGATTATCCGCCGCGCCGATGAAGCGGCGGCAGATCAGCCCAACCGCGCCGGCCTGATTGCGGCGGTGGTGGTCCTGCTGCTCCTGGCGGGGGCCGCGTTCTTCTTCGGCCCCGGCCTGTGGGAATGGTTCAGCGAACTGCTGTTCCCGGCGGGGATGGGGTGAGGCGTCTTCGGAAGCGTTGGAGCGTTGGAGCGGGCTGAGCGCGGTAGCGCGTCCCTCCGGGGCGCGGGGCGTTGTAGCGCGTCCCTCCGGGGCGCGGCGCGGGCGTTGGTGGAGCGGGCTGAGCGCGGTAGCGCGTCCCTCCGGGGCGCGGGGCGGGCGTTGGTGGAGCGGGCTGAGCGCGGTAGCGCGTCCCTCCGGGGCGCG
>DAOTWD010000099.1:0-10126 GCA_034435975.1 Chloroflexaceae bacterium | reverse complement strand
TGGTATCCTTCATATTCAGTATCAATTAAATGTATCTGTTCTCAATCTTGATGGCAGCCACAGCGCTGCAAAAAAGGGGGCGAAGATGTCTCCTATCAAGGTCGCAAAAAGACCAAAACCAGTAACATTATCCCCATGACTGATGGTGATGGAAACATTAGTGCGACAAGTCACATTATTGCTGGTCATCATCATGATAGGTATGAGATCACCGACCTATTGAAACAACTTTTCAGCAAGATACGTGGGATCGGAATTCCTCTTATTGGTGCTTATTTTCATGCCGATAGTTCCTTTGACACGAAAGACGTACGAAAATTACTCTGGAATCGCGGATTGAAACCGAATATTCCTGAAAACAAGCGAAATCGAAAAAAACCAAAACGTGGTCGAAAACGACATTTTAACGCGAACGTGTATGCAAAGCGCTTTGTAAGCGAGCGAACGGTTGCATGGATTGACACGTTTCGACGATGACTTGTCCGATATGAACAAAAGAGTGTGTCTTTTCGTGGATTTCATCTCATTGCGTATACGCGTATCAATCTGCGTCATCTTGTGGCAAAAGTCTAACTGAGTTCAATGTATGGATAGCGCATCTCATGCAGCAGCAGGATCATGCACTTCTCGTCGTCGCAGGCTGGAGTCTTAAAAATGCCCAACCGCGTGTTTGGGACGCAAAATCACCCTTCTATCTGCCCAATCTCCGTGCCATTATGGTTTCGTACGCCGATTTCCATGCGATGCCGGCGCGGCGGCGCATGGCGATGGAACAGGGCTTACATGCCTGTCTGGGGGTACCTCAACATATTCAAATCTATCTGGACAATGGTGCTTTCTCTTTTTTATCGCGGAGCGGGTCAGTTCCGCAAGCAGACTATACCGAGTTTGTTCAGTATGCGCAACCGAACTGGTGGCCGGTTCCCCAGGATTTTATTCCTGCGCCCAAGATGACGCCCCGCGAGACATGGAATTGCTTCCAGCGCACGATGCGCGTTAATCGCGCCTACCAGCATGATGGGTTTGTGCCAATTATTCACATCAGCCCCTATCTGGCGCAGTATCTCACGCTCATTGAGCAGGACAATCCCCATGTGCTGCATACGAAGCCGGCAGTAGCGCTCGGTGGTATTGTTCCGAATCTTCTGCGCATGCCGAAGGCTATACCGTATCGTATGATACTGGAGAATCTGCAACGTGTTCGCCTGACGTTTGCTGATAAACATCTGCATGTGTTTGGGATCGGGGGAACCGCAACGTTACATCTCGCGGCCCTGCTGGGGATGGACTCCGTTGACTCAGGTGGATGGCGCAACCGGGCAGCGCGGGGAATTGTTCAGTTGCCGGGAAGCGGTGAGCGGAGTGTCGCCAATCTGGGGAATTGGAGGGGACGACAGCCGAGTGATGCAGAGTGGGAACGATTACGCAACTGCGTGTGCCCTGCCTGTCAACAGTATGGAATTGATGGGCTTAAGGCAAACCTGATTCATGGTTTTTGCTGTCGAGCGACGCATAATCTCTGGGTGTTGCTGGAAGAGGCACGGCTGATCGAGGAGCATTTGACCGCTGGAACGTATGGGAACTGGTATGACGATCATCTGGATAATTCGATCTATAAACCGCTGATAGACCACCTGGTCAGGTCGAATCACCATGAAGCTGATTAAACGCACGAAGAGCAGGAAGCGCGGAACGGGGAGCAAGGAGGAAGAAGTGCTTCCCTCTCCCTGCTTCCTGCTCGGCGCTCCTTGCCGCCTGGATACCAAACCAGGCGGACGATCTATAGAGAGGAATCGCATGCACACACATATCACGCTGGATACACCCCTACCGTATGATGGTCGTCAACTGACGCCGCACTGGATCTACCGCACCTTCGGGTTGCGGGGCGATGCGCTGGTGGCCTTTGCCGGGCCATGCCAGGTGGATCTCGCACACATGGTTGATCTCGAAGATGTCCAGGCACAGGCCCCGATCTTCAGCCCACACATGCTGCATATCATCGCCGAGTTCTTTCAGGGCGACCTGCATCTCACCGTCTATCGCCAGCGGTTGCTGATCATCATCGCGGGTGAGATGCTGGCGTCAGCGCTGGCTCGACCGGTACACCGACGGGGTGACGACCTGTATCTTGACCGGGCGGATGGAACCCCTGGCAAACTCTCGGTCTCCATCGCCACCACCAGTCCCACCTCAACCCTGATTCACGCCGGGTTCAATATCACCACGACCGGCACGCCCGTACCCACGGTGGGCCTGGCCGACCTGGGGATCGACGTGGCATCGTTTGCGCGTGACCTCGTGCAGCGCTATGTCGATGAGGTGCAGGATATCTGGCTGGCCCGCTGCAAGGTGCGGGCCGTAGGGTAAACAGGATAACGTGATACGAACGAAAGGGTTTTCCGATGCATCGTCTGGCTGCGCACCACTATTCCGGCTACTTTGTGATCGTCGTCGCGGTCTTTCTTACCTCCCTGCTGATCGCCAACATCATTGCGGTTAAACTGATCGACCTGGGTGGCTTGATTATTCCAGCGGGCACGATCATCTTTCCGATCAGCTACATCTGTGGCGACGTGCTGACCGAGGTGTATGGCTATCGGCGGGCGCGGCAGGTGATCTGGCTGGGCTTCGCCTGTAATCTGCTGGCGGTGGCGGCGATCTGGGCTGGCCAGGTGCTGCCCGCGGCAGCCTTCTGGGAGGGGCAGGCGGCCTATGAGCAGATTCTGGGCTTTGCGCCCCGGCTGCTGGTAGCCTCGTTCTGTGCCTATCTGGTAGGGGAGTTTGCCAACTCGATGGTGATGGCGAAGATGAAGATCTGGACGCAGGGACGCATGCTGTGGACGCGCACGATTGGCTCGACGATCGTGGGGCAGGGGTTGGACTCGCTGATCTTTGTCGCTATCGCCTTCCTGGGGATTATTCCGCTGGCCGGGATCATGGCTGCGATAGGCACCCAGTGGCTGCTGAAGGTGGTCTACGAAGCACTGGTCACACCGCTGACCTACGTGGTCGTGAACTTCCTAAAACAGCAGGAAGGCCTGGATGTGTTTGATGAGGACACCCCCCTCAATCCGCTCATCTGGTGGGATGAGCGGACACGGGGCGAAGAAGCACCGCCCCCCTGATTAGCGCCTGGTCGAACGGAAGCGCAAAGCGGCCTGAGCGTTCGAGTGGTTGAGCGGGCGGTGCGCTTGAACGTTCCAACGCTTGAACGCTCCAACGCTTGCAGGTACCCGGCATACGCTGCCCTGCTCTCCATGTTATGCTTACGGATAGAACGCACGCGGTTGCACAGTATATCAAAAAACAAGGTCAACGACTACGTTGGCCCGAACAACGGGGTGATATATGTTTTTGCCCGCGCTGCCGCTCAACGTCCATGCCCAGAGCAGTTAAAGCGTCTACCTTGCCGTTTCGTCATAGGGCCTACCATCGTGTGGGAACCTATCGTCAGCATGCCACCCCCCTTTTTTTGCGCAAAAGTAGGGTGGCATGCTGACGATAGGCAGCATCTCGCGGTACAGCATCGCCACAACGCTCCTCCACGGCATACTGACGCAGGAAGCATCGCACCGCAGAGCAATGCACCATCAGATGATACGTTGGTTATAATAGACCTGGACAGAAGTTCGACCACTATCAGGCGAGGCCGCGATGAACGAGCAACCCGACGATCAGCCACCAGCGACGTTTGACCAGCAAGGACAGGCGGTGCAGCAGGATCAATACAATGCCGCGGGCGATATTATCCATATCACCGGAGATGGCAAGATCGTCGTGCCAGACCGCGCTCAGGAGCCTGCTCAGGCGCTACACCAGCTTCGGGCACCGCTCGCCGATTTCGTGGGGCGCGGGCACGAGATAGACCGGCTGGTGCAGGCGCTTACGGAGACCGATGCTCAGGGTGAGTTTACTCCGCGCAGTTGTATTATTCACGGCATGGCCGGCATTGGCAAGACCGAACTGGCGTTTGTGGTGGCCGACCGCGTACGTGCGGCGTTTCCCGATGGACAGATTGTGCTGGATATGCTTGGCTCCAGTCCGCGCCCGCTCCCGCCTGCGCAAGCCCTGCTGATCGTCATTCGCGCTTTCATCCCGGCCCATCCCGCCTCCGAGGATATCCCATCCCTACAGGCGCTCTATCGCTCCCTGCTGCATAACCGGCGTGTGCTGCTGCTGCTCGACAACGCGGCCAACACGCCCCAGGTCGAGCCACTGCTCGCGCCGCGTGGAAGTGTGCTGCTGATTACAACCCGCACCGACTTTCGCCCGGCTGGAATACGCACAGTGCGACTTGATACGCTCTCGCGGGACCAGGCGATGACGCTTGTTACGGACATTTGCGAGCGCATCACGCCCGAAATGGCCTGGCGTCTAGCGGATCTGTGCGATGGCCTGCCGCTCGCACTACGTTTGAGTGCCAGTTTCCTGGCGAGCGATGCCACCCGCGATGTTGCCGACTATGTGCAGCGGCTACAGCATACTCGGCTGGACGCGCTGCATATACCCGGTGCCGACCCGGACGATCCCTATGAGAGTGTGACTGCCTCGCTCAACCTGAGCTACGTGGCCCTCGCTGCCACCGATCAGTGGGTGCTGCGTAACCTGAGCGTCTTTCCGGTAGACTTTGATGCCGTCGCCGTGACAGCCGTCCTCGCCACACCTGGCATGAATGCGGCAGCGCGGCTGGGCTATCTCTACCAACAATCGCTGGTAGAGTATGACCCGCAGCAGCAGCGCTACGATCTGCATGGACTGGTGCGTGAGTATGCGCTGGAAAAACTGCGCGACCACGGCGAAGAGACGACGCGTCGATTGCACCACGCTCAGTATTATGCGCAGGTTGCCAGCGACATCCGCCGCCACTACGATCAGGGCGGCGAGCAGATGATCGAGGCGCTACGGCGCTTTGACCAGGAATATGTACAAATCGGGGCCGGATGGCGTTGGGCACGCGAGCTTGACCCGCCAACGCCGGAGAGCGACGAGTTATTGCTGACCTATGGCTTTGCAACGATGAGCATTGGCTGGCTACGTTACCATCCCCGCCACGACCGCATTCCGCAGTACGAGGCGATGCTGGCAGCAGCCCAACGCCGCGAACGCCGCAACCGGGCGGGTATTGCCTATACCAATCTGGGCCATGCCTATGCATCACTGGGAGAATATCGGCGGGCGATTGAGCTCCACGAGCAAAATCTGGCGATTACCCGTGCGATTCAAAACCGCAAAGGCGAAGGCATTGCCCTCGGCCATTTAGGGCTGATGTATGCCGAACTGGGCGACTACCGGCAGGCAATTGCGCTCCACCAGCAGAATGTAGTGATTGCCCGTGAAGTGGCGAACCACAAAGGCGAGAGCATTGCCCTGGGCAATCTAGGCTATGCGCTGACGCTGGCTGGTGAACCAGCGCTGGCAGTGACGCATCACACGCAGCAACTGGCAATGGCCCGCGAACGCAGCGACCGCTATGGCGAAGCCGTGGCCCTCAGCCATCTGGGGCTGGCATACCTGAAGCTGCAACAGGTAGCCGAGTCGCAGGCGGTTCTGCGTGAGGCGCTGGTTATTGCGCGGCAACTGGGAGCCTGGAGCATTGGCGGGCGCGTGCTTGACCGCCTCGGTCAGGCGTATGCGCTGCAAGGCGACGTGCGGCGAGCGCATGGCTGCTTCGACCAGAGTATTCAGATCGCCCGCGAAGTGGGCGATCTGGCGGGCGAGGTACGCACCAACTGGCGCAAAGGCGAGTTGCTGATGGCGGCGGGGCAGCTTGCCGAGGGCATCGCGCTGATGCAGAAGCGTATTGTCTACGAAGAAAAGATCGGCCATCACGATGCGGCCAGGCATGCACAACAACTGGCCGCTCTGCTAGATGGGAGCCGCAGGTAAATACTCCACAGAGATTTCTTAGCGCAGAGGATGGAGAGGGACGCAGGAGGGAGCAGATAGGGATAGTGAATAGGGAACAGGGCATAGGAGACAGGGAACAGGAAACCGTGCCAACCAGATTGGGGGTGATGCTAACACATTTCCTGTACTACCAGATGCCCGCACGTTCGGCATTGTAGGCATCAATGACGAAACCGAATTGCGCTATTTGAATCAATACACTACCAGGTGCATTGATGATTATGAAAGTATTGTTTGATAATCCGATTACGGTGAAAAGTTATCTCTGGATGGACGACATGAATTTGATTACCAAGCTCGACAATAATGGTGCCAGCACATGGACAACCTTGAGATGTGCGTATAAACGGAACTTGACACACATTGGTCTCTTTCTCAAATTCTGCAATAACCTGATCTTTCACCCGCAACACATCATGTCCACAGCGGTTTGTTACTTGAGTGCAGAGAAGGCGTAGATGGGGATGATAGGCAAAAGCCTGGAAAACATGTTCATTCGGGTGACCATACCTTATACCATCTGAGCCAACAGAAATAATGACTACAGATGGCTGAACAGCATCCAGAACCTCATCGGGATTGGCATCGCGCCAGGCACCGTGATGCGGAAATTTGAGAATGTCGTTGCGCAGGTTGTCGTAACGCCCTTGCAGTTCCTGCCACCCGGCTGGCTCAAGATCAGCCATGAGCAGAGCCGATGTGCCTGACCCCTGAATGCGTAGTATGGCTGACGAATTGTTTAATCCTGTTCCTAAAAGGGTACCGATCTGACCATGTGAAGGCTGTAACGTTTGAATGACATGCGCCAGATACCCAGTCCATAGTGTCTGCCCCTGTCCGCGCAATAAGAGCCAACACTGATCTTCGTGCATATTAGCCCAGGATTTTAATTCCTGATAGGCTATGCGTCTCTGGCGTGAATTTCGCTGACCGCTAGATGGCTCACTATGCCCATCGGCATCTGGTTCAGGAAGCCTGTTACTCTGCGGCCAGTTGAAAATCAGGCGCTCACATGCGATTCCCAGTTGAGAATTACAGTTTTCCAGAAATTCAACAGTTGCCCTGAAATGATCAAGATGAAGATGTGTTATCAACAAACCTCGAATATGTTGTATGTCCTGAGTATGGAGATACTCAAAGACCGTATCAGCTTCGGGACAATCTACAACAACTGCTTCTTGTGTCTCTGGTATCGAAATGACAATGCTGTCGCCCTGACCAACATCAAGAAAAGCTATTCTGACCGGATATGGATGTGTCATGGATGGCAGGTTCCCTCTGGATAGAACACGTTCGTCAGACTCTCAACCAGTGCTTCTTCGTCCAGATATGTATACTGCTGGGGAACAATGCGTCCCCAGACTACACCGGCAAGGTTACGGTTGCGCTTACATGCATAGGGTATGTACGCTCGAAATGCTGCCTCTGGACGCAGCATCCATCCGGGCATACGCGGATCAATCGGTACGGTCTGAAGTTCATCAAAGCCATTCATCCAGAGCGTGATCGTTCCTTGTTCAGCATCAACCTGCTCAACTACACCACTCATAAGGTAATCAGCTAACGCAATGTCTGGTTGCGGATCAAGTGTTGTCTGGGGATGTTGATCCCACTCGGCAATCAACTGCAGGCGCTCAAACGTTGCGTCATCAAGCCCATAGGCTGTTTTCAAAATAGCATCAATCGTGGTTGTTGCATCCAATGGCTCATGTTGACCCGCATATGCCGCCGTTTCTAGTTGATGTACAGCCTGCGTTAACATATCACAATCTGTTTTACTAAAGTTTTTAGGAAAAGGAATATTTTGTATGGCACGACTGACAATCCATGGATACTTTAGATGCTCGACGATGAAAGCATTGCTAACATACCAATTTAATACAGCCGCGAGAACTTCATAAGTAATAAAAGAAGCTACAGAAGGTTGAGGAACAATAACCCAAAAGCTATGAGAAACATAGTATCCCCTGCGCTCTATGGCAACCTTGACTCGTTTGCCCCAGCTTGGATTAGGATCTGACACAAGTAAAACCTTTGTTCCTTCGAAAAAGCGTTCTTTGTCTTTTTCTCTTTGAGACTCTCTGCTGTATTTTCGGGGTTTTTCTAATTCATTGGGGTATAGAATCGTGGTTTCATTTGTATATGAAACGACAAAAGGCCGTGGTAACACATCTTTGGCACCAGTAAGCCAGGGTACTCTCTTTGGATCAGGATAATTCCTCCAGCGTTTGCGCGCTACATTTTTGCCTTCTATAGCACCAGAAAATAGAATAGCACAACTTGATAATGGCACAGAATAAAGCCGTATATTATTCCATATAAACTCTGGTAATATAAGCCGATAATCAATAATATGTGTGTTTTCAGAACCTGTTGACTTGCGCGAAGTTGCGTCCCATCTGTCCTGGTTACTTGCGACACTAGACGCCGTAAATATACCCTCAGCCACAAATTGCTGAAGTGTGTGCTTCTGCACCGTACGCAATCGCACTGGATACAATAATTTGCCCTCTTTCGCTTTCTTTTGAGCAAATATCACCATAGTGCTTGCTGTTGCATCAGGAAATACTTCCAGAGGCAATTCCCAGATTTCCAGCATATCACAGAACCGTAGCAATTTTTTGCGGAGTTGAGGCGAAGATTCAGCGCCAACAAAAGAAAGAGGCATCACGAAAGCCAGGTAGCCACCGAGCGCTAGATGCTCAATCGCATGCGCCAGATATTGATCGGCAGTCTGGTAACGCTTACGATCTGCTGATGAGATCGTCGACTCTGTTCGGGGTGTTTTGCGATCGCCAACAAAGGGTGAATTACCAACTATAATGCCTGGTTGATGCGTGTTGAGCCAGTTCCATGTGAGCGCATCCTGGTTATCAACAAACCAGTGATCTGCCGATGTGGAGAGCAGCAACCCCAGACCAGCCAGACGCGCCGCGAACCGATCACTATCATTGCCATAGAGGTAATCACGCAACGGATATGAGCGCATATCGCTGATTTGAGATAAACGGTCGTAGCCAGCAATCAAAAAACTGCCCCAGCCACAGGTCATATCCACGGTAATGCGTTGCTCCGGCGGCAAAAACTCAACAGGGATCGTATCCCAGATACGGCGCGTGAGATATAGAGGCGTATCAAAGCGTCCCAACCGCTTGCGCTGTTTGTGATCATAGGCCGTGCGGTAGAGTTGACTGAGCATGTCTGGTGCGAAACCGGCGTAACATATCTGACGTAACGCGTAAAATGCCTGTGCCGCAGGATCAGCATATTGCCTAAACAAATCTTGCTGGAAGTACGCTGGATACTCACGATAGGCTGCCGCGATGAGATCTTGAAGCGACAGTTGGTTACCCTGGAGTCGTATGTCCGTCCCAAGACCGCCCGTATCAGCTAAAATGACCGCACCTAACAGTTGGATGGATAGATCAACAACTATTTGCTCGGTGTATATTGCATCCAGATGGTCATCTACTGGATAGTTGCGCAGTGCTGCAACCGCATGACCAAAATGCTGAACCAGTAAATCCCGGGTTACATTAAAAGCCCATAGTGTAAGCTGGTGCGTTTCAATGTTGTCACGAAAAAAGGGAATAGAGAATTGCGCACGTCCTTGCTTTATATCAAGGATTCGTTGAGGTTGGAGATCAATCGCATATCTTGTCAGTACCGGATCGAGATGATCATAGGCGATATTCGTCTCTATGGGAACTGGCCGTACTAGCGCATCCTGCACAGTACTGGCCCAAAAAGCGAAGCGATCACCACGATGAATCACATGAAAAGGTGCAGCAGTCTGTGCCAGAATCGGAACAATCTGCTCGTCGGGAGTACCATTGAGCGCATTATAGAGAGTAATACCCGCATATTCATCCGGAGTGCGTCGTCTGGGGTCATTGAAGGCAAGTGCGTTTAGCGTGAAAGAACCGTCCCGACTGGTATAGCGATAGGTTTCGAGGATTGCTGCAGCAGCAAAGCCTCGGTTTTGAAGACTCGCGTAGGCAGCGCGTGAGGCATTCTCGGGCAGAGGCGCGAAAGGCAGTACTTCCCCCATATGTGGTGGTAGGAAAACCATAGCCTCTCTTGTACTGGTTAGCAGACTGTGTGTAAAAACAAAAATGGTACCCCCAGCGGGATTCGAACCCGCGATCTTCACCTTGAAAGGGTGACGTCCTGGGCCACTAGACTATGGGGGCACGCACGTTGGCTATTATAACAG
>DAOTWD010000098.1:0-3386 GCA_034435975.1 Chloroflexaceae bacterium | reverse complement strand
ATCAGGAGGAGTATACGTATCAAAACTCAAATCCATCAACGTTGACGTAATCGAAATCGCACCATCTAAAGAAAAAAGATGGTGGCCTCTTATCGTTTTCAAGATGTCAAAGCTCATATCGAAGCAACGCCACCTCGCAATCCACACCTTTCTCGAAAACTCTTTCGCTCTTTGCACTCCTCTCGCCTATCTGCAGAAAATAACAACCCTGCACACAATTGTTGCTATTCGAAAACAAACACCTTTCTGGTATTTTCCGCTCATGAGCATCTATCAGCATATGATATTTGTGTATCTAAGTTTTCACCCCCAGGAATTGGTTCGTTCTGGCATTCAACGAAATAAGATACGGTCCGTCGAAGTTGCGGTCAACATTGATGAGTTTCTGGAAATAGAGCGAGATCCGTCCCAGAAATTGCCAAATATTTCGACTAAGCCATCCGACCTTCTGATTACATCCATAGCAAGGCTTCATCCAGACAAAGGTCACGAATACCTTATTCGCGCCTGGCCCAGAGTGGTAGAGTCATTGCCTAATGCACGATTGCTTATTGTAGGCGAAGGAGAAGATCAGCAACGTCTTCAAACAATGATCGAGCAACTCCGATTAACACATTCAATATATTTGCCAGGATACCGTTCAGATATAAAAGAGATACTGCAAAGAACAGACATCTTTGTCAGACCCTCAGTAAACGAAGGGGTCAACCTTATTACAATTCAAGCTATGGCTGCAGGGTTGCCAGTAATTGGCTTTCAGACGGATGTCCCAAAAGAGATCATTGTAGCGAATCATAACGGTGTGCTTGTGCCATTGCGAGACAGTGACGCTCTTGCCAACGCAATCATCAATCTTGGAAGCCGACCAGATCTCAGAGCCAGATACGGATCGAATGCGCGTCAAGGAGTGCGGGAGTACTATTCCGCAAATGACATTTTCGATTACTATCTGAAGATGTACAGGTTAATAGGAGATAACCGGCACCTCGATGAAATCACAGATATGATCAACCGTCCATGGCCTTTTATTTCGTCTATGCGCGCTGCGGGAGATGACCATGTTGCATGAATATCGTGTGGGATTTGCGGTTTCTGGTCGCGGTCACTTATTCCGCGCAGCGGTGATCCATCGTCACACGCTAGGTATAACTCCTGCGATCCTCGTTATCGAGGAACGTAGCCCTCGAGATCTTGAACTATTCTGTGCCCAACACGGAGTCCCCTGCGTTCGTCTTCCAGGCAATCGCGCCGATCTACAGAAACGCATCTATGAAGCCTGCGTCGCTGCGGATCTGAGTTTGCTATGCTTAACATTCGACAAGATTATTCAACCTGAATTAGTGAATTACTACAGAGGTCGCATAATCAACGTACACATGTCATTACTTCCAGCATTTCCAGGACGAGAAGGCCTGGCGCAAACAATTCGCGGCGGTGTACGCTATGCCGGCGCAACCATTCACGAAGTCGATGAAGAAGTTGATCACGGTCCTATCATTGCCCAATGCATAGCAGGCATTCGATCCAATGATACCGTCAACAGCCTGGGGATGCGCCTCTTCGGACTGCTGCGCCTGATGTACCTGCAGGTTCTTGCCTGGTACGCTTCAGGCAGGATTTTCAAAGATGATCAGGGCAACATCCTGGTGCGCGATGCAGTATATGGAGAATTTCCTATTTCCCCCTCCGTGGAACTGGCATTTCCTGATTAGAGGCGTTTATGAAATGTGTGATTTTACAACCTTCTTATATCCCATGGCGTGGATATTTTCATCAGATCCAAAAAGCCGACATCTTCGTGTTTTATGATGACGTGCAATTTGATCGGCGTGGCTGGCGAAATCGCAACCAGATTAAAACCCCGCATGGGCTTCAGTGGCTTACTATTCCAGTTTATAGCAAGAGACACCAGATCGAACAAACGCCCATCAACAACATACACATCTGCTGGGATACCCCCTGGAACAAGAAACACTGGAGCACAATTCAAAACGCTTACGGTAAAGCCCCGTATTTTAAGCAGTATCGTGATCGTATTCAGTCATGGTATGCACAAAAACCCGAACTACTTTCAGATTTTGTTATAGATATTACGTTGTCGCTAGCAGAAATATTAGGCCTGAACAATAAAATCTTTTTGCGTTCCTCGTCGCTCAGTGTTGACGGGACCAAAACTGACAGATTGTTAGCCATTCTCGCAAAGGTCGGAGCTACCCATTATATCAGCGGACCATCGGCCCGTAATTATATAGAAGAACAAAAGTTCAGGGAGGCTGGTATCACGCTTGAGTACATGGAATACCATTACCCCGATTATCCTCAACTATACTTGCCATATACGCCTTTTGTCTCCATCCTAGACTTACTTATGATGGTTGGAGATGACGCTCCCAGATACATCTGGCAGACATCATAGGAGGTTTTATGTCCCGAATGTTTCCAATACCTTTCAATAAACCATGTTTCATTGGCAATGAACAGGCATATATTGTTCAAGCTATTGCGAATGGACACATCTCTGGAGATGGGCCTTTTACCAGAAAATGCGAGTCATTCCTTGTCGAAAATCTCAAAACAAAAAGAGTTCTCCTAACTACCTCTTGCACCCATGCCCTGGAAATAGCCGCAATCTTACTCCAATTGAATCCCGGCGATGAAGTGATTGTCCCATCTTTTACTTTTGTCTCAACAGCAAATGCCTTTGCGCTTCAGGGGGCCAGACCGGTCTTTGCAGATATTCGGCCTGACACCCTCAATATTGATGAACGCGCTCTTGAGTCTCTGATATCTCCTCGCACACGAGCAATAGTTCCAGTTCATTATGCGGGCGTCGGATGCGAAATGGATACGATCCTGGATCTTGCTGAACACTACAATTTAATCATTATTGAAGATAATGCCCACGGATTGTTTGGTCGTTATAAAGATCGCTTTCTTGGAACATTCGGAAGTCTGGCCACTCAAAGTTTTCATGAGACCAAGAATATCTCGTGTGGCGAGGGTGGAGCATTGATTATTAATGATCTGGAGTTTTTAGAACGCGCTGAAATTATTCGGGAAAAAGGGACGGATAGAAGTCGCTTCTTTCGAGGCCAGGTTGATAAATATACATGGGTTGATTTTGGCTCAAGTTATGTAATGTCAGACATCCTTGCGGCTTATCTGTACGCGCAGCTTGAAGCATACCGGTTGATTCAGACCCGCCGCCAACGAATCTGGAACTATTACTATGAGGAACTTCGGCAATGGGCACAGGATCAAGGAGTTCTGCTACCTTTCGTCCCCGCGCATTGCGATCAATCTTATCACATGTTTTATCTCATTCTTCCATCTGAAAAAGATCGCGATAGAATGATAGACCATCTCAAAAGTCATGGTATTCTAAG
>DAOTWD010000097.1:0-16896 GCA_034435975.1 Chloroflexaceae bacterium | reverse complement strand
TGAGCTTGAAGCGCAAAGCGTTGAAGCGCAAAACAGAGGAACGTTGGGGCGTGATGCGTTTGAGAGCGAAAAGGGTGTGCGTAAGGCGAGCAAGGGTGACCTGTTTTCCGCTTTGCGCTCAGACCGCTTTGCGCTTTCCGCACCCCGTGGATCACTGGTTGGTGATTGTGGTTCAAAACAGGCCATTTCAGCTTGAGCCGGAGGCGATCGTCCGGCAAGCCATCCTCACTGAAGCGCAAGCGTCTCACTTTCCTCTGCTGCTATGCCCGGCGAGTCATTTGACTGCTGTCATGCACATTGCGTTTCAGTCAGAGTGGAATGGAAGCCCGAATATCTATGTGTTACGGATTGGTGGTACCGGGCCAACGCAAGTGACCGATATTCCCGCTGCGGATATGCAGCCCACCTGGTCGGCCACAAGCCAGCAGCTTGCCTTTATCTCAATTCGTGAGGAGCCGGTGGCGCTGTATGTGATGAATGCCGACGGTACTGATGTCACCAGTGTGTTCAATGCGGCAGGCAATGCGACGGCACCGCACTGGTTGTCACGTCCACCGGCACCGAAACGCATTGCCTTTACATCGCAGCTTGACTCGCGCTTTCCCGATATTTATGCCATCAATATCAATGGTTCCAATCTGGTCAATCTGCCCCGCAGTCTGGCAACCGATACCCAGGCGGCCTGGTCGCCTGATGGTACGGCGATTGTCTTTTCATCGAACCGTGATGGCAATGACGATATTTTCGTGATGCAACCCGATGGTAGTGAGGTGGTCAACCTGACCAACGACCCTGCCATCAACCTGCATCCCGCCTGGTCGCCCGATGGCACCCGCATTGCGTTTGTGTCGGATCGTGAGGGCAGTTTCGATATTTTTGTGATGAATATCGACGGTACCGACCTGGTGCGCCTGACCGATAGCGCTGCCGCCGATGTGTTTCCCACCTGGTCGCCGGATAGCACGCGGATTGCCTTTCGTTCTGATCGAGATGGGGCCAACGATATTTTTGTGATGAATGCGGATGGTTCCGCGATTACCAACCTGACCAATCATCCCGCGAACGATGATCAACCAGCCTGGTCGCCGGATGGCTGGCATATCGCGTTTCAGTCTCAGCGCGAGGGCAACCTGGATGTGTATGTGATGCTGGTTGATGGCAGCGGGTTGACCAGAGTGACGGCCAACGATGTTGATGATCGGCCGCCGGATTGGCAACGCTAAGTACAGCGTTGCGCCATGGATGTACGCAATGGTGTACTTAGCGCCTATCCGAATAACCCGGCAGCTTACAGTATTACGGCTTTGCGAAGCCATAGATTTTACCCGGTTTCAGTTATTCGGATAGGCTCTTAGACATTCTGCATACTTTGGTCAATCTTACGCTTCCCAATAGCAAGAACATGCGGAATGTTCAAATCAAATCGGTAGAAGATGGCAGAGGATCGCATTGCTGAGGCGCTGACGCTGCTGACTGGACGTCGCCCCTATCGGGACATCGCCTTTTCACTGGACAGGGCAAAGCAGGCGCTGCGGGGCAGTGCGAAACAACGATCGTAGGGGTACCCCTCGTGGGTGCCCGTATTGCCATCCATTGCCACACAACGAGGCAACGAGAACCATGCAAAGCGTTGCAGGGCAATGCGAACAATGATGGCATGCCCTGCCATGCGGGCCATGCGGGCCATGCGGGCGATGTGGACGATGCCCGCATGGCAGGGCCATGCGAGCGTGGGTGGAGGATTGGCCCCTCTCCCCCATGAGCGCTTCTGAACACCCGTTCCGCCCATCCCCACCTGCTTCTCAGCCGGCTATAGGCCATGATCCGCCCCTCGAGGGCGGGCCGCCGGGCGGGCGGAAAGCGCAAAGCGGTCTGAGCGCAAAGCGGAAAACAGGTCACCCTTGCTCGCCTTACGCACACCCTTTTCGCTCTCAAACGCATCACGCCCCAACGTTTCCTCTGTTTTGCGCTTCAACGCTTTGCGCTTCAACGCTTCCACGCTGCTGCAGCGGCGGTGCGACCGGCTCAGCGCCCGCCGGTTGGTGAGCTTGCCGAATCGGCTGTCAGCGATAACGATAGATCACAATGTCGCCCACAACAGTGTATTGCAAGGTAGGCGTTTGCGGGACGTTGTGTTGCACCGACCAGTGCTTGACCCGATCAGTGACATAGCGGCTGAGATCGCTGACCGTAATGAACCCTTTGCTGTCCGTGTCGGCCTGACCATGTAGGGCTTCCAACACATAGTAGGTAAAGACGCTGCGTTGCCGGTCAGGCCATTCCCAGGAGCGCTGGCCATGTTTGCAGGAAGCCAGCACGGCCATGCCTTCTGCTTCGGCAAAGACACGCTGCATAAATGCCGCAGACATACCTGGCGTGGATTTGCCAATGGCGGCTCCGGCGTGACAGGCATCGAGGATGATTACCCGGGCCCGGGCCGCCGAATGACTCAGCAGTTCACGGAGATCATGTATTGCGATAGCGGTGTGTTTGAGGGCTGCTAGGCGTGTGTCGCGGGTCAGCAGATAGCTTTCGCCATCTTCGGCCAGGCCATGGCCGCTAAAATAGAACAGGAGCAGGTCGGTGGGGTTGGCTGTCTGGGCAATACTGGCTATTGCTCCCAGGATATTGGCGCGTGAGGGTGGATGTACGGCGGTGGCGTCTGTGAACAGGTGTGTTACCTGGTAGCCTGACTGTAACACCTGCTGGATGGCGGTGACATCATTGACGCACACCGTGAGGTTGGTAATGTGCGGGTCGTCATAGGTATTGATTCCAACCAGGACTGCCCAGGCTTTGCCGGTATTCACGATGGTACCGCCATAGGATGGCACAGGTTGATCGGGTTGGTGGGGGAGTGCTGGTCGAAATTGTGCCTCCAGTCCCAGTGCCATACGGTAGATCTGGTTGCGGATCTGAATCTGACCGTCGGCTGCTTCGGTAACTGCGCCTGTGAGGTATAGCCCATAAAAACCTGACTCAGTGGCATAGACTGGTTCGCCCGCCATAATGCGGTGCCAGAGACGGGGCGATGAAAGGGTGGGGTTGGTAATGGCGTTCAAGACATGTTTAATGTTCTTGTCACGGACGCGGGGAGCCAGTAATCCGCCTTTGACCGCTTCATCGACCACGGTGCTGGAAATACGTGGGAGTTGACGGGCTTCGATCCAGGCCGTAATGATTTCGCACAGGCGTTGCGTCAGATAGGGGTGGCCACTCGTCCAGGCATAGATCCGGCGATGCACGTCAGGATCTACAGGCCGGCCGGTATGGGTCAGGTTGGTCGTGAGGGTGCAGGCTTCGGACGGCGTAAAATCGTTCAGCACAATTTCTTCGGCAATATTGAAGGGCGAGATACTCGGATCTTTAATCAATACCTGTGGATCAACCGCGCCAGCAAAGCTTATCAGGAGCTGCCCAGGGTAGGTGTCACGCTGTTGGTAGAGATCGCGCAATGTCATCAAAAATTCATCAGCAAAATCCAGACCCAACAAACCCTCGGCTTCATCAAAGAAGAGCGCCAGGCGGAGAGCAGGTGTGGATCGGCCCAGTCCGATCTCATCAAGTAAAAAGGCACGAAAATCCTGCTGGTCTTTCAGGGACATACTGGCGGTTGGCGCACCACAGGCACGGGTAATCCGTTCACCGATTTGCTGAAACCAGCGTGACTGCTCTAGGTTGCGAAATGTTGCGAGGTCGATCTGACAGCAATACCAGCGCTGGCGTTCCAATCGGGCTGCTAATCGTTTCAGCAGGGAGGTTTTGCCCACCTGCCGGGGCGCAATTGTATAGATAATCTTGCCCTGTTGCAGAGCACGTTGGGCATCATGATCTGCCGGGCGCACCACGTAATATGGATAATCCGCCGGGAGCGCGCCATTGGTGTAAAACAGAGGTGGTTGATTTCCTACCATAATCTCCCCTGCAAGTCAGGCGGTGCCGTTTCGGGGGCAATATCGCCAGCCTGTATAAAGACTTCACGTCGTAATTCGATCCAGTCGTTTAGCCGCCGGCTCTGGGCCATGATCAAGGGAAAAGCCGTGACGGCAAAGGCATAGCCACTGGCAGTACGTACCAGAATGTTACGCAGATCCACCAGGCGTTCAAGGGCGGCATCGACTTGATTAAGCCGGGCACGAATGCCGCGTGTCGCCAGTGCATGATGCACGGCCGTGAGTGTATGCTGTTCCGGTTCAATAGACATAAGCAGGGCACATAAGTGTTCCAGTGCTGATGCACGTGAGAAGTAGGTTTCGAGAAAATCTTTGCGGATAAAGTCCGGGTCAGCAATGACATCTCGGACATGGGCAGGCGTTATCTGGCGCTGATGATCGGCATTCAAGCGTTCAATCAAGCGTCGACACAGGCGCTGTACAATGTTGGGGTGTCCAGAGGTAAAGTCGTAGATCTGACGCGTGATTGTGGGGGCATCGAGCAATTCAATCTCGAGCTGGCGTAGCGGGGAGGTAATTAACTCTTCCACTGCCCGGAAGTCCAGTCGCCCGATCAACAGCTCATTGGTAAAGTTAAACAATGGACTGGTTGAGTCACGCGCCGCATCGCGCAATGCCCGTTCGCCGCTAAGAATGATCTGGATATGCCCCGAATTGGCCAGCGCCCGCAACGCCGTAAACAGTTGCCACTGGTGCGCACAATCATCGTCAATCAACCGGTCGGCTTCATCGAGCAACAATACCAGCGGTCGTTCAGTGCTGTATGTCTGAGGATGCCATTGATCGGGCATCAAGGAACCAAACGTTATCCCGGCCCAGGCAGGCGCATTGGGTCGTATATCCCGGATGAGCGTGTTACGAAACGCGGTACAGGTCGGGGTAGTAGCGCAGTCATGATAAATCGTGCGGAAGCCAACGGCCGGGAGGCGCACGCGGTGCAGACGACTGAGCAACGAGGTTTTGCCAATGCGCCGCCCGCCTATCACGGCATACGAGGCCACCTGGGCATGTTCACAGATCGTACGCAGTTCGGCCTCGCGCCCGAAGAAAATGTGGTCGGGCGTGGAGCCTGTGATCACAAAGGGTGCATAATTCAAGATATTCACCTGGGCCAGCACCAGCCGTCGCAATGCTGCATTCGGTGCGTTATCACGGATGATGGTTTTGAGATCATTGTGGCTCAGAACAGCGATGTCACAGGCATGGACTTGCCGAATCGAACTATCAATCATCTGACGTACTGGCTGGAGGGTGTCGGCACTCAGGGGAGCCACAACGAGTGCCACGCGGGTTGATTGGCTGACCAGCAGGCGCTTGATCGTCTCAATCTCATGGGGCGTAATATCTGGTGCGCGCAAAAAGAAGAGCGGTACAGTATCGGGAAAGTGGAGCAAGTCACCAAAAATGGCCTTGATGCGGACGACCATATGACACATACCGTTCAGGAGTTGCAGCTGTACCTGATCTTCGCGCACAATGTCGAGGCTCTGTACCAGCACGTCAACCGCTTCTTCCACCACTTCCACAAAATTCAGTGAAGAAGATTGAATGGTGGTACGATCGAGGGCCTGCTCAAATGCGCCTACTCGATCCCGGATGGCAGCCGGCGTTTGCTCGACTTCCGTCAGATGTTTATCAACGGTATCGACGATAATTTCAACGATCTCCTGGTGCGACAACGTATACATAAAAGCACATTGAATGTAATCTTTAATGGTGTCTGGTAAGCGAGATTGAGTGATCAGGTAGGGGAGAATAATAACCTGCTTTTTTTTCCAGCGCTCAAAGGCTACCTCCATTTCATAGCGACACCATTTGCTGGTGTGGTATTCATCGCTAATCAAGGCAATAAATATTTCACAGCTGTTCAGTTCCCGGTTGAGTTCATGCTGCCAGGCAGAACCAATACGCAGGGTGGCCTGATAGTGAAAAAACTGGACATTCACGGTTTGAAAGCCCTTAATCAACTCCAGTGCCAGATCGTTCAGGCTGTGGGCATTACTCACAAAGACGCTGGCACGGCGCCGACCGGCACTGAGGAAGTACCGCCGTCCGGCATCGAAACTGTCTAACAGGGTGCGTGTTTGTTGAAACTTCTGTACATGCTGCACAATCTCCAGCGCCAGTTCGTCCAGTGTATGCCAGGCCACAATCGGATCGATATCACCAACCGTATAGCCATGCAAAAAATCGGGCAACTGAATATCCTGACGGCTTTCACCGGGCTTCAGGCGGCAGATACGGATGTTAGGAATAAAGCGGGCATGAGCGAATGCCAGGGCTGTAGTAGTGACAAAGGGCCGCCGGACTTCGGAAACCAGCAACTCGATATCCGCCAGTTCGCGGATAAAGGTTTGATCATCAGTAATGTGGGGCGAGATCGTGGTCGTAATATACCCGCCGGCTCGTAACGCATCTCTAAGTAGCGCTAGAACTTCGGGGGTATAAGCTACTCCGGCCCGCTCGGTGTCGATCAAGAGACCAGCCTTACGTGTCGGTGGCGTCAGGCGGTCAGTGTAGCGCTTATAGTCGCGCACACACTCGGCAAATTCCTGTACACGGGTGCTATACCGATCAACCTGTTTGTCAAGAATATCACGATCAAAAACAGTGACCTCTTCCGAAGTACCAAACAGGTTGGCATCCAGACCGTTCTCAATAAAAATCAAACGAGGCTTTCCTGAACGAAAAGCCAGTCGATTTTCAAGCTGAATATAGGGCGAATGACTCCAGATAACCTGGGGTTGAGGCAACATGACTCGCCCGATAGTGGTTACAGTGTCTAAGCGGCGGGTGACAACGGCAATGAAACAATCGCTGAGTCGTATCATTCGCTCCAGGTGAGGAACGAACGTGCGGTTAGATTTTGGGTCAAGGGTAAAGAAAAAGCCCTGGGTACTGAATAGACGCCAGAAGAAGAGGTTCACATTACGATCTTCAGCTCGATAGCTATGGCTAAAGTAGGCTTGAATGGGCGTGGTCATTGGGTATGGCCTTTTGCTTCAGAATAGGGTTCTAGCGCAGAGCGGCAATATCAATCATTTCGTAGGCAATATCCAGATCGCGGCACATTTCCAGAAAGCTACGTGTGCCGCCAATCTGGGTACCGAGCTGCAACACATCACACAGAATCAGGCCAACGGGGCGCAAATTATGTGCGGCAGCCATACCCAGCGCAAAAAAGATCAACGCACGTTGATTATCTTCAAAATCTTGATCGTGGCGATAAGAGCCAGGCTTGACGATGTAGGGCGTCACGGTGGCATGATCACACACATGATGAAAGCGCTCGATCCAGTGTACTCCGGCATAGGCCACCGAATGCCGGATAAAATCGGCGCGATTGGCAAAGGGTAAAATGACATAGAGCGCGGTGCCATAGCGTAATGCTTCCTCAGCAAAAATGATGTCGCCACCACAGGCAGCGGATGAAATAGCCGCTGAGGGGCGTAGTTTCTGGAGAGCAGTGCGTATTCGGGCACGTACGGCCGGTTCCGCTGCGGGTGGAAAACGTGAAGCGGAACGATTGGTCTGATCTATCATGTGACCGGCAAAGGCAACCACGCCGCAGTGGTTCATAGCGGTTTTCCTCCTTAGTGATCAGCTTGCGCCAGCAATATAAATATACACGTAAGCCGGGGCTTCTGGCGTAGCGTCGAGGAGCATCAAACCCGCATGTATGCTGTGCCAGGCACTCTTTCATGGTTATCGGCCACTTGTGGAGTCACACGCATGGTTTCGCTCGCTATCCTGATGTCCATCAGGGTATTGCTGGCTGGCAAGCTCGGATCATTGCCTTCAGGTGGCAGTTTTTGATTTGGTAGAGATACAAGAATGAGTATGTGACAACGATCATACTACGTATTATAGCATAGGTCTGCGAAGTACTTTATAGGCGAACTAAACTGGAGTTTAGACGTATATTTCATGATCAAGAATGTCTCTGGTTGTATGTTTTTATCTGGCAGGTAGTGATGCAACGTGTTGATAGCACTATCCTGGTGGTTGCGTATCATACTATGGAGTTCGCTTTCTTAGGAGAGAAAAGACAGGAGAGCCGCTCGCAGCGCTTCGGTGCGCTTCTCTTTCTCTGCTTGCTGCGCACTGTTCGGTACGCCTATACCCCTGGAACGATTGAGGTTATGCCAGGCCAAACAGCGTAAACACGCCCCATATACAGATCGTCGCCAGGCCAAAGCCAGCCACCACTTGCAATGGAGTATGGTTGCGAGTGCGTACACGAGACCAGCCGACCGCAAGGGCGCTTATCCACAACAACACCCCCAGTGGCTGAACGTACATGAACGCCAGGGTTGCGCTACCAGCAATAGCAGCAGCATGCACACTGATTTTCCAGACCAGATTGATCAACCAGCTTGAGAGACTCAACAGGAGGCCACTGGCAAGGAGTGCCAGAAATGGCAACGGTGCGTTAAGGAGCAGCAGCACGCCTATACCAACCACGATGGTGCCTATACTAAAGAGGTAGAGTTCGTTGCGTTGCTGGCGCACCGAAACATCCTCATCGCTATAGACTCGCTGCTGCAAGCGAATTGTAAAAAACACGGTGGGTGGAATAATTTGCAGTAACGCGCATACCAAAGCCCAGCCCAGACCGGGGAGCCAGCCCGGTACCGCAAACATGCCCACAATGAGAACATTAATCAAGCTGAGGGTGATCGGGTGAAATATCTGCGAAATCATACGCGCCAGCACATAGCCACGTCCAGGCACAGCGCCGCGCTGCAATGCTTCGGCCATCAGGTTGTGTTGTTGGGTCATACGGGACACACCCCTTACGATAGGTTCTGATAACAGTCAAGCAGGACGCGGGCCGATTCTTCCCAGGTAAACCGGGCAGCCTGCCGTGGGCCGGCTGCCCGTAATTGTTCCGCATTCGCCAGCGCCTCTTCAATCCCGGTCGCAATTGCCCGTATATCGAGCGGATCAACCAGCACGGTTGCATCGCCAGCCACTTCTGGCAGGCTGGCAACGTTCGCTGTTACCACGGGCGTCCCACAGGCTAAGGCTTCGGCCACCGGAATTCCAAACCCTTCATACAGAGAAGGGTATACGAACGCCTGTGCTAAATTATAGAGCGCTGGCAAATCAGCATCATGCACAAAATCCAGAAACACCACTCGCCGGGTAAGATCTGACTGTTCTACTGTGGCAAAAATCGGCTCATACAGCCAGCCCTTGCGACCGGCAATAACCAGGTGCATAGATGTGGGCAAATGCTGAAAAGCGTGCAACAGGCGCACCAGATTTTTGCGTGGCTCAAGAGTACCGACAAACAGTAAGAACTCAGGAGGTAACCTGAGCCGCTGCCGTACTGGCTCAGTAACATCAGTTGGTAAGGGACGAAACTGGGGGGTGACACCGGGATAAATGACAGTTACCCGATCGGTGCTGACATGCATATGCTGAACGAGATCGGCGCGAGTGGCATAGGAATCGGCCAGCACCAGGCTGGCACGGGGTAAACTGCGAGGCACAGCGCGTGATAGATAGCGACGCAAGGCCGGTTTGAAACATTCGGGATGCACCACAAAGGTCAGGTCGTGAACAGTGAGCAAAGCACGGCTACGGGTTGGCGGCAACACAAAGTCTGGTGCATGCAGGATATCGATCTTCCCGGTAAACCGTTCAACGAGTAGTGGCAGCCGGAAGCGCTGCCATATATTTGCTAACAGGCGCGGTGAGAGCGGAATTGGTACCGCACGGACGTACGCGTAGCTTCGGCATATGTGCTGGAGATCGGTGACATAAGGTTGCTGTGCTGGCAACCCCCCCGCCGCATAAAATAACACGTACTCAAAAGCATCACCCATTGCGATAGCCGAACGCACTAGTTCGCGGGTGTAGCGCCCAATTCCTGCGCTCTGCCAGATAGCAGCAGTGTAGTCAATGCCAATAATCATATCGTGCGCGTCATTCGCGTGTGCCGGTTTTGTCAGCTTGATAATAGTATCGGCTTCTGCCAGGTGTGTCAAGCGTTCATTGCACGTCGTGCTACTGGCCAGGTCGTGACCCTGACATGTCCTGCTATAACGAGATCTTTCATACACAGCAGGTACGCCGTGGGAACGCCTGGCCTGTAAGTGGGCGGCTACCGGTTAACAACGCTCGCCTGTGTGGGCGGCTGTCCCGATGTCGTGCACTAACCACCGACACCTGACCCGTCCGCATCCGGGCGCGGGCGATCATGTATGGCCCGGTATGGCCAGGCGGGATGTGGTCATTGGCGTTGTACAGCTACGGATTACGCGCATTGCCAACGAATGAGCGGCGAATACACGAATAGACCATGGTCACTCTATATCTTCTTTCGCGCACCAGACATATTGCAATCTTCCAACATATAAAAGGTTATTCCGATTTGTCTTATCGTGTTACGCTTTATCTCTTTCGGACGTGATGAACGCAATCGGCGACTCACTCGATACTGATGTGACGTTTGTCCTCGTTCCGATGGGAGAGTTGGGAAATTCTGGCCCCGACTGGCGGTTCTTGAAGTTGCGGGGGCCTGCGGCCCCCGCAACCCCTGCAGGCGACCGTTGCTCAGAACGGGTACCGCTGATCAATCGAAAGAACCTTATATAGTACACGAAACAATATTTGTATGCTATAGTGAGTGGTATGTTTATAATGTTGCACCAGAATAGCCAGGCATCTGTGGTGGTGCTGTGAAGAGACATGTAATGCCAATGTCCTGCGCTTCTTATTCAAACAGACCTGGGTCGTAACACGATGCATCCGTGGAAAGGACTACCGTATGCAGCCTGTTAGCACCATTTTTGTTGTTGATGATAACCGGACATTCATTGACTTGATTACCATGATCTTGTGTACAGAGGGCTATCAGGTCTGCGCATTCTATGATGCGATGAGCGCTGTATCGGAGATGCTGCGGGTGCGGCCTGATCTTGTCCTCGTAGATCTCTCGATGCCGCGGATGAGTGGTATTGACCTCATCCTGCACATGCGCCGTTGTGGTCTCACGACCACTCCCGTTATTTTGATAACTGCTGGAGCATACAACATAAAAACGTCTCCCATCGATGAATTCACCAGGTTTTTCGTCAAGCCGCTTGACATTGTCGAGCTGCTGCCGATAGTCCGTCTGGCATGTGAAGCATATCGTCAGCGCACCGCTCAGTCCTGTTCGGCAACGGGGTAATGCGCTAACCAATATGCCTGGAATGATCGTATAGTAAGCCTATACCAGTTGGACATCGAGTCCAGGCTTTTGACTGGACTCCAGTTCTTCACGACTGATGCAGGATTGCTGTATTGAAGCTGCAAGGAGTGCTGTATGGAACAACTGCATGCGTTCGATGCATTGATGAAGGTGGAACACTTGACTTTACCAATGATATTGCCCACGGTGATGGTTGTGGTTGTGCCACCTTTCTTTCCACTGCTGATACCAGTACCAACCGTCGTTGCGCTACCGGTACCAGTGCTGCAACTGGGAGTCACAGATCAATCTGTGAAGCCTGATCCGAACCGCATACCCATTCCGGTCGAGATTGTCACCGAGCATGCATGACAGTGGTGGGCGATGAGGCGACGTCCCATGGCCCGCAGTCGTCCTGCACGGTGAGAGAACACGGCCCGTCCTGGCACGCCGGAGCCGTGCCCTACAGTCTGAGGAAGACGCGCCGGGGCACGTGGTAGGCGGTCTGAGGAAGACGCGCCGAGGCATGTGGTAGCGCGTCCCGCAGAGCGGTACTTTGTGTTTCGCCCCAAGATTTCGCTTCCAGTCGAGATTGTCACCGAGCAGGTATGATTGCGGTGGGCGATGAGGCGATGTCCCATCGCCCGCAGTTGTCTTGCACAATGAGAGAACACGGCTCATCCTGGCACACCGGAGCCATGCCCTACAGTCTGCGGAAGACGCGCCGGAGCACATTGTTCCGTCCATGCTCAAGCCTGCAATCCGGGTTGTAATTGTGGATAGACTTGCTACACAGAAAAAAGACCGGAAACGATGCGGACAGACACCATCATTTCCGTTTACTAATCAGATACAGCATAAATCCAAACACAATAATGCTCCAGAAGTTGATCACCCGATCCAGCAAGGTGACGGCGCTCCCCAGATTTTTGTTCACCCCAAAGAAGGTGAGTACCAGGGTCACCGTGCCTTCGACGACGCCCAGACCAGCGGGCGTTAGCGGCATAGCCGTCAGCAACGACGAAGCCAGCGCCACAAAGATAATCGCAGACAGGCTCAAGGTCAGACCTTCTGAGCCAAGGGCCATAATCACAAAGAACAAACGAAAACCCTCCAGTAACCATACCCCGCCCGTGAGCAGAATAAGTTGGGGCATAATACCTGGACGAAAAGAACGCAGTGCTGCGTGTTCAAAATTGCCATAGACCCGGTGCAGGCGTTGAGGCATAAAACGCCGGATAAAGGGACTCAGCCAGCGCATGCCCACCAGACCGATCACGATCATCGTGACCAGCAGCGCCCCAAATACGAAGACGATGCGGGCTCCATCGGGCAGTCTGGTGCCGAAAGTAAGCCAGCCCGATACGACCAGCAACGTAAATAAACCCAGCATATCCAGCAAGCGTTCGGCAAAGATAGTGCCCATGCTGGAAGAGAACGACACCTGGCCGTTATGTTTCAACAAATATCCGCGATAGGCATCGCCAAGCTTGGCCGGCACGATACAGTTTGCAAACCAGGACAGATACACATATTCCATCAGAGCTGGAGTAGACGCCCAGCTGTGCCGACCGCTCTGCACCGGTATCTGGGCATTGTACAGCAGCACTCGCCAGCGCCAGGCACGCAGCGGAAAAGTGAGATAGAAAATACTCAGACCTGCCAGCAGTAACCAGGGATTGGAAAAGCGCATGTAGCGCCAGGTCTGTTCCAGATCAATATCTAAGCCGCGAAAGGCAAAGACAATAATTGCAATGGCAAGGCCAAAAGAGATAATCGTGCGTGGGCTACGGAGTTTTTGCCACAGCGAAAAGCCTTGATGCTCAATCTCGGCCTGTTCCTGTGTTGCTGGTTCCACCGGGTCATCGCCATCGTAAGGGAGATCGTCGGTTGAATCGTTTACTATCACGCTGAAATCCTCCATGTCGGTGTAAACGCCAGGCACACATCGCCAGATGCGTCTTGTTATACGGTTGGTAACACCTCTTGCTGGTACCATTGCCAGAAATGCATCAATCCATCTTCGATATGTGTCGCTGGCGCATAACCGAGCAGTTGCCGTGCTTTGTTGGTATTGGCATAGGTTATCAGCGCATCGGTGGGCGGTAGCGGTACCGCATCAATATGGGCGGCATAACCGGTAATGTACTCTAGCAGAGCCACAAAGCGTTGCATTAAAACGGGTTCGGCATTCCCCAGATTGATGATTTCAAACGGCAGTTCGGTATCCAGCGCGGCTATCACCCCGGTGACAATGTCATCAACATAGGTATAGTCGCGGTACAGGTTTTCACCTCCATTAAACAAAATAAACGATTCTCCGCGCACCATTTTATCAACGAACAGGAACGGTGTCATATCCGGTCGACCACGTGGCCCATACACGGTAAAAAGGCGCACCACGGTGATCGGGATCCCATAGAGATGATGAAAGGTATAGGCCAGCACCTCGCCGGCCTTCTTGGTGGCAGCGTAGGGCGAGAGGGGGTGATCGGTCGGATCGGTCTCGGTGAAGGGGAGCTTTGTGGTTTGACCATAGACCGATGAGGTGGAAGCAAACACAAAGCTGCGTGTCTCATAGCGCCGTGCGAGATCCAGCAGAATGACCGTTCCACCGACATTGACGGTTTCATAGAGCACCGGCTGGGCAATTGATGGTCGCGGCCCGGCCATGGCTGCCAGATGCGCAATGTAACGTGGTCGATAGGTCGCAAACACCTGTTCCATCGCAGTGATATCGTGAATGTCAGCCTCGATCAGCGTATAGCGCGGATGCTCAATGGCTTGTGCGACGTTGCGCCATTTACGCCGGGGGGCATAGTAGGTATTGAAATTATCAATGCATACCACCTGTTCGCCGCGCTTCAGCAACGCATCGGCAAGGTGGCTGCCAATAAAGCCTGCACCACCAGTGATCAGATAGGTCATTCAGCCAACTCCTGGCATTATCTGCCTCATACGTGTTTCACATTGTTCTATAGCATAACATTATTGAGCAAATTGCTGGAGAGCCATTGGCGATGCGAGACGTGCGGATGCGCGATGCGAAACGCACAAATGGAAGGAGAGTTCACCATTCGTTGCCTTGTCGCTGCGTTGCCTTATCTGACCTGGCCGGTACAGAACGCATGTTGTATTCGATGGCGGTCAGCAGACCCCACAGCGCTCCGAGTTGCACGCCCATATTCAGGACATGTAGATTTTCAAACAGGTTATGCATCGCCACCGCCGCAATCACGCCTCCACCACCAGCGGCAACGCTGCGCCAGAACCATCCCTCTGCTACCCGTAAAGCCACATGCGCCTGTTTGACGAGCAAGCCCAGCAGGAACAGATATGCCAGCAGACCAGCCAGCCCAACTTCGGCAGCCAGATTCAGGTAATAATTGTGGGTATGTCCGCGTGATCGATACCAGGGGTGAATGGAAAACGGGAAGGTTTGCCATCCGTTCTGGCCTTCATATGCCAGGGTATAATTGCCGGGGCCAACTCCAGTGAGCGGATGCTGGCGAAACATATCCCAACCCGCCTGGAGATGGGCCATCCGTTCGACAACAGCAAAGTTATCTGAGGTAATCTTCACCGTTCGTACATCAAACAGGCGCAGGTTACGGGTGATACTGTCGATGCGCCGGGCCACTGCACCGGGCAGCATACCACCGCCGCCAAGCGCCAGCAGCACCACACCACTGGCCGCCAGTCCGCCCACCCATCGCCAGGCCAGCGTGCGCTGGGAACCATGCAGAAAAGTGATCACCGCCAGCAGCAGCGCCCCGCCGCCGGTGAGCGCACCCAGCCAGCCTCCCCGCGAAAAACTGGCACCCACGGCTGCCATGAGCAGAGCTGCCAGCCCACTAAAGAACAAGCTCGTCCTGAGTGTTGCGCCAGACTGGGCAGTGGTGTGAGGTGCGCTGGTGGTATCAGCACGTATATGCAACCGGGGATACATGCTCATCCAGGCACCGCCAGCTAGCGCCAGTGCCAGCGGCCAGGCCATGTTCATATAGCCCGCAAAGGAGTTGGGCTGGCCAATCGTGCCGTAGGCACGCACAAAATCCCCATCAGCAATTGCAAAGCTGGGGGGGCCACTGGCAGTGGCAAACTGCCATAGTCCCAGCGCCGCATTGGCCCCCGGTGCGAGCAAGAGGCAGATCACCAATCCGCTTGCGCGCCGGCGCCACCCATTGACACGATGGACATGCAAACTATTGAGTGCCAGGAGATAGGTCAGGGCAACTGTGGCCCAGCGGAGCGTCTCCTTCAAGCCCTCAAGCTGACTGTAGGGCGTGGTAATGGCTGCGAGCAAGAATGTCCAGAGCAATACCGCCAATCCCCACGCCAGGCGACCGAAAACCAGGTAGCGTGTAGGATAGGCCAGTACCTGCATGCCCCACGCACTTGCCGCCAGCACAAAGAGCGCCTGAGTACTGGTCAAACCGCCTGGCAGCAGCACAACCTCCTGGAGCGAAACCGACAAGACCAGGCCATAGAGTGCCCAGATCGGGTCAGTCAGTACCAGCAGGCCCACCACTGGCACGACGACCAGGATGAGTGCCTGGCCAAAAGGCAACACCGCCAGTGCCAGTGCCAATCCGATACCCAGGAGTGCCAACCACCACGAGCCAGCAGCGACGGTGCGCAGAGTTGACGGGAGCTGTCGTGTGCCCTGCAGGATCATAGCTCTCCCCGGCGCTGCAGTTGCTCCCGGAACCAGGGAATCGTCAGCTTAAGACCCTCTTCCAGTGACACCTGTGGCGACCAGTTCAGCACTCGGCGGGCTTTGCTAATGTCGGGTTGGCGGACTTGCGGGTCATCTTTGGTACGCAGATCTTTGTTGGTAATGCCAGCTCGGTTGTTGGTCAGACGGTTAACGATCTCGGCGAACTCTTTGATCGTAAACTCCCCCGGATTGCCAATGTTGACCGGCTCAACCTCGTTAGAGAGCAACAGACGATAGACGCCCTCCACCAGGTCGCTCACATACTGGAAGGAGCGTGTTTGCATCCCATCGCCATAGACAGTCAGTGGCTCACCCTTGATCGCTTGGGCAATAAAATTGGGTACCACGCGCCCATCGCGCAGGCGCATGCGCGGGCCATAGGTGTTGAAGATGCGTACAATACGGGTGTCCACGCCGTGATAGGTATGGTAGGCCATGGTCATGGCCTCTGCAAACCGCTTGGCTTCATCGTAGACGCCCCGTGGGCCAATCGGATTCACATGACCATAGTAAGTTTCGGCTTGAGGATGCACCTGCGGATCACCATATACCTCAGACGTTGAGGCCAGCAAGAAGCGCGCCCCCTTATCTTTCGCTAGCCCCAGAGCCTTGTGTGTTCCCAGAGCGCCAACCTTGAGCGTCTGGATCGGTAATTCAAGATAATCTATCGGTGAAGCGGGGGAGGCGAAATGCAAGATGGCATCAATCGGCCCATCAATAAAAATATAATTCGTAACATCGTGCTTGATAAAGGTAAAGCGCTCGTGGCCTGCCAGATGCGCGACGTTATCTGTACTGCCAGTGAGCAAATTATCCATAGCGATCACCGTATGACCTTCTGCCAGCAACCGATCGGAAAGATGTGAACCAAGAAATCCCGCACCACCAGTAATCAAGACACGCATAGTAAGCAACTCCTTTATAGGGTACGTAACCGTTCAGGTGGGGTGGTCAGGAGGGGCGTTGCCCCTCCTGGAGTCGCTTCGTTTCGGCCCGTTGTGGCGGCGAAGCCGCCACAACGGGCCGCAACCACCGTTGTG
>DAOTWD010000096.1:0-29362 GCA_034435975.1 Chloroflexaceae bacterium | reverse complement strand
GCTTGCAGGCGGGTGCGATAGGCTGCATCGCGGGTGGCGTGTTCGGCTGCTTGCAGCGCAGATGCGGCTTCGGCCGTCAGTTGGAAGGTTCGGTGTGTCATACACACCATTGTACATCATCTACTTGATCTCTCTATAAGAAGGGCTGTGATGGGATCGGATGTAGGCAGAGGTCATCGGCTGCAACAGCACCATGCTGCCAAAGGTGCAGAAGCAGACGATCCATCCCCCCGACTACCGGTCACAAGTAAAGACACTGAGACACCGGCAGCAGGTTGCAATGCACGCTGAATATGTTATGCTATAATATCTCTGCATTTTTCGTGTTGATTGTCACGTATATGAGTAGGAGCAGCAACCGGGTCTGGGCACAGTCGCTCAACATGGACTGTGTGGTTCACACAAAACGCTGGATCAGGTATGGTTTTGCAAAGCTTGCAACAAGAAGGAGGGCGGAAGAATGGCTCGAGTCGCTATCAATGGATTTGGTCGCATTGGTCGGCAAAGCTTCAAGGCAATATTGGAACACCATCCAGAACTGGAAGTCGTCGCCATTAATGACCTGACGGATAATAAGACGCTGGCGCACCTGCTGAGTTACGACTCCACCTACGGCTCCTTCGAGGGCGAAGTCAGCGCTACGGAAGATAAGATTACCGTCGAGTATGAAGATACGACCTATGAGATTGCGGCGCTTGAAGAGCGCGACCCGACGAAACTACCCTGGGGAGATCTTGACGTTGACATTGTCATTGAATCCACTGGGCGTTTCACGGAGGCGGAGAAGGCCCGTGCCCATCTCACCGCCGGGGCGAAGAAGGTCATTATCAGTGCACCAGCTAAAGGGGAAGATATCACGATCTGTCTAGGGGTGAACGATAGCAAGTATGATCCAGAGAAACATCACATTATCTCCAATGCATCTTGCACGACGAACTGCCTGGCTCCCGTCGCCAAGGTACTGAATGATCGCTTTGGGATTAAGAGCGGTCTGATGACAACGATCCATGCCTACACCATGGATCAGAACCTGCAAGACAATGTTCACAAGGATCTGCGCCGAGCGCGGGCCGCAGCAATGAATATGGTACCTACGACAACAGGCGCAGCGAAGGCGGTGGCACTGGTTATTCCTGAGTTGAAGGGTAAATTTCACGGGTTTGCCGTGCGGGTTCCGACACCGACAGTCTCAATGGTCGATTTCTGCGTACTCCTCAATCGCAGTACCAGTGTAGAAGAGATTAACAATGCGTTCATCGAAGCCAGCGAGAGCGAAGAATTGAATGGCATTCTGGGAGTCAGCCATCGTGATCTGGTCAGCAGCGATTTTATTGGCGATTCGCGCAGCAGCATCGTTGACCTGCCCCTGACCATCGGTATGGGTGACGATTTCTTCAAGGTTGTCGCCTGGTATGACAACGAGTGGGGCTACTCGGTGCGCGTCTCGGATCTGGCAGCCTATCTGTCTGATCATATGTAAAAGGCGTACCTGGTCATTGATCGAATGCAACTAGCGCAGAACGTACGCGTCTTCTGAAGCGTACGTTCTGGGTTCAGGTGGTACAGCGTGGCCCACTCATCTCGATGGGAGACATCAGCTTGACGGGTTGCGTGTTCTCAGCGTATCCCCGGATAAGTGAATCGCTGAGATATGCCCACGCCGGGTGTACCACCAGCTCCCACTGCCGTCTGTGGTACACCGCTGTTTCATTGTCATATTAGCTACATGTTATCAATAAACCCAATTCAGCAGCACAATGTGGACAGAGCGCAACATGTTCCGCAATAACCTGGTGTTGCTCGTCGGTGAGCAGCCCCAACCGGTAGTCACGCAGCATATCACTGGATGGACAAAACAGACGATATAACCGGGCGCGCAATCGATTTTGCAAATCACACATCAGTTCGATTTCATGCGCATGTTCCGGATGGGTACGCAGATATTCCAGCGTGGTTTCGTCAGCTTCGCCATCAATTGCAGCCATAAAGGCGGGATTGCTCGATTCGAGAAAACTCGTATAGCTGTCGCTGTTCTGACCACCAGATTCCATAGCTGCGCTCCTTTGACGACCCGCATCGGGTTTGTCTCCTTGCACATAAGAGAACGCAGCCAGTACAGATTTTTACATAGATGAGTTCTTTCCCACAGGCGCAGACTATGAGGCCATCATCTGGCGGAGTTGTGCATTGCGTCCCAGGCGACCCAAAACATTGCGCTTGACATTGTAGACATCGTTGACACTCGTGAACAGATCACTGCGCCGAGAAAAGATAGCCCGTGGTGCCAGCCCTAATACGAAGGAACAATAGACCACAACCCGCTCGATTTCATCATGCAACTGGGTATCAATAAAATGCCAGAACTCCTCGCGTTGCACCCGGTTCATCGCCTCCTCGTCGGGCGCATGCTGCGACATCACATCACCCCCAACCATATCTTCCGGGACAATCTCGGCCCACGATTGAGCCCGCACACTGTCAATCACCACACTGGTAGCACACAATTGCAGATAATGCAACAGGGATGCCAGGTTCGGAAATGAACTGAACCGCTCTGGCGTCACAGCCCGCCAGAACTTGGTGAAGGCACCTACCACAAAATACTCGCTGCTCTCGCCACTGCTGATAAAAGCACTGTTGCGCCGCACCCACCCCTCGACCAACCCGGTATAATGTTGGTAGAGTTGTTCCCATGCAGCCTCGTCACGTTCAACCAGGGCACGCCGGAATAACTCATAGCTATAGCGCGTATCATGTTCCTGCCCGCGATAGAAACGCTCACTCTCCGCCGCACAGTGCTTCATAAGTACACTGAGTTCCATATACTGCAAGGGCGTCTCGTAGGCATGGTAGGCTTGAACATTTCCGGTCGGCGCTGGTACTATCATGCTACTCTGATGCATCATTCCATTTCCCTCCTCAAATATGTCTGCTGCACATGGCTTTGCATGCTGTGTGTACGTACCCGTTCCGCTGAGGGGTCTGGAGCGGCACTGCCCCTTCAGGCGTTGCTCGGATTTCTCGGATTTCGTGGGAGTCTGTGCCCCGCAACCCCTCTGACAAAAACCCTGCGGAACAGATATGCGTTTGCGATATATACGTTAAGGTGAGCATATCAAAACCGTAGTGCGGTGGAGGTGCGGTTGAACTACGGTGAGACTGCGGCCTATGCCTTTTACTCACTATGCTGATTGTACGTAACATAGTGGTCGTTGAAAAGGCTTTCAGATGAGTAAGAGATGACAGATCTTACTATTTTTTATAGTAAGATCTTGAGGCTTGCACTTATAAGGGTTTTTGAAATGTATATGAATGCTCGTAGTAGCAATAACGTTAAGAGACGGTAGTTTTTTCTGTGTTCCGATTCTGATAATTACTAAAAATCACCGTAGTGTTACCGCAGTATGATGACAAGACCGCAGTTTTACCGCAGTCTGTCTCAGGTACCCCTGGCAATCTGACATGGATTGTGCAGAACGGGTGTCCAGGCTTTTGCCTGGTCGTGCGCTGTCGAGGCTCAAAACTGGACGGCAAATTTTACAACTCATTCAGGGTTGCTACATGACCTGTTGCATAGATAAGAACGTTCGGTTTGCCGCTTATCGCATGCTGAGAGTATGCTATACTGTCACCTGCTGTTTGTGCGTCATCGTTCCGGTGGGGTAGTCCGGAGGGGCGTTGCTCCTCGGTGCGGCTCCTCGTTTCGACCCATTTTGAATGGGCCAGAACAACGGTTTTGCAGGGCCTGCGGCCCCACGCCCCTGCTGGCGCAGGTACCACCTGAACGGTTACGTTTGTGCAACTATGTTCATGTACCATGCATGCATACTGCATACGTTATGCAGTTGCCCATGCGCAGATGGGTTGCGCCTTCGGCAGAGCAGTCTCTTCCCAGCGTTTGGAACAACGCGACTGCCACAGGCGAGCAAGACGGGCTGTTTGCGTCACCGTATAACGTGTGCCATGGTGCATTACTATTTCACAGGAGTACCGATGAAGATATATAAGGCCCGCGCTCCCATGCGTATCGGCTTCTTTGGTGGCGGCACCGATGTCAGCCCATATGCTGAGACCTATGGCGGGAAGGTGTTAAACTGTACGATTAACCTGTTTGTGCGCTGTATGCTTTGCTCAACTACCACCCCTGGCATTACGATCCGTTCGCTTGATCTCGAAGAAGTGAGTCGCATGGTATCGGAACGCGGTTGGGATGGGCACCTGTCGCTCCCCCAGGCCGTGCTGGACGCGGTGCCGGTGGCACAGCATCATCTCCACCCGGTGGGGGTTGACATTACGATGTTTAGTGACGTACCGCCGGGCAGTGGCCTGGGATCATCATCAGCACTGGTGGTGAGCATGTTGAAACTGCTGTACGCGGCCTATGGCGTCACCGCTGACACCGATCCGCATACCTTGGCAGAGCTGGCCTATCGCATCGAGCGCGTCGATCTCGGTATTCCTGGTGGTCGTCAAGATCAGTATGCCGCAGCATTTGGCGGTATGTGCGTCTATCATTTCGGTGGGCCACGAGTGATTGTTGAGCCGGTCATTACTGATCCAGCAGCGTTGTTAGAGTTGGAAAGTACATTATTGCTCGGATATATTGGCGACCGCCGCCAGTTGTCACGGCACTTGATGGAAGATCAGGTACGCCGTCTGGTGGAGGGCGATACCCTGCGGTACCATGACGAAACAAAAGCCTTTGTCGATGAAGCTACACGCCTGTTACGTACCTTGCGTATTGCTGACTTTGGGCGCTTGCTCCACGATGCTTGGGAGGTCAAGAAGGCGTTTTCGCCGCATATTGCGCCACCGATTGTGGATGAGGTCTATATGCTGGCGCGTAAACATGGTGCCTGGGGCGGCAAGATTACCGGGGCTGGTGGTGGTGGATTTATGATCTTTGCCTGTCCCTTTGAACGGCGCCTGGAGTTAGAACGTGTGCTACAGGCGGCGGGCGTGCAACTCCGCCCCTTTTCGTTCACCACCAGTGGCGTGCAGGCATGGAGTGTCGAAGAACACCACTAGTCTCTTCGCTCTTTCTGGCTCAACGTCGAGTGTAGAGGATTGATGTTGACGAAGAGGCGGCCTGAGAGTCCGGTGTTGCACAGATGCGTCTCACAGACAACATCACGCTCATGATCGTTCGCTCTTTCCTGGGTTGCGCAACACATCTGCCAGTACCGCAATGCCCCGCTGATACTCGTCCAGCATAATATGCTCATCGGGCGTATGATCCAGCTGCGAGTCGCCTGGCCCATAGGCAACAATCGGGCAACGCCAGGCCGGGCCAACTACGTTCATATCTGCTGTCCCGGTTTTGTGTAGAAACCCCGGTGTACCGCCGGCCTGACGGATAGCACGCACAAACGCATTCGCCAGCGGTGTGGCACGGGAACTACGGAAAGCGGGACAGGCACCCTCAAAGGTCAAAACCGCATCATCGACACTGGCCTGCAATTCGTCCGCCAGCGCATACGGATCGATACCTTCCGGCAGGCGTAGCCCGATAGTCGCCTCTACCCAATCCTGCAAGCCATCGCCGGCACTGGCAACCCGGCGGAGCGTGGGCAATAACTGGTCAAACCGTCGTTCGCGTCCAACATTATACTCCGCGCAACGCCTGAGCAGTGCCATCCAGAAATCGACCATGAACTCAGGTGCGGCTCGCAACGCGCCGGCACTATGGGCCGCCGGTTGTACGCGGCGATAATGCACCAGCAGCCGCCCTTTATAGCCGAGCGTAATGCGATCCCAGCCACTCGGCTCACCAATCACACAAAAGTCAGGTTGATAGGCATCAACCACATAATGCGCCCCTCTGGACGTGGCTGTCTCCTCCTCAACCGCACCAATCAGTACCACGCGGCAGCCCAGCGTACCAGACTGTACCGCCCGGGCTGTTGCACAGACGAAGGCAGCAAATGGCCCCTTGGCGTCCACTGCTCCACGCCCATACAACCGTCCATCTTTGATCTGCACGGGCACATCGCCAGGCACCGTATCAATATGCCCCAACAACACGATGAGCGGGCCAGTATCCCCGATAGTTCCCACCGCATTCCCTGCCCCATCAACATAGGCTGGCCACCCGATCTGACGCATCTGGTCTACCAGAAACGCTGCCGCTGCCGCCTCGCACCCCGAAAGGGACGGAATGCGCACCAACTGTTCCAGAAATGCTATCTCATCCATCATATCGTCCGCTGCAAAAAGTCCAATATGAGATGGTAGATCCAGGTCAACTCGGCTGAAGGCCGATCTGCCAGCAGATAGTGCGACATACCATCAAAAAAGTATGCCTCATGAGGAACGCCTAGCTGTTCCAACCGGGTCACCAGCAATTGCGACTGTTCAAAGGGTACCACCTCGTCATCGCGGCTATGAAGAATCGCCAGCACTGGCAGGTCAGTACGCAGTTGATAGCGGGCCGAATAGCGCCAGTAGCGTATCGGGTGCATATCTGGGGTTCCGAGGGCGATCAAAGCCTGATCGAGGCCAGAGGGGGGAGTAAACTGCCCGGCTTCAAAGCGCTGTCGCAGATCAAACAGATCGCTGGCACCGCCCAGTGACACGGCACACCGAAAGCCACTATCGCGTTGTAACAGGCGAAACACGTGCAGACTACTATAACTCCCCCCCAGTACCGCGATACGCCGTCCATCAACGCCAGGCAAACGGCCGGCCCGCGCAAAAGCGACCAGTCGTTGTAGCTCATCAATATCGGGTTCCAGATTCAAAGAATAGGCCGGGCCAACCGCAAGCACGGCATAGCCTGCAGCGGCAAGCGGAATGCTCACACCTTCCCACCAGTCCGCCTGCCCAGGGTAGACCACCAGCAGCATCGGCCAGTTTTCCGCCGTGATACGCGGCGTATAGAGAAAGGTTAACTGATTAGGACGCCCACCGCTATCAAACAAAATCTCGCGCCGCACGGCTGTGCCGGGTTGCGGCAGTTCCCACGAGCGCGTTACGGGGGGGCTGAGACGCAAATCGCTGCCCGGTTGTAGTGTAGGTAATCCTACCGGAGGCAACTGAAAATCAAGCGTTGGTTGTATCCCAGCCGCCACCCGCAGCGGCAAGCCCCATGATCGTCCTACCGCCGGATCATAGCCACGCGCTACGGCCAGGGGCACATAACGACCGGTAGGAATAGCTGGTAGGCGATAACATCCATCGGCGGTGGTTGTCGTGGTATGTACCTGGCCAGTGGGTTCGGCCAGCAGCACCAGCGCGTCAGGTATGGGTTGATGGTGCGTGTTGTACACACACCCCTGCAGGATAGCAGTGCCAACAACTGCGGTATCAGTCGCCATCCGCTCGTACCACCAGGTAGCGAACCGGTAATGCAGCAGATTGCGCAACGGCCAGATATGGTCATTATCGGTGGTTACAAAAAAGATGGCGGATACGCTCAGCACAATAAGCGCGATGGTAGACCGACGTTGCCAGGGCTGGTGCTGTTTCATAACGTATGCATAGCAAGGAATACGGCAAGCGTGCTTATGACTATACCCCCGATTCTGTTCTTTGCCGTCATCTCTCTCTCTGCAATTGCAGAGGCCGCGCCTGGCCTGCCAGGTGTTACCTGGCCTCACCGTTGCGGCGGCGATGCGAACGAGCGAGGTGGTGCAGGCGCTTTGCAGCTCCCACCGATAAGCCCGTCCCACGCACCTTGCTCCTCATCAGTCAGCGCAGTCGCCTGGCCGCCGACATCGCTGCCGACGCCGGTGCGCTCTTACCGCACCCTTTCACCCCTTACCGGCCAGGGAACGCACGCGCCAACGTTCTAGCGTCCATCCCCGACCGGCGGGACTGCTCTCTGTTGCCGTCTTGCGTCACGTGCAGCTTGCGCCACCCGTGCCCCCGCTTATGGTTTCGCGGGGTAACCTGCCATCATAGCATCTACGATGGACGAGGAGTCGGGAAGTTCCTCTGGTCGTAGTCATGCCACATAACCAGCGACGGCGCATCACAAGCACGCCTGTTCAGCTCTTAGTATACCATACTAATGCAAGTCTGTATGCATCAGACACGTGTTCACTGTTGGGAGCGCGGCCTGGGAGCGCCTGGGAGCGCGGGCGTCTCGCCCGCGTGGTGCTGGGAGCGCGAGCTTCCCACCTGGGAGCGAGGGCGTCCAGCCCTCGTGGTGATGGGCGTCCCGCCCGCGTGGTGCCGCTCTGCGCCTGGGAGCGCGCTGGGAGCGCGGGCAGCTTGCCCGCACATGTCAGGAGTGTGCGCATCCCGCCCTCACCGATCATAGCCGCACCCTTGTTTGGATCGTGCCGCCCGGATCACTCCTCACCCCGGGCACGGCGGCGGGCACGTTCTTTGGCTACTCGTAGACGCTCCAGCGGATCTGTGGTGGGCGGGGGGGACGGCAGCGGGTCAGAGGGTGGTGCCGCCGCTGATGGGCGGGCCATCGACTCAAGCGTTGGCGAGCGTCCCGTGGGTGGTGGTGCTGGTGACTGTTGCCTGTTGTTCGTACCGGTAGACGGCGTCGCCCGGCGTTTGGCCTGCGCGAGGCGGGTGAGTGTGGTATCAGCAGACAACGCAGGCGCGGGTTGGCGTTGCATCCGCGTTTGCATCCAGGCGCGGGCCTGCTCCAGATCGCTGCGGCGCACCACCAGTCGCCGCACCGCAATGTCCAGCGGTAGCAGGAGGAGCACCACCAGCAACAGTGGCAGTGCAATCTCCTGTGCCCGGTTCACATTCGCACCGGTAGGCGTAAACGCATCGGCCGCAGTCACAATCCGATTGCCCCCCGTCACCCGCATCAACTCGGCGAGCAGCGCCGGGTTGCTCTGGTTTAACCGATATTCCGGCGAATAGGGCACCACCAGCCCCGCCACGTCCTGAATAATTGTGCGTCCTTCCTGCTCGCCAGATAGTTGTACCAGATAGGTACCCGGTGCCGGACTGGGCACGCTGGCACGGTAGATACCGGGGGCGACCTGAGTCAATGGTACGCTCTGGTTTGTCTGATTGTTACTCCCCACCAGTGTGGCTGTCATGTGGAGATCCTCACGGGGCACGCCCGCGCTATCGGCCACCGTAACGTTCACAATCGTTTGCATGCCATCAACCTGAATATCGGCCAGCACGCTGTTGGCGGAACGATCCGGCACGATCCAGCCCACCATCTGCGCAGCAAAGCGGGGAAACTGCTCCCAGCGTACCCAGTTACGGGCCCACTTACCGCGTACATCGCTTGTCCAGGCGATACTGCGCCCCAGGCCATACTGCCACTGTGCCAGGATCGGCGAACGGTCATCGGTCACCAGCACATTGCGGGCCGTGTCTTTGAGTGTGGTGCCATTATAGCCAAACAATTGTGGTAAGCCAGCCTCAAAGCCATCGAGAATAGGACTATTGGCTGCGATTTGTGGGTAGAAAGGCTCTTCGATAATATAGTTGCCAACGGCGTTAATCGTCTCCTGCACAAAGATCTGTGGGACATCGCCCATATCCTCGGATGCATAATAACGCCCGCCACCCTTGATTGCCAGTTGCTCCAGAAAATCGGCCGACCCGCTGCCGGCCGCAACCACCGAGAGCGTCATCCCCTGCGCACGCATCCGTTCGGCCAGATCAAAGTTGTCACCGCCACTGCTCCAACCATCGGTCAGCAAAATCGCATGCTTGATACGCGCATCAGTGTTTTGCAGCATGCGTTCGGCTTCGAGCAAGCCGGAACGCACGCTGGTACCGCCCCGTGGTTCAATCCCGCTCACGGCATCGAGAACCTGATCGACAGTCGGCGCACGGGTGGCTTCCAGTTCCACATACGCCACCTCTTCAAAGGAGACGATGCCGATCTGATCCTGTTCGCCCAGCAGCGGCGTGGCCTGAATAATCGCTTCTTTGGCAATGTCCACCTTGCGCACATTGCTCAGTTGCAGCGGCGGCGCACTACGATCCGGGCCAGCGCAGTGACAGGCGTCCATGCTGCCGGATTTGTCAATGATGAACACCAGCGCCAGGTTCGGGCGCTCCTCGCGGTTACGGACATCCATATAGACCGGCAAAACCTCTTCAATCGGCGTGCGTCCATAGCCTCCGACGCCAAAGCTCTCTTCACCACCGATCATCATCAGGCCCTTGCCCAGATCACGCACGTAGCCCGGCAGGGTCGTCATAGCTTTCGCCGGTAGATTACGAGCGGGGACGTTCACCAGGATCACCGCCTCGTAATTGCTGAGTTGCGCCAGATCAACCGGCATATCTCCCGGCGCGACCGTCTCGGCATTGACGCTGGCGGCGGTGAGAGCATTGTGCAGGTTCCGTGCATCACCACGCTGGCCCTCGACCAGCAGCACGCGCGGCGGGCCCTGGACTTGCACCAGCACGGCTGCCTCGTTGTTCTGCACGCGGCCATCGATCTCCGGCTCGATCTGCGCCCGATAGCGCTGAAAGCCGGTCGTGCTGGCAGGAACGGCGACGCTGAAGCGGTTGAGGCCAACTTCAAGCTGCTGCTGCTGGTCAACAATGACCTCCTGATCGGCAAAGATGCGCAGGCGCGCAGACTGGGCGACCGTACTCTCGATGGTCGCGGTCAGGCGGATTTCCTGCCCTTCACGCACGTGCGTTGGCGCTTCAAGGCTGGCAATCAGCGCCTCGCCGCCGCTGTCGGGCAGTGAGAGGTCAATGATGTCAATTGGCACGTTGCCGGATGCAGCCAGTTGCGCGGCAGTCATCGCGTTGCCTACGTTTTCGCCGCCGTCGCTGAGCAGCACCAGCCGTTTCTGCGAGTCGGCGGGAAAAAGCGCCAGGCCAAGCTGAATCGCCTCTTCGATGTTGGTGCGACTGGCAACCGGTACTGAGGCGATGCGCCCAAATTCACGCGAACTATCGGGCGCACGTTCTACCAGAGCATTCTCACCAAAGACGACCACGGCAGCGCGATCCTGGCTGCCCATGGTGCGCAAGGCTTCCCGGATAAACTGTTCGGCCTGGGCATAGGCTGAAGGCGAAATCGAGTCGCTGCTGTCAACCAGAAAGACGGTGGTAATATTGCGCACACCATAGACCAGTTGCATTCCTGCCAGGCTGAAGATCAGGCAGAGGATAAGCAGTGTGCGTAGCCCCAGGCTACCCCAGAAACGCCACGGCGGCAGGCGGCGTGGAACGGTCAAGGTGAGTACCCACAGCGGCACCAGCACGAGCAGCAGCCACAGTGCGCCGGGGTAGATAAACGAGAAACGCAGCATGTATATACTCCTGTCAGGCGCGTTGGCGCGTTGGTGCGCCAGTGCGTTCCAACCTTACCCTCTATGCGCCGTTAGAACGTTACGAGGCATTCAGGGACATTGTACCCGTTGCGACACACCACGGCAAGGGCAATCGGGAGGATGCGAGGATGCGGGGAGGCGCGGAGGCGCGGATACGTGAGGCGGGGAGGCGCGGAGGCGATGCAAAGGTTCTGGTTATGAGGGGTTAGACGCCACATAATCGTTGAGTACCAGGCGATGACCGAGGAACTGCCCTTTCCTTCGCTCTGCGCCTTTGCTGCTTTGCGTCCTGGTGTTAGAACAAGCGGCCGTGCATTACCCACCATTGTTGCACACCAGGCGCGGCGATAGGCGATACGGCGATGCAGCGCATTGCGGAGTATTGCACCCATCGCTGCCCATCGTCCCCCATCGATCGTAGGGGCGACCACAGGAGTCGCCCGCAGCGCAGGCATCGCAAGCATTGCGGGCATTGCGGGGCGTAGAGGCACCCACGCGGGGGCCTCTACGCCACCCACAGGAAATACATGCCCACGCCAATAATCAAGATACCGCTGGCGCGTTGGAGATGCGTTGACCACGCGCCAAATGAGCGCAGGCTTTTGAGCGCACCGGTGAAGGTGCCGGCGGCCACAATCGGTACTCCGCGCCCCAGGGCATACACAAACATCAGCGTTGCGCCATAGACGGACGATCGTGTTCTGGGCGGCCATAACATAGGTCAGAATGGCGGCGATCACCGGTGTGGCGCATTGCGAGGCTATCAGACCAGAGACCAGACCCAGCGCCAGTGCCCCGCCAATGCCCTTGAGCGCAATACGGCTCCGCAGGTCGCTCAACCAGTACAGTTCGGGCAGGGGGATCAATCCCAGCATGTTCAAGCCGATCAGCACGCACACGCCAGCGACGATATAAAACCACACCCGTGATGTGCCGCCGAACATGCCTCCAATTAACGCCGCAAATACCCCTAGCAACATAAACGTGATTGCCAGACCGATCGCAAACGTAAGCGAGAGGACAAAGCAACGCTGGCGTGAGAGTTGTTGCGAACCACCCACATAGCCAATGATCAGCGGGATCATTGCCACATTGCACGGGGAGATGCTCGTGAGGATACCACCCATAAAGACCAGGAGATAGGCGATCAGGGTACCTTCTTGCAATACAGTTGGATCAATAGGCATTGGCCGCACCCTCCGCAAGCTCCTGCAAATCCACCCGCAACTGATCGGCTGGGATACTCCCAACCGCCACGCGACCGGCACCGGTATGGTCAAAGAAAATCACGGTGGGGATCATCTGGATGCGTGCCTTCTGGAGCAGTGACGCATTGCGTTGATCATAGACATCAACATCAACCAGGCTCAGTGTCGTGGCAAATTCGGGAAAGACCTGGGCGATTGTCCGTGTCATTTCGACGCACTGCACACAACTGTTAGAATGAAAGAAGGCCAGGGTCGGGCGGCCCTCGTCTAGCAGACGATTCAGTCGCGTTTCCGGCAACTCGTGTTGCTCACCGGTAAACCGGGCCAGATCTGTCACAGGTGGTGGATTGGATTGAACCTGTTGCTTGATCATCAGCACGACGCCGATCAATAACACGATACCAACCAGCATGAGTGTGCGTGGTGGGTGTTGCGAACGTGAATGCTGCGAATGAGTCTGGGGGACGGTATGGGGCATTATGTTCTCCTACATATGCTTTCATAAGCGCTATGGTTGTTCATATAGCAAGCCGATTGCAATGATAAACCCGGCAGCTTTAGCCTGGACGGATACTACCAGGCTAAAGCCTGGACTCCGGTGCTTCACAACTGATGTAGGATTGCTATAGCATCGCTGCGGTAAGCGCAAATATGCACAAAATAATCACCGGTTGATTCAGAACTGGCGATAGGCACGCGCTACCTTACCTTCGCGCAGCGCTTGCTTATCTCAGTATATGTCAAAAATTGGGCAGAACAGGTAAGAAAAGCATCCAATGCAATAAGAAATGACAATCGTAGCCGGTGCAGGTCGGCGATTGTCACTGCGATGCAGCACCATTGTACGGGCGGGTGTGAAACCCGCCCGTACCGGGATCGAGATGGCTCAAGGCTCCTGCTCACTGCTAGAAGCGGCGCTGGCTGCCTCGGTCAAGCGAGCCGTGCCGGCGGCAACCACCTGCTCGATATGTTCGGCTGTTACTGCCGTCTTACCTTTGGTCAGTCCCAGATCATACAGGCAGACATGGGCAAACTCGGTAAACCCGGCCGCTTCGAGCGTATGTCTGGCGCAGGCAGTGGGACAGCCATCAATCGCCAGTATTGCACCCGCGGCAGCCGTATTCTGCATAATCACGTTCCGTCGCCCGCCAATACCGGCCAGGCAATACATCCGCCCGACGCCCGCCCGGGTCATTGCACGGGCCGCTTGATCGGCAATTGCCCCCACATCCGCCGCGCCAGAGCAGGCAAAGATGAGTTTGGGGGCAGCGCTACATGTACATTGATCATGATCCTGGTTGCGCATAAGATACCTTTCGTATGCTGGACAGGTGACAACGTTCACATGTCGTCCCCGTCCGTTATGTGACGGCTCCCAAGCCCGATGGCTTGGGCTTCTGAGTGTGCCGCCCCACACTCGTCTCGCTCCAACCGAAGGGTTTGGAGACCCCGATGCAGAATGTTGAGCGCCGCATGGTGATCGCGTCCCATCACCAACCCGCATCGCGGGCAGGTATGGATGCGGTCGCTAAATCGTAAGCATGAACGGACAGCTACGCCAGCAACCGCTGGATCTCGGCCACCGACGGCACTTTCCCAACGACCTTCACCTCGCCATCCACCGCCAGCGCGGGCGTCATCATTACCCCAAAGTCCATAATCGCATTGATGTCGGTGATCTTTTCCAATTCGTACTCAATTCCGGCCGCCTGGGCTGCCGCCTCGGTCTGCGCAGCCAGCTTCTGACATTTCGGGCAACCCGTGCCCAGAATTTGTAGCTTCTTCATTCAATCTCCTCCTGAACAGGTTACAGGTTACACAGGGTACAGGGTACAGGTGACGCGGCACCGCCTGCCTGCCCGTCTACGGTGGGATTCGGAGCGTTCGTCGTTGCTCAACCTGTCATCTGTCACCTGTTACCTGCCACCTGAAGTCGCATCCTCACGCCACTATCCAAAGAACGTCCCATACAGCAGGCCACTGATCGTCGCCATAACAATCACCAGTGAAACAAACACGACCGTCTTCTGTGTCCCCATCATACTACGGATAACCAGCATGTTGGGCAGACTGAGTGCCGGGCCGGCCAGCAACAATGCCAGCGCCGGCCCTTTGCCCATACCGCTGCCGAGCAAGCCTTGCAGGATCGGCACCTCGGTCAGCGTGGCGAAGTACATAAATGCCCCCAGGAACGCGGCGGTGAAGTTCGCCAGCAGCGAGTTACCACCGACCGCCGCACTGACCCACGCGGATGGAATCAGCCCCTCACTGCCGGGCCGCCCCAGCAGCAGGCCCGCGATCAGCACGCCCCAGAACAGCAGCGGCAAAATCTGCTTGGCAAAGCCCCACGACTGGCCGAACCACTCGCTCAGTTCGCTATTCTGGCTGGTGCTGGTTAGCAGCGATAGACCGACCAGACCGATCACAAACGGTATCAGCGGTGTGGCCGGGAACAGGAGCGCCGCCACGACGGTCGGTACCGCGACACTGAGCATCTGCCACCAGCGCACGCCGAACCAGCGCACGAGTGCCAGCGCCAGCCCCAGCGCAAACACCGCCGTTAGCCCCCATTTCGCGCCATAGATCGCCGCCCATAGCCCGCCCGCCGTCTGCGGTTGCCCCCAGTTGGCAAAGACCAGAATGCCGACCATCGACGCAAAATACAGCCCATTCTGCCACAACGGACGCTCAACCTCTGGTTCGGGGAGCATCATCTGTGCCTGGCGCTTGCCCTGCTCCTCTTTGCGAAAGATCAGGTGCATCAGCACGCCAATCACCACACTGAACACCACCGCGCCGACAGCACGGGCAATGCCCAGTTCCGGCCCCAGCACGTTGGCCGTCAGCACAATCGCCAGTACATTGATCGCCGGGCCAGAGTAGAGAAAAGCCACTGCCGGCCCTAGTCCCGCTCCCCTTCGATAGATGCCACCAAAGAGCGGCAGAACCGTGCAGGAGCAGACTGCCAGGATGGTGCCGGAGACCGACGCCACGCCATAGGCCAGCACGCGGGGAGCATTGGCTCCCAGGTATTTCATCACCGCTGCCTGGCTGACAAAGACCGCAATCGCTCCAGCAATAAAGAAGGCCGGTAAGAGGCAAAGCAGCACATGCTCCTGCGCGTACCACCGCGCCAGATGCAGCGCCTCCAACACCGCGTTGTCAAAGCGGGGCACGCCAACCGGTAGATAAAAGAAGGCTAGGAATACCCCGACCATAACCGCGAATATCTGCCAGTCGTCACGCCAGCGTTCCAGGCCGAGGCGCATAGCCGCACCAGCCTGGGCCAGCCGTTGCACCAGCGCTGTTGAGGTGGCATTACCGGGGAGTTGTTCTGGTGGGTCGTGAATAGTTGCCATACAATAAGCTCCTTACACAGTTTTCCGTTAAGACAAGGTGTTACTACAGGTACACAAATCCTGGGAGCGCGGGCATCTTGCCCTCGTGTGCCCGATGAAGTGCGCCCCGCTCTCGCGCCCAGGGGGGGTGTTCCCCCTTGGGTGAACAGTTACGGTGAATCCAAACCATGCCTGAGTGTTCGCACGTTCACGATGCCAGACCGGGTGCGGCATGGCCCCCCTGGTACGTATATTCAGAAAACTGAATATGCTGGCGCAAAAAAAGAGTGGTCAGGTTACAACAAGCTCGACTACATCCAGAACCGGATTACACCTGGGACACGGACAGGCTGTGCGTGGCGGTCGCACATTGCTGGCTGGGGTAGGCCCCCCCGCCAGTGACCGGGCGTTGTCGATCAGGGCGAATATCTCCGGTTTAACCACCCGATAGTAATTGTTCCACCCATCACGCCGATCCTGCACCAATCCGGCCTCGCGCAACAACATCAGTTGCTGCGAAATATAGGCCTGCCGCTTGCCCAGGTAGGCTTCCATATGACAGACACACTGCTCTCCATCACGCAACAGGTCAAGAATCGCCAGGCGTCTCGGGTGCATCAATACCCGAAAAAGATCGGTCACTGGTTGATCAGCATCTGGCGACATCACACCCTTCCATCGTACATACCATATCTGTCTGCTTCTCAGTATATTCCAAAAGTTGAATATAAAAGTGACGAGACGCATCTAGTAGGTGAAGAAAGCGCAACAGTAGCGGGGTGTGGTACACTGGTGACAGGGGAGGTGCGGCGGCGCGGAGGTGAGGAGGTGAGGCGGCGCGGCGGCGCGGAAGCGCGGAGGCGACGAGGCGACGAGGCGTGAAATCAGCCGCAGCCGTGGAGCGTCACAGGGCGTGCGGTGGTGCAAAACGACCGGGCGCTTTACGAAAGCGAGGAGCGTGTATGACCGAATCAGTGCTACGTTGGACTTCAGCCGACCTGGAGGTGTTGCCCGACAATGGCAAACGCTATGAAATTGTTGATGGAGAACTCTATATGTCGCGTCAACCCCACTGGCATCACCAGTTTACGTGTGTGCGTTTGACCCGCTTTCTGGACGAGTGGAATGAGCAGACCGGACTGGGGGTGGTCAATGCCGCACCGGGCATCATTTTTGCCGATGATGATGATGTTGCCCCGGATGTGATCTGGATCAGTACGACCCGTCTGGCAACCACGCTGGGGAGCGATGGTAAGCTGCATGCGGCACCGGAACTGGTGATCGAGGTGTTATCGCCGGGCAGCGCGAACGAGGAGCGCGATCGCGAGGCGAAACGCAAGCTCTACTCGCGGCGCGGAGTGCATGAGTATTGGATTGTAGATTGGCAGCGCCAGCAGATCGAGGTATATCGGCGTGAACAGGCAGCGCTCATCCTGGTCGCCACCCTCTATGCCCAGGATACGCTGACCACGCCGCTGCTGCCCGGCTTTGCCTGCCCGGTGCGCCGCCTGTTTGATGGGGTGCGCATATAGCAAGCCTATACCCATGGTACATGGGAGTCCAGGCTTGAGCCTGGACGGAGTGCTACCGAGGCGAAAGCCTGGATTCCGGGTTCTGCACAACCGATTTAAGAATGCTATAAGTGTGAACGCCAATCCGTTCAAGATTGAGCGCATGCGGGCTTTGGGGGCAGAAGTACGCTTGAATGGCGCTGATTTTGATGCGGCCAAAGCCGAGGCTCGCCGTGTGGCACAGGACAGCGGGATACCCATGGTTGAAGACAGTCTGGAGGTTGCCACTGGCGAAGGAGCCGGCACCGTTGGCCTTGAGTTGCTCCAGTGGTCAACGCCATTAGCGTGTGTGCTGGTGGCTCTGGGCAACGGGGTACTCCTCACGGGCGTCGGACGCTGGATCAAAGCGCATACCCCCGCAACCCGAGTCATTGGTGTCGCTGCCATTGGCGCACCCGCGATAGTTGAGTCATGGCGGACAGGGGAAATCGTCGAATATAGCACCGTCAACACCATTGCCGATGGCATTGCGGTACGCATTCCGATTCCTGAAGCCGTGATGGATGTGCACGGCACGGTAGATGACACCATGCTCGTAAGCGATGAGACGCTCCTCACGGCTATGAAACTGCTGCACCAGCATCTTGGTCTGGTGGTTGAGCCATCGGGTGCGGTGGGTGTGGCGGCTATTCTCGAAAACCGGAGCCGGTTTCAAGGGCAATGGGTAGCAACCGTCATCTGTGGCGGCAACCTGACCCCACAACAAATAGCGCAGTGGTTAGGATAGACTCAGACGGCGCACGAGGCGAGTATTGGCATATCAACTGCACCCGGCACCCCGGCAGAACACACGACACCTCGTCGCGTCGTCGCATCCGCGCCTCCGCGTCTCACCCATCCGCGCCTCACGACCGCTTCCCAAAACACCGACATTAGAACTAGAGATAGCCAGCACCGATGAGGCCGAGTATCACCAGCCCGGCGATAATGCGGTAGATACCAAACGCAACAAAATTGTGACTCGCCACATAGCGCAACAGCCAGCCAATACTTAACCAGCCCACAATCATCGACACGACCGTCCCGAGCAGCAAGCGTGTGACATCATCGGGCGTTACTCTGGCCAGTTCTGACAGCAGATCGACCACCGTCGCCGCGCCCAGCGTGGGAATAGCCAGGTAAAACGAAAACGCTGTCGCTGTACGCCGATCCAGCCGTGCTGTCAACCCACCCACAATCGACGCACCGGAGCGCGACACGCCCGGCACCAGCGCCAGCACCTGTGCCACCCCGATGCTCAACGCCTGGCGGAATGTTATCTGGCTCAGATCACTGGTGGTCGCAAAATGCTGCGGCAGACGCTCGATCAGCAAAAAGACAAAACCACCAGCAATCAGCGATCCGGCGATAACCGCCGGGGTATCAAACAGCACCGTTTTAATCCAATCTCGTGCTGCCAGACCAATCACCGCAGCAGGGATAAACGCCAGCAAGATCCCCAACCAGAAACGGCGGGCCACATGCGTCTCCTCAGCGGTATATCCATAGCCGGTACAGGCCCGCGCCTGTTGCAGCAAATCGGCGCTATAGAAGCCAATAACTGCCAGGACTGTACCGAACTGGATAAAAATCTCAAACGTCCCATCCATACTTCCCTCATAGTTGAGCAGTCGGGAGGTAATCAACAGATGGCCGGTTGACGAAATAGGCAAGAATTCAGACAATCCCTGCACCACGCCCAGGATCAGCACCTTCCACCAGTCGCTCTGGTAGGGTACGGTTAACGCGAGTGACAGGATCAGCAGGGCCGCCGCACCAATCATCAACGGCCAGACCGGGCGAGCCTGAGCCGGGTTGACATGCGTTTTTACCGGGGCACCCTTCTGCATATAGATATGTAACTCCTTAAGCCATCTGTGGCTGCACCGCAGTGACCATGGCCGGATGGCTATGCCCCGGCACCAACACCCCATGACCGCGCCAGAAATCTATCAGTTGATTATCATCTCCATCCCACTTATATCTCCCCTGGCTACGTTCAATATTTATAGAGAGGGAACGGGAAAGCATAGCGGGCATCATGGGTGACGCCCCCGGGAAACCACGTTGTGGTCTGTTGGCACAGGTCTGCCGAGCGACGACACCGCTGGCAGCAGGGTTTTTATAGACATAGGCCGACTCTGCGGGCCAGCTCTGGTTACATACCGAGATCCAGCCGGCGGATGAGCGCCGTTGGCAGATCAACCAGATGCATCTGTTGTTGCGTCTGAGCGATATCATACGCCACCCGCTGAAAGCGCACCGTGCCCACCAGGGTGTCCAATATTATATATGCCGCTCGCGGGTCTTGATCACGTGGCTGGCCCACACTGCCCGGATTGATAAAATAGCGATCAGCGTCTCGCAAGCGTAATACATCGCCATGATTGGGAATGAAACGTTCACAGCGTCCATCAGGGCTGAGACTAAAACCCATCTGCACGTGCGAATGACCGATCAGGCAGACTTGCGTATCAAACAGCGGAAAGTTGGCTAACGCCTGCGTGGGCGTCAGTAAGTATTCCCAGACAGGCTCACGCGGACTGGCATGCACAACGGTAAATTGATGGTCAACCTGGCGGAGCGGCGACAACGCTTCTAGCCAGGCCCGATGTGGGGCAGTCAGTTGCTTCCCATTCCAGATATTCGCCTTACGGGCATCGGGGTTAAAATCGTTCAGATCAATTTTCCCCAGGCATGCCAGGTCATGATTGCCACTGATCGCCACGCTGGCATGCTGCATCATTGCTGCAATACATTGATTGGGTGCCGGGCCATAGCCGATGATATCGCCAAGACACCAGAGCGCATCATAACTACCCGCATCAGCCAGAACTGTCTCAAGTGCCGTAATGTTTGAATGAATATCAGAGACGATAACAATACGCATAATTGTATGCCCTTAATTCTCAGTAGCTCACGTTCCGGCCCATGCCAGTCTGTATTGAAGCATATCCAGAGACCAGACAGAACGCGGTGTAACCGTTCACGTCATCCCTGCGAGGTGAGGCAGGGTGGGCTGTGGCATCCGCGCACCCTTGACACTCCAGGATGGGCGTTGTCCCTCTGCCCTCGCCCGCCCGAACGGTTACGGACACGGCCATTATACCACCGTCATTGACGCGCATAATGACAGGAGCCTATAATAGACCACCTTATCATGTGACCAGTGCTAACGGAGGAGTGATAGAGATTGCCATGGTTGAACCATCGGGACATTGTCCGCATCTCGGTCTAAAGCAAAATCGTGCCATTCGCTTTGCAAGCCCAACACCTGAGCATCGCTGTTATGTCACCGGTGATGCACAAGACATTCCTGTCGATCAGGCCAGCTATTGTCTTTCACCGGGACACGTTCATTGTCCATTATACATGGGTTTGCCACCGCCTTCAACGGCGATGCCCTTGCCCCCGATCCAGGCTCCGGCGTATAGCGGATTGCGCGGCTGGCTGTGGGGGCTATCGCTCCGTGACCGCATCATTTATGCGATGCTGTTAGCTCTCCTGCTCATTATCATCAGCATTTATATCACGCTCGGCATCCAACTCCTGGTTGCGAGCGGTGATGTGTCTGATGGACAGTCTATCCCGCCCGGCAATGATACGATCACAGCCACCCTTGCCATAGCGACCGATCAACCGACGCTGACGCCAACAGCCACGCTCACCCGTACCCCCACGCCTGGTGCCACAGCGACCCGCGTCCAACCACCCACACCAACCAGAACACCCACCAGCACCCCCACGACCACCGTTGTGCCTGCACCGATCATCGTGCCCACATCCCCACCGGTATGGCCTACCCTCCCGCCAGTATTACCCACACCGAGCGATCCCGACCTGCCCACGCCGGGCGATCCTGACCTGCCCACGCCGGGCAATCCTGACCTGCCCACACCGGGCGATCCTGACCTGCCCACACCGGGCGATCCTGACCTGCCACCCACAGAGCCGGTAGAATCGATCATCCCTACCTTGGACGAGCCTGCCCAACCACCAGTATCACCCGGCCCCCCTGATCCAGATGCTTCACCGATCTTGCCGACCGAGCCGGTTGTCACCATCGTTCCCCGGCCCACGATTGACCGGCCAACCCGCTCTTTTCCAGATGACGGATCGGAATAGGACGACAACGAGACATCCCCTGGGGAGGGCGGCTCGGTGCTGGCGAGGAGGAAGGGAAACGGCGCGAGGAGTGTGTGGGTTCTCTCCTCGCGCTCCTCGCTTCTCACCCGGCTCCCGCGCATGGTTACCGGTGCGGCGCGGCTTCGCCGCGCCTTCCTACCCAGGAGATGTCTCGTTGTCGTAATAGGAACCATACAACAAAGACGTGTCAGGAAACCTCGACCCTGACACGTCTTTATGCTGGGGATAGGGTTAAATCTGATCCAGATAATCCTTCAGTAATTTACCCAGGCGTGGATGACGCAGCTTCCGCAAGGCTTTGACCTCAATTTGCCGCACCCGCTCCCGTGTGACTCCAAACGCCTTCCCAACCTCTTCCAGGGTGCGTGGCTGACCGTCTGAGAGACCATAGCGTAACTCCAGCACCCGACGTTCCCGCTCGGTCAATTGATCAAGCGCAGCCGCAATCTGGGCGCGCAGCATGCCGTTGGCCGCCGCATCATCGGCATCGAGGGCATGCGGATCCGGAATAAAATCGGCCAGCGTACTATCGGCTTCCTCGCCAACCGGGGTTGCCAGTGACACCGGATCCTGGGCGGTGCGCCGCAGTTCACGCAGTTTTTCCTCGTTCATCTGCAGCTCTTCGGCCAGTTCCTGGTCAGATGGATCACGGCCCAGCTTCTGGGTTAAATGGCGACGGGCAGCCTGAATGCGATTCAGTGTCTCACCCAGATGAACCGGCAAGCGCACCAGGCGCGACTGGTCGGCCAGCGCCCGGCTGAGTGCCTGCTTGATCCACCAGGTGGCATAGGTGCTGAACTTATAGCCTTTTTCGACATCAAATTTCTCGATAGCGCGCAACAATCCCAGGCTACCCTCCTGGATCAAATCGAGCAACGGCAGGCCACGATCTCGATAGCGTTTGGCAATACTCACCACCAGGCGCAGATTGGCAGCCGCCATTTGTTGCCGCGCATGATCGCCGGCCATGACCTGTGACCGTAACTGTTGCCGCTCCGGGCTACCAGGGGGCAGCTCTGCCAGGCGTTGCGCGGCTTCTTGCCCGGCCATTATCATCCGCGCCAGCTTCTGCTCTTGCTCGGTCGTTAACAACGGCACCTGGCCAATCTCTCGCAAGTACAGCCGCACACTATCACTGAGCAGTGTATCTGACAGCTCTTCATCGAGATCGGCATCAACGGTAGGCAGTACGTCTTCTTCCACCAGATCATCGGCAGCATCACGCACAGGAATACCAGCTTCCACCAGCGTTGCGTAGATAGCATCTGCGATAGAGTCAGACGCCTCCTCCCGCGTCGGCACTAATTGAAGCAACTCTTCAAGCGTAACATACCCACGATTTCGCCCCTGAGCCAGGAGTGCTGCTAATTCTGGGGGCGATGCCGTCGTCAGTGTATGCAATCCATTGGGCGGAGTCTGAGCCATACTATTTCCTTGGTGCAACAAGGGTTACCAATGAAGGGAGACACCTTGAATAACGTCAAGCCCATGCGTTCCGTTCGTGCCTGCTATTCTGACCCTCCAGGTACCATATTGTAGCATAAGTACTTGCCTTCTGTGCAGAACCTGATATTTTGCTTACACCGATCCAGGTTTTTGCTGACAGCAGGAGAGCGCCGAGTCCAGCAGGCCCGTGAATAAATTGTCATTCTGATTCCCGTCCCACAGCGGTTGCCTCTGGAACAGACGCATAGGCATCGAGCAGATCGCGCACCGCCTCAAGGCTGACCGCATTCAGCACCGCCTGTGCCAGTTCACGCGCTGCCGCAGCATCCGTCCGGCGTATCGCCTGCCGCACCCGTGGCAACATCGACGGTGCGCAACTCAATTCATCAATGCCCATTCCAATCAACAACGGCGTTATAGCCGTATCGCTCGCCATCTCCCCACAGAGTGACACACGCTTGCCGTGGTGGTGGGCCGCAGCCACGATCATAGCGATGGAACGTAACACCGCTGGCTCCAGGGATTGATAGAGATAGGCAACATGGGGACTGGTGCGATCACAGGCCAGCAGATATTGGGTCAGATCGTTGGTACCGATACTGATAAAATCGGCTTCGCGGGCCAGCGCATCTATCATTAACACCGCCGCCGGGATTTCGATCAAGACCCCCAGTTGCGGATGCGCGGTACAGGGAATACCCGCCTGTTGTAACTGCGTGTGGGCCTGCCGTAGTGCGGCCTGCACCTGACGAAACTCCGTCAGCGTGGCGATCATTGGAACCACAATCCGCACATCTGCCGTTGCGCCTGCCCGCAACATTGCCCGTAACTGTGGGAGCAGCAGTTCTTCCAGATGGCTGAGACTGATGCGAATACCCCGCCACCCCAGAAACGGATTGTCTTCTCTGGGCAACGGGAAGGCAGGCAGGTGTTTATCGCCCCCCATATCCAACGTGCGCGCGACGATGGGACAACCAGGCAACTCGCGGATAACAGCTTGATAGAGCGCGACCTGCTCATCTTCATCGGGCAACGCCGGGCGGTCAATAAACAACAACTCCGTGCGCAGGGAACCAATACCTTCCGCGCCCCACTCGCGGGCAATGCGTGCCTCTGCTGGCGATGCAACGTTGGCGAGCAAGGTTATCGCCCGGCCATCACGGGTAACACTGGCAAGGTCACCCTGTTGATATAACGCCGCCCGCTGTGCCTCCTGGGACGCCACCCGCGTGCGCATACGGGCCTGTGTCGCTGCGGACGGGGCGACAATCACATAGCCCGCGTCACCATCAACAGCAAGCATCACCATATCGGACACACAATCCAGCAAGGCTGGCCCCAGACCGGTTACCGCCGGTATACCAAGTGCCCGTGCCAGAATAGTCACATGCGCGGTTGCCCCTCCACCGACCAGTACAATACCTGACAGATAATCGTGCGGTAGGCGCATCAACTCAAACGGGCTGAGGTCATGGGAGACAATAATTGCTGGCGATGTGAGCAACTGATCCACCTCTGGATCGCCGATCAGCAACCGTTGCACCTGTGCAATAAGATCACGGATGTCGGCGACGCAGATGGTGAGATCGGGATGCACCAGACCGGCAATGCGCGCCGCGTGCTCCTCGCCTGCTGTGCCAATAGCATCAACGGCCAGACAGCCGCGAGCCTCGATCAGGGCCTGTGCCCGTTCACCCAACGCCGGCTCGTGCAGAAACAACCGATAGGCCTTGAACATCCTGGCGGCGGCATGCTGCCCCAGTTCGTGCAGGCGTGCCTCAGCACTGGACAGAAGCGCATCGGTCGCGTACAATGCCGCTTCTAGGCGTTGTCGCTCAAGCTCCGGGATCACCCGGGCGGGAGCATGGGGCTGCCTGGGATGGACGCCGGTTACGAGCTGGCCACGGGTGCGTATGAACGATCGACGATATAGCCATGCCGGGCCAAGGGCGATCCCCGGTGCAGCCGCTCTGCCCATTAATGTCATGTCGGGTTGCATTCTGGCTTTCTGCGTATCACTGCTCACGCATGGATGATCAATGCCTCTCATGCTGCTCCTGGATTGGTGTGCCCGGCTGATCGTTCGTGCAGATACGCCGCTGGTTCTCGTTGTGCTGGTGACAGAATGGGGAAGCAGCACCTGCATCCGCCGGCGCCGCCAGTTCAACCGCCTCGGTCAGGGTTCGATCCTGACCTGCCGCGTCTATCTGGCTTGCCGTTGACACCGGGGTTATGTTTATTATACCTAAAAATGGCACAGGCATGGCACAGACATTGATGCCCGGAGTACCCAATACCAGATGCTCCGCTGGCCGACTCAAGTTGAAAGGAAACCCAACGTGCGCTACAATCATAGGCACGCTTGTTGCCCATCGTGCCCGCGTCACGGTTGACCCTGGTAAGGATGGATCATGAAAAACCTCATAACATGTATCGGCGAAATCCTGATAGATTTTCTGCCAATAGACAGCGATGGATCGACGACGGGCTTTTCTATGCATCCCGGCGGTGCTCCGTTTAACGTTGCGGTCGGATTGGCCCACCTGGGGCAACCTGTTGCTTTTGTCAGCAAAGTATCCACCGACTACTTCGGGCGCTATCTGCTGGCCTACGCCCAGGCACAGGGTATTGATACCCGCTGTTTGCTGACATCAGCCGCCGCACCGAGTACCCTGGCCTTTATTGCCATCGAGTCTGGTGAGCCGGTGTTTACGTTCTATGGCGAGGGGGCCGCCGATGCATTGTTGCATCTGGATGAGATCCCACCGGCATGTTTTGTCGAAACCAGCATTCTGCACTTTGGTGGGATTAGCCTCTTGCGTGGCACCACTCCGGCCACCGTCCTGTCCGTAGTCGAACAATTGAAGGGCAAGGCGCTCGTCTCGTTTGACCCGAACTTACGGCCTCGACTTATTCGTGATGAGCAGAGTTACCGTGCCTTACTACAACGCTTCTTCAGGTTGGCCGACGTGATCAAGATCAGTGCTGCTGACAGCGCCTGGCTTGCTCCGGATCAACCTTCTGAGCGTGTCGCCGGCGATCTGCTGGCACAGGGCGCCGTCTTTGTCTCAGTGACGCATGGGAGTGCCGGCGTGCTGGCTTTTCGCAGAACAGACGCAGGGCAGATCGAACAGTGGCAGGTGCCAGCCTATCCGGTTGAGATTCGGGACACGGTTGGCGCCGGCGATGCTTTCAGCGCTGGCTTTCTGGCGGCATTGGCCAGACGGGGGGTGGTATCACGTGCCGCGCTGGTGTCTCTGGCACCGACAGACATTGAAGCGGCTCTCCATTTTGCCTCGGCTGTCGCCGCGCTGACCTGTACCCAGGTGGGGGCCAATCCACCGGTGTATGCAGACGTTGTGCAATTTCTCAAGGCTGTTGATCACGATCAGTAATCCGCAGCCGCATCTAACGACCGGTGTGGGAGTCGAGATCTCACAATTATTTGTTGCACGGGGAGGAACACGTATGATCAAAGGACCCAGGTGGGAAATGACCGAACATGGATGGCATGGGGTCGCTACGCTTACCAACGGCACAAAGTGGCACGCATTTGTGGAGCATGTTGATGCGCCACAGCATTGCACGTGGGCCGGTACCGCTTTCGATAGTTTGCGTGAGGCACAGCAATGGTGTCGGGAAGAAATTGCACGCCTGCGTGAACAGCAGATCACGGTTCCGGTCTCACCGCCACCGCTCAGGGCGTGGGAATGGTTGTGGAACACGCTTACCAGAGAACTGGGTGAAGAACGGATGATCGAGATCCGCCAGGAATTTGTGCGTCGTCAACAAACAGAAGAACGGCACTGAGTGGACACCGGTCGCCCGCTCCATGGCATTATGACCGGGTGCTGCGAGCGAAGGATCTCATGGTAATGGATGGCAATGCGGGGCGATGCAGGCAATGCGAACGGTATGGAACGATGGGCCGCGCTGTCCGGTTCTGCCCGCGCCGGCGGGCCGTGCTCTCCGGTGCGCCTGCAGCGCGATGCCACGCTCTGCGCCGCCTGACGCGGCGGTTGCGCGGCCATACATGGTATGGCGTTGCCGGGCCACATATGCTATTCTCTTGCCATACCGGCTATACACCTTTGCCATCGAGAAGGAGTGTCTATGCCCGACGACCATGCGCCCCGTGAACAGTTGCTCCGTGCCGTGATTGCCGTGACGCTCACCGGCATCGGCCTGGCGAGCGGAGCCAGTATCCCCGCCCTGGCCAGGCTGGCCGGGGTTGTGGGTGGCATCGGCGCCAACTGGCTCTCGAACCTGACCGAGGATCTGTATCGGAACGCCTGCGACCGTACGTTTCACCCCGATAATGAGCTGAACCACGATCTGGCCTGGGCGCTGGTGACGGCGTTGCCCGCTGCCATCCGCAGCGTGCGGCGGCAGTGGCGCCAGAGTGAGAACCATCAGCGCCTGCGCCGCAGCGCCGACTGCGACGAGCGCTACGAGGCCGAGCGCACGCTGATGAGCCTGCGCTGGCTGAACCAGGATGCGCGACGGGTGCTGACGGAGGAGGCGCTCTGTGCAGCGCTGCCCGACGCGCACGGGCAGTTGCACACGCTGGCGCACAGCACGCCGGTCGCCGAGGCGCAGGCGCAGGCGCTGAAGCTACTGGCCGACAGGCTCGAACCCTACCTGAAAGGCCGCTCGCCCGCGTTCAGGGCGTTTGTCGTGGAATGAGAGCATCAGTGCTAGTCTGGAGGAGTCTGACGACGACGACCGACCGCACGGCGCAGGAGGTGCAGCAGATCCTGACCGAGGTGCAGCGCCTGGCGGCGCAGGTGGTGCAGGTGGCGGCCACGTCCACCGCGCCCCCGCCGCTGCTCGACCCGTCCGACCTGGAACGGCTGTTGTGCGACCAGGTACTCCCGCGCCTGGAGGCGATCCAGCGCCGCCTGGAGGCGATCCATGCAGACACGTCGGCCATCCGCTGTCCGGTGCCCCACATCGGTGATCATGGCCGATCATCGGCAATCGTCGGTAGAGGTATCACTGGTGGGTGCCCAGAACGCGGCCTGATGCCCGGCAGTGCATGCGCACCGGCCCGCACTGTCCGCTCGGTACGGCCACCGGCGTGCGCTCCGGCAAGCGGTGGGCATGCCGACCCCCCAGGCCCCCCGTCCACCCGGGCCACCTCACCGTCCACAGCCGACATAGCCCTGCCCGTCCACGAGCGTCCACAGAGGAGTGTGGACATACTGGTGAAGATATGCTATACTCTGGAGCGATATGCAACCGCACACGACACGTTTTCGTCTCGAAGATCTCACCCGTGGTGTATCGCTCCGCGGTATACTTCCCCATGGCCTGGTGACCGTCGTCAATGTGCAGTGGTATAGCAGCGATGCCCTGGAGCTGGTGTACAAGGACTCCAGCGGGCAGCCTGGCACCCGGTTGCTCTACCGCGACGATGAACCCACTCTGGAACTGGTCACAACTGGCCACCCGTGGAGTTTCGACGGCGACGGCGCGCTCTTTCGGCTGGTGGCCGAGGCGCATCGCATCCGTCTCGCGCATCTGTTCGATCCGTTGCTGGCAGTGCATACCTCGCTGGTGGAACCGTTGCCCCACCAGATCACGGCGGTCTACGAGATAATGCTGCCACGCCAGCCGTTGCGCTTTTTGCTGGCTGACGATCCTGGCGCCGGGAAGACGATTATGGCCGGGCTGCTGATCAAAGAGCTGATCGCCCGCGGCGACCTCCAGCGCTGCCTGATTATCTGCCCCGGTCATCTGGTTGAGCAGTGGCAGGATGAACTCGACCGTCGCTTTCATCTGCCCTTCGAGATTCTGACGAACGACAAGCTCGAAGCCGCCCGCACCGGCAACTGGTTCCTGGAAAACCATCTGGTGATCGCCCGCCTCGATAAGCTGGCGCGCAACGAGGATGTTCAGGCGAAACTCACCGCGCCGGACAACCGCTACGACCTGGTGGTGATCGATGAGGCGCACAAGCTCTCGGCCAGCTTCTTCGGCGGGGAAATCAAGTACACGAAACGCTACCGTCTGGGTCAGCTTGTTTCCGGCCTTGCGCGCCATTTTCTCTTGATGACCGCGACGCCGCACAATGGCAAGGAAGAAGATTTCCAGCTCTTCCTGGCGCTGCTGGATGGCGACCGCTTCGAGGGCCGTTTCCGCGATGGGGTGCATCAGGTCGATGTCTCTGACCTGATGCGGCGCATGGTGAAGGAAAAACTGCTCAAGTTCGACGGTACGCCGCTTTTCCCGGAGCGGATCGCCTACACCGTACCGTACCGGCTCTCGCCTGATGAGGCGTATCTCTACAAAGAAGTCACGACCTATGTGCGCGAAGAGTTCAACCGCGCCGAGGCGTTGCAGAATGATAAGCGGGCAGGGACGGTGGGGTTCGCGCTGACGATCTTGCAGCGGCGGCTGGCCTCTTCGCCGGAAGCGGTCTATCAGTCGTTGCGCCGACG